>JBNLDK010000165.1:0-16812 GCA_050304295.1 Polyangiaceae bacterium
GGGGGTGGGCACGAAGCGATCGAGGATCGCGCTCGCTCATCTAAATCAAGCACCTAGAGCACCGATCCGGGTGCAGGGGCGAACCAGGCAACGCTGGAAACGCACCCTCACCCATGCTGGGGGTGCGTTTTCGGCGTTGCCGTCGCCACTTCCAACCTGATCGGTGTTCTAGCGGGGCGATTCCGAGACGCCGCGGCCGGAGGCCGCGACCACTACTGGCCGGAGGGACCCCGCTCGTACGGGATGGTCGTGTTCTGACCCTCGGCGGGTAGCGTGACGGGGGCGACGCGGCCCCGCTGCCAGGCGATGAAGCAGGACTCGGGCGCGTCGAGGGGTGTTTCCAGGGTGAAGCGGACGCGCGTGACGAGTCCGTTGGATGTGTCCAGCACCCGCGCCGTGAGCTCGTCCGCCGTGTAGCTCTGGCCGGGCTTCAGTGGGGTGGTGGCGGAGCGGTAGAGGCGTTCGAAGTCGTTGGTACGTCGCGGCGCGCCGAGGACAGCGAGCTCGATGGTGTGGGCGTCGACCCGCGTCAGCTGCAGATCGTGGGGGATCACGGTGAGGACGCGGAGCCGCTCGGCCCGCGCTTGCTCCGGGGTGTGGAACGTCACTGCGGGGCCGAGGTAGAGTGACAGAACGGGGTCCGCCGCGGTGAGGAGGTAGAGCCGACCTCCGTGCGCGCAGGGTCCGAGATCCGCCTCCCGGGCCACGCGCTCGTGAGCGGCGCTCGCGGCGCCGAGAATCAGCGGGAAGCCGAGGCGGGTGCCGGGAGAGAGGAGCAGGTGGGGGACTCCGAGGCCGAGCAACGGCACCAGCGCCAGGTAGCGTCGGGCGCCGGTGCCGCGGCGTAGCGCCCGCCAGCTCACCGTGAGGGCTTGAGCCACGGCGGCGGCGGCCCCGAGCATCGGTAGGGGGAGCACGCGTCCGGACATCGAAGTCCCGACGAGCAGCAAGGGGCTGAGTGTGGCGGCGGCGGCGAGGGCGAGCCAGCGTGCGTGGTGGTTCCCTTCGAGGCGGGAGCGGAGCGCGATCAACGTTGTGGCGCAGACGCCGAGGAGCAGTAGCCCTGCGCTGCTCAGTATCCCCGCCACCGCGGGCTCGACGCCGCCGACGATGGAGGGCAGCCCCGCGAACAGCTCCGCGTAGGCGAGGGGCAGGCGCACTGCGGCGGCAGCGAGGTACCGCCCCGGGTCGGCCAGCGGCGAGACGTACATGCCACTGCCGCGGATCCCGTAGCCGAGCCATGAGTAGGCGCCGGCATAGACGACCCCTGCCGCGGCGAAGGGCGCGAGCCCGAGCGCTCGGGCGCGCCAGTCCGCGCGAGTGACTCCCTCGTACAGCAGGAGAAAGACGAGCCCCGCCAGCCACGCCTCGCTGGCGAGCGCGGAGAGGAGCAGCGCGCCACCGGTGAGTGCGATGCCGGGGCGCCAGGCGTCCTCCCGCCAGCGCGCCCAGCCCCAGAGGGCGAGCAGTGAGAAGACGGCGGCGATCAGCGTGTGGCGCGCCGCGAGCCAGGCGGTGGGGATCGCGTGCACCCCGGAGATCGCGTACAGCACGCTCGCCAGGCGCGCCGCCACGGGATCCAGCCACCGCCGGTACAGCGCCGCGGCGAGGGCGACCAGCGCGCCCAGCCACAGCAGTGAGTGCAGGTGCGCGGGCAGTGCCTGCCGCCCCCAGAGCGCGTGGTCGAGTGCGAGGGTCGCGCTGGTGACGGGTCGCAGCAAGCGCAGCGAGAGCTCGTGTGAGGTGAACCAGGGAAAGGCCCCGACGTCGATCAGCGCCTGCGCTGGCTGGCTACGCGTGAAATCGTAGAGCTGCCACCACGGCAGCGAGAGCTCGCGGAATCCCCCTTCGAGCGCGAGGCGATGGATGAGATCGTCGAAGACGAAGCCCACCGTGATCGCGGGCAGACAGAACGCCAAGCCGAGAAGTACTGGTAGGAATCCAGGAAAGGCTCGAAACGGGGAGCGGTCGTCGGGCACGGGACACGGTACTCCAGTTCGCGCGCTGCGAACCATGACACCGTGGTCGCGGCTGAGTCGTTCCGGTCCGAGCCGCTACGCCGGAAAACACCGGTTCGAGGCGCCCACGCTTCTGGCACGTGGGTTGCTACGACTGGAGCGAACCTACTTGGGCGGAGGCAGACGATGCGGAACGATTGGGGACTGGGGTTGGCAGCGGTCGCGGCGATGGCGTTTCTGCTAGGGGGGTGCAGCGGCATGAACTCCGCGGACGACGAAGGCGCCAGCTACATGGCTGGACCGAGCTTCGAAGATGGCAGCGACGTCGAGGGGTTTGACGATCCCTCGAGCGCGACCTACGAGGCGGTGGGCACCAACCCGTTCGTGATCACGGCGCATGACCCGCTGTCCACCTTTGCCGCCGACGTGGACACCGCTAGCTACGACATCTTTCGCCGCGACGCCGAGGCGGGGCGGCTCCCGGATCCGGCGAGCGTGCGCCTGGAGGAGTACGTCAACTACTTCGACTATGCATATCCCGAGCCCGCGGCTGATGCCGAGCACCCGTTCCGCATCTCGCTGGCGGCGGCGCCGGCGCTCTTTGGGCGCGACACGGCGGTCATGCGGATCGGGATCCAGGCCGCGGCGCCGCCCGCCGACGATGAGCGGCGGCCCGCGAACCTCGTCTTCCTCGTCGACACGTCGGGCAGCATGGATCATGCCGGCGGCCTCGCGCTGGTCCAGCACACGCTGCGCCTGACTCTCGACGAGCTCCAGCCCACCGACACCGTGGCGATCGTCACTTACGCGGGGAGTAGCGGCGTGGCCCTGCCGCCGACGCCGGTGTCGGAGCGGGAGACCATCCTGGACGAGATCGAAAGCTTCTCTGCGGGTGGCAGCACGGCGGGGGCCTCCGGGCTCTACCTCGCCTATCAGCAGGCCGAGGTATCCTTCATCGATGGCGGGATCAACCACGTGATCCTCTGCACGGATGGTGACTTCAACGTGGGGCCCAGCTCGACGGAGGAGCTGGTGGGTCTGATCGAGGAAAAGCGAGAGACCGGGATCACCTTCACGGCGCTCGGCTTCGGCTACGGCAACGACGCGATGCTGGAGGCGATCAGCAACAAGGGCAACGGCGTCTACGGCGTGATGACCGACGAGCGCTCGGTGGAGCGCTACGTCGGCGAGCGCCTCCTCTCCACCCTCACGTTCGTCGCCAAGGACATGAAGCTTCAGGTCGAGTTCAATCCCGAGCAGATCTACGCCTACCGCTTGCTCGGCTACGAGAACCGCGCCCTGGCTGACGACGAGTTCCGCGACGACGCGATCGATGCGGGAGAGGTGGGCGCCGGACACCGGGTCACGGCGCTCTACGAGCTGGTCTTGGCGGACCAGCAGATCCCCAACGCCAAGGCGGCGCCGGCGGCTGTGGATGGTGCCGTGTACGACGGGCAGCTGGAGGTGACCGGCGACGATCTCGCGGTCGTGCGGGTGCGCTACAAGGACGTGGACGCCACCGTGACCGATCCCGCCTACGAGGTCAGCAAGACGCTGGCGGTGGGCGACATCGTGCCCCTGACCGCCGACGAGAACCCCGACTTCCTGTGGGCCGCGTCGGTGGCAGCCCTGGCGGAGATCCTGAAGCAGAGCCCCTATGCGGATCCCGAGCTGCTCCCGTGGATCCAGGCGGTGGTGGCGCGCCCCATGTACGACGGTGACGTCGATCGCGACGAGTTCGAGGGGTTGGTGGAGAACATCGCGTCGCGGCTCTGAGTCCGCGAGCGCGGCGGGCGGCGAGACGCGCCTGCCTTCGACTTCGCCGCGTCTCGGCTCCGTTTCCCCCTGCGGAGCCGAGACGCCGGCGGTCTTTCTCGCTCTCGCTAGGCGGTCGTCCTTGGCGCCAGGCCAGTTTGGTGGGGGCTGCGCCTCGTCCCTGTAGCTGGAGGCAGGACCGGTATTGGGACCGGGCCGAAACGGGAACGAAGATCCGGGGAGCGCGCTCCCTCAGTAGATCTCGGGGATCTCGACGTCCGGGTCGTCGATGACGAAGCACTCGTTGGGGGGCGCGACCCAGCTGATCGCGTTGTACCAGAATTGCTTCGTCTGATAGAGCGACTGCACGCTGTGAAACTCGTAGGTGGTGCGCTCTTCCGGTGGCACCCAGCAGATGTTGTACTGGTCCGGCTGCGTGTTGGGCGCGTTGCCGACGGGCTCCCACTGGTTGGCAAAGATGATCCACTCGTCGCCGAACGCGAGCACGCGACCCGTGCCGTCTACCTCGCGGGCCACGGCCATGTTCGCGCCCGACGTCGGGTCGGTGGAGACGACGAGGGCATCTGGAGGAGCGTCGACGCCGTAGCCGATGAAGGCTCCCACGTAGTCGAGCTCGAAGGTGAGCCGCTCCATGGTGCCGGTCAGATCTGGGAACTGGATCGGGGTGGTGATGATCGCGTCGCTGCTTCCCGTCCACGCGAGGCAGTTCTTCAGGTCCGTCGTGCCGTCGCCGAAGTAGACGGGTACGCTCTGCCCATTCTGGGCCGTTGTCGTCGTGTTGTAGCGAATGCCCGACCACTCGATCAGCTGGCTGGTGGCTGCGGGTTCGGTCGAGGTGCTGACGAAGCCAGTCAGGGATACGATGCCGCCCCCGGTGGTGCGCGCCCAGTTTTCGATGGCGGCCTTCTCCTCGGGGGTGAAGGTCCAGCTGTTGATGTTGGCGCTGATGATCACGTCGTACTGGCTGAGCCACTCGGCGGTGATGTTCGGCTTCTGGGGCACCATGGTGACCTTGGCCGTGCCGCCGCTGTTGCCATTCAGCCAGTCGACGAAGGGACCGGTGTCCTTGTTGTTCGCCGCGGAGTCGAGGGTGCCGACGAGGGCGACGCTGAGGCAGCTGCACGTCGAGGGATCGGCCTGATTGGTACAGATGAGCTCCCGCAGTGGCAGCTCCCTCGTGTCGTTGGGATCGAGCTGTCCGGTCCCGCCCACTCCAGGGAGGATGACACCCACGCCCCCGGTGGTGCTCAGGCTGGAGCCATTTCCGCCGGTGTTGCCGTGGCCGCTGACCGAGCTGGGCCCATCCGGGCCACCACCGGCGCTGCAGGCCACGACGGCGAGGAGTGAGGGCAAGACGAGAAGGCGGATCTTCATGGAACGCACCGAGAGCAAAAGGACAAGAGGCCGACTGCCCACATCTTGGCAGAAATGGCCGGGATGTGCCGCATGATCGTGATGTCAGGGGGGGCCCGGGCTCCGGCGTCCACAGCGCACCGGGCGGGTCTCGCGGATGGCCCCAGAATGGTTCCCGATCCGGGAGCCTGGTGAACCCGGCGAGCCGAGAAAGTCTTGCGGATTCGCGGGCGTCGCCCGTGCCCCGGGGTTGGCGATCAGGGGCTTGAGCCCACCCGGGTGCCGGGGGTGGTGGGTCCGGCCTGCAGAGAGCCTACCGGAGGTCGGGCTCCCGCAGGCGCCAGATGGGCTCCTGCTGATGATAGCCCACGGTGATCCCGAGGGCAGGGTGGGGCGCGACGCGGGCCAGATCGCGCAGCGCCACACACAGGCGCGCGACCAGGTACAGGCTGACGGCGAACCGCGGCGAGTCGTCGAAGGCGCCGTGGGCGTGGTGCACGCTGGCGAACTCGTCGAGGACCGGTCCCCGGAGCTCTTCAGCGTAGTCGGCGGCCCAGCCGTCGTCACCCTCTTCCGGGGTCGAGTACTCGTGGCAGACGAAGAACCACACGGCCCACTGCTGCCGCAGGTCGTACTCGACGTTGATCACGATCGCGCCGGTGCGGGCGCCGCGGTCGAGCGCGGCACGCAGGCCGCGTTCGAGATCCTCGGCGTCGCTGGCGGCGGGGAGCCGAGCGATCGCGGTGGCCACTTCGTCTCCCGCCGCGGTGGCCGCGAGCTGTCGGTACTTGGAATCGAGCGTGGGCGTCTCGAGAGTCGCGAGATCGCGTTCCAGCTCGTCGAGAAGTGAAAACGAATCCCCCATCCGCCTGCGATGGTCTCAGAGATGGTGACGGGTGGCTACTGTGGAGCCACAGGCTTTCGGCTGGCTCCGCAGGGACACGAACCCCCGGTTCTGCCCCCCCTTGCGAGACGCGGCGAATCCGGCCACTGTTGCCGCGATGCACCGGCTGTGGGTCCTGCTGTATGGTCTGCTCTGGCTGCTCGCCGCGGTGACCGGCCCCCGGGAGGGCCACGCCGCCAACCTCAGCGAGCTGGCCGAGCGGGCGAAGCGATCGGTGGTCCATCTGGATGTGCTCGACGCGCGCGGGCGCAAGGTCGGGGTGGGTTCCGGGTTCTTCGTTTCCACCAGCGGCCGCATCGTGACAAACCACCATGTGATCGACCAGGCCGGCGGCATGCTGGCCGTCCTGCACGATGGAACGACGGTCCCGATCACCGGGGTGCTACGTGCCGACGCGGTGAACGATGTCGCGGTCATCCAGGCGGAGGGTCGCAACTTCGAGCCGCTGACACTGGGGTCGACGACCAACGTGAAGGCTGGGGACGAGGTGGCGGTGATCGGCAGCCCCGTGGGACTTGCGGGGACGCTGTCGGCGGGGATCGTCTCCGCGCTCCGCGACGAGGGTCCGAAGCTGAGCTCGGAGGAGAAGGCGCGCTTCAGTGCCGCCGCCTGGACCGTGCAGATCACGGCTCCCATCTCACCGGGTTCGAGCGGGTCGCCGGTCATCGAGACCGCGCGCGGCACGGTCATCGCCGTGGCGGTGGGCCAGAGGCGGGACGGGCAGGCGCTCAACTTCGCCGTTCCCATCGAACACGCTTCTGCTCTCCTCGCCAGTCTCGGACCGAACGATGAGCCGATGCCGTTCTCGAGGGACGTGGCGGCCCCCGCGGTGACCCGCAATCTCCTGATCTCGGCCGCGTTCTTCGCGGCGCTGGCGATCGTGTGGTGGGTGATGGGGCGCCGCCGCCGCCCGCGGCGAGCGCACTGAGGGGGCCTCGGAGTGAGCAAAGTGCTGGCGACTCTGGCATAGACGCGAAAGCAGCCTTACGCCTATGGCGGCACGGGCGGTCGAGCTCGCCCCACCGTCACCGTCGTCCTCCCGATGCCTTCACCCACCGATTCCAGCCGTCTTCCCTCAGGATTGTGGGGACAGTTCAGGCGTCACGCACCGCGCTACGGGATCGGGGTCGTGCTCCTGGCCGCGTACCAGGGTCTCCAGTACGTGTTCAACACCCAGCTGATGCACGCGGTCAATGACGCGATCGCGGGGCGGGCTCGGATCGCGACGCTGGCCGGTCTCGTGCTGGTCGGCTTGGCGCTGGGTGGCTTCGCGCTGCGGGTGCTGTCTCGCGTCGCGGTCTTCAACGCGGGGCGAATCGCGGAGTACGAGCTCCGGCGCGCGCTGCTCTTCAAGCTGCAGCAGCTCGGTCCCGCCTTCTACAGCCGGATGAGCACTGGCGAGATCATGAGCCGGGCGACGAACGATCTCACCCAGGTGCGCCTGCTGCTCGGCTTCTGCGTGTTGAATGTCATCAACACCCCGTTCGCGCTGGCGAGCTCCCTGGCGTTCACCTTCTCGATCTCTCCCAAGCTCACCCTGGCCTCCCTCGCCACCGTGCCCTTCTTGCTGGTGGTGATGCGCTACTTCGGCAAGCAGATGTGGGTGCGGACGCGGGCCAACCAGGACGCCATCGGCCGCATGAGCGAGCAGGTGCAGACCAGTGTCGCGGGCGTGCGGGTGGTGCGCTCCTTCGCGCTCGAGGACGCGGAGCTGGCCCGGTTCGAGCGGACCAACCAGGAGTACCTGAAGACGAACCTGGGTCTGGCGCGGCTGCGGGGCTCGTTGGGACCGATCTTCGTCGCCATCCAGGGGGCGAGCATGCTGATCGTGTTCTGGTACGGGGGGCATCTGCTCCTGACGCGGCAGATCGACGAGGGGGCCTTCGTGGCGTTCTTTCGTGCGCTCGGGCAGCTCACGTGGCCGCTCCTGGCGCTCGGCTTCCTGGTGGCGATGGTCCAGCGCGGTCGAGCCTCCTTCTCCCGCCTCCAGGAGATCTTCGACGCCCACCCCGAGATCGCCGATGGCGACTTGCCCGACCCGCCGCCGGGCCCCGGGCGATTGCAGGTGCGTGATCTGCGCTTCGCTTACGGCGACACCCCCGTGCTGGATGGCGTGTACTTCACGCTCGATCCCGGGACGTCCCTGGCGATCGTGGGTCGGACGGGGGCCGGCAAGAGCACCCTTGCGGCGCTGCTCGCGCGCCTGCTGCCGACGCCCCCGAACTCCGTCTTCATCGATGGCCGGGACGTTTGTGATCTGCGCCTCGACTTCGTGCGCAAGGTGGTGGGCTACTCGCAGCAGAACGCATTCTTGTTCTCCACCACCGTGGGCCGCAACATTGGCTTCGTCCTCGACGACCCCGACGGTCCCACTGGCCAGCTGACGGTGACCGACGCCGCCCGTGAGGCGCGCATCCTCGATGAGGTGCTGGCGCTCCCCGACGGGTTCGATACGGTGGTGGGCGAGCGTGGCGTGCAGCTCTCGGGGGGGCAGAAGCAGCGCACGGCTCTGGCGCGATCCTTCGTTGCCCAGGCCCCCATTCTCGTCCTCGACGATCCGCTCAGCTCCGTGGACGCGCGCACCGAGCGGCATATCCTCGATGCCATCGACCGCCAGCGCGCGCTGCGGAGCGTCATCCTCATCACCCACCGCGTGGCAGCCGCCGCGCACTGCGACCGCATCGTCGTGCTCGACGGGGGGCGCGTCGTCCAGCAGGGGACGCACGAGGAGTTGCTCGCGCAGCCGGGCATCTACGCGCTCTTCGCCGAGGAGCAGCGCATCGCAAGCGAGCTCGAGCGTCTCGGGCGGGAGCACCTCGACCTCGAAGGGGCGCGGGCATGACGACGAGCGCGGGTGACCGCCTGCTGGTGGACCGAGACGACAGCGCGGATGTCGAGCTCGGTTCGGAGGCTCTGGCGGCGCGGCGAGAGTCAGCGACAGAGGACGGTGAATCGCGGACCGAGCGCAAACTGCGCGAGTTTCACGAGGAATACTCGCTCGGTAAGGCGTACGACGCGAGAATGGTGCGGCGTCTGTGGTCGTTCGTGCGGCCGCACCAGGCGCTGATGTGGCTCGCGCTGGGCGTCTCGGTGCTGACCGCCGCGAGCGTGCTCTCGCGTCCGCTGATCATGCGCTGGGCGATCGACAACGGAGTGATGGCGCGCGACGCGGGGATCCTGACCCAGGGCGGCGTTCTGCTGGTCGGGGTGGTCTTCGTCGAACAGATTCTGGTCTTCGTGCAGACCTACGCGCTGCAGGTGGTCGGGGCACGTGCGGTCGCTGATCTGCGCCGCCATCTCTTCCAGTTCATCCACTCGCTGCGTGTCGGGTTCTTCGATCGCGAGCCCGTCGGGCGACTGGTGACGCGGGTGACGAATGACACCGATTCGGTGCTCGAGCTCTTCTCGGCGGGGGTGCTGAACGCGTTCGGTGATCTGATCCGGCTGGCGGGGGTCACCGTGATCATGCTGACGCTGGACTGGAAGCTGGCTGCGGTGGCGTTCGCCGTCGTCCCGCCCACGGCCCTGCTGCTGCTGGTGGTGCGCGGGTTCATCCGGCAAGCCTTTCGCGACGTGCGGGCCAAGACAGCGCGGATGAACGCCAACATGGACGAGCAGGTGTCGGGGATGCCGGTCGTTCAGGCGTACCGGCGGCAGAGCGCCGCCGAGCGCGAGTTCGACGCGATCAACTCCGAGTACAAGGATGCCAACCTGCGCGCCATCAAGTACGACTCGATGCAGGACGCCGCGATCGACATGGTGATGAGCGTTTGCATCGCCGCCATCGTCGTGATGCTCGGGTTTCAGCCGATCAGCTTTGGCACGCTGGTGGCGTTCAACCTCTACGTGTTCCTCTTCTTCGAGCCGATCGCGATGCTCTCGCAGCGCTATACCCTGTTGCAGAGCGCGATGGCCGGCGCGGAGCGCCTCTTCGGCCTCCTCGATACGAAGGGGCAAGAAGACGCGCCCCCGGTCTCCACCCAGGTCGAGTCGGCGGTCATGGACTCTCGCGAGTGCCTCGCGCTGGACGCGGTCACCTTCGCCTACAAGCCCGGGGTTGACGTGCTCCGAGAGGTCTCGATCGTGGCGCGGCGCGGGGAGAAGATCGCGCTGGTGGGGCCGACGGGCGCCGGCAAGAGCACCGTGGCGGCGTTGCTGTTGCGGCTCTACGACGTCCAGTTGGGGCAGGTGCGGGTCGAGGGGCGGGATGTGCGGTCCTGGGCCAGCGCGGAGCTCCGCCGACGCTTCGCGGTCGTGCCCCAGGACGTGTTCCTGTTTCCTGGCACCCTCGCCACCAACATTGCGCTGGGTGACGAGCCCGATCTGGAACGCGTGCAGCGGGTCCTCGATCGGATGGGCTCCCTCGATCTGTTCACCCGACGTCCACAGGGGCTGAACACCGCTGTCGAGGAGCGCGGGGGCAACTTCTCGGCTGGTGAGCGCCAGCTGATCGCGTTCGCTCGTGCGCTCTACTCCGAGGCGCCGATCCTCATCCTGGACGAGGCGACCGCCAGTGTCGACTCGGACACCGAGGCCCGACTACAGCGAGCGCTCGAGGAGCTGATGCGTGAGCGCACCGCGATCATCATCGCGCACCGGCTGAGCACGATCCGCGCTGCCGACCGGATCGTCGTGTTCCATCAAGGGCGCGTCGTCGAGCAGGGGTCGCATGTTGAGCTTCTGGCGCATCGAGGACTCTACTCGCGACTGTACTCGCTTCATCAGGCTGCCGAGCAGGGCGGCGGAGGGGACCTGGGTTCCGCCGCGGACTGAGACGAGCGGCGGCGAGGTGGTGGCGCTGGGAGTGCCGGGCCAGGGCCGGTATACTGTGGGTTTGCAGGCTGGAGCCAGTCCCCGAGATCCTGGTCTGTCAGTAGAGCCGGTGAACCCGGCCCCCGGAACCGCTGCGACACTACTCGCAGCGGGAAGTGGCAAGCTCCGAGGTCGGGACGGTGAACCCGTAGCTCGACTCGGCGCCGCTGGCGGTCATGGTGACCGTACCTTCGATGGAGCTCCCGCTGGTGAGTGACGTGGCGTCGATGCGTGCGTCGAGAGTGCAGGTGCCCTCGCGGACCGCGTTTCCCACCTGCTCGAAGAGGGTCTCCAAGCCATCGGCGTCGGCGGAGGAGGCGTAGGCTCCCCCCGTTTCCAGCGAGAGCTCCTGGAGAACCGTCACGGCGTCGGGGTCCGACCCCTCGGCGCCCTCCGCCGCGGGCCCCAGGCCCACCGTGTAGATGGGGAGCGCGGCCTCGACCGCTGCCTGGAGGGCGTCCTCGCGACCGGCGGTGTCCGAGTCGGGTTCGCCGTCGGAAACCATCAGCACCGAGAAGTTGACGTTCGTGCCGTAGCTCTCCTGCGCCGCGGGATAGAAGACATCGATCGCGTCGATCACCGATCCATAGATGGGTGTGCCGTAGGGTCCAGTCTCGATGCCCGTGCAGGCGGCGCGGGCCAGCTCCTTGTTGGCGGTCGGCTCCTGCAGCGTCCTGAGCGCTGATGCCTCGCCGCTCCCCCCGTTTCCGAAGTCCGCGATCACGACCACGTCGTCGGGACCGAGCTGGTCGACGAACGACTGGCAGGCTTCTCCGCGTCGTCCCTCCGGGTCGTTGTCGTCCATCGAACCGGAATCGTCGAGAATGACGAGGACCACAGTTTGGCTGTCGGCACCGCTGCTGCCGGCGATGCAGCGGGCGGCGTTGACCGAGCAGATCAGGTCGGCGCCGTCGAGGGTAGCGCTGCACTCGACGGCGTTCGCGTCGACCTGGACCAGTCGGCCCTCACCGTCGGTGGGTTGGACGGTGATGGTGAAGGTGCCTTCCGTGCAGAACAGATCGGCAGTGACTCCGACGCCGACGGTGGAGACTTCCGCGATCGTCTCCACGAGGGCCTCCCCGCCGCCGCCAGCCTGGTTGCCGGTGCCAGCCTGGTTGCCGGTGCCAGCCTGCGCGAGCGAGCCGCCGTTGGTGAAGCCTGCCGCCCCTCCTGCCCGTCCTGGTGTCGCTCCGGCGCTGCTCGTCGCGCCGGCGCCCGCCACGTGCGGAGCGCCGGCAGTCGCTGGTGAGCTGCCGCCCGACGCGCGGCCCCCCGTTCCGCCGGACGCTCCTTCGCCGACGTAGTTGACGGTGCACCCCGACGCGCCGAGTACGATCGCCAGAACCAGGGTCGCTCCTCCGAGTGTTGCTCGCATCTCGCTTCTCCCGCGTGGTCGTTGCGTGTGGCTACGCAGCGCTCGCGGTGGTTCTTCCCGCCAGGAGCCGATCCGCTTCCGTTTGCTCGTCACGTTGGTCGAGGGTTGCGGTCCATGATCCAGCTGGACCAATTCTCCGAGCGCCATGCGGATGGTGCTGGCGAATCGCGGGCGGCGCTTGCTCACTGCCAGCAGCCGGGGCCTCTTGATGGACCGCAGACCAGCGACAGCGTGAGGACGTCAGTGCCGCGTTCGTCGGCGCCGTCGGAGGAGCGCCAGTCCCAGCAGTGCCCCGAGTTCCAGTCCCACGCTTCGGGCGGGTGCGGGTCCGGCGCTCGAGCACGAGGCGTCGTCGCGAGTCGTGCCCGTGCTCGCCCCGACGTTGGTGGCAGCGCCTCCCGGGTTCGTCACCCCGCTGCCCCCGGTTGTGGTCATTGCCGCGGCACCGTTGCCTCCGGTTGCAGAATCGCTTCCGCCCGTCGGCGGAACGCCCCCCGTGGTCAGCGGTCCCCCGCCCGTCGGAGCGCCCCCGGTGAGGGCGCCTCCCGTGACCAGGCCGCCCATGGCCCAGCTACCCCCGCTGACAGTGCCCCCAGTGGTCAGCAGCGTCCCGCCCGTCGAGGCGCCGCCGCTCCCTGGCGCTCCACCGAGTCCGGTCCCGCCGCTGGTGTAGTCACCGCTGCCGCCGCTGCCTGGTTCGCCGCCTGCGGCGGTGCCCCCGCTGCTTTCCGTTCCCCCTGTGCCGCTCGCGCCGCCAGTACCGGTCGCGGCTCGCAGCGCGATATCAGCGCACTGGTAGTAGTAGCTGGCGTCGCGTTCATACATGAACTGGATCACCTGCAGCGTGCAGTTCTCGCATTCCTGATCGGGCAACGTGACTGTCGCGGATTGCTCCCCACTGCCGGTGTCAGCCACGATGGCGAGCAGCTGACCCGTGTCGATGGCGGCCTCTTCGGCCTCCGGGTCGTCGTTGGCGGCGGAGAGGTTCTGGGCCGGGCGCTGCACGAAGTTGTCGCCGTTCAGCTCGAAGGCGATCCGGAAGTAGCTGGGGTGGTTGATGTACTCCTCCCAGCGCACCTCGATGGTTTCACCGGGACGAAAGACCGTCACGCGATCGGTGCGCCCGTTCACGTCCTGTCCGCAGGGCTGTGCTTTGAGGTCGCCTTCCGATTTTCCGCGAGCACGCGGAGTGGGCTCCAGCAGCTCGATGTGTGCTAGCGCTGGCGCCGCTGCCAGCAGTGACGCCAGCATCACGTTCGCCCCCGCAGCCCGGTTCCACATCTACGATTCATGGGTCCGGGACCGCGCGTCGCAAGTCAGCGTGTTTGGGGCAGCTCGGAGGGCACGCGGGCACGGACGCGAAAGATTGGTCGTTCAGAAGTCGACGGCAAGGTCGCATAAAAACTGCCTCGTCGCTGGATTCTTCGGCGCCCTCCCCCTTCCGGTTCGTGGCCGCGGGCCCCAGTCCACCATGTGGGACGAAGGACCACCTGGAGGACTTCGACATGAGCAAGTTGGCGGCAGCAAGTGACATGGGAGATCTCGGGGGTACCGCTCATCTGGAGGATCTGGACGAGCTCCTGGAAGACACGGCGGAGGAGGACGAGATCTCGAAGATTGTGCGGTCTCGGTCGGCGAGGACGGGTCCGCCCCCGATTCGTCGACCGGCAACCCAGCGCCCTTCGAAGCTGCCCCCCAAGCCCCCGCGGCCGAAGCTCGCCCCGCCCAACCTCGAGTCGCTGAGTCGGGTTCCCGAGATCTACATTCCACCCGACGCGGGTCTGCCAACTCTGGATTCGGCCCCTCCACCATCACGCGACACGGCGATGCCGGCGGCACGGACCGTGGCGCCGGAGCCACCCAGTCGCGGGGTTGGTGTCAGAGCTCTGGCTGCTTTTGCGGTCGGCGCGCTCGTTGGCGTGGTCGGGGTCAGGGGGCTCGACGAGCTGCGCTTGCCCGGCG
Organism: Polyangiaceae bacterium; assembly: GCA_050304295.1. Taxonomy (GTDB): domain Bacteria; phylum Myxococcota_A; class Polyangia; order Polyangiales; family Polyangiaceae; genus JAFGBI01. The sequence goes on from JBNLDK010000165.1 coordinate 14,141, forward strand.
AGATGGCCCCGACGGCGCTGCTGCCGGGAGCGATGCTGGCCTCGCCTGGCGACCAGCGAGAGGAGTCGCGCCCACCGGCGACGACCTCCCACACATCGTTGCCTGCCCAGGTCGAAATCGCGACTCCGGTGGTGGCCCCGGTTGCATTGCCGAACGAGGTGGTCGCGGTGCCACCGGGGGAACGGGGCGAGGCGCTGTCCGTCGCTGCCGCCGATGTCCACGTCACCGGGGCCCAACCCGAGACCTCGTCGGAGTCGACCCCAGCCGCGGCGACGGGACAAGCCTCCCGAGACGCGCTGGGCGACGAGGTGGTCGCCGAGCATCCACCGCTCGCGACCGCCGCAGACACCGAGGAGGCGGTGCTGGAAGGGTTCGACCGCGATGCAGCGGCGAGTGCCCTGGCGGTGGGCGCGGTGCAGGCGAGCGGTTGTCGAACCGAGGGGGCGCCCACGGGTCTGGCCCGTGTTGCCATCACGTTCAAGAGCAGCGGTCGCGCCATCAACGCGCTGGTGCAGGGGCCGCCGTTTGCGGGCACTCCAACGGGAAGCTGTATCGCGCGATCGCTGCGCGCGGTGACGGTGCCGCCCTTCACGGGGCCGTCCGTGACGGTCTGGAAGACGATTCGGATCCACTGAGGTCTCGAAGGTTCAGCGCTGATCCTGGAACCTGCTGGGCTGTGGTGCGCAGGCGCTGCCCGCAGATTGGCAGCGGTCGACAACGATCGGTGAAAAGTGTGGGTGACTGAACTACGATGAGCTTCATGCGCGGGTTCGATGTGCTGACGCCGCTGGTCCTGCTTGGCGCTGCTCTCGGCAGCCTTGCCTGTGGCGGCCGCGAGACGGAGAACGACGGGGGTACAGGCGGAACCTCAGCGATCGGTGGCATGACCAGTGGTAGTGGGTCCGCCGGAGGGCTTCCCGGTTCAGGGGGTGTTTCCAGCGGTGGCAGCGCCGCGCCGGGCACGGGCGGTCTGGATGGCGGGTGCCCTCCACCAGGGCCGCTGTGGCCAATCATCGGCCCCTGGATGACGGGCCCCCATCCCGGTCCCTGCTCGATGAATGACGGGCAGAGTCTCACGACCTACGTCTACGATGCGGCTGGTACCCTGCTCCGCGGCGACATTGATGACGGGGGTACGGAGACCTACACCCGCGATCTGGAGGGGCGGATCACTCGGTTCGAGGGCGGCTTCATCGAGATGGAGGCGGACTACTCCACTCCGGGCACGATGATCCTCCACTGGCGAGTGGATGGCGACTGGGAGGGGATCTCCACCTACACGCTCGACGCGACTGGACGTCCCACGGTCTGGCAGGACGAAGGTGGCACCAGCGGGGAGTACATCTACGAGGATTGCCGCGTGGTGCGCGCGGAGCTGGCCGACTCCAACACGGAGGTCCTCTACACGTACGATGCGGCTGGCAACCTGATTCAGCGCGACGTGGGCACTGACCAGCACTACCTGTTCGACTATTCCTGCTGGTGACCTGACGGCGGGGCGTTCCCAGCGACTCAGGGATCTCTGGCGCACCGAAGCCCGCTCACCTTGGCGCGCCAGTCAGCTCGGTTCTCCAGTCGATACGCCCCGCGGAGCGCGGACGCCGCAAAACCGTGTCCGCCACTGCGGGCCACCGCCATGTCTTGCTGGTTGCGCACGGTGCTACAGACGTTCCTTCCGCTCGCCTCGGGCCGCTCGTAAAACAGTGGCTCGAACCAGTCGAGCGTCCACTCCGCGACGTTGCCGGCCAGGTCTCGGTGGCCCCACCGTCCCGCGCCGTCGTGACTGCCAACGACGTCCATCTCTCCCGGGCAGTTCCCATAGTGGGCTTGCGTGCAGTTCGCGAGGTAGCGGCCCCACGGAAAGAGCCGGTTCTGGTTTCCGCCCACCGCCGCATATTCCCACTCCGCTTCGGTGGGCAGCCGCCCCTTGTCCCAGGCGCAGAAGGCCATGGCCACCCAGCGGTCGACACAGTTGATGGCCATCGCCTCGTGATCCCCGGCGGCATCGGTCCAGGTGTAGCCGGCTTCACACTGGAGCCGCGCGATGAGCAGCTCGCGGGTGGGAGGCAGCTGGTCGTCCCACGTGCTGTCCCAGCCCGAATCGGCGACGCGCGGGTGTCCACCGGAGCCCGGCGCGGGAGCGGTTCCATCATAGGAGAGGACAAAGCGTCGGAAGCGGCCGACCGTCACCTCGTACTTGTCGAGGAAGAAGGCGTCGACCGTCACGGGGTGCTCGGGGAGTTCGTTGGCGAACCCGAGGTAAGTGGCGTCGGTGCCGGTCTCGCTGCGCCCCATGGGGAACGTGCCCTCCGGAAGTCCGATGGTCGTGCAGCAGGACTCATCCTGGCACTCGGTCCCGGTCATCCCCGAGCACGAAGGGCCCTCTGGCGGCGCTCCGCCGGGACCGAGTGGGGGCGCACCCGCGTTGGGTTCTCCGCCCTGGTTGTTGATGGCCGAATTGACGTCGCAAGCGCCACCAAATCTGACGTCGCATGATCTCGGGCCCTCGCCCGCACTGCCGCCGTAGCTCGGATCCGCTGGGGTCGTAGGCTGTCGAGGCCGTACGACGCCGTTGGTCGTGCGTGCTGAGGTGGGCATGGTGCGTGCAAGCCGCTGCGGTGGAGCCTCTGATCAGAGGGCCCCACCCGTCAGCGGTTTCCATGTGTAACGCG
>JBNLDK010000166.1:0-4645 GCA_050304295.1 Polyangiaceae bacterium
GGAGCAGCGAGTGCCGGTTCCATCAGCGCGTGCGTCCTCCACGGAGGATGGGAAGATTGTTGCCCTGGCGGTGCTCGGCGGGCTGCATCACGACTATCGGCGGGCGGCCTGAGGCTGTGGATGGTGCTGGTAGCCAGGACAAGGGCGGCGTGACGATAGCGGATGGGCGAAAGAGCCAGCACAGGGCTTCGTCGTCATGCCCGCCATTGTCGAGTCATTACTCAACAAGTTGTAACTCGACAAGTCCGACGAAAGCGGATTGGTAGCCTCGGCGATGCGCTTTGTCGGTCGCCACGCGGGACTCGATCTGCTGGTGGACGCCTATCGAGGCGAGGGCTCGGCGTTCATTCCGGCCGCCGACGCATTGGCAAGACCGAGCTGATCCAGCGATTCATGCGCGACGCGCCAGGCCCGCTGTCGCCCGCTCGCCTTCCTCCAAGACTTGGCCCGCTTCGTCGCGGACGCAGGCTCACGATTCCTTTCCGCCTAGATCGATCGCAAGATGCTGCATGGTTGTCTCCCGGTGCTGCGCTGGTGAGCGCGTCCATTCGTTGAGGCCCGATCATCGGTGACCTCGTTGCCCGGGAGGCAACCTTCTCGTTTGGTGCGGATTCGCGCGAAACTCGCGGAGCTGGCGCTTCAAGATGCGAGCCAGTTCATGACATCTCGTGGCGACTCTTCAGTAGACTACTCGCGGCGACCCCGCCATACCCTTCCTTCCCACTCGTGATTCCTGGTCGTCACAGAAGGCTCTCTTCGGGTGGCAGCAGGCGCGGATCGGCGAGCACCTGTCGGATCACTTCCGCTGGTGCATCGAGGCGGTCCGAGGACTCTGGGACAGAGCAGGTTCGGCCGCAGATCGCCGATCCGGCGTCTCCGCTCTGCCAGCAGGCCTGGCGGCACCACCAGGATAGCCGTGTCCGCGTCGGCGATGGCTTGTTCGTAGAAGGCCGCTCCCTCGATCACGACGGACCCCGAGTCAGTGACATCCTGGCGCAGCCAGGTAAGCTGGCCCGGGAGAACGTCAGATGAGACCAGTCGCTTCGTCGCTCGTTGCACTCGCCCTCTTGGGGGCAACGCCAGCCCTCCACGCCGCCGATTACTTCGTTGCACCGGATGGCGACGACGCGGGTGCCGGAACCGAGGCAGCGCCATTTCTGACCATCGGCCACGCCGCCGGCGTGATGGCGGCGGGCGATGTGTGCTGGGTCCGTGAGGGCGTCTACCGAGAAACGGTCACACCGGCGAACTCAGGCGCGGCGGCGTCGCCGATCGTCTTTCAGGCCTACCCGGGGGAACGACCCCTGGTCGCAGGCACCGACTTGCTGGACGTGCAGTGGGAACTTCACACGGGATCCGTCTACAAGACCACGGTCGCCGGCTCGGTCGAGTACCTGTTCGCCGACGGGCAGATGATGAACGAGGCGCGCTGGCCGAACGCCGAGGTCGAGAACCTCGTCGAGATGCCTCGAGCGCGTACCGAAGCCGGAACCGGAACCACGATGCTGGTCGACTCGAACATTCCGTCGGGAGACTGGACCGGGGCGCTCTTGCATATCGTTTCTGGCGAGGAATGGGTCAGCTACACGCGCCCGGTCGAAAGCTTCGACGACACGACCAAGACGCTCTCGTGGACGGTGCCGATCGACGACATCGAGAAGCTCTACCCGGCGATCGGTGATCCGTACTACCTCTTCGGCTCGCTGCTGGCGTTGGACGCCCCCGGCGAATGGCACTTCGACCCGACGACGAACGAGCTGTACTTCTGGGCACCCGGGGGGGGCGATCCGAACCAGATGCGGGTGGGTGTGAAGGTGCGCGACATCGCGTTCGATCTCTCGGCGCGGAGCTACATCGAGGTCCGGGGGTTCAGCGTGCTCGCGGCGAACATCCAGATGGACGGTTCGCAGTTCGTCACCGTCGATGACTGCCACCTCCGGCACCCGGCCAACCTGCGTGAGTTCGACGGCTATGGCTCCCCTGATCCAACCTCGCGGGTGACTGGCAACGACAATGTCTGGCGCAGCTCCACGGTGGAGCACAGCGCGACGAGTGGGCTCATCGTGGGTGGGACGAACAACCTCGTCACCGATTGCCTGTTCAGCGACGTCGCTTACGGGGCAGCCAACTCCGCCGGGATCCTCTCGGGCGGGAGCAATCCCGGCACAGCGAACAATTTCTCGAACAACACCATCACCCGCAGCGGCCGCTTTGGCCTCTCGCACTACGAGACGACCTCGAGCCGGATCTCCTACAACGAGATCTCCCACGGCTGCCTGCTCACGCTGGATTGCGGCCTCACCTACGCTTGGGAGACGGACGGCCAGGGAACGGAGATTTCGTACAACCACCTATTCGAGAACCTGCACCACTGGAGCAACGGCATCTACTTGGATGACGGATCCGCCAACCACGTTGTCCACCACAATCTGGTTTACCGCGTGGAGAAGGCGGGCATCCTGATCAAGGCGCCGAACGACATCTACAACAACACCCTCATCGAGGCGCCAGAGAGCGTGGGCTTCCGAGGCATTGGAGTCGAACCACACGTGGAGACCCAGGTCGATCCGGACCTCAGCCTCAATACGTTTGCCAACAACCTCGTCAACTCGACCGTCCCCCTGCGGATGCGATTCGCGCAGGCGACCGTGACGGACTTCGGTTTCTACGAGGCATCGCGTGCCGTCGAGTCGAACTGGCAGACCTTCGTCATCCCCTTCGCGGACCTTGCGCAGCCTGGTTGGGCCAACCCCGTCACGTTCACCGCGGCGGCGCTCGACCAAGTGCTGTTCGACGTATCCGTAGACGGGGACTACGAGCTGTGGATCGACAACGTCCGGTGGGCGACGTCGGGTATCCTGATCGACGACTTCGAGGACAACGACGCCACCGATCCAGCGGGCGGAAGCTGGGTCGCCGCCGCTGATGCGGCGAGCACCGCGTCGCTGAGCCTCGCCGGTCCCGGCAACGGGTCCAGCTACGCGGCAACGCTGTCGTGCGCGCTGGCTCAGGGTGGATGGTGTCAGATCCAGGACGTATTCGTCTCTTCGTACGACGCCTCCCCGGAGACCGGCGTCAGGTTCGACGCGCGCGTCGTGTACGCATTGTCTTGGGGGAGCGGTTCCCAGGCGCCCGTCCAGCTCACCAACGACTCGTGCACCGTCGATGGCAGCTACTTCCCCGTCGACGCGTGCGCCATCGACGCGGGGACGGCGGTGGCGGGAATCACGGACGGGTATCAGGGCGCCGCACCGGACATCGGCGCGTTCGAAAGCGGCACCACGCCGTGGCTCGCTGGAGCCGGCGTCGTGCCTGACTTCTACTATCCCGATCAGGAGAGCGATCCGGCGCCTTCTCCTAGCGGCGGAGCTGGCGGCGCCGGGGCAGGCGCGGGCGTGGGTCCCTCGACCGCGGGCGCGGCGGGCGCCGGTGCGGTGACGGGCGGCTCCTCGACCGCAGGCGTCGCAGGCGCCGAGACATCAACGGGCGGGACTTCGAGCGGTGGTATCGCCACCAGCGGCGCGTCGACCGGCGGAGCGGCTACGGGTGGGACGGTCACCGGTGGCACGTCTGCTGGAGGGACGCCTGCCGGAGGGACGTCCACTGGCGGCACCCCTGCTGGCGGCACCTCTGCGGGCGGGACGTCGGCGGGTGGAACGTCTGCGGGTGGAACGTCGGACGCAGACGGAGGGGCTTCCCCTCCGGCAAGCGCGGATTCCGGCTGCGGCTGCCACCTGGCGCAACCGAGCGGCGCTAGCTGGTGGCTGGCTGCCCTCGCCCTGGGCGCGTTCGCAACACGGCGGCGCCGGCGCACGACCGCGTAGACGCTCGACGTGCCGTGGGGTCTGTCTCGCGAAATCGCGAGACGGATCTACTCACGGTTCGATGAGGCACGTAGATGCCATGATGGCGCCGGTGGTGGGGAGAGTCTGGGAGATTGTGGCGCGGCGGGCGGCAGCGACCACGCTATCCGTGCTCGCAGTGTCCGGAAACTCGCTGCGAACACTCACGCGGCCCCGCGGTGATAGTAGTTTAGCAGTCCACCCAGCCGTGATCGGCACTGGATGCCGACGCTCAGCCCGTTGTCGTTGCGGTGGTGGCTCCTTTGCGCCCCCACCGCAGGATCGTTGAGGAATCTGCGAACCGCAAGACTTGAACTGGCCGCGCACACCAGCGAGATCGCCGGTGGTGTTCGGCGTTCTCAATGCCCGGGTCCGTGACGGCATCGCGCAAGTGGCGACCGCGGTGCGCGCTGCCATGCGCGAGGCGCTCCGACCGGCGCCGATGGTGAGCGGCTTCGTCGCGGACTTGTTCCGCAGTCGCGACGAGCTGCTGGCCGAGAACGCCCTGCTGCGCCAGCAACTGATCGTGGCGACGCGCACGGTGAAGCAGCCCAAGTTCCGTCCGCTCGAGCGCAGGCTGGTCGTAGCGTTGTCGAGCGTGGTACAGAATTGGCAGAACACGATCCTGTTGGTGAAGCCCGACACCGTCCTGCGCTGGCACCGCGAGGGTTTCTGACTGCTGTGGAAGCGGAAGTCGAAGGCGGCGAAGCTGCGCCAGCCGCGCATCTCCGCTCAGGTGGTCCGCCGCAAGCTCACCGAGCAGCTCGTGCTGGTGGCGTGAGGTGGGACGACGGCGTGCGCGC
>JBNLDK010000167.1:0-8499 GCA_050304295.1 Polyangiaceae bacterium
TGTACCGCCGCTCGCTTCCTGCGCTTCGAAGGCGAGCAGATCCACGAGCGTGGCTTGCGTCCCCTCGATCTGTGAGGAGATCACTGCTTCCTTGCGAACGAATGCGTAGATGAACCAGTCGAGCGATGGGACCATCTCGCCTGCAAGCTCGAGGCGCACGAGTGCCTGCTCGGCAGCGCGCAACCGATTGCCGAGCGCTTCGTCGAGCTGGATGGGGGGCTCGGTGGGAGGCAGATCCGCGGGGATGAACGCAGCGACTTCCTCACCGCCATCGTTGGTGCGCTCGTATCGTCCGGCGGTTCTCTTGGGCATGATCGGGCGAGTCGCGGAGAAGAAGTTCCTGCCAGGATTAGGAACGAACTCTTTACTAATGGTGTTCGTTAGTCAAGGAAACGTTCCTAAAGACAACTCCTGGGAAAGCTCGCGTTCCCAGGAGTTACGAAGTGGTGACCCGTTGGTTAACTGCTGAAATTCATGCAATATCAGAGTATTGGGCCATATCATCAAGCGGGGACAAGGCAGACAGAATTTGAGCCAAAGCCTCGCGAAAGCGAACTCCACCTCCCCGGTGGTCAACAGAAACCCCCTCGACGATGTCGCAGGAACGGCGTCATCACTTACGCAATTTCTGATCCCAGCAATTCATCATGGGGAGGGGGTGAAGTGAAGGGTCGTGGTTGACGTTCGGCTGTCGATGAAGTCGCCAAATCATCCGGCCCAAGCGCCAACTCGCCAAGAAGATGCGCATAAGGCGTGATTCTGTAACCTCGTCCCTTTGTCGTCGGACACGAACCCGGTTGGATCACCTTTCCGCGCCTCCGATCCCTGCGCTGCGGCCACCCCCAGCATGGGCGCGTAGGCAACGCCGAACAGCAGCAGTCCTCCGCGCACGGCGATCGGATCGGGCCGGGAGCGCGGCGCATCGGCCGCGGCGAATGCGTCAGCAGGCACACTCACGGGCTCCGCGGCACGCGCGGGCAGCGCGCTGGTCAGCACCGCCCCCGCCGCGACCAGCGCGAACGCCCGGGTCCCATTCCTCTGGTGCGGTGCTCCGCTCTCGGTCATTGCCGCCTCGACTCGGCGTCCAGGGTAGCATCGCGAAGCACACGCGGGCACGCAATTCCCGGCTGCGCGCCAGGATGCTACGGCTGGGCGAGCCCCCGCCTAGCGGTGAACCGGCCAAGCGCAGCGCGTCTCATGCAGCATCTCCTCGCCACCTCGGCCCCAACGCTGACGCACCGATGTAAGCTCCTCGGGCTGGTCGTTTCGCTGGCAGCCTGTAGCCCCCCGGCGCCGCCCAGTGCCGTGCCCCAAGTGGAGGTCCCGAAAGCTCGCGCCGACAGCGGCGACGTGCGTACCCCGAGCCCCTCACGCCAGATCGAGGATCCGTGCGCAGTGCCGGCGATCGTGGACGTCGCCAGCCCCTGGTGCGATGAGGACGCCCACTTCGTCGTGCGGATCCGCAACGGATCGGACGCGCCCATATTCGTTCCGGTGGACGCGGAGGGCGATTGGGCGGGACTCTGGAACTACGATCGCATTCTCGTCACCGACGAGAGCGAGTCTTTGGTCGGCGGCACGATGTGGGCAGACGACCCAGGCTTCTACTGCGACCCGTCGGAGACCCACCAGCTCGATCCGGGCGACGCACGCGCGTTCCCCGCGGACGTCGACGTGCTCCCACCGCTGTCGGTCGGGGCGCGCCTCAGCCTTCGCGTACACCTCGGCTGGCGACCTACCCCGCGCTGCCCATGCCCCGAGCCGAGGGCGATACAGCTCGAGCTCCGGGTCGTCTCCAACGTCAGCGACTGCTGGGAGGTGGAGCGCTCGGACTGAGCGTATTCGCCTCTCATGGGATCCCTCACCATGGTAACCTGCGCCCGTGGGCGAGGGGGGTGGCAGGTGCCAGCGCGCTGGAACGAGAATGCGAGCGACGGCGCTCGTGGCAACGGTGGGGCTGGGAACGACGGTCGCCGCTGCGAGCCCCACCGATAACCGGCCCGGACACGGCGAGCTGCGACTCGGCGTGGACGCCGGCGCCCTCGCCTCCTACACGGTCTCCCTGACGCTCGGCTCGAGCTTCCGCTACCACGGCTGGAGCTAGACGTACGCTGGGGGCGGTAGATGTGGTACCCTGCCCGCTCGAGAGACTTCGATGCGGTTGGCGCCAGTCAAATCATCCGGCCCAAGCGCCAACTCGCCAAGAAGATGCGCATAAGGCGTGATTCTGTAACCTCGTCCCTTTGTCGTCGGACACGAACCCGGTTGGATCACCTTTCCGCCAGGTGGACCCTTGGGAACGAGAGGCGTCGGACGAGTGGTCGTGGTGCGAAGAGAACCAGATCCTTGGGACCGTGAAGGCTACCGCTTACCTCGAAGACGACTTGCTCAGCGTCAGGGTGCTGCTCGAGACCTCAGGGGAGCACGCGGGCACGAGCTGGTGGGGATTCCCGTTCGTGAATCCTCACCCGCGGGACGACTGCGGCAACCCGAAGAAGTGCGGGAAGGGCTACACCGTGTTCACGGTGGGCGAGGGCGGCGAAGTGGCCGCGGAGACCGGAGACGTGGCCTGCGACGAGAACCCGGTTCGGCCGGACGAGAAGAAGAGCTTCACGCGTTTCGTCGGAGGGATTCGCAACGAGGTCTGGACCCCGTGACCGCCTCTGCGGCGGGTGGGTCGCTCCAGGCGGCCACGCTCGGCTTCACTCTGATGCTGACCGCCTGCGGTGACAAGCCCGGGGAGGTTCGCCCCTGCGACCCAGGGACGCGCCGCGCGTGCGAGCTCGATGGACAGGCCGGGGGGGAGCTGTGCACGGAAGCGCGGAGGTGGTCGGGGCAGTGCGAGGTCATCCCAGAGCTCGAGTGCGAACCGACAACGTGTGAGCAGACAGGGCTCTGTCTGCGGCGCGCCTCGTTCGTTGCGAACACCTACGGGATCGCCAACCCGTCGCTGTGTTGGAGCGGCACGCGTGTCGGGGTGGGGTGGTCCTCCTGGGGACACGTTGACCAAGCCGTGCACTACTTCACGACGCTCACTTGGGACGGGTACCTCGCTTCGGAGCCCATCGTCACTACTTCCACCGAGGGGCTCCTGCACGGGGCAGACTCTGCCTGCGCATGGGTCGCGCCTGTCTTTGGAGTGGTGGCTGACGCGTACACGAATTCCCCCGAGGCGGTGCGGTTTGCGACCGTTTCGGAGGCTGGCGAGCTGCTCTCGAGCGAGTGGATGAAGGATGGGGATGCGATTCGTCGACCTCCAGCATTCATTGCTACCGATGCTGACAATGACAGTTTCTGGGTGGTAGCCAGCAGAACAGCACACAGTGCCACGGTGGACGGGGTTCTGGAGGCGGCCTCGCCACTATGGTTTCGAGCTCCAGGATGGAACAACGACGCCGAGACACACGTGGGCTACTCTTGGTCCGGTTCGGAGCACTTGGTCGTCTGGTGTGACGAGTACGGCGGCGGCGCGCTCTCCCTCTCTCGGCACGCGGCTGATGGCACCCGCGTAGGGAGCATCACTGAGCTGGCGACCGAAGCGGACGATTTGGGGAGCGCGGTCGTCTGGACGGGGTCAGGGTACGGCCTGGCGTGGCCGGCCGCGGTTGATGGCCCGATGTTGGGCGGGGTTATGTTCGCTCGTCTCACGCCGGAGGCGGCGCTCATCGCGGAGCCGATCGACGTGGCGAACACGGAAGGTTCTGGGCTGAGCGAGCCGGCGCTGGTGTGGACTGGGACGGAGTACATCGTCGGGTTCTCGTCCGGAGGTTCGCCGTATCGAGAAGAAGTCCGAGTGCGGCGGATCCGTGCCGACGGAACCCCGTATCCGGAGTCCCTCCGAGTGACCCAGCCGGGGGACACTGGCGTGTCGTCACCAGGTCTCACTTGGGCAGACGACGCGCTGTTCGTCGCGTGGACCGATGGTTTCCCTGAGGAGACGAAAACCCACATTTCGCGGCTCACATTGTGCGAGTAGAGACGTGACTGCTCGAGACGCACGCTGCCTGATGCCGCGCCGAGCGTTTGGACATCGGCTAGCTCGCGTCGCGGTCGCTACCGTCTTCGTTCCGGCGGTTGCTCACGCCGAAGACAACAGTCCGCCTCAGGTCAACGATTCGATCGTCTCGGTTGGCTATCGTGCCAAGGAAGGAGTGGCCTGGTCTTGCCGCGGCGCCCTCATTTCCCCGACGCGCGTGGTCACGGCTGCGCACTGTGTCGGTTCGCGGACGCTGCAGGCGTCTGGGAACGTGATTCGTCAAGCGAGACCGGGGTTTGGCCTGCCTCGTCAGATTCTCGTGCGACCCGAGGTCTGCTCAGGGCGTCCCGAGTGCGCTGAGCCCGTGCGCGCAGACGTGGTGGCTCGTGCCCACGCAACCATTGACGGTGACGTGGCACACCTCGAGTTGGCGGACCCACTGTCTGCCCCCTCCGCGACTGTCGGATTGGCGAGTCAGACTCGCGGCGATTGGTGGGTGGTCCCGAAGGCTAAGGCTCCGCCTCATGCAGCCCCAGTTCGGGTGCGACCCATCTGTGGCGGTGGTCGCTGTCCCCGCGAGACCGCGAGCGTCCTCGGCCCGAGCGACTGGCTGCTCGCCGCTCATGCGGAGTTTGGCGACTCAGGTACTCCGGCATTCGATTCGGCGGGGCGAGTCATTGCCGTGCTCTCTCGCGGCAACACCGCAGGCAAGTATGTCGTGTTTTCCGGTTTGTCCGCAACGAGTTCGTCACCGAGCGTGGCGGAGACGAATGTCTCGGCGCGTGATCTCGCGGCCTCGGGGCAAGCTCGGCTTGGTGACTCGCCGGGTCTTTCATCAGGTGGGAACGCCAGCAAGGGCACCCCGCCCGAGATGAGCGGTGGCTGCGGCTGTTGCACCGTTTCGAGCACCCCAGCTGCGTCGAGTCTCTCCGTTCTCGCCGTTGCCCTGTTCGGTGCTGCTTGGCTTGTTCGCTCCAGGAGGACCCCGTGACGGTCGGTGAATGGATCCCCTTGCGAGCTGCGAATGCCACCCCACTCGAACGTGGACAATACGAACATGGAGAAGCGCACGGTGGCGCGGTCGTTCTGGTCCACCGCGACGAGGAAGTCCGTCCAGTCCGGGAAGACGCTCTTCACTAGCGCGATCAGGCGCGCCCGAAGGGCGTCGAAGTCCTTCGAGGTGTAGTCGACCGGGTCCGGGAGCAGCGCCACGCGGTGAGCCTCGGGGATGGCAAAGGCCCATCCCACCCCGCCCGGGGACAGCTCGCGCGACCGTTAGCCGAGGCGGGCTCTCAGAGCCATGGAGAAGAGCTCCTGGCTCGGGCGCCACGCCTTCTCACGGCTGGGGAAGTCGGCGTCGAACTCGGCCAGGCCGGGAGGTAATTCGAACACCGCGCTGAAGTGCGCGGTCCATCCTCCCTCCGAGAGGATGCCCGGCATGAGCTCGAGGCCGAGGAGGCCCAGGGGGTAGCTCCCGTCATCCATCGAGATCCCCAGGTCCTTGCCGTTCCTGAACCCGTAGCCGACGTAGTCGTGCGGGTATCCGAGGAGCACGATGGCGGCGAAGCCCCGCGCTCGACCCAACTCCGCAACGCTCTCCATCAACGCACGCCCGATGCCTTGCCGCTGCAGGTCCGGAGGCACGGAGATGGGGCCGACGGTGAGCGTCTGAAGCTCCCGGTCGCCTGCCCGGAGCCAGGAGCGCGTCGTCATGACGTTCCCGACGATGCGCCGGTCAAGCTCGGCCACGAGGGACATGTCCGGGATGAAGTCCGCGTGCCCGCGCATGACGTGCACCAGGTAGTGCTCGTCGCAGCCGGGAACGTGGAGGTTCCAGAAGGCGTCCCGGGTCAGCTCCTCGACAGCTCGACGGTCTTCCGGGCCCTCGACGCGGAGGGTGAGCCCCGAGATGGACGTGTTTCGCACGAGCGCTAGGGTACTACACCCGTGGCCGCTACCGAACCGCCCTCGGCCGCGTCCCCGAGTGAAGAATGAAGGACTACCGAACACCCCGGCTTCTCCTCCGGCGATGGCAGGACTCTGATCGCGCGCCGTTTGCACAGCTGAACGCCGATCGCGAGGTCATGCAGCATTTCCCCGGCGTGCTCGACCGAGACGCCAGCGATGACCTCGCTGCCCGGGTCGAAGCGCACTTCGCGGAGCATGGGTTCGGGCCGTGGGCGGTCGAGGTCTGGGGCGGGGCTCCGTTCATCGGGTTCGTCGGTCTGGCGCACGTTGGCTTCGACGCGCACTTCACGCCCGCCGTCGAGATCCTGTGGCGACTGGCGCGATCATCGTGGGGCCACGGCTACGCGACGGAGGCGGCGCGCGAGGCGTGTCGGATCGCGTTTGCAGAGCTGCGGACGCCAAGCATCGTGTCATTCACGGTGCCCGCCAACACGAGGTCGAGAGCCGTGATGGAGCGCCTCGGAATGACTCACGACCCGCTCGACGATTTCGACCACCCCAAGGTGGCGGACGGGCACCCGCTCCGCCGCCACGTGCTGTACCGGCTCCGTCAGGAAGGCTGGGCGGCGACGGTCGGTTCGTAGCAGCGCCTTGCGCTTACCTCAAGGTTGCGGGCACCCGGCGCTTGCCCAGCGCATGACGCACCTACTCGAGATCACCCATCGCTAGGGACGGGAACTTGCTGACGCAGATCCCTCCAGAGCAGGCTGTCCAGCGTCAAGCCGCCACGCGCTCTCGCGTAGGACCTCGAGCACTGCTTGGTCGAGTCCCGCAGTGGCGATGCGTCGACCTGGGCACACGCTGACTCGGCGGCGCGTGGCTGAGCGGCAGTTGTAGTACGAGTAGCGATAGCGAGTGCCGTTGATGGTCTTGCCGGAGGTCTCGAGCTGGAATTCGTCACCGCACCTCGCGCACGTCCGTCACAGCCCTGCGAGCCCGGGTGGCGATTCTGCTGCCGGCAGCTCGCACCTTGGCCTTCAGGACGTCGAAAGACACCGTCGCGATTTCGCCCAGCTCTGGTAGAATCGCAATGCCTTGTGTTCCGTGATTTCTTCAATCATTCTGCAGCGGAGCGTACTGGGAGCCAGGACAGGCACAGGTCTTTGCGTGACACCCTGGGTCCGTGGGGTGCTGCTTGGATTGGTGGTGGTCTCGAGCTGCAGTGGATCGCATTCGGGGCAGCACGTCCCTGGAGAGACTTCGATGAACACCAGGAGAAGCTCTTCTTCGGGCACAGCTCTGTCCAGCAACCAGGACATTTCTCCAGGGCAGGAGCCCTCTGCGCCAAGCTCTACTTCGGCTCCGTCAGAGGAGCAGCCCGTGGAGCAGGCGGCATCCTCGGTGGCGATGAGGGGAGTCCCTTCCTCGCAGAACCCCCCGATCACTTCTGCGAATCCACAGCCCTGTGGGCAGAAGCCGTGCTCGCCCACGATTGGAGCCGGAGGGATATTCGGACTCAGGGCTCGTTTCGGTCTTGGCGTGCTGAAACCCTCGGCCATGGGTAGCACGGGAGAGTTGCGCTTGGACGAGGCCGCCCGCTTGCCGGACCTCGTGGTTCTGGTTCTCAACAGCTATCGCATTTCACCTCCGACACTAGCAATTCAGGAACTACGAGGAGAGCCAATTCTTGTCTTGTCCGATTTGCACGCAGATCCACACAGACCTATCATATTGCCCGAGTCCATCTATGTTGACCATCTCGGTTGGCCCGTGTACGGCACCATTCGCCAACTACTGGTTCGGATGGTCGAGCGTGAGACGGACAAGGAGGCTCCGCTTGCATTGGAATATGGCGGGAAGGTTCCTATCCGACCAACTAGTATGACAGCTGTTGGAGGGCCCACGGTGTCCTTCAATCCGAACTTCACGGCATACCAGAGTACCGTGGGATTCTTCGGCGGCTACCAGCTGCCAGTACCTTCGGGGTTTCGAGGGCTGCACCTCCTGGCAGGAATCCGCCCTACCGCAAGTGGTCGGAGAGCGAGACCTATCGAAGCCACACGTCTGAAAGGTGGGGGACTCAGGGTACGCCTCGCCGTTCCCATCGACGCGGGGCCTGAGGTCTGGGGTGCTCGCGATGAAGGCCAACCCATCGATGTCTTTGCGGTGAGTGGTTCTGGAAAGCGTTGCGAATGGTTGCTCGAGCTGGAATAGGACCGCTGAGGGGCACGCGGGTCCGCTGGCTTCGACATCCGCTGGGGCAAAGCGGGCGAAGGCGCTCAGCGGGGACACGCGGGCAGCTCATGGTAGACCAGGTGATAGGATTCCTGTGATGCCACGATGACCTGCGACGTGTACCGCATACCGTTGCTATTGGCGCTCTTCATGACGAGCTGTGCCTGCACGCCTTGCCAGCCGCTTGCCGAGTCGCAGGGGCCTCCGGCTCCAACGGGGGGCATCTGCGATGTCGCTCCGGAGGAGTGCCTCACCAGTGGCCCGTTCAGTCCCCGCTGTCTCGCAACGGATCCAAGCTGTGGCCCCGAACCACTCCGTGGCTTCACCGGCTGCTACCGCCCGGAGGCCAAACGAACCGTCGTTCTCCAGCCTTCCCGAGA
>JBNLDK010000168.1:0-7358 GCA_050304295.1 Polyangiaceae bacterium
CGGCGCCTTGCCGGGTGGTGGGAGCTTCAAGCGCTCGGTGTGCGTGGAGGAGTTCACCTACGGCGCCGACGGCAGCATCCCGCAGCTGACGATGACCTCGGAGGGACCCGACGCCGTCGCCACCTTGAACCCCTTCGAGCAAGTCGAGGCCGAGACCATCGCCTTCTCGTCCGGGCTCAAGACCGAGGAGTGCGACGACACCGGCGGAGGCCTGAACGTCATGGCCATCAGCGATGGCGACTACATCAAGGTGAAGAACGTCGACTTCCTGGACGGCGTCACCACCTTCGAGGCTCGGGTCTCGTCCGCGGGCGGCAGCGCGACCATCGAGCTCCACCTCGACAGTCAGACCGGCACTCAGCTCGGGAGCTGTGACGTGTCGGGCGCCTCGAGTTGGACCACCACGACCTGCGACGTCAGCGGAGGGAGCGGGACGCACGACCTCTTCCTGACGTTCAGCGGCGGCGGCGATAACCTCTTCAAGTTCAACTGGTGGAAGTTCACCGGACCGACCATGCCGAATAACGGCGAAGGAGGCGCCGGAGGCGCCGGTAGTGGTGGTGGCGGCACCGGTCCGGACACTGGCGGAGCCGCAGGCGGAAGCGCAACCACCGGCGGCTCGGCGGGAACGGGCGGCAGCTCGACCACCGGCGGCTCGGTGGGAACGGGTGGCGCCTGGGCCACCGGCGGCATCTCCAACAACACCGGCGGCATGACCTCGACCACCGGCGGCTTGGTGGGTGCGGGCGGAACGGCAGCTTCCGGCTCTACTGCCTCGGGCAGCGGCGGCACGCAGGCCGCCCCTGCCGCTTCGTCGGATTCAGACGATAGCTCTTGCTCGTGTCGAGTGGGCCCCGGCCACCGCGACAGCGGAGCACCGTCAGCACTCTGGCTGTCTGCTTCCGCACTGCTTCTCCTTCGCCGTCGGCGGCGAGCGGCGGCGAGAACCTCGTGAAGCGGAACACCCAGGCGCCCTTCCCCGCCCGTTGACAGACCCCCAGCTCCTTCGGGAGCAACGACAGCAGCTCGTCGCTGACCGTCCTCGTCGGGCTCGGTGCGCGCTTGCTTCAGTACAACGTGAGAGTGTTCTTGGCTCGGCGTCGTGACCGGATGAGGCGCGCCAGGCGGACAAGGGAGTGGTGCGAAATGAAGACAACGATTGCTGTTCTCCTGGTAGCCATGGGTGTCGGTCCGCTGTGCGCGAGCTGCGACAACGACGGAAACACTGAGACGGAACTCCAGCCGAGCACCGGGGGAACCCCGGGTTCAGGCGGCGCAGGAGAAGCAGGGACGACGACACAAGGGTCCGGGAGCGGCGGACCCGGGGGCGCTGCAGGAGATGGCGGCTCCTTGGGACAGAGGGCGATGCCGGCGGCTCTGCTGGCACCGCCGGGGCCGAACCTGGCGCGCTCCAGACGTGGACGATCACCGATCCGGATCACGTCCAGGCCATCACCACGCGCTGCGAGCTGCTTTGGGAGTGCGAGCAGCTGATGCCCGTCCAGGACTGCGTGTCCGGGATGACGACCGTGTTCGGAGAGACCTCGGCGGATTGTCTGGAGGCTGCCCGACGTCGGCTTGACTGCGAGAACGAACCCGAAGGCAACCTGTGTTTTGCTGGCGAACTGGCGATTCAGATGCCCCACTGCTCCGAACTGATCGTCGCGCATGACGAAGCGTGCGGAGCGACGCGCGGTTTGGATTGACCCTCCGCCACTCATCATGGAGCCCGCCGAGCACTGATCGCGACGACCCTCCCCGCTTCGCGGTCGAACAGCTCGCCGGCAGGATGCGGCACCCGCTGATCGATGCCTTGGTGTGGGCGTCCACGATTGAATGAGCGACCCCTCCAGGAGGATGGCTCGGAGGTGCGCCTCGCCCCGCCTTCACGACGCGGATGCCGGCTCCCCTTGGCAACCCGGTCGAAGTCGCCAATTCTTGCGAGGGCCCATCCTGCCGATCACTCGCCATGCCGCGGATGAGCTCGATGGTCTCGGTCGAGATCCGGGACTGCCGCTGTTCGTGGCCCTCGACTTCCGCGTCCACTGCAGTCGAGGGGCGGAGGGCATTCCACGGAACGACGAAGAATTGACCATGGAATCGTCGGCCCCGGCGCTGCTACCGTCACCTTCGGCGGCGTGCGAGTCTGGGCCCTCCTCCCCAGCCCGCGAGAGGTGGCGGTCCGCTTGAAGAAGTTGCTTCCCCGATCTCCCAAGAGCGCTCGATTTGGTTGCCTGCTCGTCCTGGGCGCGCTGTTCGCCGCCACCGCCATCGCAGGCGTTGCACTGCTGATCGCGGGTTGGCGACCCACGTGGATGCTCGCTTGCGACGAGCACGCTTCGCGAGGGACCTGTCTCCAGGTCTGCCTGAGGGAAGGATCGGGAAACGCTAGCTGCGAGGAGCTCGCTTCTCGATACTTGCAGGCGGAGGGTTCGGAGCGCGATCCGCTCGTTGGGCACGCACTCCTGGCCGCCGCGTGTCGCGCGGGAAACGAGCACAGCTGCACCCTTCTACCGAAGCTGCAGGCGTCCAACGACGCGGAGTGCGGTCCGTTGCTCCGCCACTCGACGCCGCCCCCCATCGAAGCGCTTCCCTGGGTGGCAATGGCACTCGTCGAGTCGCGGGTCGGCTGTGACGAGAACGACGGGCGTTCGTGTCAGCGCTACGCGAGGCTGCTATTCAACGAGGTGGGCGTCGTGCCCTCCGACCATGAACGGGCGCGCGCCCTGGAGTGGTTGCAAGCCAGGTGCTCGGCCAATGTCGAGTTCGCCTGCGGCGAGCTCGGCATTCGGCTCCCGAGCACACGCGGGCGCACGAACGCGCAGTCGGTGGAGCGCTGGCGACTCATCCGTGCGGCTTGCGAACGGGGAGCCGACGACGCTTGCGTTCCCTTGCTGGAAGCCGCAGCGCGGGAGGGCCTGGACCCCCAGCTGGGCGAGTTGCCGGTGGCCACAAAGAGTCGACTCGAGGAGCGCTGCGATCGGGGCGAGGTGGCCGCATGCCAGGCCACCATCCACTGGGTGGAGCGCCCCGACCAGCGAGACAAGCTAGCGGCGGCGCTCCGTTCATCATGCGAACAGGGCGATCCTCATGGCTGCATTCTACTAGCCCGCGAGCTGGCGTATGGATCGCAGGAACGCCTCGGCGCTTGGCGTACTGCTTGCGAAGCGGGCTCGGCAACGGCTTGCGACCAGGCGAGTCTGGAGACCAAGGAAGAGAGCCTCGAGCTGCGAGACGAGGCGTGCGAGCTGGGCAGCCTCTCCGCGTGCTCCCGGCACCTCGACGACCTGGAAGGAGTCGAGAGGGACGAGCTGGCCCAAGCGCTCTGCCGGGCAGGTCATCGGTACGCTTGCCACAAAGTCGCCCTTCGGAGCCCACCCGCCGAGCGCATGGAATGGCTCTCGCGCGGCTGTTCGGGAAGGAACTGCAACGACCTCGACGACGTGACGGCGGAAGAGCGGCTCGAGCTCCTGCGCCGCACCTGCGCCGAAGGACATCTGTGTGCGGCACTGTGGCATCTGGCACGCAAGGAAGTGGAGGCCGCGCCACCGGCTTGCCGCCAGCGTATCCTCGCGACCGCTTGCAGGCCTCCCCGGGGTGCGGACGCGGGGGAGCTGGTGGCGTCGCTGTCCCATCGAGACCGCCTGCTGACGGGGACCGTACGCGAGCAGGCTTGCCGCGAGCTCGCACGAATTCGCACCCAGGCAGGCGAGACGGACAAGCAGTGGGCTCGCGACGAGCTGTTCAAGCAGTGCGCTGCGACCGGTCCCTACTGCGACGCTTGCCGAATGCTCCTGGACCAGAGCACCTTCTCGCTCGAGCCGGTCGAGCGACTCGTGATTGTTGGGCGCCTGTGCACCTTCGGCGACGAGGACGCTTGCCGCGAGCTCGCCGGGCAGCCAGACGCTCCCTCGCGCGCGCGCGCCGCACTCGAGCGGGCCAGGAGCCTGGCCGGGCGCAACGAACCCGAATGTGGGCGCTTGTCGGCGTACCGCCCGAGGGCCCTTGCCTACGGTGCGTGCGACCTCGTCCCCGCAGGCACTCCATGCTTTTCGGGCAGAGCGGGGACTGGTCGATGCCTGGGCAGCGACGCCCCGTGGTGCGCTCCGGCCCGCGCCGGACTCGCAACCCGGGCGCTCGAAGTGGAAGAGAGCCAGATGGTGACGACCGGGAGCGTCCGGTCCGCCCTGCACCAGAACACCCCGAAACTGGGGGCATGCGTCGATCCGTTTCTCGCCAACCGGGATGCGCAGCCGATCCTCTTCGACGTCGTGGCGACGGCGAGCGACGCCGGCACTCGCCTCGAGCTGAGCGTCACGCCGAAGCATTCGAATCACGGGACGAGCGGAGCGCTCACGACGTGCCTGCAGCACGTCCTGGACGAGGAGCTCACCTGGTTTGCTCGTCCTCTGGGAGCACAATCGGGGCCAATTCCTCGCACGCCCACCTCCAAGTTCGTATGGACGATCGAGGTGGGCCCGGGACTCTGAGCTTCCGTCAGCGCGTGATGCCCCCGGGACCGGCCGACGGCGGGACGTAGAGCACGACCCCCCGCTGCGTGACTGCGACCCCGCGCTCCGCGGGTCACCACCCCGGCTCCCGGAGTCACCACCCCGCGGTCCGCGACAGCACCAGCCGCCGGGGTTCGACCCGGGGAGCCCGGGGTCGCGAAGGAGAGTCGAAGGGTGCGGTCGTGTTGCTGAGGGGTGCGGTCGTGTTGCTACGGGGTGCGCTCGCGGGGCTGAGGGGTGCGCTCGCGGGGCTACGGGGTGCGCTCGCGGGGCTGAGGGGGGCGCTCGCGGGGCTTGGGGGGCGCGTTCGTGGACCGCGGGGGGAGCACCCCTGGCGCGCGGTGCCGGCGCGCAGTGGGCGTGGGCGGGGTCGAGGGGGCGACGTCCGGGGCCGGGGGGGCCGACATGAATCCAAGTCGAGAAGACCAAGCGCCCACGCGCCGCCAGGTCGCCTCGAAGTCGATGGTGGCGGTGTCCAGAGTGCCACCGCAGCGCTACCAAGCTGGTCGAGTTGCGCCTGGAGCTAGGCGTCCCGGTCGGGGGCCGGCGCCGAGTCGGCCTTGCCCCGAGCCGAAACCCTGGCCGGCTCCGCGGCCCTCGAGCCCCTCGGTCGGAGGGCTGCCGCAAGAATTGACTATGGACACTCCCTCGCCCTTCGGCCGAAGTAGCTTCCGCGACCTTCAACCGACGAGGCCCCATGAACTCGCCCCCATGCTCCGACCGGCCAGCTCCGGGTGCCCGCTCCGTGCTGTCCTTCATCGTTCCGATTCTGGGGGCAGCAATCCTGGCCGCGGGATGCCAGGACCCCGCCGCCCCCACGGCGGTGATCGGTGCCCCGCTCATCTCCGACGGGGCCCACCAAGGCAGTGATGATTTCTATTTCCTGCCCCCGCTCGTCGAGCAGCCCTGGACGACAGGCGCGTTCGATGGCGCTCGGACACCACGAGTGGAAGTGTGCGAGCTCGAAGCGTCGACCTGCGCCGCTTCGGTGGCCACCTACACCACTACCGCTGGCCCCGACGGCGAAACCATCCGCGTTGATCCAATCGAAGAGCACTACAGCGTCAATTGGCACACCGACCGGTTCTCCCTCGATCTTGCGCGGACGTGCCGCATCGAGGTCTGGGTTGGAACCGACCGCGTCGGCTTCGCCGACGTCACGTTGGGCGCTACCGGAAAGGAACTCAAGAACGTCGACACCGACGAGTTCATCGCCCTGAAGGACGGACGCACGCTCCCCATCAAGTTCCGGCTGGAAGGCTGTCTCCCATCCGCCACCACCGATGCGACCTGTGACGGAGTCGACGACGACTGCGACGGCACCGTCGACGAAGACGTGGACAGCGACGGAGACGGGGTCTGTAACGACGCCGATGTGTGCCCGGACGGCGACGATCTATTGGATGACGATGCGGACGGTGTGCCGAACGCTTGTGACGTCTGCCCGGGCTCCGCAGACACCGAGGACGCAGACGCCGACCGGGTGCCCGACGGTTGCGATCCATGCCCCGCAGATGCGACGAACGACAGTGACGGCGACGGGCTCTGCGATAGCGACGACCCTTCGCCCTATTGGCCCGAGGGTTGGCCGACCAGCGGCTGCGCCCCCAGTGGTCACGCGTGCGAAAGCAATGGCGATTGCTGTTCGGGCCGGTGCGTACTCGACGCGAACGGCCTCCGATCGTGCCAGCCCATCGACGGCTGCCAAGCCACCGGCGACCTGTGCTCATCCGACTCGGACTGCTGCACCCAGCATCCATGCAACGCGGCCACCAGTCCAGGCCTCTGCGAGTTCTTCCCGGGAGGAACGGTCGGGCTCTGCAGCGGACTGACCGGAAACCTTGCACCGGGCTCCCTGTGCGGGGTTTCTTCCACAACGGGCAGCCAGTGTTGCAACGGCAGCGCTGAATGCCAACCGACTCTCGACGGCGTCGAGCGCTGCTACGGTGACGCGGCTGCAGAGTGCTATCCGATCGGTGAAACTTGCCAGTTCCGCGACCAGTGCTGCACGAAGTTCTGTGGGTTCGACGATGCCGGCAGTTCGGTGTGCCTCGAAGACCCCTGCCCCTCGGACGCCGACAACGACGGCGTCTGCGACGACGTCGATGAGTGCCCCGGTGGGAGTGATCGCGCCGACGTGGACGACGACGGCGTGCCAGACGGGTGCGATCGCTGCCCGCTCGGCCCAGACGACATCGACATCGATGCAAACGGCGTCCCCGATGCGTGCGATGACTGCGCCGCAGGCGACGTGGATCTCGACGGAGTGTGCGATGACATCGACCCCTGCGTTGATCCCAGTGGCAGCGGCGCATGCACCCCCTGCCCGCTGGGTGACCCAACCGCCGACCTCGACGGCGACGGTATCTGCGACGCCGAGGACCCGTTCCCGTACTGGCCGCAGGAAACTGCACCGAGCTGCGCGGTGGTCGGTGAATCGTGCCGGACCAACCGGGACTGCTGTTCGGCTCGCTGCGAGGTGGGCGACAACGGCGTCAGCGTGTGCCAACCCATCGCTGGCTGCCGTCCCCAGGGCGAACTTTGCACGACGGACACCGACTGCTGCAACCGCAGCGGCACCTGCAACGATCCGGCGGACACGGGTTTGTGCGAGCTCTTCGCCGGAACGGCAATCGGGCGTTGCAGTTCACTCCAGGGTTCCCTACCGACCGGTTCCGTATGCGGAGACGAAGTGAGTTCGGGGTCCCAGTGCTGCGGGGGCTCCGCCACCTGCCGGTCTACCGCCGACGGGGTCGACCGCTGCTACGGCGATGCAGCGGTGGCCTGCTACGCTGCGGGCATCGAGTGCCTGTTCCGGGACCAGTGCTGCAGCCTGAGCTGCTCGCC
>JBNLDK010000169.1:0-66118 GCA_050304295.1 Polyangiaceae bacterium
GGTGCGCGCGCACCGCCCCGTAGAGCCCATCGCGGTCACAGATGGCCAGCGCGCTCGTCCCCTGCGCGTGGGCCTGGGCCACGAGTTCCTCGGGGTGCGAAGCCCCACGCAGGAACGAAAAGCAAGACCGCGCCAGGAGCTCCGCAAACACCGCGCCCCACACTCCCCCAGTAGGTCAGTCGTAAATCGCCTGAAGAAAGCGCGCCCTGCTCTGGCGATCGACAAAGATCAGTGCCTCGACCACTCCCGTGGAGCCACGCAGAAGAAGTCGAAAGTAGTCCCGCGATGCTGGCGCCGAGGACCACCACTCGACCGCGTCGAGTCGTCGCTCGAAGATGATGCGCTCGATGGTGAATGCTCGTCGACCAAGAAACAGGGAGTTGCCTTCCCGAAGCGCAACCCGCAACGGCAACGGTCGGGGCAAGAGTCGCGTCGGAACCCGGGGACCCACCGGAGCTCCCGCCGGCCACTTTGCCCCCCGCGATGCGGGCTCACGCCGGCCCTGGCGCGGTGCCTTCCGAGTCGCTCCGGCAATGACCGGCCGACCCAATACGCTTTGGGCTTCTGGTCGCAGGGAATCCACGACACGGAGTACCCCGACTCGACTGGTTCCGATATCGGCCGCCAGCTCTGCGAGCAGGACGGGGAGCTCATCGACTCCCCGTGTGCTGAGAAAACCGAGTTGTCGGGCAGGCGCCCGGGTGATCAACGGTACCGTGACACGAACGGCCTCGGTGGGCGCCCCAAGCGAGGCTCGCTCTAGGCGCGACATCACCAGCCGATACAGATCGTTTTCTCGATGCAATGGCGGAGAGAGCTCGAAACGCCACTCGCTGGAGGGAGCGACCCCGCGCAACCGCGCAATGCTCCGATCGTGCTGCAAGGTCACGACCAAAGATTGCGCGGCCTCGCCCCGCCCTGCCAATCGTCCCGCAATCCGCGAGGTCAGTCCCCGCAGGACGAAGGCAAGCGGCTGCAGGCCATCGAGGACATCCTCGAAGCTCCGCTCCTCGGTCAGTTGCCGCGGTGGTTGGTAAGCAACCAGCGGATGGCGATCCCGCCCCGCACACAGATCGAGCGTCAACGCGGCCCGCGCCCCCAGTCGCGAGGCCGTCGCCTCGCGAGGCAAGGCGGCCAACTCACCCCAGGTGTGCACCCCCACTCGCGCCAACCACGCCACGCGTTCGGGCTCGAGTGGCAAGGCCACAACGGGCAGTTCACGCAACGCTCGACTGGCTCCCCAGCGAGCCAGGGCTTGCGCTAGCCAGGGCCCGGCAGCCACGGCGATCCGAGTTTCGTGCCCCAAGGCTCGAACACCATTGGCGAGCTCGACCAAGAGCTGACGTTCTCCGCCAAATAGCGCTGAAACCCCGGAGATATCGACCCAGACAGTATCGCGATTCGTATCATCGTCGTGCAAACGGATCGCCACCGTGGTGCCGAAACCGAAAGCCACATCGGCCACCGCTTGCAGGGCGGATTCGATCTGCCGACGCGTGATCTGACGCACCTGCAACCCAGCAACCAGCGCCCGAGCCTCGGCGATGGTCTGTCCCGAGCTCACCCCCACTCGCTGCGCGGCAGGATTGACGGCATGCAGAGGAGCAGAGGCACGCAGTTCTGTCGTCGTCGTCGTCTCTGCATCGACGACGACGACACCCAGAGGGCGAGCCTCGTCCAGTGTGCCGGCATGCAGTAGCTCACAGGCCAACTGGGGTAGCACCACGGCCACGACCCGCCGCTCGGGAACCGATCGCGCCTCATCTGGCAAGGATTCAGGCAAACAACCGCTCCGTTCCATCGACATCTTGCAGAGAACTGGGAACCGCAGTGGGCGGCGGACGGGTTGAACGCACCTTCCTAGGCCACTCCGGCGCTGGTGAAAGGGGGCGCCGCGACCAGGTGATGGTGTGCGGGCTCGCGATTCTTCCATACCGATCTTTGGCCACTTTTAGCGAGAGCTGGTGCGGGGAGGGGCGCGCGAGCTCGAGCCGCAGGGCCACCGGCAAAGGCAACGGACGCCGCGCCTCGACATCCGTGATCAGCACCACGAGGGTCGCGCTCTCCCGAGCGGTCGCGGCGAGTCGTCGCACCACCCTAGGCCAGCTGGCGAGAGACAGGCGCGCCTCGGCGCCCAACATCCCCACCAGATCGATCCCCACCACGGCACAGGCCTGCGATTCAACCACCCGCAGAGCAATCCGCGACAGAGCCTCGACCGGCGGGCGAACAACGAGCAGCCGCTCCGGATCGACCCCTGCGCGGGCGACCGCTGGCGCATACAGACTGCCGGTCGGGGCCGAGCTTGCGCCGATCGCAGAGTCCGGTTCGATGAACGCACACCAGGCGATCTCACTGCCCTGATGGCTGGCCTGCTGCTGCGCCTCCCGACAGGCCGCGAGCACCAGACTGGACGCCAATGCGGCCCCCCCCCGAACTGCCAGCTCGACAACGGCCCCCCGGGGGAGGCCTCCATCGGGAAGAGCCGCGTCGAGCTCGGCAAACCCCAAGGACAGTGCCTGCGGCTCTCGAGCCGCCATCGCAGCGGGGCGAGACCACTGAACCCCACTCGGGAGCTTCTCGAGGACTTGAGCCGACACAGCCATTGGGTACTGAACATAATAGCACTGAACACAAGAATAGCTAGAGCTCGAAACGAAATGCCATGGCCTGCCCCCACCCCTCTGCACTCCCCGTGTACCCCACCCGCACCCCACCCGCCTCTGCAAACATATTAGAATAAAATCAATCACTTAATATCGCAGCGTCCATCCAGCTTCTCCGCCCAACCCGCGCTTCTGTGCTCTCAAAAAGGTCAAAATAGGACCGACCTCTCACCCGACCTCTCACCCGACCTGGACGCTCCACGAACCGCCGCCTACCCTCCCTGTGATGCGCTTCACCACGGCCCTGCTCCTCGTAGCGCCACTGGGCTGCTCGCCACCGCGGGATATCACGGGTGCTGACCTTCTCGACGCCGAGACCTGGTCCGTCTGCTATCGCGGATTCGAACCCACCGGCATCCCTCGCTCCGACCTGAAGCGCCTCACCTACGCTTGTGGCCACCTTGGCGGGATGCGGCCCCTCACCCCCATCGCTCTCCAGTACCAGCGCGCCGAAGATCCGGCTCACATGTACGCTCTCGACGTCCCCTCGGGCGGAGGATGCTACCGGGTCTATGCTGCTGGCGACCGGCAAGTGGGCGATCTCGACCTGCTCATCAGTGACCAGGAAGGTCCCCTCAGCGGTGACGCCACACGGGACACCTGGCCCATCCTCCCGCCAGAGGGTCCGCTCTGCCTCGATGTCGCAGGTCGCTATCGCCTCGAGGTCAGTGTGGCCGATGGGGCTGGCTACTACGCACTGCAACTGTGGGGCCTGAACGCCAGCGAGACACCGGCGGGGACTGGTGGGGCTGACGCCCCTCGTCAGTGAATCACCGCATTTCACTGGCTTCCGTCACTGCGACTTGCCACCCTGTCGACCCATGCGCAAAGTAGCCCTCGTCACCCTCGCCACCTTCACCCTCGGCCTTTCGCTGCTCGTTGGCGCCTGCAGTGGCGACAGCGACTCGAGCGACGGGGGAGGCGTTTGCAGCTGCAACTGGGGCAACTCCTGCGACGAGTACTCCTCCGGTTGCGCCTTTACCGAGTGCGAAAGCGACGGGCAAGACGTCAAGTCGAACGCGCCCTGCTCCCGTGATGGTGCGGTCGCTACCTGCTCGTGCCCCTCGGAAGACTACGTCGTCTACTACTACGATCTGACGGGCGCGCAGAGCGAGTGCGAGTTCTTCTGCGACGACGGCGTCTTCCAGGAACTCTAGCGGCGCGCCTTGCCAGTCACCGCCGCGGTGATAAGTAGTGCCGGTGTCCAGTCCCGCCTTGACCCCACACAAGCTCGACCGCCTCCGCGCGTTGCTGCGCGAGATGGGTTCCGTCCTCGTCTGCTACTCCGGCGGGATCGACAGCGCGCTGCTCCTAGCCGTCGCCCACGAGCAACTCGGCGACCGCGCCGTAGGAATGACCGCCGTCAGTCCAAGTCTGGCACCGAGCGAGCACGAAGCGGCTATCGAGAATGCCCGACGCATCGGGGCGCGCCACGAGCTCGTCGCATCGCACGAAATGGACCGCCCCGAGTACGTGAGGAACGAACCCGACCGGTGCTTCCACTGCAAGAGCGAGCTCTACGCGATCGCCGAGCACAAGCGTCGTGAGTGGGCGCTCGCTGTCGTCGTCAATGGGGCCAACATCGATGACCTGGGCGATTATCGCCCAGGTCTCGACGCGGCTCGGCAAGCAGGTTCCCGCGCGCCCTTCATCGAGGCCGAGATGGGCAAGCTGGACGTCCGCGAGGCGGCCCGCGCGCTGGGCCTCGATATCTGGGACAAGCCTGCAGCGGCCTGTCTATCCAGCCGAATCCCCTACGGCTCCGCAGTCACAACGGAACGACTGGCGCAGATCGCCGGATTCGAGGCCGAACTCCGACGCCTCGGATTTCGGCAACTCCGGGTCCGCTGGCACGACACCATCGCCCGCATCGAGGTGGCCGTTGACGAGATCTCGCGCGCCGTCGAAACCCGCGAACAGCTGGTGGTGGCCGGGAAGGCCCACGGCTTCAAGTACATCACTCTCGATCTAGCGGGATACCGCATCGGCTCGCACAACGAAGTGCTCACGGGCCGCAGCCTCAAGCTGGTCGACACCTGATCGACCAGCCTTTCCGCGCGAGGGCGAGCGCGCCCCCCTGCCCGTTGGGTCGGGATCCTCGAGGATTTTGGACTCGGGCTAGCGTCGCGGAACCCTTTGCCCCCCCACCCAGGGAGGGCAGCAGAGGGGCAAAGGCGGCCTACTCAGACCACGCGATGGACCGGCAGCAGAAGCTGCGAAGCAGAACCGGCGCGATCCGCCTCGGAGTCAGCGACGGCGGCGCGGCCGGTCGCTGACCCCGTCACGGCTCTCGACGCGGTCGCGGCTCTCGACGCGGTCACGGCTCTCGACGCGGTCACGGCTCTCGCCACGGTCACGGCTCTCACCGCGGTCGCGGTCACGACCTCTCCCTCCACGACCACCGTCACGACGACGCTCACCGCGGTCACTCCGGTCACCCCGATCGCGCCCCCCGCGCTCGCTCCGCTCGCGGATCTCCATTCCCTCGGGAACAGGGAGCAGTGCTCTGCGCGACAGCCGAATCTTTCCATCGCGTTCGACGCTCAGCACCTTCACCTCGATCTCCTCACCTTCGGTGAGTACGTCCGTGACGCGCTCCACCCGACCATGCTCGATCTCGGAAACGTGAAGCAGCGCCTCGGTGCCGGGAAGGATCTCGACGAACGCGCCAAAGTCGACGATGCGCTTGATCTCGCCCTTGTAGACCTTGTCGACCTCGGGTTCCGCGGTGAGACCCTCGATGATCGCCAGTGCCTTCTGGACCGCCTCCGAGTCCGCGGAGGCCACAGCCACGGTGCCGTCGTCTTCCACGTCGATCGAGACACCCGTCTGGTCGACGATACCCTTGATGGTCTTGCCCCCGGGGCCAATGATGATCCGGATCTGGTCTGGCTTGACCTTGATCGTCGTGATTCGTGGAGCCCACTGGTTGATCTCCTCACGAGGAGTCGGCAGCGTGTCCAGCATACGGCCCAGGATGTGGATCCGCCCCGAGCGAGCCTGCTCGAGCGCTTCTTCGAGGACGCTCCGCTCGAGCCCCTCGATCTTGATATCCATCTGGATCGCGGTGATCCCCGTCTCGGTGCCGCAGACCTTGAAGTCCATGTCGCCAAGGTGATCCTCGTCGCCGAGAATATCGCTGAGGACAGCGTGCTTACCGCCCTCGGCGATGAGTCCCATCGCGATGCCGGCTACCGGGCTCTTGATCGGCACACCGCAGTCCATCAGGCTCAGTGTCCCGCCGCACACGCTGGCCATCGAGCTCGATCCGTTGCTCTCGAGGGTCTCGCTCACGACCCGGACCGTGTAGGGGAACGACTCGTGGTCGGGGAGCATTCGCGTCAGCGCCCGCTCGGCCAGCGCACCGTGACCGATCTCGCGACGACCGGGCCCGCGAAGAGGCTTGGTCTCGCCCGTGCAGAAAGGCGGGAAGTTGTAGTGGAGCATGAACTGCTTCCAACTCTCACCCGTCAGCGCATCAATCTTCTGCTCGTCACTGGCAGTGCCCAGGGTGGTGGTCACGATCGCCTGGGTTTCGCCGCGCTGGAACAATGCTGATCCATGTGTTCTCGGCAGCAGTCCGACCTCGCACGAGATCGGACGGATCTCGTCGAACTGGCGGCCATCGATGCGGCGCTTTTCCTCGAGCACCATCTTGCGGACGACGTGGTACTTCCGCTCGCCGAATTCAGCCTTGACGAGCGCCCCAACCTCGGCCCACTTGCTTTCGCCGAGCTCCGCGCTGAGGACCGCGACCAAGTGCTCCTTGATCTCGGAGTAGGCGTCGTATCGCGCGTGCTTCTCCTTGATCACGCACGCCTCGCGGAGCTTGCCATCGCAGAGTTCAGCGACTCGCTTGGCCACTGCCGGATCGAGCGTGGGAACGGAGAACTCGCGCTTCGGTTTACCAACGGCTGCCCGCAATTTCTCGATCAAGTCGAGGATCGGCTGCGCCTTCTCGTGGGCGAACATCAGCGCATCGATGACGTCGCCCTCACTGACCTGATCGGCTCCGCCTTCCACCATGACAATGGCATCGCGGCTAACAGCAACGGCCAAGTCGATGTCTGCCTGCGCCTGTTCCTCGTAGGTGGGGTACTCGACTAGCTCCCCATCCACGCGGGCGACACGAATGCCAACGACCGGTCCACTCCACGGAATATCGGAGATGGTGAGCGCTGCGCTCGCGCCCGTCAGGGCGAGCACGTCCGTCGGGTTGATCTTGTCGGCGGAAAGGACCGTCGCGATGACCTGCGTGTCCTTCTTGTACCCCTCCGGGAACAGCGGGCGGAGGGGGCGATCGATGATGCGCGAAGTGAGCGTTTCGTAGTCACGCAAGCGCCCTTCACGCTTGAAGAACCCGCCCGGAATCTTTCCGGCTGCGTAGGTCTTCTCGACGTATTCACAGGTGAGCGGGAAGAAGTCGAGCCCCGGCCGCTCCGACGTCGAGGTGGCAGTCACCAGGACGACGCTCTCGCCGTAGCTCAACAGGATGGAGCCGTGGGCCTGCTTGGCCAGCCGACCCGTCTCGATGGTGAGGGACTTGCCACGCACCATGATGGTTTCACGAACGAACATTCAACTGAGCGCCTCCAGGGCGCGCGATCGCTGCGTGCGATCATACGCCGGAGCGCGAACGCTCGACTTCAGCCTCGGTTCGTGCTTGCGACAGCAACGTCGCCGGCAGGAAACGGGGTTGAAGTTCCGGGCGTCGACTCCGGTACCAATTGGGGTCGGGCGGCCTCGCCGCTGCACGGCTCGCGGCCGCCCGAGGACTGCTAGCGTCGCAGCCCGAGCTCGGCGACGACCTTCTTGTAGCGGTCGACGTCGTTGCGCTTGAGATAGTCGAGTAGTCGACGACGACGCCCGACCAGCTTCAGCAGGCCGCGGCGAGAGTGGTGGTCCTTCTTGTGCACTTTGAAGTGCTCGGTCAGGTACGTGATGCGGTGAGTCAGCAGTGCAACCTGAACTTCGGGTGAACCCGTGTCCTTCTCGTGCAGCTGGAACTGGTCGATGACGCCAGCCTTCGCGTCAGTTTGTACTGTCATGGTCCTTTCCTAAAAAGCCGGGCGAGTATACGCGGGAGCTTTGGCCGGTCAACCGCGAAGCAGATCCCTGGTCAGCTGACCGAATTGGAAGCCAGCCCTCGTGCTCGACTGGTCAGACGTCGTCGGGCTCCAGGATGTCTCGGAGATGCGGAATGAACGCCGCCTTCACGGTCTGTTCCACCTCCTTCGCGGTCGAGCATTCGAATGCTCGATCCGCCACCTCCCGCGCCTCCGCGCAGGAGATACGGCCGATGGCCGCCCGCACCTCCGGGACGCTCGACGACTCCATGCTCAACTCCCGCAGTCCCATCCCGATGAGCAGAGCCGCTGCCAGGGGATCGCTGGCCATCGCTCCGCAGACACTGACCGGTCGGTCGTGTCGAGCGGCTGCGTCCACCACCATCCGGATCAGCCGCAGGATCGCGGGGTGGTACGGGGACGCCAGATAGGCCAATTCCTGGTTGGTGCGGTCCACCGCCAGGGCGTACTGGACGAGATCGTTCGTTCCGATACTGAAGAACTCGGCATCCGAGGCGAACTCGTCTGCCAGGATCGCCGCAGCCGGCACCTCCACCATCATTCCCAGGGCGATGTGGTCGGCGCGCGCATGTCCCTCGAAATCGACCTCGCGACAGGCAAGGTCGAGCAGCTCGCGAACCGCGCGGAGCTCGCGAATCGCCGAGATCATCGGCACCATGATCCGGAGGTGGCCAAACGCGGACGCTCGCACCATTGCGCGCAGCTGCGACAGCAGCAACTCCGGGCGAGCAAGCCCCAATCGCACCGCGCGCAACCCCAGCGCCGGATTCATCTCATCCGGGGCCTGGAATGCGGACACGAACTTGTCACCTCCGATGTCGAACGTGCGGAGCGTGGAGGGCAGCGGAGCAGTCGCCTGGAGCACGCGTCGATAGACCTCGAACTGCTCCTCTTCGCTCGGGGGATCCTGGCGCGACATGTAGAGGAACTCGGTTCGGTAGAGTCCGATCCCCTGGGCGCCTTGCTGCAACGCTAGTTCGGCCTCGTGCGGGAGCTCGATGTTGGCACGCAACTCCACCCGTTGACCGCAGCGGGTCGCCGCAGGTCCGGTAACCCCAGAGCGCAGCCCCAGCGTCACCGCCTCGTGGCGGCGAGCGCGCACGCGCGCAGCATCGATCATGCCCTGGGTGGGCTGGATGATGACCTGACCCCGCAGACCGTCGACGACCAGCTGTTCGCCCGAACCGACTAGCGTCGTGATGCGTTTCGCCCCGACGACCGCCGGGATGTCGAGGGCTCGCGCCAGAATCGCAGTGTGGCTCGTCCGGGTCCCTATCTCCGTGACGATGCCACGCACACGGTCCTTGGAGAGGCCAGCCGTCTCTGCGGGAGAAAGGTCGTGCGCGACGATGATCGCAGCCTCGCCAACCGCCGGCATCACGGGCATCGGGATCTGTCGGTTCATCAGCGCCCGCAGAATGCGGTCCCCGACAAACTCGACATCGTGGCTCCGCTCCGCCAGGTACGGATCCCCAGCAGACTGCAGCTGGTCGACCATGCCACGCACTGCCGAGTCGAGCGCCCATTCAGCGCACTGGCGGTCGACTCGAATGTGACGCTCGGTTTCCTCGCGCAGCGTTTCGTCCTCGATCATGAGGATGTACGCCTCGAGAATCGACGCCTCCGCTCGGGAGGCCGCCGCCCGCACGCGAGCCGCCACGTCGCGGATCCCCTGGGATGCCCGCTTCACAGCCGCCGCGAAGCGCTCGACCTCGTCGTCAGCTGCCGCGCGCGGAACGTGGCGATGAGGGACGCCGGGGCGCCGCGTGTCGATGATGACCGCCGGGGCGATCGCCAACCCTGGAGAACCCGCAATCCCGTCGATGACCACCGATGATGGTGGCCCCAGTGACGATCGCGGTCCCGACATGGGCGGCTTTTCGGTCACTACTCCTCTTCCCCGAAGCGGTTGGCGATGAGCTGCCCGATCGCGTTGACCGCGTCCTCGGCCCCGTCCCCCGAGGCCTCCACAGTTAGTAGCGTACCCTTGGATCCGCAGAGGAGCAGCACTCCCATGACACTCTTGGCGTTGGCCCGCTGGTCATCCCGGCTGACCCAGACCTCACAGGGGAACTTCGCCGCAGTTTGGACCAATTTTGTTGCCGCCCGGGCGTGCAGCCCCAGCTTGTTCCTCACTTCGAACGTGCCCGTCGCGGTACCCAAGAGTGCCCTCCCGTTATCCTTCCACGCCTGTCGCCGCCTTGCCCGGGGGCCGCGACGGTCCCAAACGCGCCACATCCCGGTGCACGACATCGATCGGCACCGCCTCCGTATCCAGCCGCCGGCCGAGTGTTTCGGCCACCGCAACGGACCGGTGACGCCCCCCGGTGCAGCCGACTCCCACGGTCAAGTACGCCCGTCCTTCGTGAACGTAGCGCGGGAGACAGAACCCCAGGAGCTCAGCGGCCAGGTCGACGAACCTCTGGGCATCGGGCTGCTCGAGGACGTAGTCACGCACCGGGGCGTCCAGACCCGTCAGGTCGCGCAGCGCAGCGACGAAGAACGGATTGGGCAGGAAGCGAACATCCAGCAGCACGTCCGCATCCACCGGGCTTCCATACTTGAATCCGAAGGACACGATCCGAACCCGCAAGCGTGCCCCCTGCGCGGAGGTGCCAAATGCACTGACGATCTGGCGCCGCAGCTCGTGAACGCTCAACTCGGTGGTGTCGAAGACGTGCGATGCCCGCGCGCGCAGCGGCGCCAGTCGCTCACGTTCCATCCGGATGCCTTCGAGCACCACGGACGTCGCGGTCGTCTGGTGCGAGGCCAGCGGGTGCGGCCGGCGCGTGCTGCTGAACCGACGCAGTAGCGCTTCGTCGCTGGCATCGAGGAAGATGACGCTGAGATCGTATCCGCCCGCGGGCAGGGTATCGAGCACGCCAACGACATTGTCGAGAAAGCTGCGCACCCGCACGTCGATTCCCAGGCCCACCTGCTGCACGCCCCCCGCCGCACAGGCGCTCAGGGTACTCGCGACGACCGGCGTGGGGAGGTTGTCCACGCAGAAGAAACCGAGATCCTCCAGCGCGTTGATCGCCGTCGATTTGCCGGCCCCGCTCAGACCCGTGACCACCACCACACGCAACAGATCCGCAGTCATCCTCGCCCCCTGTACGGTGGGGGAGCCTCGCTCTCGTTGCGCGCCACGGGTTTGAACGGCAGTCGCTCGACCAACCGTTGGTCGCCCTCACCGCGCTCGATTCCGGCTTCCACCTGCTCCACGAACGCTCGGGCCGAGTGGTGTCCCTCGCGGCGCAGCAGCTCGTTTCGGGCAGCGATCTCGATGATCGAGCTCATGTTGCGTCCCGGGCGGACCGGCAGCACGACTTCGCGGACGGGGACTCCCAAGACCGCGCTATGGCTATCCTCGACCCCAATGCGATCGTACTCGACGTCCTCACGCCACAGCTCCAGCTTCACGATCAGGTCGAGGCGCTTTCGGTCGCGCACGGCCGTGACACCGTACAGATCCTTGATGTTCAGAATCCCGAGACCGCGCACCTCGATGTGGTACTTCAGCAGCGCCGCTGGCTCTCCAAACACCATCCCTGGCGGCCGGTAGTCGAACTCAACGACGTCATCGGCCACCAGACGATGGCCCCGCATCACAAGCTCGAGTGCCGTCTCACTCTTGCCGATCCCGCTCTTGCCGAGGAGTAGCACGCCAATCTCGAAGCAGTCCACGAACACCCCGTGCTCACGACAGCGAGGCGCCAATCGCTCATCGAGCAATGTGTGAACTGCCATGATCGCCGAAGAAGAACGCTCCGGACAAACGATCAGCGGAGTCCCGGTACGCTCCGCCTCGGCGATGAATGCGGCCGGGGGCGCCGCTCCCCGCGTCACCATCACGCAGGTCAGACCCAACGAGAAGAGGTTGGCGGCGGCCGTCTCCTGCGCGGTGGGAGAAAGCCCACAGGCATAGCTGAGCTCAGTTTCCCCCAGCACCTGAATGCGGGCGGGATCGATGCCGACCTTGTGACCCACCATGGCGAGCCCGGACTTCTGAATTCGTGGGTGCTTGATCTCGCGTCCAACACCCGTCACGCCAGCGACCAGCCTTGCCTTCACCTCCAGCCCCGGGTCGTTCAGGAGCGCCTCAACGGTGATCGGTCGCGCAGCGACGGCAGGGGGATCGTAGACGGTCATCTCAGTGCAGTGTCCTGGCCCTCGATCAGACTGAAAGCCTCTTCGGCATTGGCTGACCCGACCAACCTCTGGCGGGCGCTCTGGTCGCGCAAGAGCCGCGAGATTCGCGCCAGGATCCGCAGGTGCTCCCCTGTCGCCTTGCGGGGCCCCACGACCCCGAAGATGATGGTCACCTTTTCGCCATCGATCGCGTCGAACGGAACCCCCAGCGGGCAGATCAGCAGGGCCGCCGCCTGCGTGGTGGCCGAGTCCACGGACGTGTGCGGGATCGCCACCCCCTCCCCGATGCCCGTGCTTTGTAGACGCTCGCGCTCGGCGAGCAACTTCTCGACCATTCCATGCTCGCTCCCGACGGCGGGAGCGAGCATGTGGGAAAGGATTCGGATCGCGTCCACTTTGTCGCGCACGAACCCGCCGTCAGAGTCGACGAGGATCCGGTCGGCCGCGAGAATGTCTACGAGTCGCATGTTCGAGTCGGTCGAGGTACTCAGCCGCATGAGGAGCTACCGCTGTTCCGCCGCCGCGCCTAGCTGGCGCGTTTCGCCTTCTTCGGCAACTTGGCAACGGTTTTCTTCTTGATGGGGGTCTTCTTCTTGACCGCCTTCTTCTTGGCGGGGGCCTTCGCCGTCGCAGTCGCCGCAGTCGCCGCAGTCGCCGCAGTCGCCGCAGTCGGCTTCTGGCCGCCGCGGAGCGTAGCACCACTCCGTCGGGCCTTGGCCTGCTTTACACCCTTCGTACCACGAATCTGGCGCTCCAGTTTGTCGATCACCTTGTCGATGGACGCGTACATGTCGTCGGTCTTCTCCTTCGCCTCCAGATGCTGGCCGCCGCTCGAGATACGCGCTTCCGCAACGTGGCGCAGCTTGTCAACCGACAACGTGACCTTGGCGGTCATGGGTTGACGCAGGAACTTCTGTAACTTCGACACCTTCTCCCCAGCGTATGCCTTGACGGCGGAACTGGAATCCATGTGGCGAAAGGTGATCGTAATGTTCATTGAACCTCCTCGCGATGGGTCGCGTTCATGGTTCTCGTTCGGCCTCCGAACCCGGCGGTCGAGCCCAGAGGGCGTTGCACGCGGCAGATCGAAGGCCACGAGACCCACGATTAGAGCCTACCTCAACTCGCCCCTGCATTGCTAAACTCCAATGCGATCAAAGCGAATTCGGAGTCTTTACTCGCGACCGCCCCGGTGGGCTTCGTTGGCTGGAGCGCCGACTAGCTACGCCCGCGAGACGTCTCAGAACAAGCGCTTGCGCTTGGATGATGCAAGAATTCCAAGCATTTCTCGATACTTTGCCACGGTTCGCCGAGCGATCTTGATACCCTCGGACTTGGCGAGGCGCTCCACGATGGCTTGATCGCTGAGGGGGTTCGCCTTGTCCTCTTCCTCGATGATCGCCTTGATTGCCTGCTTGACGCTCTCGCTGGCAATGTCCTCGTTGGCGACGCGCCGGATGCTTGAGTTGAAAAAGTACTTCAACTCGAACAGCCCCTGTGGGGTGTGCACGTACTTATTGGTGGTCACCCGCGAGATCGTGGATTCGTGCATCCCGACCGCTTCGGCGACGTCGCGCAGGATCATCGGCTTGAGGTACGCCACTCCGCGCTCGAAGAAGTCGCGCTGCTTCTCGACGATGCACTCCGTCACTTTGATAATCGTCTTCCGACGCTGTTCAATGGCGCGAATCAGCCACTGCGCATTCCGCAGCTTTTCGCCAATGAACTCCTTCGCAGACGGATCCTGCATCAGTTGCTTGGTCAGTGCCTCGTTGATGAAGAGACGCTGGATACCGCGATCGTTATCCATCACGACGAACTCCTCGCCGTCCTTGATCACGTAGACATCCGGAGTGATGCCGATGGTACGCTCGTCTTCGTCTGAAAAGTTGCGGGCTGGCCGGCTCTCGAGCCGCTGAATCTCCTTGGCCGACTCGTAAACCTCTTCCAGCGGGATCTTCACCTCGCGAGCGATCGCCTGGTAGTTGTGCTTCTCGAGGTGATGCAGGTGTTCCTCGATGATCTTGACCTCGATTTCGTCGTACCCGTAGGCCTTGGCCTGCACGAGCAGGCATTCCCGGAGGTCCCGCGACGCAACCCCGAGCGGGTCAAAGTTCTGGATCATCTCCAGCACTAGTGGGGCGTCATCTGGATGGAGACCCGCCTCCTCCGCCAGATCCTCGATCGTCAGATCCTCGCTTTGGTGGGGGCCATCTTCCATCCCCTTCAGGTCGAGGTACCCGCGTTCATCGAGATTCCCGATGACGAGTTCCGCGAAGCGTCGCTCCACGTCGGTGAAGTCACTCATCTGCAACTGCCAGACGAGATGGTCTCGCAGGTTGTTGGGCTTGGTGAGGTTCTGTTCGATCGGCGGAAGCTCGTCGAAGCCTCCCCGATTGGCAGGGAGGGGTTGCTGGAGCGTTCGGTTTTCGAGGAACTTCTCCCAGTCAACCTCACGCTGCGCCTTCTCCGATTCCCGGGCTTCCTTGTTCAGCTCCGGTCGGTCGTGAACGGGGCGCTCGTCAGCAAGGTCGTTGCGCGTACCGCCGCTCTCCGATCGACCTCGATCCGGCTCCTCCTCCGACAACACCGGGTTGTTGTCGAGCTCCTTGCGCACTTCGTCGACGAGCTCGAGGCGCGACAGTTGCAACAAGCGAATCGCCTGCTGCAGCTGCGGCGTCATCACGAGCTGCTGGGAGAGGCGGAGTTGTTGCTTGATTTCCATTGTGTCGCGAGGTCGTCCGGGGGAACTGACCGCACCGAGTGTACCACCAGGCGCAGAAGCAAAGTTCAAAATGCGCTGTGCCCCGAGTCGGACTCAACTGCGAGCACATGTCAAGCGAGTCCGCCGCCGCGGATCTCGTTCGAAAGTATACTTCTGCCAGCACCGACTGCACGGTTGCCAAGCACCCTGCATTCGCTATATGCGAAGAGCAACAGCACTTGGGTTGGGGTCCGAGGGCGCACGAAGCACAATCAGCGATCTGGAGTCTCGACGGGAATCGACCCCTGGACTCGCTGGAGCGAGACGTGGCGCGTGTTGAGGTCGATTGTGGCGCTGTCCGCGCGGACCCAACCGCGCCCCCGCTTGAGGTGCACGCCACCCGTCAGCGTCATCGTCCCCTGGACGACATCGACCTCGACGGCCTTGGCGCGCGCGTGAATGTCCTTGAATCGCGCGTCCACCCCGCCAGAACCACGGGCCCACCGCACTTCCGGAGCCGCATCGTAGCGAATCTCCACGCGAGGGCAGGCCACCTCGAGGTCGCCAAGTTTCGCTTGGACCTTGCCCGTCAGCACGGCCTTGCCCGTCGCGACGTCGACGTCGAGCTGCTCCGCCGTCACGTCGAGGACCTGCCCGGCAACCATGCCCAGTGGATCGGCCTGCGCATCCTCGCCACGAACGGTCACTGCCACCGCGCCCACGACCAGGGCAACGGGGAGCAGACGAAGAATGCGCGGGGTCACCGGAAACACTGCCTCAACTTTTGGTCTACCATGCTTCGACGGGTGAGGCCCGCCGGGCATTCACTTCGACGACGACCCTCCCGCCACTTGTCAGCACACACCAGCGAGGTTCTCGACGAGACGGTCCAGCCTCCGATGAGACGCTCATCGAGGCCGCATCGGCTCACTCGGTAACGCCTGCTGCCCCCTATGACTTGAATGTCAGGGCGAGCACCGCAGAGAGCGCGAGGACCCGTGCTCCCGCGCGATCCGGCGGCGGCTCCACAACATCGAGCACCGCCGCTTCCGCTGCGGCTGCAAGCTCATCGACCGCAGCGCGCACGATGCGCTGGACCGCGCTTCGGGTCCTTCTGCCTCCATCCGCTCCTGACCCCGTCGCAGGGCCTCCCAGCACTGCAAGCGCGTCGTCGAGGAGCCACGGAGCAGACACCGCCGCGGCCAATTCGATCCGCTCCCTACACCGGGTCGCAGCGTCCGGCGGGAGCGCCCCCAGGCGGTCAGCGCAGTACTCGACGGTTGCCGCCCCCAAGCGTCGTCCCACGGTCGAGCGAGCTCGCAGCGTAACGAACCGCTCCCCGGCTTCGAGCCCGTTGAGAACCGGCTGCACCTCGCGCCCGAACTCGGCGAGCGCGGCCGCAGCCACGCGCTCCAACGTGGACACGAGTTCCTCCCGGGCACTGCGCACCGCACCGACCAACGCAAGGGCGCAGCGGCGCTGTTCGGCGACGCTGCGCACGGCAACGGCTCGCTGGGCCTCGCGTGCCTCCGCTATCCCGGCCAACTGGCGCGCGATGCGCGCGGCCCGGCGGCGCAGCGCCGTCTCGCGCAACGCCGTGCTCCGCGAGACCAGGAGTCGCTCGACGAGCGCTTCGACCGCTACCCAGTTCGAGGCTCTCGACGCCGTCGAATCACCGCGAATGCCGCGCATCGCCAAGCGCGCCGAGAAAGCAATGGGCGGACATTCCACGGGCAGTGCAGCCTCCTCCAAGGCCACCTCGACGTGCCGTAGGACGTCCTCCCGAGCCGCGTCGTCCGCGAGACGGTCGGACTTGTTGATCAGCACCACGAGAGGGACTCCCAAGGAGGCGAGCTCACGGAGGATCCCTCGTTCCGAGTCCTTCAAGGGTTGGGTGGCATCGAGCAGCCAGAGCGCGACATGCGCGTCACCCAGTGCATCGCGCGCGGTCTGGTCGTCGACGCGATGGGAAGAGTTGAAACCGGGGGTGTCGACCAGCTCGATCCGGTGCAGTGGCTCCAGGGGCGCGTAGATCATCACCTCTTCGACCCGCTCCGCACCGACCTCGGCCAGCGTCTGACGGAGGTCGGCCGGAGCCACAATCCGGTCCGGCTCCCCGCCGACGAGCACGATGCGCACGAAACGGTCTGGTGCCCAGCACAGGCGATTGATCGTCGCCGTCGTGGGCACCACCCCCACCGGAGCAACATCTTCCCCGAGTAGCGCGTTGATGAACGAGGACTTGCCCGCGTTGAACTCGCCAACCACCGCCACCCGCAGCGGTCGCTGCAACTCCCGTGCAAGCGCCTCGGTCTGACCGACAACCGAAGCTTGCCCCAAGTCGCGCGCCACGTCTTCGATCTCACCGAGCACCGGCGTCCAGTGGGCACTGCGCTCCGGAGGGAGCCACTCGGCGTATGTGGCGCGCCGCAACTCGGCCGCCCAGGTCGCCGTTGGCCCCGCGATTGCGCCATCCAGCGCGTCGAGGCGAGCCGATACTGTCGTGGCCCGCAGCGCCCGCGCCAGTGCGTACAAGGGGGGTGCGAGAGAAACCGCCCGCGCCTGCGCCAGCTCGACGGCTTCCACGACGGCCGCTCCCATGCGGGCGTCCACCGCCGCACTGGCGTATCGTCGCAGCAGCTCCACGTCGGGATCGGCCCGCACGCCGGCAGCGAGCGCTTGGACCGCCTCGGCTTCTCGTCCGGCGGCCACCGCAAACGCGGCTCGCCACCGCGGGTGCGCGCCGATCCCCAGGCTCTCCACGAGACCGCTGAACCGTGCCGCTTGCTCCGGTGTCCCCTGCTCGACGAAGGCGCTCACCACCCGTTCGGCGCCCGGCGCACGGAGCAGCAACGCCCGCTCAAACGCGCGCGCTGCTCGCTCCCGGTCGCGACACGCCAGCAGCCGGCCGTGCACGAGCCACCCGCGACCATCGGCGACCGGCGGTGCGTCGAGACCGCTCGCCGCCTCGACCGCACCGTCGAGATCATCCAGGTCGAGCCGGGCCTCCGCCAGACATCGCCGCACTTCGGGGAGCTGCCGCCCACCCCAACTGACCCGCTCGAGCCAGCGCTCGGCCCGTGCTGGATCACCGGCCGCCAAGTCCCGCTCGGCCAGCCACAGCAGCGCGGCATCGGCCGACTCGGAGGGCTCCTCGGCCTCGACCGCGCGGAGGAGAGCATCGCTGATGTCGGCCGCCCCGGTTCGGTGACGCGCCTGCGCCAGACGGTACCAGACGTCGGCCCGAAATGGGACTTCTGCGGACAGACGCTCGAGCGCCTCGCGGGTTTCGTCCTCCAGCAGCATGGCCTCCGCGGCGTCCGCCCACAGGGCCAGCGCAACGCGCGAGCGAGGGAGCTCATCGAGAATCGCCAGAGCGTGGTGACGGGCGAGCGCGGGCTGGCCCGCGGCGAGCGCGCGCACCGCGTCGGCACGATGCTGCTCGGCTCCTCGCGCCAAGATCTCGACTCGTGCGAGCCAGTCACGCAGCTTGCCCGTCAGTCGCGCCACTCTCCCTGCCTACTCCACGTTTCTCCGGGAAACCACGATGTAGCGCTGGGGTGTCCCCCCCAGGGCAACGACACCCTCCAACCGAAATTGGCTCGCGGCAGCCTCGACGGCCACTCGCTGGGCAACCCCCTTGGCAAACTCGGATCGGGACCAATCTTCAGACACCGCGCCATCGCGAGCCAGAAGCAAGACCACGTGGTCCACGTCCCGCCGACGCAGAAGGTCGGCTCCGACGCGCTTCGTCGTGTGTCCTCCGGGCAGCACGGCAATGGTCGGGTCCGTGATGCCCGCGAGGTCGACGATGTGAGACGCGGTCGTCGCGCCGACCCACCCCACGTCGGCCGCGGCGACTCGCTTCGCATCGGCGAGCAGCGGCGCGGCATCGGCCATGAGGCGAAGACGATGCGCCGCGACGGCACGAGCAGCGCCTGCCTGCGATCCCATCAGCACGAGCCCAACCGTCACCGCGAGACCGTTGCGCACCAGCGTCGCCCAGACAGGAGCCTCGACCGCCGTCCAAGCCCCAACCAGGACCAGCGAGGGGAGGACCGGTACGACCAGGCGAAAGAGCGCCATCCAGTCTCCCCCTGCCAGCAGGAGAGCCACGAGATGAGCCGCGAACGCCAGCGTGGCGGCTGCGGCGCGGGGCTGCACACGCAGCCCCGCCGGCGAGAGTGCCAGGATCGGCAGGCCCGTCCAGATGACAGCCGCCATCGCGTACCAGAATCCATGTTCGAGGTCGGACGGTTTTGCCAGCACGGCGAGAGGTGCCGGTGAGCCAAACGCCACCGTGCGCGCAAGACCGACTGCGAGCATGGGTGCCGCAACGAGCCCCACCGTGCGCGGCAGGCTGCGCGGCCACTCACCGGCGGCCCAGCCCTGACCTACGGCCAACACCAGAGCCCACAAGCCGAGCTCCGGGCGCCACGCCGCGGCCAGCCCAGCGGCGACGAGGCACCACTTACCCCGGCCGAGCGCGAGCGTGGCGAGCGCCGTCACGATCCCTGTTTCCATACCCGAACCGGACCACGCTGCCACGGGGGCGCAACACGCCAGCGACAGCAGCGGCACCCATCGCCAGGGTTTCGTTCCCGCACGCGAGACCTCGGCACCCAGCCAACCCGCGGCCAGCAGCCAGCACCCAACGCCAATCCAGCGAGCCGCCATCCAGGCTTCCACGACACCCTGCCGTGCAAACGGCGCGAGCAGGTATGCGTATCCAAGAGGGGTGACCGCATCCACGATTGGACCGTCAGCGTTGAAGCGATATCCGAGCCCGACCGCGAGGTGATGGGCGACCCGCGCCGTGACCAGCGCATCGTCAACGGTGAATCCCCACAACGCGATGACCGGCACGAGCGCTGCGATCAGGCCCAGTATTGCGCCACGAACCGCGTTCCTCGCGTCAACAACCCTCGGTTCATCAGCCGACTGTCGGGCTTCCCGCACTCGATGGGGCCCTAGCCCCATTGACCCCGTGCTGTCCACTCTGAGGCGATCGTGACCCAAAAGTGGGGCACACGGGTCGCACTTCCTAGGATTGCGCCTCGGATGTCAGCGTTCCACGTCGTCGTTCGCCCCCGCCCCGCCTCGGCCCCCTCCCCCGCCCTCGCCTCGCTTTACGGCTTGTTCGACGTGGTGGTGGAAGGGGTCAATATCACTGCGCGCATTGGCGATACGCAGGCCCTGCCGCTGCTCGCTGAGCTCGCCCATGCCGTCACCGCGCTGTGCAGCGGACGACGCGACCGGGCCACGGTCCAGCTGACCAGCGAGGAGGACACCTGGGAGCTCGGCATCGAGCTCGACGGCCCCGATGCGCTCGTCACTGTGTATCGGTCGGGACCATGCCCGCAGGTGGCGGTCTTCGAACGCCGGCTGGCGCTGGAAGATCTCCGCGATGGGTTGCTCGAGGCGCTCGACGAGCTGGGCCTGAACAAGAGCAGCTCCGTTCGCGGCGCGATGCGGGCTGCGGCCCGATCCTTGCGCGCGGCCCCCACGAGCGTGGCGCAGCACCGAACGCTCGCGCCGGTGACTATCGCGCCACGTACGGTCAACGGTTTCGGCTTTCAGCTGCAGACCCAACTGCGCCAGGCATCCACTTCGGCCACCCGCGAGGCCGAGGCCGCCTGCATCGAACGCGCGGATCTGCACGCGCTGCTGTTTCCGGGTCAGCTGACGGTCAGAAACCGCAGCCGTCGCGTTGAGTTCGGCGAGATCTCGGTCTTCCTGGTCGTCGAGGAACTGCTGGGACTGGCGGAGGAGGTGCTCGACGCCTGGCAACTGGCGCGACCCCTGTTCCGTCGAACCGGGCAAGCGGGCATTCGGCTCGGCATCCGCCGCGGTCCCGGCGATGGTCCGCTCGCTTTCACCATCACGTCTCAGCATTCCGGCGGTGAGCGCGCCGCCAAGACGTTTCCCGAGATCTCTCCTCCGGCGTTCGTGCGTGGGGTATCCCGACTGGCTCGCGCCCTCGGGGATGCGATCGTGCGGCTAGATCCGCCGCAGATTCGCAACCTGCGCCTCGCCAATTTCCTCAAGGGGGCGCGCCAGCTCGAGGCCCGGCTCGACGCCGCGGTGGCCCAGGACGCGATCACGAACCCGGAGCCCGACAGCTACCGCTCCTTCGCCCCGCCTCCGCGGCGCACGGAGCTGAGAGGTCGTTGGGAGCACGGCGGAAAGATGCGCTTTTTGCCACGCTGGGTCGCGACCGTGCCCAATATCGACCTGAAGAGCACGTTCCTCTGTGGCGACCGAATGCTCATCGGGGCCGACCGCGAGACTGCGTGTATCCACACCCGGAGCGGACAGATCGTGTGGCGCAAGCCGACCCAGCGGGCCGCGTCGGTGGTCACTCCTTCGGGACTCGCGCGCATTCACCCGGATGGCCGCACCGCGCTGCACGATCTCGACTCCGGGCAGGTACGCTTCACGGTGCACCTCGAGCCGCGGGCTGGCGGGGGGGCGACGGGAGCGGTCGTCCACACTCCCGGCCTTCCCAGGCTGCTGGTCCTCGCCGAGAGCGACCGACGGATCACCGCAGTGGACCTCGCCACCGGCGACGTCCGCTGGCGCTTCACTAGCCCGCGCCCCGCGGCATACCGCTTCCGACGCGCAGGAAAACTTCTGCTCGTGGCGGGGGGGGACTCGGCGCTGGTCGCTCTGGACGTCGTAACCGGAGACGTCGTCTGGCGGGTGCGGGGACGACTACCGTTCTCGGGTGAGCTGGTGATTGACCACGACGCCGCTTTCGCGCTGAGCGGAGTTCGTGGTGGTCCCAGCCACCTGACGCACCTCGACCCTTGGACCGGACAGGTACGCTGGACGACCGAGATCGAAGACCGGCACGCGGCAGGCAACGCGCCCCTCGTCACGCCGAGTGCGGTGGTCGTGACGTCGCGCGACCGCCGCGGGGTTGGCGCGCGAGCTTTCGACCGCGAAACCGGGGAGGAGCTCTGGGCACACGAACCTGGACTCTCCTCCCCAACCACCGCGTGGCTCGCC
Source organism: Polyangiaceae bacterium (assembly GCA_050304295.1). Classification (GTDB taxonomy): domain Bacteria; phylum Myxococcota_A; class Polyangia; order Polyangiales; family Polyangiaceae; genus JAFGBI01. The sequence goes on from JBNLDK010000169.1 coordinate 21,621, forward strand.
GTCGACGACGCCATCGTCGCGAATAGCGCGGCGGGCGCACTACTCTGTCTCGACGGCTCCACCGGGCACACCCGCTTTCACCACCTGTTCAGCCGCCACGTGGACGCGGACCAGCCGCGTCGCCTGGAGCCCGTTCTGCGTAGTGGAGCTCTCTTCGTCCCCCAGCACCAGGTGCACGTGGTGCGGCCCCGCGACGGTGAAGTGATCGGCGTTGTCCCTTCGGACCTGATACCGGATCTTCTGCGAGTCGACGAGCAGTGCTCGGTCTACGTGGCCGAGGAGAGCGGCCACGTCGCAGCATTCCACACCGCTCCCCGTCTGACCCTCGTCTGAGAGCGCGAAGCCCCCCCGTCACCTGACAACCAGGCGACGCACTTTCGCTCGACGGACAGTGGCGAGGTGCCTGCTACCCGCAGTGGGTTTCGCCACCGTCGACCGAGATGATGTTCCCCGTCATCCAGTATGTGCCCGGCTGGGCGAGAGCGACGATGGCGGAGGCGACGTCCTCGGGCTGGGTGAGACGACCGCGCGGATTCTTGGCCAGGGCCGCGCTCACCATCGAGTCGTAGGCAGGGATCTTCCGCGCCGCGGGGGTGTCGGTCACTCCCGCCATGATGCAGTTGGCGGTGATACCCCGCGGAGCGAGCTCGCGGGCCAGCTGGCGCACATGGGACTCCAGCGCGCACTTTGCGGCGCTCACGGCCCCATAGCCCTGCCATACGATCTTCGAGCCCTCGCTGGTCATCGCGAAGATCCTGCCGTCCTCCGCGAACAGGTCGGCGCGCAGCAGATCCTGAACCCAGTACAGCAGACTGTGGGCCATGACATCCATCGTCATGTCTAGATGCTTCTGGTTCACCAGATCGCTGAGGTCTTGGTTTATGTAGTCCTTTAGAGATCCGAACGCAAGTGAGTGTAATACAACGCGAATCTTTTCGTTTTTCCCGCGTTCATCGAAGCGTGCACGGATCCGCGCGAGGAGGTCGACTCGCTTCCCCGCGTCGGCGGCGTTCATGTTGAAGAACCAGGCCTCGCGGCCCGCCTCGCGGATGTCCGACTGGAGGCGCTGAACCGCAGGCATTCCCGCCCTACGGTCCAGATGCACCCCCACGATGTTGACCCCAGCTCGGGCCAGAGCGCGGGCGGTTGCTGCGCCAAACCCACTCGAGGCACCCAGTACCAGAGCCCAGCCCTCGAGGGCGGGATCGGCAAAATCCTTACGTTGCGTCATGATCATTTTTTCCGGCCGGCTCTTACTACAGGCAAGCCCCGCGGTCTCGCCAACGACGCATTTTTCTCCACCCCAAGCAATCCGCCGGCCGGCCACCCCTGACGTAAGAGGGCAACTCTCACTCGCCTCGGCGCATCGTCACCCGCGCCAGCTCCTCGAGGGGCACATGAGCCGGACAGGCTTCCTCCTTGTCGCGCAACACTTCCTCCGGAACGTAGTGGAACCCCTCGGCTGCGGCTCGGAGATCCCAGAGCGTACGCGACGATGCCAGCACCAGTGCCATGACTCCGGGATAGGCGCCCCCCGCTGCGGCCCGGCGAGCCCCCTCGCCACGGTCGCACAACCCGCACGCGAGACAACGCCCGGCAGCGGCGAGCACGCGGCGCTCCTCGGGGCTCACTGCAACCAGCCCCTCCGGGGAGAAGTCAGCACGAAATCTCGCGAGCTCCGTGGATCGACTCCCCCAGCGGCGCAGCAGCGTGACCAGCAAGGAGACGGCCAGCAGCCAGAGCGCAGCCAGTCGTCGCACGCGACCAAGATAGCACCGGAGCCACGGCCAGGCCGTTCGTAGTCCAAGTCATCGGCGCGCAACCCTGGCGCACCAGTTTCTGGAAGTCGGGTGCCCGCCGAGGAACTCAGCGACTTCGGCTCGGGGCAGGCCCGTTCGGAGCTCTGGGCTCGGTGTTTCACCGCAAGGAAGTTCACCCTTCATCGCCCGTATCAATGACACGAACCAAGCGGCGCCCGGCGCTTCCGTGCACGGCCCGGAGATCGAACTCGAAGGGTCGCGCTGCCAAGGGGACCGACGACCAGTGGAACCGTCACAGTGTTACGGTGGCGAGTGACGGTGTGACGCCCCAGACGCTCTTCAAGTGGCGGGAATTACTAAAGGAACATTGCGGCACGGGGATTGCTTTACCGCTCCTCGCACCCCGGGTGCGCTTCAGGAGCCTTCGCATGTTCACCGAATCAGCCAGCAATGCACCGTCGTCCTTCTGCCCTCGCGGCCCCAGCAGCTCGATCCGTTCGAGCTGCCGGCGCACGGAACCTGGCGGCGACGAAACAGCGTTGCTTCGGCGCCTACTGGGGGACGACGAAGGTGCCTGGCGAGAGTTCAACGAGCGCTACTCGCGCCTGATCTATCGCTGCATCACCCGTGTCACCGTTCGCTTCTCGACGGTGGTAACGCCGGAAGACGTTCGGGAGATCTACGCGATGCTGTGCGTCCAGTTGCTCGCACGCGACAAGCGCAAGCTGCGGAGCTTCGAGCCGGGGCGAGGCAACAAGCTCGGCTCCTGGCTGGGCATGCTCGCCATCCACACCGCATACGACTACCTGCGCCGCGTGCGGCGCGAACCCCGGCGAGGTTGCGTAACCGAGGCCGAATCGCTATCGAGCGAGCTGCCGGATCCCTTCGAATCGCTGGCCCTGCGTGAGCGCGCGGCCATCGTTGCCGAGATGCTCGGAGAGTTCAGCTTCAAGGATCAGCAGTTCATCACTCTCTACTACGGGGAGGGGCTCGAGCCTGCCGAGGTCGCGCGACGGATGGATATCAGCGTCAAGACGGTCTACTCGAAGAAGCACAAGATTCGGTCCCGCCTCGAGGCGATCCTGACGGAGCGTCGCCTCGCAGCTTGACCCGCGGGCCGCCCCATTCCTGCCCGAGCCCAGCGTCCGTGACCGCGCGTCGAACCTTGTGTTAAGGGTCACCGCGAAACGGTGCAATCCTCAGCAATTCTTGCCATCTCGCGCTGGCTCCCGGGGCCTCGCGCGGCGCGCCCGGAGCGGCCAGCTCGCCAGCGTTGGCGCAGTCCCCTCCCCTGGGTGGCGCTCCTCGGGATCGCCGTCGGCCTGTCCTCCTGCTCCCTGCGGCGCCCTGCCAGCGGTCCTGCTGCACGAGCCGTTGAGGCTGGCGAGGACGCCTTGCCTCCGTCGATCGAGCTGCGGCAGCACGCCAAGCGGCCCCCAATCCATCTGGTGGCGCGGGAGGGCGATCCGCTTCCCGCAGTAGCCATGGCGCTGGCTCACGACCAGGGGCCGGAGGCTTCCGCGGCGCTGGCCGGTCTCCTCGAGCACCGCCTGCATCGCCGTGGTCTGCGGGGGGTCGAAGTAGTCGTCCACGGCCTGGGCTTGGAGGTCCAGCAGCTCGTGCAATCCCCCGACGATGCGGCACGGGTTGTGAACGCGCTGATGGAGGCGCTCGAAGAACCGGTGGCCAGCGACGCCCCCGAGCTCCAGGCTGCTCGTCAGCGGGTGGAGGCTCTGCAGGCGCAGCGCTGGGCCGGCCCATATCAACGCCAGCTCGCCGACTGCTCGGGGGAGGCTGGGGTTCTTCCCGAAGCGCATCCCACCGTGGACAGTGCCGCCGATCTGGAGCGCTGGCGCACCGCCACCCACTCCACCCACGCCGCTGCCCTTGCCGCCGTCGGCCCCCAGAAGGTGCTCGATGCCGCGGCCAAGGCGGTCGGGAGATCCCGACCGTGGCCTGCCAATCCGACCCCCGAGGACAAGTGGCCTGGCGCGGACCGAGTCGGAGCCGACGTCGGACTGGAGGACCCGCGCCTCTCCGTCGCCTTGCGCGTCTCCGACGGCGGGCAAGCGCTCGCCGCCGCCCGACTCCTGGGTGCGGATCCCACGCTGGGCCGGCGGCTGGAGACGCTGGACCCGGGGTGGGCCGTTGAGCGGATCACCAGCACCCTGCGCCCCAGGGGCGCCTGTCTGAGGGTGGACCTCACCGCTCCGGATGGTCCCGAGCCCGGCCCCGAGACCATCGCCACTGCCGCCCGGATCGCGATCGACGAGCTCGAGCGCTCCCTGTCCACCCCTGGTGATCCTGCGTTCGCGCTGCGTCAGGCTCTTCTGTCTCCAAGCGACCCCCGCGATGCCGCCGGAGCCGCGGCCTGGCAAGCTCTCGCGTCCCAGCTGAAGGCGGGCCCCACACGACGCTACGTCATCTACACCACCCAGCCAGATGGTGCGGTTCCCCCACTGAAACAGGCGCTTCGCCACATCGAGCAGTCGTGGGACCAGACCTCGATCGAGATCCGGGAGCGCCTCGAGACCGGCCAGGGCGAACTATGGGCCCTCCTGGCAAGTCCCTGCGGCACCACCGCCGAGAATCCCGCCACTGCCGGACAGGCAGGGCTCGCCATGCGGGCCCTCGCCACGGGGGCGCCCGAAGTCGACGGGGTGGTCATCGAACCTTGGATCACAGCGGATGGGGTCGGGCTCCTCGCCCATGGCCCTCGCATCGGACCCACGGAGACCGCCGCGGAGCACGCGAGTCGGATCGGCGAGGCGCTGGGCCGCAGTCTCACGCGCCCAATGACGGGCCCCGAGGTGGCGCGAGCCCGCGCTGAGACCCAGGCAGCGCTGGGGCCCGGACCGCGCCCCGACTGGTGGCTGGCCATCCACGCGCTCGCCCCGGACCACCCCTCCTGGCTCGTCCCGCAGGGAACCTGGGGGTCCGTGGCCGAGGCAACGACCCATGGGGTCGTTGACCAGCGCGGCCAGCTCGTCGCGGGGCCGCTCCGCCTCGCCGTCATCGCCAACGTCACGGACGCACAGGCGGCATTGGTCGCCCAGGGAGCGGACCGATGGCTACAACCGCTGCGCGCTGACCCCAGCGAGTGCCCCCCTGCCACCCAGCCGACCGCGCGTGTCGGACAGCTGGAGATCGAGACCACGCCCGGTCCCGGCACGGCAGCCGCCCACGTTGGCGTGGCGCTCCCGCTGCGACGAGGCGTCTCTGAAGAGGCCCACTACACGCTGTGGCTACTCAACCGTCCGGGAGGCTGGCTCGACCAGGCGCTCCAGCGAACGGGACTCGTCGCGAGCGCCCGCGCCCATCTGTTGGGCGGCCGGCGCGCCAGTGCCCTCGTCGTGACGTTGGAGGCGGCCCCCGAGCAGACGGAGCCGGCGGTGGCGCAGCTCCGCGCCTTGTTCGAGCGTCTCGCCCAGGGAGCGGTCTCGAAGCGCGACTTTCTCCAGGCCCGCCGGGAGTTCGGACGAGGAGCTGCACGTAGCACCCTCGAACCGCGCCGCCGGGTCGTGGACCTGTGGCAGACCGTCACCCCGGAGCCCCCTACCCTCGCTTCGCTCCAGGCCTTCCACGCCCGGGTCTTCCCCCCCGACCGCCATCTCGTCGTCATCGTGAAACAGCGCCCGTGACGCTTTGTCGGTCGCGCGGTGGCTCCCTGCGGGCGCCTTCTCGTGCTACCGAGCACGGTCATGTCGCTCCGCCAGACCGTCGTCGTTCTGGACTACGGGTCCCAGTACACGCAGCTCATCGCCCGTCGGATTCGGGAGTGCCACGTGTACTGCGAGATCCATCCCTGCACGATCGACTTCGACAAGCTGAAAGCCATCGAACCCCGGGCCATCATCATGAGTGGTGGCCCACAGAGCGTGTACGGAGCCGAGTCGCCCAAGAGCGATCCGCGCCTGTTCGACCTCGACGTGCCGGTGCTCGGGATCTGCTACGGGCAACAGCTGATGGCCCAGCAACTTGGCGGCAAGGTGGAGTCGAGCGAGCATCGCGAATACGGTCCCGCCAAGCTGACTGTCCAGACCGCCGTGGGCGTTCTGGGGCCCTTCGAAGCGGGCGAAGAGCTGGCCGTGTGGATGAGTCACGGCGACCGCCTCACCGAACTCCCCCCCGGCTTCCAGAGACTCGGAAGCAGCGCCAACGCTCCCCTCGCTGCCATCGGCAACCCCGAGCGCAAGGTGTACGGGATCCAGTTCCACCCCGAGGTCGCCCACACGCCGCGTGGCGTCGAGCTGCTTCAGGCGTTTCTCTTCGGCGTGGCCGGGCTCGAGGCCTCCTGGACGCCGGGCTCGTTCGTCGAAGAGACTGTAGCGGCAATTCGCACCCAGGTGGGGGACAGCGAGCGAGTCATCTGCGGACTCAGCGGCGGGGTCGATAGCGCCGTCGCTGCCGTGCTCTGCCATCAGGCGCTCGGCGATCGACTCGTCTGCATCTTCGTGGACAACGGAGTCCTCCGCGAGGGCGAGCGGCAGAAGGTCGAGGTCGCGATGAGGGAGAGCCTGCGCCTGAACATGCTGGTCTCCGACTCCCGCGCCCGTTTCCTCGACGAGCTGCGTGGGGTGACGGATCCGGAACAGAAGCGCAAGATCATTGGTCGGGTCTTCATCGAGGTCTTCGAAGAGGAAGCGGCCAAGGTCAATGATGCACAGTGGCTGGTGCAGGGGACGCTCTACCCAGACGTGATCGAGAGCGTCAGCGTCCGGGGGCCCAGCGCCGTGATCAAGAGCCACCACAACGTGGGAGGGCTCCCAGAGCGCATGAAGCTCAAACTCATCGAGCCGCTACGCGAACTGTTCAAGGACGAGGTGCGCCAGGTGGGCGAGGCGATGGGCATGCCGCACGACGTGTTGTGGCGTCACCCGTTCCCGGGTCCGGGCCTTGCCATACGTTGCCTGGGCGAGGTGCGCGAGGATCGCCTGGCCGTGCTTCGCCGCGCGGACGCGATCGTCACCGAGGAAATCCGCGCCGCAGGGCTCTACGAGTCGATCTGGCAAGCCTTCGCGGTGCTCCTCCCCGTGCGCAGCGTCGGGGTCATGGGCGACGATCGCACCTATGAGGAGACCTGTGTGATCCGAGCCGTCCACTCGAGCGACGGCATGACCAGCGATTGGGCTCGACTGCCCTACGAGCTCCTGGCGCGCATCTCGAGTCGAATCATCAACGAGGTCAAGGGCATCAACCGCGTCACCTACGACGTATCCTCGAAACCTCCGGCCACCATCGAGTGGGAGTAGCAGCGCTGATGACCGTGCTCCGCCCTGTCACCATCCTGGCGCTACCCCTCCTCTGGGTGACCGTGTCGGGGTGTGCGGCGATGAATGCCGGACCGGCCGCCGTGTCGATGCGAATGAAGCGTACCGAGGACACTCCGAAGGACGCCAGCGTGTACATCGACGAGGAATACGTGGCGCCGCTGTACGTGGTGCAGTCCCACGGTGTCCGCCTCCCCATCGGCGAGCACCGGATCACCGTGCAGAAGGAGGGGTACTTTCCCTACGACGAGCTAGTGAAGGCCAATCGCAAGGACATCTTCCTCGAGGTCGATCTGGCCGCCGTGCCAGATTGACGCAATCCCGCCGGGCGGATCCTGGACGAGGCTGAAAGGGCCCGATCCTGACGCTTGAGCTCTCCCGCGCCCCTGCTATATTCCGCGCCCCTTCGGGGTGTACCTCAACCTGGTAGAGGACCGGCTTTGGGTGCCGGTTGTTGGTGGTTCAAATCCACTCACCCCGACTGAAACGACGTTTTCTGCTGCAATATCGACGACTTGGCGATTCGCCAGCAGACCGTTTCCCGCTAGTTGCCCGTTAGCTTCGCGATCGCCGCCATCAGGTCGGCTGCGGTCGCGTGCACGTAGCGTTGCGTCACGGCCAGGGTGCTGTGTCGAACGCATACCGGGGTTCAGTCCGGCTGGTCGTTGGTTGGGCCCCAACCCCATCCGGTCCATTTCGTCTCAAGGAATCCAAGTTACTACATAGAAGGGGCGTCTCCTGGCTGCGAATCTGATTGGCGCGGTAGGTTTTCGCGAGCGCCGGACAATTGCCGGTACTAAAACGCCTTACCTCCGGCATGTTGTGCGACAAACAGGAGCAAGGGCCGGGACCCTTCGGGACCAGTCGACGGCTCATGGTGAGTCGAACACCCCATTCCCCCGGGTAGAGAATTCCACAGTTGCCTGTTGGCACCACGCGACTACGGGCGGCGTCGCGGACGCCGCCGCCGCCCGTTCGATAGGGACCAATCATGCGAGCCACCACGCCCCGCCGGAGCGCGCGCAAGTGCAGCAAGTGCTGCCGCCCCGCCGCTCCCGGCCACAAGCAGTGCGACTATCACCTCCAGTACTTCCGGGAGTATCGCCGCAGGCGACGCGAGCAGGGGCTCTGCATCCACTGCGGAGAGCCCTCGAAGGGCTATCAGCTGTGTGACGACTGTGCAGCGCGGTCGTCGGAACAGATGCGCCAGCGCTACTACGAGCGCCGAGCGAACGGCCAGTGCGTCGCCTGCGGAAAGGGCGCAGAAGGATACTCCCTGTGCGATGACTGCGCTTCCCGCAAGGCGCAGGCGCGGGCGGTGCGCGCCAACTGAGACACGGCGCACACCCCGGCGGTTTGGCTCAGCGCGCAGGGGGCGTCATCGAGCGGCTCCACACGTCCAGCCGGCGTAGATCGTCCCAGACTTGCTCCGGCGACGTGTAGCGGTACTGCGTGTGTCGGCGCAGCATCACGCTGATCACGTTGCCGATCGGGGTCCCGAGCGCCTCAGCGCGAGCCCGCGGCATCCCCTCGCGGATCTGACGAACGATGTCGTCGTAGCTCACCGTGAAATCGATCGGGTACTCGCCCGTGTGCATCGCGTACATCAACAGCCCCAGCTGATAGAGATCGCTCTGCTTGGTGGAGTAGCCGCCTGCCGCCACCTCTGGCGCCATGATCCGGTGCTGAACGAGTTCGGGGCGCACGTATGGAGCCCCGAGTAGCTCGGCGGCGATGCCGAGGTCACTCAGCTTGAGAGTGACCCGCTCCCCGTTGACCACCATCACGTTGCCTGCGTGCAGGTCGTTGTGAATGATCTCGTTGTCCGCGAGATACTGCACGGCGAACAGGAGCTGTCGCGACAGCTCGACCATGAGGCGGTCGTCGAGAGGGGCGCCCAGCAGCGATTCGAGGGTGTGGTCGCAACGTTCCAGAACGAGGAAGAACAGGCTGCCGGCCTCGAAGAAGTCGTGCACATACACGATGTTGGGATGGCGCAATCGATACAGTCGATCCGCCTCGGCCATCCAGTCCGCGCGCACCTGCTCATAGGAGCGGTTCGCGGGCCGGAAAACCTTCAGGGCGAAGCTCTGGTCGAAAGGCCCGATGCACGCGAACACAGCGCCGAAGGCCCCTCCGCCCAGCTGCTCGCCGATCAGGTAGGTCTGTCCCCGCGGGGACCGGACCACGCCGCCGGTCCGGGGAAATGGGATCGCGGTTTGGCGGTAGGAAACCACGATCGCCAGATACTACTCGGCGGAGGTGTCGACAATCTCAGGTCCGCCTTGCACCGACGCTCGGTTTTGGCTAAGACCACCGCCCCCATGTCGAACCGAGCCATTTGGAACGTGAGGAAGCGCCACGAGTGGTTGGCGAAACCGCTCAAGGGCAAGCGCCTCAAGCTTCGGAAGCGGTCGCGGATCGGCCTGCAGGACGCGATCGAGCGCAAGCAGGGTGAGTCGCAGCCGCAGCAGCCCGCCGAAGGCTGAACCCAAACCGCCAGCAGGGCGAGTTTTCTAGCCTGTCGATGACGACGAGGTCGGTGGCGTACGTGTGTCCCACGGCGTAGCCCTGACCAGCTCGCCAGACGCGGCGGCCGAGCCATCCACCTCTCTGGGAACGTGCTCTTTCATTGCGGCCCAGGACCTGGGCCCGGTTCGTACTGTCAAGGGCGAGCTCCACCCAGGGCCAGCACCAGGCTACTCAGGGCGAGTGGGACCGCACTGGCGGCCATCCACACTGCCGCAAAGCGACCGGAACCAACCGCGTGTGCGCTGACGACGAGTACGATGAGCCCCGCCGTCAACGCGCCCACCTTCCACCCACTGCGACCGGGAATGGCCACCAGCAGGGGGCTCCACAGGGTCAGCGGCAGAAGGGCCACCAGCGCCTGGAGGGCTCCCGGACGTTGCCCATCGAGGGCCGGGAGCTGCGTCCTGCCGAGTTCGATCGTGCCGTCGGGCACAACCCGCACCCCGTGGCTCGCCTCGATCAGCCCCTCTCCAGCGACTCTCCAAGACTCGCTGGAGACTGCCATCGGGAACAGCGACCCGGCATCCGCCAGCGAACTGGCCACCACCAGGCATCCGATCGCCCCGCAGAGCCATCCGGCCACCACGAGCCGCCAGCGATCGCGCCAGGTGGTGCCCGGCCGACAGCGAAGGATGGCCATCGCGCTGCCGAGAGCGACTGCCCAGGGAAGCGCCGCGCACAGCCACCCCACCCCGGCCCTGCTCGACGCGGGCGGTACCGCGAGCACCACCGGTGCGAGGAGCCGCGTCATCACCATCACCGCCGCGGTGGCCGCCGCAACGGTGAACACTTGGCATACTTGAGGATGATGACGCGGCGCCACGCCGCATTGTTGGCCCAATATTCGCCTGTCTGCTACGGGGCGTTTCATGAACCGGGTGTGGGCCACCCCGCTACTGCTTCTGGGCACCGCCTGCGCCTGGGGAGAGCCGAGGGAAGACGTGCCGGGGGACTTCCTGGGAGATTTCGACGTTGAGGCGGCACTGGTCCGGAGCTCCTGCGGTCCGGGAGCCCTCGGCGCCCCGGACCACTGGGAATTCGAAATCCGCCTCTCCCGCCTCGACGCCGAGCTCTTCTGGGTCAACGGACAGGAGGTCATTGCCGGAAGCATCGACGACAAGGCCGGTCGCTTCGACTTCGAGACGCGGGTATTGGTCGCGGTCGAACCGCCGGATCCGCCCGACCCCGGATGCAGCGTCAACCGCTTCGATGCCGCCGAGGGGACCATCAAGGGCGCCGACCTGGACATCCGCGCTTTCAGCGGCTCGCTCTCCTACCGCTACAGTCCCACCGAGGACTCGGACTGTTTCGACCTCCTGCTTGCCGGCACCCTTGCCGAGTTGCCCTGTGCGATCACGTATCGGATGGAGGGCAAGCGAACGCGATCCCCGACCGATTGACACTGCCAGCGAGGCGCGATTCGCTGACGCGCTCGTCGCCGAGAACTCGGCCGGGCGTCCCGTCGCTCCGCAAGCTCGGGATTTCCCCCAGATTCCGGAGCGTCTTCTCCAATAACCACCCTCGCCAAGCGAGGACGGGTCCGCTAGCCTCCGCACCCGATCCAGGGACTAGATATGACGTTCGAAATCCTTGCCACTTCGCTCAGTCACAGCTCCGACGCGCTTCTCGGCCTCCTCGGCGGCTTGTTCGACGAGCCCCTCAGAGATCTCTGGACAGAGAAGTTGTTCGAGAAGGACCGGTACGATCAGTACGTGATGCGACCGCTGCGCATCGGGGTCCCGCTCATCACCGCCGTGTTGCTGATCGCCGAATGGCGCGCGAGAAAGACCGGTGAGCACCTCTCGGAGAACCTGAAGAAGGGTATCGCCATCTTCCTGACCGCGCTCGCCTTCGGGATCTACTACGACTTCGGCAACCCCAACACGCGCTACCCGGACTACTACCACCGGCACGAGTTCTTCCACTACTACCTCGGGTCGAAGTACTCGACCGAGCTCGGCTACCACCGCCTCTACGAATGCTCCGCGATCGCCGAAATCGAGAACGGACGCGGCGCAGCCGTTCGCAAGCGCGAGCTCCGCGATCTGCGGGTCAATCTCATTCGACCCATCGAGGAGACCTACGTCGTCTCCGAACCAGAGGAGTGCAAGAAGCACTTCACTCCCAAGAAGTGGGAAGCTTTCCGGGAGGACGTGGAGTGGTTCTACAAGAGTGCTGCCGGTGGGTACTGGGAGAACATGTGGAAGGATCACGGCTACAACCCGCCGCCGGTCTGGACCATGACTGGCAAGCTTTTCTCGAGCTTCGCGCCCGCCGGTGACACCTTCTTCAAAACACTGGCGACCCTGGACGTGCTGTTCCAGCTGGGCTCCGTCCTGCTCATCTACTGGGCTTTTGGTTGGCGAGCGACGGTGGTCGCGACTGTCTTCTGGGGCTGCAATGCGCCCGCCAACTTCTATTGGACGGGCGGTGCCTTCCTCCGCATGGACTGGATCTTCCTGCTGGTCGCAGCGATGGCCCTGGCGAGAAAGCGCAAGTTTGGCTGGGCCGGCGCCGCGCTGACCTGGTCTGCACTGCTGCGGGTGTTCCCGATGATCCTCTTCGTGGGATGGGGCATCATCATTGGGCTCCACATCCTGCGTCGGTTCCGTTTCCACTGGGATGAGGTCAACCTGCTCGACTTCAAGACCTACATCCATCGCGACCATCGGCGTCTGATCGGGGGCTGCGTCGTCGCGGCTGGACTGCTGATTCCCGCCAGCGTCATCGCCACGGGCCCCAACTCCTACGCCGAGTTCCTCGAGCACACGGCTCAGGTCCACCGCACCACACCGCTGACCAACCACATGGGGCTGGAGACGATGTTGGTGCACACCCCCGAAGGTCGCATGCGGTTCACTCGCGACGACAACCTCGATGATCCCTTCGCGGGCTGGAAGTCGGGGCGCATCGACCGCTTCGAGGCTCGCCAGCCAGTGTTCCTCGCGATCGTGGCGATCCTGTTTCTATGGACCGTCTGGGCACTGCGGCGGACGAAGCTGCTCTGGCCGGCCCTCGGCCTGGGGTTGCCCCTGACAATGGCTCTGACCAACCTCACCTGCTACTACTACTCGATGTTCATGGTGGCGGCGGGTGTGGCCATCGTGCGGCCACCGCTGGCGCCAGCCATGCTGGCCGTCAGCGCCGCCAGTCAGGTACTGCTCAACAAGTATTACTTCGTCGACGACAAGTACACGGCGCAGAGCTACCTCTTCTTCCTCTTCTGTATCCTGATCCTCGTCGTCTACTCGCGACCCTTCACACTTCCTGCGCTCAAGGCCTGGTGGGAAGGCAAGCCGGAACCGAAGGAGGGCTGGCGTGCCTGGCTGCCCTCTCCCGCGCCGAAGAGCGCCAGCCCTGGCAGCAAGAAGGAGCTGGCGAAGCACGCCTGATGCAGTGGGGCGGCGCCCCGGGCGCTGCCCCGGGCGGCGCCCTCGTCTCTGTCAGCCCCCCGGCCCCCCGGCCCCCCGCCCGGTTTCCCTTGCCGGACGCCCTCAGAGTGCGGAGCGCACTGCCTCGAGTGCCCGGGGTACCCCTTCGGGCAGCGGCTGCACCACGATGTCGAGATGTTCCCAGTCCGTCTCGACCGCACCGATCGTCACCAGACTGGTGAGCACTCCAACGATGGACTGCAACCGGGAGCTCGTCGCGAGGCGGGGCAGCTTCATCAGGTCGAGCACCACCCGGTCGTCTGCGGCCTCGACGAGCAGCGCTGGCCGCTTGGGAATGTGCGCCACGAGGTTCCCCGGCCGGCTCAGGTCGAGCGCACCAGACTGCAGCAGCATCGCCAATGGCGAATCTTTCGCCGCCCGGAGCAACTGCAGCGACACCTCCTCCAGTCTAAGCTCGACGAGCAGCTGCTCTGGCCCCCAGTCTAGGGACTCCACGAAGACCACGGCAGACGCCCGTACCTCGTTTCCCATCAGGTCAACCGTCGCAGCCGCTTTCAGGCCCGGAGGCACCGCCGTCAGCTCCACCTCCCGCGGGCCGCGCTCGAACGCACGAGCCAGCCAGCGGAGCGCATCGAGGGGCACCCCCACCCGGCGCGCGACCGCATTGCGAGCAACGCGAACCACTTCCTCGGGATGCTGCCGGACATAGCCGACCGCGGCGCTGAGCATCGACCGCACGTTCATGTCACCGGTCGTTGGTAGTCGCCTGCCGACAGCGAATCAACTCAGCACGCACCTTGCTTCTGCAAATACGTCGCATAGCGCCGATCGGACACCGCAATATGGTGCCGCAGCCAGTCGCGGAGAAACTCCATCACCTCGACCGTGATGTTGGGCTTTCCCTCCAAGAAGGCAGCCTCGAGCTCCCGGACGTTCTGCGTCAAGAGCACGTGCTGGGCTCGGTGGGCTTCCGTCTCGGGGTAGCCGTGACGATCGAGAAACTCCTCCTCGTAGGCAAAGTGCTGCCGGGTATACGCGACCAACCGCCCAAAGATCTCCGCCAGGGCCTCGGGCCCCTCGCGACGCAGCATCGCCGCATGTAGGTCGTTGATGATTCCCACCAGCCGCCGGTGCTGTTCATCGATCACTTCGATCCCGACGCTGAGCTCGTCACTCCACTCGAACAGCACCATGACTCCTCCGAGGGGTAAAGATACCACGTCGGCCCGCGACACGAGTCGCCGCTCGCAGCGAGACGGGCCGGGTATCCAGTCGCATGGAGTGGTGTATGGTCCATGTGTCCGGGTCTGACTCCGCAGCGCTGACCCACCATCACCCGCCATGAGACAAGAACGATTCGGTGCTCTGAATGTCCGCCTGGACGGCAAAGCCGGGGACGGGCCGCTGGTAGTCTTGCTCCACGGCTACGGTGCCCCCGCCACCGATCTGGTGGGGCTGGCGCAACGGCTGCCCGTGCCCGCTGGCAGCCATTTCGCGTTCCCCGAGGCGCCGGTGGCCGTTCCCGAGTTGGGTCCCGAGGCCCGCGCATGGTGGCCCGTGAACATGGCTCAGCTGCAGGCAAGCCACCTTGCGGGGCGGATCGAGGAGATGTGGCGGCGCGAACCGGACGGACTCGCCGCTGCCAGGGAGCAACTGAGCGAGATGCTTGCCGAGCTCACTCGGAGCATCGGCACTCCACCCGAGCGCGTCTTCCTGGGAGGCTTCTCCCAGGGCGCTATCCTCTCGTGTGATCTCGTGTTCCGTACGGAACTGCCGCTGGGCGGACTCGTCGTGCTCAGCGGTGCGCCCGTCGCCGAGGACATCTGGACCCAGACCCTGGCCCGTCGTCGCGGGCTCCCGGTCTTCCAGTCGCACGGCACAATGGACCCCATCCTGCCCTTCGACGGCGGAATACACCTTTGCGAACTGATGACGAGGGCGGGGCTGAACGTCGAGTTCGTACGCTTCCTCGGGGGGCATGGGCTCGATGGTGAGGTCCTCCAGCGACTCGGAGACTTCATCGGTCGCGCAGCTGGGCCGTCATGAAGGTCGCAGCCGTCGACATCGGCACGAATTCCATCCACCTCCTGGTGGTCGAAACCACCGACGGGCGCAGCTTCGACGTCGTCGACAGCGACAAGGCCATGGTCAAGCTCGGCGCGGGACTCTTCTCGACGGGCCGCCTCACGGAAGCCGCCTTCGAAGCCGGCGTCCAGGTCATGCGCCGCTACGCCCAGCTCATCGAGGGACTTGGGGTCGATCACGTCGCGGTCGTCGCCACGAGCGCTACTCGTGAGGCGGAAAACGGCACGGCCTTCGTGGACACGATCTTCGAGGAGACGGGCCTCATGCCGCGTGTCATCTCCGGCGTCGAAGAGGGCGCGCTGATCCACCTCGCGGTGCGTCATGGCCTGGCGCTCGCCGACCGCCGCGCGGCTGTGCTCGATATCGGCGGTGGGAGCGTGGAGATCGTCGTGGGCGACGCCACGCAGGTTCACCTCTCCGGAAGCCTGCGACTGGGCGTTCAACGGCTCCTCGACCGTCTCGGCCGCCGCACGGAGCGCCTGCGCGATCGCCAACTTCACGAACTGGACGGATACATCCAGGGAGTAGCCCAGGACCTCGTCGAGCGTGCCCACCGCGTGGGCTTCACGGACGTCGTGGGTACGTCCGGAACGATTCGCGCGCTGGGCGAATGCCTTCTGGCAGAAGCCGGGGCGGGCGACCCAGAACAAGTGAACGCCCAGCGCGTCGAGTTGGGACAACTGGAGCACCTCTCCCACCGTCTCTGCTCACTGGACGGGGAGTCGCGAAGTCAGCTCCCCGGCATCAGCTCGGCTCGGGCCGACGCCATTCACCTGGGCAGCATCGTGCTCGTCCGCCTGCTCCAGATGCTAGGCGCCCAGCGCTTGACCCTCAGTGACGCCTCCCTGCGCGAGGGGGTGATCATCGACTTCCTGGAGCGACACGCGACCGAGATCCCCAGGCACCAACACATTCCCGACGTTCGCCGGCGCGCGGTCAATGGCCTCGCCCGCAAGTACGGGCGCGGCGACTCCCGCGATCTTCACATCGCCGACCTGGCCCTCCAACTGTTCGACCAGACGCAGCGCCTGCACCACCTGGACCAGGCCGAGCGCGAGTTGCTCGAGTTTGGTGCCCTGCTCCACGCAATCGGCAAGCAGATCGGCTTCGAGAAGCGCAACGAGCACTCCGCCTACATCATTCGACACGCGCGCCTTCGTGGCTTCGCCGAGGACGAACTCCACCTCCTGGCACTGGTGGCGCGCTACCACCGCGAAGCCAAGCCGAGCAAGAGACACCCCGAGTACAAGCGGCTGACCAAGCGGACGCGGAGAATCGTCGCCCTCCTGTCGGGAATACTCCGTATCGCCGTTGCCCTGGACCGCGGGCAAAGTCAGCAGGTACGAAAGCTCCACGTACGGATCAACAAGCTCGAAGTGACCGTCCTGGTCCGGGGCGGTGACGACCTGGACCTCGAGCTTTGGGCGGCCCGCAGCAAGACCATGCCCCTCGCCGAAATGCTGGGCCGCCGCGTACGCCTGCGCCGTCAGAACCACTCGCCGACGTCAGAAGCGCAGTGACCGCTCATTCTTCTGTGCGCGTACCCTTCTGAATCAGCTCGATCTTGTAGCCGTCCGGATCCTCAACGAAGGCGATCACGGTCGTGCCGTGCTTCATTGGCCCCGCCTCCCGAACGACCTTTCCCCCCCGGGTCCGGATCTGGTCGCAGGCGGCGTAAGCATCGTCGACCTCGAGCGCCAGGTGACCGAAACCACTGCCTAGATCGTAGCTTGGCGTGTCCCAGTTGTGCGTCAACTCGATGACGGCAGTCTCGTCCTCGGGACCATAGCCAACAAAGGCCAGGGTGAAGCGTCCCGACTCGTAGTCCTTCCGGCGTAGCAGGGTCATCCCCAGAACCTGCGTGTAGAACTCCAGCGACCGTTCCAGGTCCCCGACCCGGATCATCGTGTGCAACAAGCGCATGCCCCGTTCGTAACGCGGTCAACGGCCGGACGAAAGCCTTGGACTTCGCCACGCGACGAGTAGTGCCACCTCCGGACGACGGTCGGGTGGCCTTCGGCCGCAACGCTTCACCGCCGGGGGCGGCTCCCCGGCGTGCACCCTCGCTCCGCGGGCACCAGACAGTGCCGCGCAGTGCCAATCAGATCGCCACGGCCGGCCTTGCGTAGCGCTTCGCGAGCCAAGGGCCACGAGCGCTGGTCCCACCAGTAGAGCAGCGCTTTCATCAACCGCCTGGTGCGCAGATCCCGAACCACAGCCACGGGCTCGTTCTTCAGGGGGTCGATTCCCGTGTGGTACATCGCCGTCGCCACGGACATGGGAGTCGGGATGAACTCCTGGATCTGCCGCGGACGCATTTCTTGCCGTTTCAGGTACCGCGCCAGCTCGATCGTTTCGTCCAGCGTCGCGCCGGGGTGACCCACGATCAGGTACGGCACGAGGAACTGCTTCCGGTCCGCTCGGGCACTGGCCTCCTTGAATTGCTTCACGAAGCGCTCGTAGTGCTCAATTCCCGGCTTCTTCATCCGCTGCAGCACCTGCGGGTTCACGTGTTCCGGCGCCACGCTCAGTTGACCACCCGTGTGATGTCGCGCCAGTTCCCGGGTGAGCTCCGGGCTCGCGTTGGCGAGGTCATAGCGGATCCCCGACGCCACGAATGCGTGCTTCACGCCGGGCTCGCGACGCACGGATCGAAGCAACTGCACCAGCGGAGTCTGGTCGGTACCCAGATTCTTGCACACCGTGGGGTGAACGCACGACAGGCGGCGGCACCGCGCCTCGACTGCCGGGTCCTGGCAGCGCAGTCGATACATGTTCGCGGTCGGACCGCCCACGTCGGTGATGGTGCCGTCGAAGCCTTCCAGCCGCGTCAGGGCCCGCACCTCTCGCAGCACGCTTCCCTGGGAGCGTGACTGGATCACGCGACCTTCGTGCTCGGTGATACTGCAGAACGTGCACCCCCCGAAACAACCACGCATCGTCACGATGGAGTGCTTGACGGTCTCGAAAGCCGGAATTCTTGCCGTGCCGTACATCCAGTGGGGCCGGCGCGCGAACGGCAAGTCGTAGAGGGCATCCATCTCCGACTCAGGCAGCGGTTCCGCTGGCGGGTTGAAGTACACCGCCTCGTCACCGTGGGGCTGCAAGAGCGGTCGAGCATTGAACGGGTTCGTCTCCCGCTGGAAGGCTCGAGTCATTGCGGCGAACGCAGGCTTCGAGTCGCGCACCTCCTCGAAGCTTGGGAGCACCACGACTGCGCGGTCGGCGACGATGGATTCCCAAGCGGCACGCCGGGACCGGACGTGGGCGGTCCCGCGGATGTCGGTCAGCGTGGCCATCCCCTGTCCTTCGGCGAGGCGACGAGCGATCTCCCAGGCCGCTCGTTCCCCCATCCCGAAGACCAGCAGGTCAGCCTTCGCGTCGAGCAGGATCGACCGCCGCACAGAGTCCGACCAGTAGTCGTAGTGAGCCAGTCGGCGCAGGGAAGCCTCGATCCCCCCGAGCACGATCGGCAAGCCGGGGAAGGCCCGCCGACAAAGATTGGCGTAGACGATGGTGGCGCGATTGGGCCGGCAGTTGCGGCGTCCGTCCGGCGAGTACTGATCTTCTCCCCGAACCTTCTTCTGCGCGGTCAGCTTGTTGAGCATCGAGTCGAGGTTGCCCGCGCTCACCCCGGCGAACAGCCGCGGCCGCCCCAGGCGGGTGACATCGTCGACCGCGTCCCAGCGAGGTTGTGGCACGAGGCCTACTCGGTAGCCCCTACCGAGGAGAAAACGCGCCACCAGCACCGGACCGAATGCCGGGTGGTCCACGTAGGCATCCCCCGTCACGATCAGGATGTCGAGTTCGTCCCAGCCGCGGGCACGCATTTCCTCCCGAGTGGTCGGCACAAATGCCTGCAGGTCGCGCGACGAGGCGAAGCGCCTGGGCGTCGAACGCGTCGGTTCGACGCCATCACGCGGCGAGGGGTGTCGACTGGCAGCGCGCCCTGGGGACCGCGACGGCGAACCAGTCCGCAGAGACTTCTGAACACGACCGTCAGACAAGGTCAGCGGAGCTTGCCGCGACGAGCGCGCCGGCGCCAGCAATCCCAAGGTTGCAGTTGCACACTGGACCGGGAAAGCTCCCTGTCTACAGATGCGCCCCGATGGCGACACGCACCGCGTCGACCAACTCCGCCAAGTGCTTCCTGCCGAAATCCTTTGGGTCGATCGGTGGACTGACGGTCACTCGCACACCCTGCCGCCGAACGATCTTGAGTCCGCTGGTGGGCATGACCCGCCCCGTGCCGGAGAGCGAAACCGGGAGGATCCTGGCGCCCGTACCGAGGGCAAGGTGGAACCCGCCGCGCTTGAACTCTCCCAGACAGCCGGTCTTGCTCCGCGTTCCCTCGGGCGCAATCCAGATGTCGAGGCCACTCTCTACCAGTTCCTTGGCGTGGTCGATCGCCTCGAACGCCTGCCTCCGATTGCCGCGATCCACACGAACGAACTCCGCCGCGGTCATGGCGTGCCCAAAGAACGGGATCCGGAACAACTCCTTCTTCGCAACCATCCGCATCGGGCGGTGGAGCGCCTGGAACAACACCGGAATGTCGTAGAGCGACTGGTGATTGCTCATCACGACGAACGTCTCGTCAGTCCGAGCGTGCTCCAGCCCCGAAACCTCGATATCCACTCGCGCGAGGCGCACGAGCCGCTCCGACCAGGCATCGATGCGACGGCTGCAGACCTCCCGCTGAGCACGCCCCAGCATCAAGTCGAAGGTCGTGGGGACACAGTATCGAAGCGTTTGTGCGCCAGCCTGAACCGCCAACATTTGCGCGGAAGAAACCACGTGGCCGACGCCTTGCCAAGCCCCGTGTCCGCAAGTTGACGGCCGCTCTGACCTCACGGCCATGGTCAGGGCACCCTGTCGGCCAACTGGCCGTCTCATGGGCCCACGATCCGCGGCCGGCATCGACCTTGCAGGAGGTCGTGCCATGCGTGCACGGCCCAAACGACCCCCTGTCGGCTGGGGGCTGTGGCTGCCCCTCGCGCTGCTCCTAGTCAGTGGAAGCGTTGTGGCTTGGCGCGGACGGAGCTCGCCAGCGCCAGGTCCGGGCGCATCTGCAGGGGAAACGCAGGAAGCACCTCCCATCGCGGAGGTCCCAAGATCCGAACTCGAGGCCGTTTTGGACCAGCTCGAGAGGGAGATCGACGCCCCGTAGCCGTCACCCGACTCGGATGGACACGCCCGTGTGGCAATTGCAGCAGGGATGTCCCCAACTGACGCGGCGTCGCAAACCGAGAGCCCTTCGGCTCGGGGTCGGCAGTGGGAAGCGCAGGTCAGCGGTCGTTGGGATCGCTCGCACTTCCCCCGGTCGCGTCTCGCCCGAGCCCGCAGCGCTCGAGAACGACCTCGGCCAGAAGCGGGTGAACACCCAACGGGTCCGTCACCCGGACCGGAACGCCGAGGCGCGCCGCCACCTCGCCCACCCGTCGAGGCAAGTCCTCCGACGCATGGCGTCCAGGCGCCAACAGATAGGGGTGCACGACGATCTCCCGTGCTCCCGCCGCAACGCAGGCCTGCAACCCGTCCTCGATGCTGGGCCGCGCCAGCTCCATGTGTGCCGCCTCGACGACAATCGCGGGGCCGACCCGTTCGCGGACCAGATCGACCATCTGGTCCAAGGCCGCGTTCGCCGCTGCTCGGCGGCTGCCATGATCGACGATCAGAATTGCGAGCACCGTCCCGGAATCTAGTACAGATATCCGCAGATCTGTCCCTGGTATTGGCAAGCCACACCAAGGGTCACGGGCGGGAGGCGGAAATCGCGCAAAGGGCGGCGCCTGTCGCCTACCAAGGCAGCAACCGGCAGCTGGGCACGCACCCAAAGGTTCTCGCAGCGCTTGCGACGTGGAGCCTCCGCCCACTACCTTTGCCCGAGTCATGACCCAATCCTCGCGCTTGCGGGTCCGCCGGGGCTTCACCTCGGCTCCCACCGCCGAGGCGGCCGCCGGCGAGCTGGGGCAGCAAGTTGGCGATCCGGAGGCAGCAGTGAATCTCGTGTTCGCCTCTCCTCAGTACGATCTGCACCGCCTCGGCCCGCTCCTCGACCATCACTTGCCCGGACTGGTCGTTGGGTGCACCACCGCCGGCGAGATCGCCCCAACCGGCTACGCCACTGGCTCCATCTGCGCGGTTAGCTTGACCAGTCCGGACATCGAGTCCCACGCCCTGATACTGGCCCCGCTGACCGGGGCTTCTCGAACCACCATCGAGGCCACCATCGAGCGAGCGCGCCGCACGCTCGATGCGGCGCGGCACCGCCGACCGAACGCCTCCGCCTTTGGCCTGCTGCTGATCGACGGTCTCTCGGTGATGGAGGAGCAGGTCATCGCGCTGCTGGCCGCCGCCCTCGACGACCTGCCCCTCGTCGGGGGATCGGCGGGCGACGAACTCCGATTCGGCACCACTCACGTGCTGGCGGGCGGCGCCTTCGCCCCCGACCAGGCGGTGCTGCTCCTCGTCATCACCACCCTGCCCTTCAGCGTCTTCAAGACGCAGCACTTCCAGGCCACCGACCAGAGGCTCGTCATCACCCGAGCCTCGCCAGAGCAGCGCCTCGTCCAAGAGGTCAACGGCCGTCCGGCTGCCGACGAGTACGCCCGAGTCGTGGGGGTGCCCCGCGGTCGACTGGGGCCGGAGCTCTTCTCGAACCACCCTCTGATGTTGCGTTTCGGGGGGGAGTACTATGTTCGGTCGATCCAGAAGGCGCATGACGACGGTTCGCTCACCTTCTACTGCGCCATCGACGAAGGCGTGGTGCTCCGGCTGGGGACTGGCAAGAACCTCGTCGACAACCTCGGCGACGCCTTTGCTGCGGCGCGACGCAAGGTCGACCGCCCGGTCCTCACGATCGGCTGCGACTGCATCCTGCGCCGTCTCGAGATCACCAGCAACGACCTCGAGCAGCCCGTCAACCGGCTACTCCGCGACAACCACGTGATCGGGTTCAGTACCTATGGGGAGCAGTTTGGCTCCCTGCACGTCAACCAGACATTCACCGGGATCATGCTGGGAGACCATATTGACCAGGCCTGACCCCGCTCAGCGCATTGCCGCGCTCGAAGCGGAGGTTTCCCGGCTTTCCCGGGTCAACGAGGTGTTGATGAACCGCGTCGAGCGCAGCACCGACGCGGCCGGATCTGCCTATTCACTGTTCGAGACCAATCTCCTCTTGCACAGCAAGATCGCGCGTCAGGTCTCGACGCTGACGGAGGTCAACCGAGCTCTGCAGCGCGAGATCGCCACCCGCGAGCAGACCGAGGACGAGCTTCGTTGGGAGCGCAACTTCGTCGACGCAGTGCTGCAAGCAGCCAGCGCGCTGATCCTAGTCCTGGACGCCAAAGGTCGGATCATTCGCTTCAATCGCACCTGCGAGCAGACCAGTGGTTACCACGCGGAGGAGGTCCATGCCGCGTCGCTTTCCCTCCTGGTCCCCGAGGAAGAGCAGACATTGGTGAGCGAGGTTCTCTGCTCGCTGGTCGAGCGCCGGGGCGGAGAACGAGCAGAGAACCACTGGGTTTCGCGGACCGGGGAGCGGCGCCTCATTTCCTGGTCGAACTCCACGCTTCCTGCCGACGGTCCCGTCGAGTTCGTCGTCAGCATCGGCATCGACATCACGGAGTCGCGCGCGGCCCAGCGCCAGCTCGAACTCTACCATCGTATCTACCTCGCCTCTCGAGACGCGATCCTGATCACCGATCCCAGCGGATTCATTACTCAGGCCAACCCGGCGTACCTCGAGCTGAAGGGCGTCAAGGAGAATGAGATCCAGGGTACGCACGCCGCCGATGTCACCGAGCACGGCGCCTCGGTTGGCGCCGCCCTCGCCGTGGACGGAGGATTCAAGGGGGAAGGCCGTGTCACCGTCCCCGGCCGTGAGGAGCGCACTGTCGATCTCTCCATCTTTCCAATTCGGGACGATGGCAACGAGACGATCAACTGGGTCGGTATGGCCCGGGACATCACCGAACTGAAGCGTGCCCTGGACGCTCTGGAGACGAAGAACCGCGAGCTTCGCGCCGCGCAGGCAAGCCTCGTGCAGTCAGAGAAGATGGCGGCACTCGGCAAGCTCGTCGCGGGCATCGCCCATGAGATCAACACCCCCATCGGGTCGATCGCCAGCATGCACGACTCCCTCGTCCGCGCCATCGCCAAGCTCGAACGCTGCGTTCGCGCGCACCCGCCACCCGATGGGCCCGATCTCGTCCAACTCGAACGCATGCTGCGCGTCATCGCCGACGCCAACCGTGTGATCCACAGCGGCACGGACCGAGTCACGGCAATCGTCAGACGCCTCCGCTCATTTGCCCGACTCGATGAGGCCGAGCTCAAGCGGGCCGACATTCACGAGGGAATCGACGACACCCTCAGTCTGCTCCACCACGAACTCCGGCGCGGTGTCGAGGTCGTCCGCGAATATGGCAGCGTGCCTCCAGTTCCGCACTTCGTGGGGCGCCTGAACCAAGTGTTCTTGAACCTGATCGTCAATGCACGCCAGGCGATTCCCAAATCTGGCCGAATCACCATCACCACCGAGCTTGCTGACGGCATGGTGTGTATTCGCATCGCCGACACTGGCTGCGGGATCCCCCCAGAACACCTCAACCAGATCTTCGACCCCGGATTCACCACGAAGGGAGTCGGGGTGGGCACCGGACTGGGGCTGAGCATCTGCTACCAGATCGTCGAGGAGCACCGCGGAACGATCCGGGCGTCGAGCATCCCAAACCAGGGAACCGCTTTCACCATCCGTTTCCCGGCCAACCTGGACGAACTCCTCGGCGTCTCCTGAGCACCCGCGTCGAGCGGAGCGAGCTCCGAAGCTCAGAAACCAACCGAGAGTCCCCCGCGGGCAGCGAGGATCGTCGTCGAGTTGGGGAAGGTCATGCCCCCCCGAACTTCGATGAAGGGACCGAAGGTCTTCTGCTTGCCGAGCAAGTACCGACCCCCGACACCACCCTGGAAGAACCCGCGGCCCGCGCGTCGCCAGGCGTCCACATCGGTGGGTTCCGAGAGACCAGAACGGGACGCGCCTTCGAACGCCAACGGGGCGTTGGGGTCCGTCTGGACGATGGAAACGGTTATCTTGGCGTCAACCTGCGCCATCCCTCCGGCCAGCAAGACAAAGGGCTCCAGTCGCCCGACCTGGAAGTAGTAGGCCAGTCGCCCCTCGACGTGAGCCGGAGCGAACGTGCTCGCTTGGCTCGGGGGACCGCCACCGAATGCGAAACCACCGTTTAGGCCCACGCCCAATCCGAACGGCAACCGGTACTCGTAGCCGAGCAGGACGCGCTGCGTTGCCGGGCCAAAGCCACCGCTGACCTGGTTTCCATTATTGGCGTCGGGAATGCCCAGATACTCCACGTCGTTGGCGAAGAAACACGTGTAGTCGTTCTGCCCACTGCAGATTGCCTGCTCGGCGGGGAACAGAACGAAATCCTGCTGGAAGGCGACCGACAGCCAGTGCTTCGTGGTTTTCTCGGGCTCGTCGGTCGAGCAGATCTCGTCGCGGCAGACGAGCTTGCCCTCACAGTCCTCGTCCACCTGACACAATTCCCCCTCCGGCAGCGGACAGCCGGGAATCACCATCCCGGGGACGCACTCCTCGGTTTCGCAGCGCGTCGGCGGTGGCTCCCCTGGGAGGGTCGGCATCTCGCCGGAAAGCTCGTTCACCACGTTGACGCGGTGGGGGACTTTTGCCGTCCCGGAGTAGGACACCGGGTCGTTCCCTTCGAAACCCTGAATGTAGTATCGGAACTCGCCGGGGGTACTGCCGACGTCCTGGCAATTGATCTCGACGCCGTATCCGGTGCCAACCTCGCGCATCTGGACTGTCTTCCATTCGCGCCCGGTCGGGGACTGATAGCGCACCTGAATTCTGGTCAGGTCGGTGCCTCCGGTAAGCTCGGTGTAGATGGGGATCCCCGTCAGCACCAGTTGCTCGAGAGGGGGCACGTGCAGCAGGTCGCCGGACTCGGGAACGTCGACGGGCACGCTGGTATCGACGCCTGGAACGTCGATCTCACCGGCGATTTCTTCGCCGTCAGAATCACCGACATCGCCCATGCTGGCCTTCACCTCGGAGAAGGCAGCCTTCACTTCGTCCGTCGCTAGATCTTCATCCAGCTGAATACCGGGATCGGAGGTCAGCGCGGCGACGAACTCCACCTTGCCATCCGCATTCCGACCCAAGCCGGCGATGTAGACGACTCCCAAGTCACGATGAATCCGCGCCAAAGTCTTTTGGCGGCAGCCATCACCGCACTTCTTCAGTGCCTTATCTAGTTTCGCCAAAGCCGCATCGAAGTTCATGGCGAGGTAGTCGCTGAGGAGCGCCTCGTCCGCCAGCTTGATGGCTTCCTCGTCCTTGGCTTGGGCGTGAGCGGGACCGGCAACGCTCCCCAGGCCGACGGCGAACACGACACCGACCAAGAACTTATCGAAGTAGTGTTTCACGGCGATTCCCAATTCTGCTTCAGTCCTTTAGCATCTCACAGGTGGTGTTTTCTACCCCGAGTCCGGGTCGAATGGTTGGCCAATCGCCACCTCTCGCCCGGGGTTGCAGGCGACGGCGCACGCTAGGTTTTCTGGTCGACGCGCTGGAGGACGACTACCAGAACGCCGTACTCTGCGGGGTGGAGGACGCAGCGCGCGCCCACGACTGCCACCTGCTTTGCTTCAGTGGGGGGTTGCTCGACACGCCGGTCCGGAACGTCGTCTACGACCTCGCCGGGGCGGAGAACGTCGACGGACTCCTCGTTATGTCAGGAACTCTCGGCAATCTCGTAGGGCCAGAGCGGCTGACCGGATTCTGCAGCCGATTTAGGCCCCTCCCGATGTGTTCCATCGCGTGGCCTCTCGCCGGGATCCCGAGCGTGCTGGTCGACAACGCGACCGGCATGCGCGAGCTCGTCGTCCACCTGCTCGACAAGCACCGCGCCAGCAGGATCGCCTTCATTCGCGGACCCGAGGTGAATTCGGAAGCCGAAGGGCGCTACACGGCCTTCCGCGAAGTACTGGCCGAGTACGGTCGTCCCCACTCGCCGGAACTGACCGTGGCGGGAAACTTCCAGCGAGACGATGGCGTCGAGGCCATCCGCATCCTCTTCGACGAGCGCCAACAGCAACCAGACGCGATCGTGGCGACCAATGACTACATGGCGGTCGGGGCGATTCAGGCGCTGCGCCAGCGCGGGATCAGAATCCCGCAAGATGTGGCCGTCATCGGCTTCGACGACGTCGAAGAATCGCGCTTCTGCCATCCCCCGCTGACCACGGTCCGGCAGCCGCTGTATGAGCAGGGGGTACAGGCGGTCAACACCGTCGTAGCCCAACTGGACGGGCGTCAGGTCCCGGAGCGCATCGTCCTGCACACCGACCTCGTCGCGCGGCACTCCTGCGGCTGTCTCGCGGTATCAATTCTTCCGCCAGAACGAGCACCCAGCACAGCCGCCGAACCGCTGACGCGAGAGGTGCGGGTGCAACGACTCACGACGAAGCTCTCGGCCGTACTCCCCGCGGGTGGACCGGGGCTTGAACCGAACTGGGAGAATCGCCTCGCCACGAGCTTCTACAGGGACGTCGAGGCGGGCCCGGGCAACGTCTTTTTGTCAGGACTGACGGAGAAGCTCGAAAAGATCCGCGAGGCAGGAGGAGACCTCACTCCGTGGCACGCCGTCATCGACACGGTGCGGCGGGAGGTGCTCGCCACCCTGCCCGGAGACGGACAGGACCGAGCGCGCGCCGAGGAGATATGTCACTTGGCGCGGCAGTCGCTAGGCGTCGCCATCGAGCGTGCGCAGGCCCACCAGCGTCTGCGGACGGAGCGCTGGGCCCGCACTCTCAGCCGCACCGGCGAGGCGCTGATCACCGCTTTCGATGTCGTGTCGCTCGTGGAATCCATCGCCCAACAGCTCCCCCGACTGGCCATCGACACATGCTTCCTCTCCCTCTACGAAGGCGAAGAATCACCCCCCGATCGCGCCCGGCTAATGCTGGCCCACGATGGTGCGCACACGCCCGAGAGCATCGCTTCGCTGCCCGCTTTCCCCTGTCGACAGCTGGTCCCCGAGGGCATGCTCCCGACCGAGCGCCGGTTCAGCTACGTGGTGGAGCCGCTGTTCTTCAAGGACGAGCAACTTGGATTCGTCCTCCTCGAGCTGGGCCCGCGCGAGGGCGCTGTCTACGAGGCCCTGCGAGACGAGATCAGTGCGGCAATCAAGGGGGCCCTACTGGTGCGCCAGGTCGTCGAGAAAGACCAGGAGCGACAACGGCTGCTCCGCGATCTGGAGCGCCGTCGACGCCAACTGGAAGAAGCGCACCAGTCCCTACAAGACAACCAGGAGAAGCTGCTCGGACAGGAACAGATGGCGAGCCTGGGACGTCTCACGGCCAGCGTTGCGCACGAAATGAGGCCTCCGCTAGCTGCCACGCAGGCTGCGCTCGCGGAGCTTCAGCGCCTGTCCGAAGAGTCACTCGCGCTGACGACCAATCCGAAGGCGACCCCGGAGAGTCAGCAAGAAATCACCCTACAGATGCGCCGTGTGATCGCGCTCGCCACCCGCGCCACGCGCCGCGCGGAGGAGTTTCTCCGAGGAATCCACACCAGAACTCGCGATCTTCCCCCCGCTGAGACGATGAGCTTCGACGCGGTACCCTACATCCGCGAGGCTCTTGTCCTCCTTGGCTACAACCTCCGCCAGGCCGGGTGCGAAGCGCACCTGACGACGTCGCACGATCGGATCCAGTTGCGCGGTTCGCCGGGACGTCTCGCTCAGATCGTCACGAACCTCGTCACGAACGCGATCGACGCCAGCGTCGATCGCGGTGGGGGATCCATCGACCTCGATCTCTTGCAAGGACCGGTCGAAACTGTCCTCCGGGTGACGGACCGCGGCTGCGGCATGGAGCCCCACGTGATCCCGAAGCTCTTCGACCCTCATTTCACGACCAAGCCGGTCGATCGAGGTACGGGATTGGGGCTTTCCATTGTGCGGGACATCACGACGCGTGACTTCGGCGGAACGATCTCCGTGTCCAGCACACCGGGACTGGGCACGACATTCAGCATCGCGTTTCCCACCGTGGATCCCACCGCCGGGTGACCCAGCTTCGACGCCTCCCGCGAGCAAACGGAAACTACGACGCGGTCCAAGACCGGGATGGCAATGGCCAGACCCCATCCAAATCATGGTGGCCAAGACCGGTCGGGTAGCCCTCCCCTACCCGACCGCGGCAGCTCTCGACGTCAGACCTGGCACTCGACCTGAACGGTCGTGCCAGCCTCCGCATAAGGAACGAGGTTGCCCTCGACAGCAGCACCATCGACCTTGAGCTGGGCCGGCCCAGCCTGGCCGCTGTTCGTGACCCGGATCACGTATGTCGCACCCCGACACTTCCGTGTCACGGTGTACTCGGGCACATCTGCGGGAAGGCACGGCTGGACCATCAGGCCGTCGTGCTCGGGACGCACGCCGAGCAGGTACTGAGCAACTGCAACGAAATTCCAAGAGGCAGTCCCGGTCAACCAGGCGTTCTTCGCCTCGCCCGCCCGGGGGGCGTCCTTACCGGCAATCATCTGCGAGTACACGTAGGGCTCGGTTCGATGAATCTCGCTGATGTCCTCGAGATACGCCGGCGCGATCTTCTTGTAGTACTCCCACGCTTGCTCCGGTCGGCCAATGACCGTCTCGGCGATCATGATCCACGGGTTGTTGTGGCAGAAGATGCCTGCGTTCTCCTTGTACCCTGGCGGATACGTCGAGATCTCCCCGAGTTCGAGCAGATACTTCGTGAACGGCGGATTGTTCAGAACAATGCCGTACTTGCAGTCGAGACGTTCCTTCACGTTGTCCAGCGCCGTCTTGGCCTCGCCGCCGTCAACGCCGCAGCCACCCATGATGCACCAGCCCTGGGACTCGATGAAGATCTGCCCCTCATCGTTCTCCTTGGATCCGACCTTCTTGCCGAAGTAGTCGTATGCACGCAGGAACCAGCCACCGTCCCAGCCATCCTTCATGATGGCCGCCTGCATCGAAGCGATGTGCTCCCGCGCTTCCTTGGCCTCGTCCAGCCTGTTCTGACGCTCTAGCAGCGCCACGTACTCGGGACCGATCGAAGCGAACATCCCAGCGATCTGCAGCGATTCCGCCGTTCGCCCCACCTTGTTGCCAGTGGTCTGGAACGGCTCGTCGGGAGTATCGCTAAAACAGTTCAGGTTGAGGCAGTCGTTCCAGTCCGCGCGCCCAATCAGCGGCAAGCCGTGTGGCCCGAGGTTGTTGACGACATGATAGAACGAGCGCTTCAGGTGCTCCATCAGGCTCGCCTTGTTGTTCTCGTCGTTGTCGAACGGAACCTGCTCGTCGAGGATGCTGTAGTCGCCCGTTTCCTTCGTGTACGCGGCAACCCCCAGGATCAACCATAGTGGGTCGTCGTTGAAGCCGCTGCCGATGTCGTTGTTCCCACGCTTGGTGAGCGGCTGGTACTGATGGTACGCGCTGCCGTCCTGGAACTGAGTCGATGCGATATCGATGATGCGCTCTCGAGCGCGTTCCGGGATGAGGTGCACGAAGCCCAGCAGGTCCTGATTGGAGTCCCGGAACCCCATGCCGCGTCCAATACCCGTCTCGAAGTACGACGCGCTCCGTGACATGTTGAAC
This sequence comes from Polyangiaceae bacterium, assembly GCA_050304295.1. Classification (GTDB taxonomy): domain Bacteria; phylum Myxococcota_A; class Polyangia; order Polyangiales; family Polyangiaceae; genus JAFGBI01. Next base: position 51,329 of record JBNLDK010000169.1, read on the forward strand.
GTGACCATGCACTGGTACTGATTCCAGATGTTCACCATCCGGTTCAGCTTCTCTTCTGGTGAGTCCACGATGTAGGTGGACAAGAGGTCGGTCCAATACGTCTTGACCTCCTCGAGAGCCGCCTCGGCCTTCTCCGGAGATCCCAGCCGTTCCACCATCTCCAGGGCGCGCTTCTTGTTGATGACGTTGGGCGCTTCCCACTTCTCTTCCACTGGATTCTCGACGTAGCCCAGCACGAAGACGAACGTCTTGCTCTCCCCGGGCGCCAACTCGGCCTCGACACATTGCGACGCAATTGGCTGCCACCCGCTCGCAACGGAGTTTTGCGACTTCCCGGCCTTCACCACGTCCGGTTCGTGCATGCCGTTGTAGAGGCCGAAGAACGTCTCCCGGTCCGTGTCGAAACCAACCGGCTTCTCACTACTCGAGTAGAACGCGAAATGGTTACGGCGCTCTCGATACTCGGTCTTGTGGTAGATGATTCCGTCGACCACCTCGACTTCACCGGTACTCCAGTTGCGCTGGAAGTTGGTCGCGTCGTCCATCGCGTTCCACAGCGCGAATTCCAGGTACGTGAAGAGCTTCAGCCGCTTCTTCTCTTTCCCCGTGTTGGTCAACGTGACGCGATGCACCTCGGCGGTGGTCCCGACAGGCACGAAGTAGGTCACCTCCGCCTGCACGCCGTTCCGCTGACTGGTGATCTTCGTGTACCCAAGCCCGTGCCGACACTCGAAGCTCTCGAGTTCCGCCTTCACGGGTGCCCAGGTCGGCGTCCAGTAGTCCTTCCCGTCGAGGACGTAGAAGTAGCGCCCCCCCGCGTCGGTCGGTACGTTGTTGTACCGGTACCGGAGCACGCGTCGCAGCCGAGCGTCACGGAAGAAGCAGTATCCCCCGCCCATGTGGGAGATGATGCCAAAGAACTCCTCTGTCCCCAGGTAGTTGATCCAGGGATAGGGAGTCTTGGGAGTCGTGATCACGTATTCGCGATTCGCGTCGTCAAAATGGCCGAAGCGCATGTCGAAGAGGCCTCCGTTTGAGGATTACGCCGAATCAAGGTCGGTGGTAGCGCGGGAGCCCGAAGCAAGGCGGGCCACCCGCTCAGTCGAGAGGGGGTTCGGGGCGCAGTTTTGCACCGAAACGGCACGCTTGACCAGGGCTCTCGTGCGCCTTTTTTGCGCTACGACACGACACCGGTCGCGCGCTGCGCACACGCCTTCTGAAGTTGAGCCAACCCAACCTGGATGGTGGCAAGCCGGGAAACCCAGAAACTTCGACCGTTGACCGGGTACTCGCTCGCCTTCGCAGCAACGCCGACCGGGATCGCAACGCCAACCCCACGTCGATCGCGGATGGCTCTGGACCGGCCAGAGCCATCCGCCCGTTCATCCGCGCGCCTGCTCGTCCAGGAACGACGCGACCCAGACGAAAGGCGCGTTCCAGTTGATGGTGATCTCGTTGACGCTCCACGCCTCGATGTGGTCGATGAAGCAACGTTGCGGCTTGCCGGTGCACGCTGTCTTGACGTTAGCCGCTTTCACGTAGGGATCTTGTAGCCCCGAATTCGGTCCACCGGAGAGCAGACCCGGGATCGCCTTCGGGAACTTGTTGTTGTACTGATACGACCACCAGCGGTGGTGGGGGTTCTGCAACGGACGATCGCCATAGCCGCTGACATAAGACTGTCCGAGCGGATTGTTGCCGAGGAGGTAGTTCATCCCGTCGAGCACACCATCAACGTAGATCTGCTTCTTGGAGAAGTCGTACGCGAGCCCGAGCACGAGCATGTTGTTGATGATGAAGGAGTTCGATCCCCATGGATATCCACCGTCACCCGGAGCACGGAACGGGATGCGGTAGCCCTGCGCACTGGTCGCCTTCAGGTACTCGTCCGCCGTGGCAATGACGTTGGCACGAGCCATGTCCGTCGCGTCCTTGCCTAGCTTGTTCGGGACCGTCGCGATCGAGATGGTCCCGAGTGCCGCCACCAGCTGCCACGTCATGGCCGACATCGTGCCGCCACCATCGCCCGAAGCTTCCTTGGGAACCTCGAGATACCACTTCGACTTTCGAAGGTAGTCACCGAACGTCTCGTGCCCGGTCGTGATGTAGAGCTCTGCCGCTGCCCAGTAGAACTCGTCCGACACCTGAGAGTCGTCGTACGGTCCGCCCCCCATGGTGTCTTCTTTGGGCGCAAACATGTCGCGGTACTTCGCGGCTGCGTTCCACGCTTTCATCGCGGCGGTCTTGCAGCGCCTACTGAACGCGGGATCGATGGTCTTCCAGATCCGCGACGCCTGAGCCGCCACGGCCGCCAAGTTCAGGGTAGCGGCTGTGGTGGGAGGCCGCAGGTAGCGCGGCATCGAGATTTCGGCCATCGAGTCCGTCGGCGGCTTCAGCCCCAGCGCCGTCCAGCTGGCGTCGTGGATCTTGTGATGCGCCATGCCGGCAAACTTCTTGCCGTCGGGCACCTGCATCTTCAGCATCCACTCCATTTCCCAGCGAGCTTCGTCGAGCAAATCATTGACGCCGTTTCCGCGCTCGGGGAGCCGAAGCTTGCCGTCCTTGAAGTCGGCAAGTGCCTTCGGGGAGAGGTGCTTCATCCGCTCGTACAGGTTCAGCAACGTCCAGAGCGAGATCCCGCCGTTGACCACGTACTTCCCGTGGTCACCAGCGTCGTACCAGCCGCCAGTGACGTCCAGAGACCAGTCACAGGCGTAGGCCTTCTGCGCGGGGAACAGCTTGTCGACGGGAGCGCAGGCCACACTCTTGTCGTTGAGATGCCCGGCTTCCCGCACCCACTCGGGCTGGCCCGCGTAGGGCATCTCGATCGGGATCCCGCTCCGGTTGTGGTAGAAGAACCAGAGCGCGTCGTACTTCATCTGGTGATAGAGGCCCTTGCTGATCTGGAATGGCGGGCTCTCCGCCCCCTGGGCGCGCACTCGATACTCGTTCCCCTCCTGCTGATAAGGGGTCAGATCAATGGTGTGGATGTTGTCCCCGGACTCCCGGTCCGGACCAAACGGCAGCGTCTGGCCATTCAGTACCGGCGAGCCGCCGGAATCGATCAACTCCCACTCGACGGGTGTGTCGCCGTCTGCGACGAGACTGGCGTATTTGGCGAACTGAGGGAGGTAACCGTGCTGATTGACGCGCAGCGCGCTGATCGCCGCTGCCTGCTCTGCCGCCTGCTGCGTGAACTGCGGATCGGTCAGGTAGACGTCGTCGATGCAGTAGGTGAAGTTGGCCTCGGGCAACGCCATGTTGCCACCGCCGTGGAACGCAAACTCGACGGTTGGGTCGTCAGCGCCATTCATCGTGAACTGGCCAGTCACGGTCCGAGGCTCGGGACCGATCTCGATCGTTTCCACCCAGTGCTCTGTGTACGGCGGGCCCGCCATGCCGATCTTGGTGCGGACACGGGTCGGCTGATCCGCCTTGATCTTGAAGCTGATCGAATAGGTGTGCCCTTGCTGCACGACCATCTCGCGATGGCGCATCTGCGCATCCCAAGGACTCGATCCTTTGTTCTCGACCTTGAGGCAGTACCAGCCGTCCTCGACCACGGCCTCGCCCTTCGCCGGTGGCGTGAACGACGGCGTCCAAGGCAAGCTGGACCCGCTCTCGAAGTCCGCGTTCTTGATCAGGTTGCCACCGCTCGGGTTCGGCGTCGTCGCCCCATCTGTCGACTGCGCCGTCGGCCCGCAACCGGCAGCCGAGGCGGCAAAGGCCAGCAGAGCCGGGCACACGAACCAGGTTGCCTGCGCGTTCAACGTCTTGTGCATCGTGCCACTCCTCGCAACAAATTGGGCCGACGGACGGGCGGGCCGCGCTGGCCCGCCGCTGCCGTCGATCGCTCTCAACCCGCGTCGTTCGGGAACAGCCAGCCGTAGCTAGCAAAGGCCAGCGCGATGTGCGACTGGGCCCAGAAGCGGTGGTACGTGAACTCTGGAGGCTTGCCTCCGTCGAGGTAAGCCTGAACCTTCGGCCACGCAGGGTCCTGCTTGAACTTGGAGCGAATGCTCACGAACGTCGAGTTGGCATCAATCGGGTCGCCGTTCGGCATCTGCCCGGTCCACCCGGGTGGAACATAGATGGGGTCGCCAAAGCGCTTGAAGTCCTTGCGCACCTCCGGTGTGGTCACCCCGAGATCGTCTCGGTATTTGTTCCACATCCGGTCGAGAAGTTCCTTCGCCAAGAGCCGCGCCGCCTCGCCGTCCTTCCCCTTGCGGGCGGCGTAGAAGACCAGCGTGTGCACGAGTCCCGCGGTAGTGCCCACGTCGGGACTACGACTGTCGACGGTGACCTGGAGCGTTCCGTTCCAACCCTCGTTGTTCCAGGTCTTTGGATCCTTCGCAGTCGCGTCAGTCCAGTGCACGGCGGGCTGCCCCGACCACTTCATCGTGGACGGGACGGCGTAGTCATCGGCTCCCTTCAGCGTGGTGTTGTCCATCGCGAACTTCACCCACCGATCGAGGATGGCCTCCGCCTTCGCGTCTCCGGTCACATAGTAGTACTCTGCCACCCGTTGCAGCGACCAGACCTGGAATCCGAACCACTCGTTGCTGGGCGGGTCGAGAAACACCGGCGACGGATCATACGGCATCCCATAGAACGTCGCTGCGTTCGGCGGCGGCGGGTGGTAGCTCCCCTTCCAACTGTTGGTGGCGCCCCCGGCGATCGCCCCCTGCTTCGCTTGCAGCCAGCGATAGAACTCGAGCTGCCGCTGCAGACTGATGGCCCAATCTCGCGAGCCGTTGACGGACTTTGGCTTCATCGGCGCGAACGCGCCACTCAGCGCGTAGGCCGCCATCGGGTTCTGATAGCCCTGGTGATTGAAGCTCGACCCAATTCGCCACGCCCAACCGAAGTTGGCCGTCCCGGGCATGGACCCTCCCCAAGCCGCATACCAGTTGACGAGCCACATCGCCGACTCGTACCCCTTGCCGGGCTTGCAGGCCGACTCGCCGCAAGGGACCTGCTTGAAGTACTTGTCGAAGAACGTGTAGCGCAGGAAATCGCCCATCATCGCGGCCTTGGGCACGAGCGCGTCCACCGCCGACGAACCGCCACGCTCGTCTGCCCAGCGCTTGGCCCAGTACATGGCCTGCATCGCGCGCGCCTCCGCATCCGGGGCACTCGTGTATTTCCACTGCTTGGCAGGTTGGGGCTGCGCCACGAAGAGAGAGAGGAATCCCTCCCCCGGACGGCCCCACTTGAACTCCTCCCAACATGGGTGAGTGATCGTCTCCCAGACGGATTCGTTCGCCCCCCGCTGGAACGTGTTGATGTACGAGGCACGGCTCGTCCCGTCAGCGTGGTTTCCGTAGCCGTAGAAATTGTCGACGTCGAGCAACCAGTGCATCAGGTAGACGTCGGGCGTCCCGTAGGTCGCTTTCAGCTCCGGCCCAATCGGGTCCTCGCCGACGACAACGGTGCCGTCCAGTGCGCTGGGATAGGCAGTCGGGGTTTCGTGCTCGGAAGCGTAGGTGGCCGGCTTCTTCGCTTGGTAGTACTTGTTGGTGGGCTGATCGACCGTCTTGGGAATAATGTAGTATTCCATGTTGCCCCACGCCCGCTGCAGGTGGGACCAGTCGCCAGTCACCTTGCCGTACATTGCCTCCAGCCAGATCCAGTAGCTGTAGGCTTCGGAGGTCGTCTCGTGGCCGTGATCCGGAGCCTCCACGTTGAGCGTCTCGACGGCGTGATACGGAATTCCCTCGGGGCTGAAGTATCCCTTCTGCAAGTCGTGGATATCCACCCAGAGCTCAAGGAACCGGTCCGTGTACGCGTTACCGGTCTTCGGCTGAGCCGGTCGAGGACTCGCTGGCGGCGGAGCTGGCGGCGGTGGGGCGAACACCACCTCCGGCGCGGCCTGCTGCGCCTGCGGCGCCTGCGCATTCTGCTGGCTCTCCACCGGCACACAGCTCGCCATGTTCGCGAGCATTGCCCCGATGCAACCAATCCCAACCCCTACGCTGGAAACCTGGAACACGTTCCTCATCTTGCGGACTCCACCTTCCTTGCGACTGCGTTCCGCGACCGTCGGCGAGTCTCCACCGGCTGGGCTATGGACGCGAACCGGGGCCGCGGTGTCGTCCTACCACTGCGACCCCGTGTTGGCGACGGCTACTCGACGGGTACGGGCGCCGGATCGGGCGCTCCAGGGTCCGTCGCCGGCGGTGCCGCAGCGGGCGGCGGTGCCGCAGCGGGGGGCGGCGCTGCAGCATCCGCGCCGGGCGCCGCGCCGCTCGGCGCATCACAGCCAACGAAGGCGATGTCATCAACCCAGATGTCGTATGTGGAACCGGGCGTGTTCGTTTGCCACTGAACCCCATACAGGGCCGAGGTGGTAATCCGGTTGAACGTGTCGCCCCACCCGTCCTCCTGCTTGGTGAGGTAGAAGGGCAGCACGTACTCCGTCCAGGACTCGGTCAGCTCAACGTTGGCGCCGAAGTCGTTGAAGCACTCCTGACACTTCCCTCCGTCGGGTTCGGTGTTGGAGTCCGGGATCTTGATGCGGATGCGGCCGTTGCCGTTCCCCTTCTTCGCGTAAAACTTGATGCCACCATAGCGTGAGGCATCGTAGGCGTCCTTGGGGTCAGTCAGGTTGAATCCCATGCCGACGTACACGGTCCCGCCACTGCCGACCTGACCGCTCATCCGCGCTGCATACGCCGAACCGTTGGCGCCGCCCTCCGACATGACGAAGGTGCCCCCTTGTGCGCCCGCAGTGGGCGTCACCGTAGAACCGGCTTCATCCACGTAGGTGTACCAGTAGCCGCTCCGGCCCTGGTGGACGATCACCTGGTTGTTCTGATCTTCACCGTCGTCAATCAGCCCATCCGGTCCGCAGGGAGCCACCGCCGCATCTCCCTCCTTCGGGGGTGCCGAGGCGGCGCCGCCACTGGTGCAGGCCACCGACGCCATACCGGCGACCGCCGCGACACCGACTGCCAATCGAATCTTGCCGTTCATTCTGCTCTCTCCTCGCCCTGAAGCCAGGTCGGCCGGAGCGACTCCGTCGCGATCCGGCCGAACCGATCCATCATTCATCCTGCCTGGTCGGCAGGCTCGGGTGCCAGTCGCCAGCTCGTGCGCCGGCATCTGCCCATCACCACCACATCGAAGCCGAGATGGTGATCACGTTCTCGTCGGGTCGGGTGTTGTTCGGGTTGCCCCCGGTGATCGGCGCGCCACGCCAGTTGGCGTTCGTCTCGAGCGCCGTGGCACCCCAGCCATCCGGCAGTCGCGGTCCCGACGGCAGCTGCACACACTCCTGATTCACCGGCATTCCGGTGAAGTTCTGGGGTGAGCCGGTGTAGTCGTAGTTGCCGTTGTCCGTGTTCGGCAGCGGGACGTACTGGTTGTAGCCGGGGGCGGACGGGGACAGTTCGTCACACTGCCGCTTCGCGTACATGTAGCGCGAGTACTGAATCGAGAAGCTCTCGCGCGTCACCCAGCGCGACCGGAACTCGAGCCGCGGAGAGATGATGCTGAAGGCCTGCTGGGGAATGTTGCTGTTGGGTCGGACATGGTCGACCCGGAGCCCCGCCGCCAGCTGAGAGAACAGCGAACCGTAGAAATCGGCACCGAACTTCAGCTTGCTGTGCTTGGAGTAGTTGTCTCCGAACACCTGCCAGTAGTTGCCACCTCGCGCGAGCACCTCGTCCTGGACGGCGGTGTCCAGATTCGGAGCGTAGGTCCCGACGTAGTAGGAGCCCAGGCCCCCGTAGGGTTCCTTGGCGCCCAGGCTCCCGTCGAAGTAGGGGTCGTACTCGCTCTGCACCGCGTTGTACATGGCGTAGAGCTTGGCGACGAAGTCGCGCCCCTCACCCCAGAACCGCGATCCGTCCTCCAGACCCTTGATCAGGTTCATGAGGCTGAACTCGTACTGGAACTCGAGAGTGTGCACCTGGCCGTTGCCACCGCTGGAGCACTCACCCTTCGCCGGGTTGCACTGCGGGTTGTCGAGGAAGTTGTTGGTCACGCCCAACGCGAACTCGCCGCCGCCATTCGAGTGCAACAGCTCCACTGCTGGTGAAACGGTGAGCGCGTTCTTCGCGTTGATGAACGAGTAGCCGAGATAGATGAGACCGAAAGCGCCTGTCTCCCACTTGAACTCCGGGCCGACGATCGTCATGCTGCCGTCCGGGAGCCAGGCGTTGCCGTCCGCACCGTCTGCGAACTTCCCGAACCCGGCGACCTGTCCCACCGGGTAGATGGGCGCCGCCGGTCCACCGCCCACGTTGTCTGCGCCCCAGACCACGCGACAGGTGTTGTCGATATTGGGCAGTCCGGTGGTGTCGTTCGGTGCCGCCGGGCCTGGGCAACCCTGCCCGTCACGATCCTCTTCCTGCGCCCAGCTGTGCAGTAGATGCAGCCCCGCCATCATCCCCTCGTACTCGAGGAAGGCGTGCGCGTGAGCGAGGAGGGTGTACTTGGCGGTGTTGTACTGACTGGGGTGAGGTCGGTGGCCACCGAACCCTTCCTCGAAGCGCAGTCGCACCCGGTTGGCCTGCACCTGCTGGCCCAGCGTGATGCCATTGGTCTTGGTGCGGCCGAAGAGGTACGTATCGTACTCACCCGCGTCGTAGCGACCCGCCATGCCGTAGCGGTTCCAGTGCGCGCCCGCCTTGGCCCAGAGCTGGATGTTCTGCCACGGCACCTCGGGGCGAATCGTCACGTAGCCCTGAGCGACACCGAACTGAGTCTCCGGGTCCGAGTAGCCAGCCTGCGAGAAGTTGTAGCCCTCGATGGACACCGTGCCCTCGGCGATACTGTTGCCCACCGTGAAGAACAGCTCCGCCCAGTCCGTGGGGTTGTGCCGCGTCGACTGCCAGCTCAAGTACTGGTCGTCGGGGATCTGTGGGACGTGGAAGGTAGTCTTCTTGTAGGCGTCCTCGGGGTTGTAGTCGCGGCCGACGACCATCGGACCGCCCGTAGTCGGGTCGACCGCGAGCTGACGACTGCCGGGTGGCGGGATGATCTGCCCCGTCGGGCCGTAGTTCCCGTTGGCGTCCTGAGCCACTCGGGACATCCCAGTCCGTTGACTGTCCTCACGGTTGGCAATGCCGAGGCGGAACGGGGCACGGAAGTACCCGTGGTAGCCGAACTCCCAACCACCGGTACCCACGTCGACACCACTCACGCTGGCCCCACCGCTATCACCACCCAGGACGACTGCACTCCCCGAGGACGCGTCAGAATCGGTGGTTGCCCCGAGTGCCACGCCTCCGGTTGAGGCAGCGACCGCGGCGCTCGCGTCAGCAGCAGGCGGCGGCGGCGCGGTCTCCACGGGCGGTGGAGCCTCCGGTGCGTCGAGCTCTTCTTCCAGTTCCACTGGGGCCGGAGCAACGCCACCTTCGGGCTCCCCTTGAGCGAGGGCGGTTGCAGCCATGAAGAAGCTAGTAATGAAAACCGTCGTCTTGAGCGTAACCGAGTTTGAGGACATTCCTTAACGCGCTTTCAGGACACAGTCCGCTGTTGTGGTGGGGGTCCTTGTATACCAACGGAGCGGCATCACCAAGGCTTTCGTTGGTCCCGGGAACCCGAGCCCAGGTACTCGATAGCCAGTCACCGCGGCACTTCGAATCGGCTCAACGTGGGGAGAAGCATCGTGGGATTCGTGGATCCGAGCAGCGACTCCAACGCCACTTCGCGAGCCTGCCGTTCCACCCGTTTCTCGCCCACCATGGCAGCTGACCCTAGGTGCACGCACCGCCAACTCGGCATCCGAGGATGCCGATCGAGCAGGGGAGTATCATCGCATTTTCGGGGCAACGTCTCTCACCCCCTGCAGTTCCGTTTGATGGAGGGCGGACTGTTCCGCCGGAGGTGAACCCCCGTCTCGTCGCCCGCGTAGACCCATTCGCATGGCGGCCAGTCCACGCGCCGCGCGGCCCCCCAGGGGCCAGCCTCCACGCCAACAGAACTCGATATTTCCAATCGCACTTCCGCCTGGACGTCTCTCTCGGCGACAGCCAGTGCTATCCCCGCGAATCTCCGAATTCAACCGGGCCCAGCCAGGACGGCTGGAGCGGCAACCCGGCGCGCCAGATCGACCACCAGCCCGGCCAACTCTTCCACCCGCGCGTCGTCGATCTCATCGAGATGCAAGAGCATCCACCGATCGAGCGACTCGAAGAGGGTCATCAGCAAGCTGACCAGGAGCTCGAACGGGATATCCCGACGAACGTCCCCGCGCCGCTGTCCGTGCTCGATGAGCCCCACCACGAAGCCATCGAACTTGGTGTACATCTTGGCCAACGCATCCGACCCGGATGGCTCGTGGCTGGGGGGCAAGGCACGCAGCAAGGCCGACAGCTGAGGGTCGGCGAGGAAGAACCTCAGCATCCGCCGAGACAGCTCGGCGAGCGCCGTCCACGTGTCCTCCGGACCCAGGCGAGCATCCCAATCCCCAACCACGGCGAGCATCTTGTCCATGGCCCCCTCGAGCACCGTGAAGAACAGGTCCTCCTTGCCCTCGAAGTAGTAGTAGGTCGCCCCTTTGCTGAGCCCGGACTGTTCGATGATCCGATTCATGCTCGCCCCCTTGAAACCGTGAGCGGCGAATTCAGCGCTGGCAGCCGCCAGGAGCGCGTCTCGGCGTTCGGGGGCGAGTTTCTTAAATCGGGAATGGGGCACAACAGTTCGAACCCTTGGTTCGACTAATTGGTCGAATTCTAGTTCGAGGAAGTGGGGACGTCAACGACTCCCACGGGTTCCGCTGCTTCGTGTACCGTCCCATCCCATGCCAGCGTTCTCGGGAATCACCCTCCCCAGTACCACGCCCGAGGCCATGCGAGCTGCGGTCGCAACTGTCCTCGAGGCCCGATCCGACACCTCCCCGGTGGCGGACGGTCATCACCTTCCCTCCGCCGAACGCCTGCGCACCACTGCCCAAGATGGTGACTCCCAATCATTCTTCAGTGCCGCGCTCGAGGCAGCCTACCTCGTCGCCGCCGCCGATGGGGTAGACGACGGCGAGCGGGCGCTTCTGGGCGAACTCGTCCACAAGGTCACCGGGGTGGCGGTCCACGCGGACGAACTGGCCGAACACTTCGCCCAGTTCGAAGCGGCTGCACGCGCCTCCAGTCGGACGGCGCGACTAGAGGCCGTGACCGCGCGCCTCGATGGTTTCATCGAAAGGGAGGAAGCGCTGGGGTTTGCTGCCCTGGTGGCAATGGCGGACCAGCACTTCGCCCGCAAAGAGGCGCGAGCACTGATCGAGCTTGGAGAGACGTTCGGCTTCTCCGCCGGCGAGGTCCAGGCGCTCCTCCAGTCACTGGTGGCGGCGATCGAGAAGGCCCTGGCCGAGCAGTGAAACTGCCCTGCCCGAACCTCCTGGGGCTGTGGTAGGCTCGCCAGCTGCCGGGGGGCCGCGGAGCCTCCCCCCGCGACCGGGCATGGTGCCCCCAACCCACAAGCGGTCGGATACAGTCAGTCGGAGGAAACGAAGCGCGATGGTGAAGTGTCCGAACTGCGACGCTTTGTACGAAGCCGCACCTCGATTCTGCGTGCAGTGCGGCGCCCGCCTCCCATCCGGAATCCAGCCCGCTGCACCACCTCCCCCTCAACCTCTAGCTCCCCAGGAAGCCCCCGCGAACCTGGCTACCTCCGCCGGACCACATCGCACCCAGCCCATCGCCGTTCGACCCGCGGATTCGGGGTCGCCCCACGGGAGCTCACCCAGCCCATCGCCTGCCGTCCCCGTCAAGCAGACACAGCCCGGGATCTCTCGACCGCCGCCGGTGATGCAGCAGCCAACCCGCCCCGCCATCCGCAGCGGCTTCGCCGCCGCGCTCCACCAGACCCAAGCGGGGTTCCCCTCGCCCATATCAGCGGACAGCGCCCCGGAACCGCCGCCGGCAACCTCTCTGACGGACGCACTCAATCGCGCCTCGACCGACAAGACGCCCGTCGCGGCTCCGCCGACCAGCGCCCCCGTCGACGCCGGCTCGTCTCCAGTTGCCCCCCAGGGGCCACCCCCGGAGCAGGCCGCCGGACTCCCCGACACCACAGGTTCGGCCGACGCAGACGTCAAGTCACAGCTTCCCTTCAGCGACCTCATCGACGACATCGACAGCGGATTCGAGCGCATCGTCGACCATCCGGGTCCTGCCTCCGCACCGGCCTCCACGGATGTCGGTGAGGTCCGCGAGCTCTTCAATCAGATCGCGGCCACCCACATGGGCCCAGTACGCGATTTCGTCATCGAGCTCAAACTCGGCGAGCCCCCGCGGGAGTGGATCGATCTGGTGTCACCGGCGGTCTCATCCCTGAGAAAATCCGCTGGGGGGATGGGCCTTGAAGACATCTGCCAGCACCTCGACACATTCCTCGGTGCCCTGGAAGTGGCGACCAGTCTGGGGCAACCAACCCTGACGGGGGAAGCCAAGGACCGCCTGCTCCAGGCGCATGGTCAGCTCGCCGAGGCCATGCCCCAGGTGTTCTTCCTCGACGAGGAGCGCGATCGCCGAGAGCCGATCATCGTCCAGTCTCTGCTCAGGCAGGTCCCCGAAGTCCGCAAGGTGGCGCTGGACAAGCTCTACGGCGCCGGACTCACCAGCCTGGCAATGTACTACGTCGCCAAGCCGTATGACATCGCGGAGGCGGCAGGGATCTCAGTCGATCTGGCAGGACGCATCGTGGCGCGATTCAACGCCCACAAGCGTGAGGTGGCCGAAGTTCCACCCGACGCCGGCCGATCCCGTGAGTTTGCCAAGCTGGACCAGCTTTCCAATCGCCTCCGCGAACAGAACTCGGCTTTCGACGTTGCCGCCAAGGGCTGGTCCCGGGGAGCCGCCAAGGACAAGCGACGTCTGCGCAAGGCGAGACACGAGACAGTTCTACAGATCAACGTACTGCTCGCCCGTCTGGGAGAGGTGGACCTGGTCGACCGACTCGAGCGCATGCCATTCCACACCAAGGTCGACGCCCTGGACGAGTACCTGCAAGACGCCAAGAACGCGAACGCCCAGCGCTTGCGTGCAGAGGGGGGACAAGGGAAGTGAGATGCCAGATCTGACACGCGAACAGGTACTCGAGAAGGTCAAGGCCAAGCAGAAGCTCTCGCGCGCGGACCTTCGCGGGCTCGATCTCTCGCGAGCCAACCTCGACGGTGCGGAACTCAGCCGAGCGGACCTGGAAGGAGCCAACTTGGAGCTCGCCAAGCTCCGCCGGGCGTCCCTCAAGAACGCCACGCTCGTCGAGGCTTTCCTCAAGGGGGCCGACCTGACCGACGCCCAGCTCGCGAAGTGCGACTTCGAGGGAGCGAACCTCGAGCAGGCGACGCTGGCTCAGACCGACCTCAATCGCGCCTCGCTCGAGGGAGCATCGCTGACCGACGCCAACCTGCAGAATGCGCGCATCACGGGGGCGACCCTGGAAGGCGCGGAACTGGGCGGCGCCGATCTCCAGCGCGCCGATCTCTCCCACTCCGAGCTGGGTGAGTGCTACTTCGGTGGAGCACGGCTCAAGCACGCGGACCTGTCGAACGCAGATCTGACGGCGGCCAACTTCGAGGAAGCCGACCTGAGCGAAGCGAACCTATCCGACGCCAATCTGACCCGCATCGAGGCGCCCAAGGCGACGTGCGCCGGCACGAACTTCGCGCACTCGGACCTGACTGGTGCCAAGCTGGTCGGGGCCAATCTCGACGGGGCCGATCTCCGCTTCGCCAACCTGACCGGCACCGACCTGTCCGGGGCCAGCTTGACGGGGGCCAAGGTCGGTGGCGCCATCGTCCAGGACACCAAGCTCGACGGAGTGACCGCCGACTGGGTCGATGCCAGTCAGGCCGGAGATGGCACCCGGAGGATCTCGGGGGAACAGCTCGTCGCCCTCCTCGAAGGACGCCTCGAGGCCGAGGCAGAGGGAGCGGGACGGCGCTACTTCGGGAAGGGCGACGTGCTGCGCAACGCCACGCTCGAGTTCGGCGCCCAGAGCACGGTCGAGATCGAGAGCCGTTTCGTCAGCTGCAAGATCGCGCTCGGCGAGGGCACGAACCTCGTGGTCGGTACGGCGGGGTCGCTCGAGAAGTGCTCGATCGTGGGACCCGGGAATGTGACCATCCACGGCACATTCCTGGAGGGCAAGGGGCCCAGTATCGTCGGGCCCAAGGTCCTCGTGGTGAGTCAGAGTGGAGCCGTCTCCGCAACGGTCAAGCAGCTACCCGAGCTGAGCCACTTCGGCTTCGAGCCCGGCTGTCGCCTGCGCATGAAGATCCTGCGCGCGGACTAGATGGGATCGAGGTCTTCCCTGCCGGGAGGACACTGCCCGCGACAATACAAGCGAGATGAGGTGGATTCATGGTTGATGCAAAATCGGGGCAAAAGCAGACACTCGTCGAGGAGGGAACCCAGTTCAAGGGCTCGCTCACCTCGTCGTGCCCAGTGATCGTGCGGGGGCGAATCGAGGGTGACGTGGAGACGCCTTCGCTCACGGTGAGTGCGAGCGGCTCCGTGCACGGCAAGGCGAAGGTGGGAGCGGTCATCTCGGAGGGTGAGATCGCAGGCGAGTTCGATGCCGAAACAGTGCAGCTGTCGGGCAAGGTCAACGATGACACCGTCATTCAGGCGAAGACCCTCGAAGTGAAGCTCTCGGCACAACAGGGCAAGATGCAGGTGGTCTTTGGAAACACCGAACTGAACGTGGGAGACGAGCCGAGCGCGGGCGAAGAGCCGAAGGGCAAAGGCGGAAGTTGAGTCGAGGACCCAGCTCGACCCACTGGCTTCCGGTCGCCCTAGGCCTGGGGCTCGCTGCCACCCTCCCTCGTTGCAGCCCCGGGGG
>JBNLDK010000170.1:0-2983 GCA_050304295.1 Polyangiaceae bacterium
CTGGTCGCGTAGCTGATCCTCTCGCCGCTCCCTGCGTAGACGAGGTAGTAGAGTGACCCCCGCTTGTAGAACCACGGCCCCTCGGTGAATCCGTTCATCGGGATGTTGGAAGTGACGCTCCCCGAGGTGCTGATCATGTCCTCGTTCAACCTCACGGACCGGAGGTTGCCATTGCCCCAGTAGAGGTACGCTTGCCCGTCGTCGTCGACGAACACCGTCGGATCGATGGCCATGCTGCCGTTCTGGACCAGCTCCCTGCCGATCGCGTCCGTGAACGGGCCGAATGGACTGTCCGCGACGGCCACCCCGATCTTCGCGCCGGTGTTGTTGTTCAGCGGCACGTACAGATAGAATTGGCCATTCCGCTCGACGCACTGGGGGGCCCATGCATTGTCGGTTGACCAGCTGAAGGTGTGCAGGCCGGCGGGGGACCCGTGGTCTGTCCAGTTGACCATGTCCTCGGTGGAGTAGAGCCTCCAGTCGTTCATGGTGTAGAAGTTGTCGACGGTGACGTCCTCGTCGTGCGAGGTGTAAAGGTACAGCGTGTCCTCGTGCACCATGGGAGCGGGGTCCGCCGTGTAGTAGGTCTGCACGATGGGGTTGTCCGCCCGGGCAGGGGAGGGAAGCATCGTGACGATTCCCAGCGACAGCGCCGAGAGGGCCGTTCTTCCTTGGTTCCAAGTTGTGTTCACGCGCACGTTGCCTCCTGTAGAGCCCAAAGTTTTAGGTGTACCGAGCGATGGTGGCGCCGCTGACTCGACTGGGTCACCCTGGCCGTCCAGTCGTCCGATACCGCAGGGAGTTGCCTCCACATGGTCACTATTGTCTGAACCATGGGGGACTTGTTTCTACATGGTCACTTTTATTTCGCAAAGCGGCCGCGACCAGTCGAGTCAGGCTGCGCAAGTCGCAAGCGACTGCAATTTTGCAGCGACGAGAGCATCTGGGCGTAGTCAGGTGTTTTCCGCGTCGGGCAAACTGATCGGTGTTCTAGCTAGGGCTCGAAGAGCATCGCGCTGATCAGGGGCTTCGCAGCGGCGCCCGCGTCGCGAAACGCAGGTGAGGGCAAGGGCTGCCCGGAAGGCGCGGTTCGAAGAGCCGGCGCCGCTTGGGCCCCTGAGTCTGCCGCGTCATGGCATCGTGACGTTGTTCGCGATCATCGAAGCCGCGGCCACCCTATCACGAGCGGGACCCATGGGCGGATTTCCCTCAGGGGACTCGCTCCATCTCGGGCTCGAAGTTGACACCGAGTGTCGTTGCCAGGCTCCTGGCCAGCATGAGGGCCTGGTTCTCGTCGTTGGTCTGATGGATCCAGAGCTCCGCGACGGGGAGTGTGACGAGCACGTTGAACAGATCCTCGTAGTCTGGACGAGTATGGATGCGCACTCGCGTCTGGCTGACGAGGTCGAAGCGGATCGAGAGGGTGACCTTGCCGTTGTGCGACACGACGAGGCGGCGCTTGGGGCCGTCGACCATCACGGAGCGGCGCCGCTCGGCCACCGCCAGGGCTCCGAACGGAAGGAGCCCGAACAGAGGAATGAGTGTGAAGAACGCTCCGAGGGTTGCTCCGAGAAACGCAGCGTCGGCGAGCTCCAGCTCCGAGCTGCCGAGGAGCGTCGCTCCCAACCCGATGGAGATCCCGAGCGCCGCAACTCCCAGTATCCAGGGGGCTACGGTCCGCAGAATGACACCACGGGGCTGCGCAGGCAGTAGCGTCGCCCTGTCACCATTCGGGGCAACCACTTCCCGTCCGCGGTTCAACACCCTGGCGAGCCCGAGGATCGTTTCGCCAGTGCGTTCCGAGGGGAGCTTCGAAACAAGAAAGGAGGGGACCAGCGACTGGGTGGCGCGGAGCAGTGCGTCGATGCTGGCGAGTTGCTCGCGGTCGTTCGGGTACTGGCCGGCTCGGGCGCGAGCCAGGTGTACGCGCGACGCGGCGGGGGACACCGCCGGGAGGGCAGCCCGCTCCAGCCAGGTTCCGTGCGTCGCACAGGTGTCCAGCCAAGCCATGGGCAAGGCGCTCACCGGGCGCAGCGTGAGCGAGCTGGTACACTGCGGGCAGTTCCATGTGGGGCGTGCTGCCTCGGCGCGGCGCCGAGCGTCGGCTCCGACGACCGCTTCCCGAAACGTTAGTTGCCCTGCCGGCTCTGGCTCGAGCCAGAGCCCTCCACAATGCACGCAGCCCCACGCATGCGTCGTGGAAGGAGCGAGGTGGCGCAAGGGGGATTGCTGGCAGGAAGGGCACGCTCGGGCGTGGGGAACGTTGGCGTACACGTGAGTCATCTCAGACCGCCTCGTTCCGGTTCGTCGGTCCGCCCAGCGGTTCGCGGGCTCACGTCGATGCAACGAGAAAAACGAGTCAACTCCTGTTCCACCGCGTGTCGCGGCGACGAGTCTACAGAGGACGCGGTGCGCGACCAAGCTGGTAGAGGAGCAAGATGGAAGTGTCGGATTCCCGCCAGATGAACGCCTCTCGTGGGACGGTGGCCGCGGGGCCGGGCTTGCGATCGGTGCTTTGCTATTCCGTGTGTCAAAGTCGAGAGACGATCTCGGAGCGGACATCGAGGCCGCGACCGCCCACGCAGGCACCCACCCCCGGGGGAGCTCAAATCATCCGTCACGACGCCGAGCTGGGATCGTGGTCT
This sequence comes from Polyangiaceae bacterium, assembly GCA_050304295.1. GTDB lineage: Bacteria > Myxococcota_A > Polyangia > Polyangiales > Polyangiaceae > JAFGBI01. The sequence goes on from JBNLDK010000170.1 coordinate 2,646, forward strand.
GAAGGATATGCTGACTTCTCGCACGAGACCGCAGCGAAACAGCGGTTGGAAGCCCCCGTCTCCGACGCGGCAGTTCGGTGTGCCTCGAAGACCCCTGTCTGCGAGCTCTTCGCCGGAACGGCAATCGGGCGTTGCAGTTCACTCCAGGGTTCCCTACCGACCGGTTCCGTATGCGGCGACGAAGTGACGTCGGGGTTCCAGTGCTGCGGGGGCTCCGCCACCTGCCGGTCTACCGCCGACGGGGTCGACCGCTGCTACGGCGATGCAGCGGTGGCCTGCTACGCTGCGGGCATCGAGTGCCTGTTCCGGGACCAGTGCTGCAGCCTGAGCTGCTCGCC
>JBNLDK010000171.1:0-15711 GCA_050304295.1 Polyangiaceae bacterium
GAACGTCTCGGAGAGCGCGGCGCCGGTCAGCTCGGCTCGACGCCCCAGACCAGCGTGCCGTCGACGTAGACGGTGATGTTCGTGACCTCGGTGTAGCTGCGCGCATCCGCGGTGTACGAGTAGTCGTTCGACGGGTCGAGCTGGCCGAAAGTGATGCTGTGGATGCGCGTCCTGATCTCGCCGGTCTGGGAGTTGGCAGGCAGAATGACGTTTTCGAAACCGACCTCGAGATACGTGTCCGCCTGGCTCGACGGCGAAGCTGGAGTGCCGAATGCGAGAGTGACGTTCGCGCAGTCTACGAGCGCTGCATCACAAACGGCGTTCATCTCATCCAGCGTCTCGTTGGTGAAGTAGTAGCGAATCGTCACCCGGCTGAGGTCAATGTCGGCGCCATCGTTGACCAGATCGAACAGCGGTTGGTGGCTCGTCTTCCGATAGAGCCCTTTCTTGAACAGGATCCGCAGTCCCTGGCAAGTGAGGGTGTGCTCACAGACGCCAAAGACACAGGCGTCGGCCGTACAGGCGTTTGCGTCGTCGCAGTCCACCGCTGGGTTGCTGCATTGTCCATCGGTGCAGACGTCGTCGGTGCAGAGATCGCCATCGCTGCAGTCGACGGGAGTGTGGTTGCACGCTCCGTCCGTGCAGACGTCGATGGTACACAGATCTCCGTCGCCGCAGTCGACATCGAGCGTGCAGCAGTTGGCATCGTCGTGTACGCACTCTCCGGTCGCAAGGTCACAGCTGTCGGTGGTGCAGGCTAGGGAATCGCTGCAGTCGAGCGGAGTTCCGCTGCACTCGCCGCCGATGCATGCGTCATCCAGTGTGCAGGGGTCGCCGTCGTTGCAGCCGAGAGTGTTGGGCGCGTGCACGCACACCCCATCGTCGAGGTTGCAGGAATCGTCCGTGCACACGTTCTCGTCGTCGCAGTCTGCGTCATCGGTGCAATTGGGAGGCACACGCGGCGCTGCGTCGAGGGGGTGCGGCAAGTTGCCGGACATGAGCAGTCGGCCGAAGAGGCGCCAGGCGCCCTCGTAGTACTTCGCATCTGCGTCCGTGCTCGCTTCGATGAGAGCCGAATACAGCGCCGGCACGTTCGTGAGGTGCAGCGTGCCCGTGGCCGTGCCGCAACCGACCGGCGACAAGGTATCTGCGGCCCAGATCGCAGTCAGATCGACGGGCTTGTGGAACTCAGAAGCGCTCGAGCATTCCCCGTCGAGCGTGCACGGCCCGAAGCTCTCCGTGCTGGGTAGGCTCGCGAGGAACGATCCGATCTCGTTCACGGTCTCGATGGCTTCGGCCGAGCCGTACCAGTACTTGTCTCGCGCGATGCGCCACGCGGTGCGGGGGGCGTCATAGTACCACTGACAACTCTGTTCCCCCTGCCACGACACACCAGCACACCCGCCTTCGTAGTTGTTCCACTGGAAGACGAGACCAGAGCAATTCCCGGGAGGGTTCGGCGGTGCTTCGCCAATGGCTGCGGTCGGCGGGGGCGCCACGGGCTGTTGCATGATGTCGATCAGCTCGTACTGCCGAGCAATGACCTCGTCCCAGAACGCCTCGTCGCCCGTGAACTCGCCCATGGCCCGAAAGAGTCCAGGGTCGAAGTAGGAAATGTTCACGATCCCGTCGGGGAAGCAGCCATCGCCGCTCGCGTCCAGACACCACACGTCTCCGGGCATCAGGAAGGGGCCGGGGGTGGATCCCCTGCCGATATGATCGACGTAGAACTGCTTGTAGTTGTCGATGAACGTCCCGGCGAGGCCGCAGTAGTCGACCGCTTCCGGGCTCGGCGCCCACGCCCCGTGCTGCTCCTTCTGGCAGGCGAGCAGCAAGCCGTAGATCATGTCGTCTTCCGCATCCGGAGCACCGCCGTTGCCCGACACGCTACAGCTCTTGGGGTTGCAGGTGATCTGCCAGTGCATCAGCCCGTTGTCGTCGAGGAAAGCCAGCACGAACTGCGTGAGATCATCGAACAGCTCCTGGTCGTCGAAGAGCGCCGCGAGTGTCATGCCGTAGCCCATGCCTTCCGACACGGTCTGCCTCGCCGGCGTCCACCGGATGCGCGCCGTGCCATCGGGCCGCGCCTCGACCATCGCACTGCGCCAAGCAAGCCACGCGGCCTCGGTGAGCGCCTGGTCGGCGTCGACCCCTCTAGAGTCCAAGCCGTAGGGCCAGCACCATTCGCTCTCCGCACCGGCCAGGCACGCCGCGCCAACGCTCGTGGCGGTGGCGGCGGCCTGTATCGACCGCGTGGGCTCCGTGCGCTCGGTCGACGAACACGCCAACAGCGCCAGCGCCGCCATTGCCGAAACACTCGAAGCGCGCACTGCAAACCTTGGCCCTATCATGCCTTGCCTCACGAATCCTGCCCGCACCGGGCACGTTTCACGCCTGAAGCGCCCAATGGCGCAGGCCCATTCTTCAAACATCCACCGAGCGGGAACCTATCTCAACGGCCGCGACAGGACCAGCCCGCGAACACGGTGACTTCATCCCGTGGTTTCGACTGACGCGAAGCGCTCCCGCGAACGAAAGTCGGGCTGCACTCGCGTGCTCTCAGGATCCAGACTCGGAGGATGATTTCCGGCGTAGTGCAGCGCTAGCGCGCCCCTCTTCCGAGGCGCTCCGCCCAGCTCCGGATCTCGTGGCAAGCGCGGCCGCTTGTGCTCCCCTCGCGGACCGCGTCGAAGTTCGACGTGGCACGCTGGTGTCGAGGATGCACCGCAACGGCGGCGGGGGCGGACCGAGATCAATCCCGACCCGATTCGGCCAAACGAGGGAGCAGCTGGGCGAAGTTGCAAGGCTGGGTGCGCACGTCGAGCTGGGGCAAGAGGATGCGGTCAATCGCCAATTCCACGGCTCCCGACGACCCCGGCAGGGCAAAGACGAGAGTCGTTCCCACCAGTCCCGCGAACGCGCGAGACTGGATGGTGGCCGCGCCGATGTCCTCGTAGCTCAGCATGCGGAACAGCTCGCCAAACCCCGGGATTGTCTTGGTGAGGAGCGGTTCCACGGCCTCCGGCGTCACGTCCCGTCCCGTGACGCCAGTTCCTCCCGTAGTCAGCACGACCTGGATCGAGGGCGACGCCGACCATTGCCTGACCTGCTCCCGAACCGCCTCGAGATCGTCAGGGAGGATTTGTCGCTGAACCACCTCGTGGCCAGCGCGCGCCGCAAACTCGACGAGCCGCTGCCCGCTGGTGTCCGTCTCGAGGGTGCGGGTATCGCTCACGGCGAGGATCGCGAGATTGAGAGGTTGCGGAGTTGGGCCCACAGGTAGTGTCGTCATGGAAGCTCTGCTTGCCGGCCGGCGGCCGGGACGAAGGGGAACGGCGATGACCTCATACCAGCCCCGAGTGACCATTTGGTGAGCCGTTTCATCGCGCTCACGCCCCTACGAGGAAGGAGGCGCGAGCGCGATGCAAATACGGGGGATCATCTGGTGTCTGCTGCTGGTGGCGTGCAACTCGGAGGAGGTGGATCAGGCGCCCGTACCGGCGCCCTGCGGGTTCTACACCCCCGAATGCACCGCGGCGGTGGACGCCTGCGAGGAGCCCGACCCGGACCTGTGCGAGGGCGTGTACGAGGCCTGCGTCCGCTACGACTGCAGCTCCCCAACTCCGCCAGACCCGGACTGCAGCGAGGACGGAGGCGACTGCATCGACGATCAGGTCGTCTGCGAGGCGCGGGCGACCGGATGCTGGCGCCGGCTGGACGCTTGCGCGAGCCAGTACGGGGCAGCCGCTTGCTGCGAGCTGGAGCTCGCGTGCGTCGAGATCGAGCAGCGGTGCGCCGAGCTGGCGGCGATGGCATTGGTCGGACCGACGGGCTGATCGCTCACAGTGGCGCGAGAACAAGACCCCCCGATCCCCCGGTTTGATTGTGTCGACGGGATAGAACGGCTGAGAAACCTTGCGGCGAGCGCTTCCGCAACTGAGCCCGTCTACTGCGAGGGCGAGGTGCACTCGTCCCGGGCGATCATCGCGTGGAGCGTGGAGCGACATTCCGGCGGTCGTGATACTCTTCCCTGATGAGTCGATTCGCGGGGAAGGCGCTGGTCCTCGGCGTCGTTCTGACTGCCAGTGCCTGTGGCAGAATTGGCTTCGAGCACAGTCAGGGGGGGCAGATCGGCGCTCGGGGTGGCGCCGAGTCTGTTGCCGGCGCAGCCGCGTTCGCGGGCGGGTCAGGGGGAAGCGGAGCCTTCGCCGGCGGGCCTGGTGCCGCAGGGACCGGATCCACGGTGGTCGGAGGTGTCGCCGGAATCGCCGCTGGCGGAAGTCCGCTGGCGACCGGGGGCAGCGCAGGGAGTTTCCCAAGTGGCGGCGGGAGCGGCGGCACGAGCGGAGGCGCGAGCGGCGGGATCCCGCTCGGCGGAGGCGCGAGCGGCGGAATCCCGCTCGGCGGGAGCGCGAGTGGTGGAATCCCGCTCGGCGGAGGCGCAGCGGGCTACCCTGGCGGTGGCGGCAGCGGGGCCACCACCCTGGGGGGCGCTGGGGGTGTGTCGGGCGGCGCCGGGAACGCAGGTGCGTTCCCGGGAGGATCGGGAGGCCAGCCGGGTACCGGCGGGACAGGTGGCGCGGACACGGGAGGCTCTGCCGGTCAATCCGGTACCGGTGGTACGGGAGGCGCATCGGTCGTCCTTGACTGCACAACCATCGATTGCGTGTGCCCGCCGGGTCAGCATTGCACCATCGACTGCGTCGCCGGCGGGTGCGGGGTCGTCACGTGCGCTGCGGGATCGACCTGCGACGTCAGCTGTGCTGGTGGGAGCTGTGACGGGATCCTGTGCGAGGACAGTGCCACCTGCAACGTCATCTGTACGGCCACGGTCTGCAGCGGGACGATGACCTGCGCGGCTGGCTCGCACTGTGACTACGACTGCAGCGGCGGCCAGTGCAACGGCGTGGTCTGTCGCGATGGTGCTCGTTGTGACTTCCTCTGCTTGACTGGACGCTGCAACGACGCCATCTGCGAGTCTGGTTCCCAGTGCTACTTTGACTGTCGCCGAGGGCGCTGCGAGAGGGGAAGCTGTCAGGGGACCGCAGCTTGTGACTGGGACTGTGACGTCGCCGCCTGCTCACAGAACTGCGACGCCACGGCAACCTGCGCCTGCCTGAGCGGCACCGCGCGCGAATGTGCGGACATCTGCGGCGGCGCTGCCCCGGCGACGTGCACCAACTAGCCAGAGCGCCTTGCGCCTACAATACCGAGCCTCCGTTGTGGAACTCGGCGAAGAACGTGAGCGAGGCGCGGCTCGCGTGCTTCGAAGAGCGGCCAGCGGTGGCAAGGCAACGGCGTGCGACCGATGCCGGCCCGGCGCGTGGTAGTCTCTTCGTGATGTCTCCAATCTGGACTGGCCCGCAAAGGGCGTTGCTACTGGGTTCCATCTTGGTTGCTGCGTGCCACCAGACTCCGGGTGCAGGTTCCCCCTCGCCCGGGATCGAGCGCCGAGAGGCCGGGGCGAAGCAGTCGCACAGGATGCCCGAGTGGGACCAGCAGTTCTGCGGTGGCGAGGAAGGCTGGATGTTGCCGCCACCCTACGAGCCCAATCCCTACTCAACCGACCCCGAGGTGACCCGCATGGGATGTGCGGGTTTCGCCACGGTCAACGACGGAGGGCCGACGATTGCGGGGTTCTGCTGCCGCCCCGGGTCCAAGCTTCCTTGATCAACCAACACGCGCAATGACAATGACGGGGGTCATCCCGAATTCACACCGCTAGCCTTGGGGGGGTCTGCGACACTGCCAAGGCGCAGACATGACGCGCGAAGGGACGGCACACAGCATCGCGGACATGATCTCGCCTTTCGATGGGATGACATCGCGCCGGAATGTCTCACGCACCAGCGTCAGACAAACCCGTATCCGGCAGAAACCCGGGCAATCTCAATCGCGTTGCAGATGCACCACCGATGACGTGCGAGGTGATGCTCCCGAGCGCGGAATCGCAACGTCGAGGTGACCCGCGGTGCCGTCGTAGAGCTGGGTCCCGCAGGTCGCGGCGCCCGAGTCTCCACCCATGGCCGAGCACACCCTGAAGGCCTGGATGTCGGCGGGAAGCACGCTCTCGGCCGCCGCCGGGCAGGTGCCGTCGAAGAGAGCTTCGGGGACGCCGCCGAGGGTTGCAGCACCGACACAGGGCGCGATCCAGGACCCGTCGGTACGTTGGACGTCGATGGAGTATTCCGCGGAGGTCTCCAGCTCCGTCCAGCGCAGGGCAACGGCACTCGTGGAGCCTCCAGCGATCGGCAAGAACACCCGGTCCGAGCTTCCGTCGTAGGGCGCCACGACGGACTGGTTCCAACTTCCGTCCGTCGAGTAGAACAGCCGAAACGCCGCGATGTCCGACTTGCGAACGATGGCGTCGCCCGCGTCCGGACAGATTCCACCGTAGCGGGCAGAGGTGGAAGTGCCCAGTCGACCCACGGCCAGGCACGGCCCGTGCACCGTGCCGTCCTGGGTGACCACGTCGAGAGAGTACTGCGCACTGTCGAGGGTGCTCCATCGCAGGTCGACGGTGTTGAGCGCAACCGCTGACCCGTCGAAACCAAAGACGATGCGCTGCTTGTACGTGCTGCGACCCGTCAGATTCCCGGCATCATCGAAGGCGCCCTGGTGGAACACGTTGAAGAACTCGCCGCGTCGCTCGACAATCGAGTTGTGACCGTGAGACTCCACGAGATCCTCGGCGGCATTGCGCAGCGGCGTCGAATGGCGGCGCACGTAGCGGGCGCGCGTGAGATCCGCCACCTCGTCTGCCATCACGTAGTACATGGCGTACTGGCTGTCGAAGAAGGCTCCGCTGAAGAAGAGGTAGTAGCGGCCGTCGCGGAACAGAACGTCGGGTCCCTCGTTGATGGACTCCTCGTACCCCGGGATCGAGAACACGGCAGGGCCGGTGTTGAGAATCAGCGTCCCCGGATCGCTGAAGCGGTAGGCGGCGATGTTGTTGCCGCCCTGGAACCAGACGTAGAAGAACCAGCGGTCAACGCCATCGTCGTAGGCGGCCGAGTCGATCCGGATGGTCTGCTCGCAGCCGGCCGAAAGGCAGCCGGATGCGATGCGGCTCGCAGGTAGCCCAGGGCCATTGTCGACCAGCTCCGGGATACCAAAAGCAAAGTCCAGGTCGGGCGCTGAAACGTGGAAGGTCGTCACGGTTTGGCCGGATGGAGGCGGGCACGTCGCATCCTTCTCCACCTGGTGGGCCGAGAAGAAGAGATCGTAGCGGCCGTCATACTTCGACAGGTCCGGAGCCCAGACGTGACAGTAATCGTGGGCAGGATCCGTGGCCGACGGATCGTAGACCGCGGTCTCGTGGAACGAGAGCAAGTCGCTCGATTGGTAGATGGGCAAGGTCCGGGCGCCAGGCGCAGTGCCGGTCAGGAAGAAGGCGTTGTCGTCCTCTTTGTAGATGTCGGGGTCAGCCAGGCCCGAGACGAGCAGGCTGCGCCGATGGTAGTCGCTCCCCTTGGTGTCGCACTGCTCCCCCAGGAATCCCTCGTCACACTCGCAGGTGATGCCGACACTGGCCTGGGAGCATGCGCCGTGCCCGCTGCAGCTCCCCGGGGTGCAGGCTTCCTCGACGCAATCGCTCCCGTCCGGCACGTAGCCGTCGTCGCACGCGCAATCCACTCCGGACTGGTGGGCGCCGCAGCCCGATTCGCCAGCGGAGCCACCGCTTCCGCCGGGATCACCGCCGCCGATCGCGCTGGCACCCGAAGCGTTGCCGCCGCCGTCACCCGATACCCCCTGGCCGCCGCTCCCGCCGGCGGCCCCCGTCGTGCCGCCGTTCGTCGTGCCAGCAGCGGCGCCGCCGCTGGGGCCCCCGCCACTGCTCGGCGAACCGCCGGTCACACCGGATCCACCCGAGCTGGACCCGCCGGTCTGAGCGGTTCCGCCGAGCGCGCCGGAACCTCCGCTGGTGTTGGCACCGCCGGTCGCCGGGGCTCCCGCATTGGAGTCGCCGCCGGACTCCCCAGTACGCGAGGGCGAGTCGTCCGCCGAGCATGCTGCGACGGCCGCGAGCAGGACCGTAGCTGCGGAGAGCCGAGCCGCAGCTACGGTTCGATTCCCAGGGTGCGAGGCGATGAGCATACCCATAGCTTTCGGTAGCCAGTCACTCGACGCTAGGGCTTGCAGGTGGACGCAGTCAAGTCGCAGCTGCGGCGTTCGACGCCACGAGACTGAACAACGCGGCGTCCCCGAACCGCTGTCGTGGCTACCTGATGCATCCCAAGCGTCGAGGCAAAGCCATCCAATTCGCCGCGCTCACCAACCGAACAGCATCGTCGATGCTCGTGAGCTCCAACAAGTCCGGATGTCGGACGTTCTGGAGGAATGGGGGCCGCCGCCTGGCGGCCTCGTCTCGGAAGCGCGGGTCCCGTGCAGATCGGCTCAGAGCACCACGTCGGAGACGACGAAGGTCGTCACCGAGCGGGGCCCAACGGGTACCGCCAGGATCCCGTCCACGATCGGGCGCGCCTCCAGCTCGGCATAGTCTTCGGTGGCTGACGTACGTTGCACCGTGGCGCCAGGACCGAGCGCGGAGAACTGGGAGAGGTCGTAGCCGTAGACGGAGTCAGTGGTCGTTGCGTTGCGTTGCACGATGACCAGCTTGTGATCCTCGGTGCCGACGAAGGCGACCGCGTCCGGGTGACCGACGTCGATCATGGTGTAGCCAGGGCGGATCGCTCGCGTGTACTGCTTCACCACGTTGTACTTCTTGGTCATCCACCACTGTTCCGTGCCGTTCTCGAAGTCCACGTGGAGCATGCCCCAGTTCTTGTTCAGGCTGGTCTGGGCTTGCTCGCTCTCGACAGCTTGCCAGAAGACCCAGCCGTCGACGTGCATATCCCTGAGGTCGCGCGTGATGCGGTCGGCGATATCGAGCCCGGGGGCGATGTCCTCGTGGTCGTGGGTGAACACGTCGAACGGGGCCGGGGCGCCGCTGCCATCGACCTCCGACGACCAGAGAACCTTGCCATCGCGCTGAGCGGCTGCCCATAGCTGGGACCGAGCCGATCCCCAATAGACGTGGGTGTTGATCTGATCCACGACGGCCTTCGTGGCCGCATCGTACGACTCGTACGAGCCGAGCGTTTCGTCGATGCCGGGCTCATCGGGCGCGGCAATGAGCACCTCACCCAGACCTTTTGCGTCGAGCGTGCTGCGCAGCTGGCGTAGCAGCTCCGCTTGTCGTGGTCGGTCGAAGTGGCAACCTTCCTGGCCGCCGTTGGCGTTCCACGAGATACTGGGCTCGTTCATGGCTTCCAGAGTCCGGAAGGAGATGCCCCATTCGTCCCGGAAGTGCAGCACCACCTCCGCAAGGTAGTCGGCGAAGTCATCGTAGTAGTCGGACCTGAGATTGTCGGTGCCGCCATTGCCGGAGGCACAGCCGCTCACGGTCATCCAGTACGGTGGGGAGTTCGAGAAGGCCTCGAGCACCAGCTCCTCTGCTGCAATTCGGGCGATGGCGGCGTCGAGGACGGAGCGTTGGTTCGCGTCTGCGGTCCAGTCGTAGGCGCCGGATTCACTGGGTTTGAAGCCCTCCATCTCCTTGCCCCGCCCCATGTGATTGTGGTTCGGCGCGTCCCCCCCGCCGATGTTGTAGCGAATGATGTTCAATCCGAGACCCTGCTCTCGGTCGAACAGCAGATCGGCGACGGCCTGCCTGTTGACGTCCGACCAGCCGCCGATGACGTTGCCGAACCAGCAGAGGGAGGTCCCCCAGCCCTGCGTCGTCTGATAGGTCGTGGTGGGCTCCACATCCACCACCGTATCGGGCGTGAGGGCGGGGCCAAGGTCGAGCGGGCTACCTCCAGTCGCCGCGCCGCCGGCGCCACCGGTTTCACCTGCGCCGCCAGAGCCCGCAATCCCGCCGGTGGAGGTGCCCCCGCCGCCCGGTTCGCTGCCGCCCGCTGCCCCGCCGCTGCCGGTCTGGGTCGAACCAGTGCCCCCCGAGCCGCCGGTACCGGTGCCGCCCGTCTCGAGGCCAGTCCCGCCCGCGCCGCCCACCTCCGAGCCGCCGGTGCCGGGCACGGTGCCCCCGGAGCCCGGGTTGACTCCGGCTCCGAAGCCTCCCGAAGGGTTCACACCGCCAATCCCAGTCTGTCCACCAGTGCCGGACGGACTGCCACCTGTTGCGACCACGCCACCTTGGCCACCAGTCGAGGCACTGCCCTCGGACTGGCTCGAGGACTGGCACGCGCAGAGCACGCCGAGCAAGATCGCGAGCGGAGCGTGTCGATATCTCATGGAGAATCCTCTTCGACGGCGGAGACAATCAGTAACCAAGCCCTTGCCGACATGTTGTCGGCAGGGGAGTCCGATTGTCACCACGTGCTCCGAATCTCCACCTCGCCCGTCGTGACAGCCTGCCTGTGACAATTTGCCACCGGGACGTGCCCCGGCCGAACTCGGCTTCTTCGTAGCCGCGGGCGTGAGTTCGCTACTCTTCGGGCATCCACTGCGTCACGCGCACCCAGTCCACACGCAGCTCTTGCGGGTAGTCCTCGGGGACGGGAGCCTGATCGAAGCCACCCAGCGCGAGGTTGAGCTTGATGTGGAACGGCTGGTGGAATGGGTGCTTGCCGTCCGGTAAGTACAGATCGGGCAGGGTCAAATCGGTGGACGCCACGACCTCGTCGTCCACGCTCCATTCCATCCGCTCCGGTCCCCACTCGAGCCCGAAGACGTGCCAACCGTCGGCTGTCGCGCCCAGCGAAGCGGACGAGGTGACCTCACCATGGCGAACAGCGGACAGCGCCTGGTCCCAGATGCCGTAATTGAGCGACGTCAGCAGGCGGCTGGGAGTCTGGCTTTGGATGTTGGCGATGGTCACGTCGCCCCAGGCGGGCCAGGTCCCCAGGTAGCAGGTGCCCGCATCGTCGCAGGAGCTCACATCCGGGGAGGGGGCTTCGGGCAGGAGCCAGAACGCCGTCGAGCAGCCGCGCCCGAGCGGCACCTGCACCCTGGCTTCGATGCGACCGAAGGTGAAGGACCGAGCGCCACTCGTGTGAACCGATCCCGAAGTGAAGCTGGCAGCGTCGAACGATTCCACCAAAGCGGTCAGCACCAGCTGCCCGTCTTCGAGGCGAACGTTCTCTTGCCGATCGGTGTACGCCTGAGCTTCGTCGTTGCGGAGGAGATACCCCGTCTCGTAGTCGAACGCCGTGAGATCGAGCGAACTGGCGTCGAACTCTTCGTCCAGCACCACGGTGCGCGCGAGTCGCGAGCCCGACTCCGAGACGCAGTAGCCGCTCTCGCACCGAACCCCGAGCTCCAGGTTTGCGCATTCGGAGTCCGCGTCACAGGCGAGCCAATGCGTCGAGCTGGTCGTCTGTCGACCAACCTGGCCACAGGCACTCAGCAGAGCGAAGAGACAGGTCGCTCCCACTCTGAACCGGAGGCCTCTGCTCCGGAGAATTCCTGCACGCACCGGTGTCATCGACCCTCCTGACAGTACCCTCCGATGGCGTCGCTTCACAGTGTCCATTCTGGCACTGGCAAGCTCCACAGGCCTGGGCCATGCTTTCCTGGTTCCTGGGCCGGCAATGCGGGAGACGACATGAACGCCCATATTCTCATCGATGCGGTCGTCCAGCAGACCGTCGTGTTCATCGCCCAGCTGGCCACGGCCGGGGGAGTGCGTGCGCCGCTGGTGCGGGTGGCGGATCGGATCTTCCTCGACCTTTCCACCGAGCTCCATCAACAGGGCGTCAGCAAGAAGGTCATCGCCGACATGTTCGGGATGGCCCTTCGCACCTACCACCGCAAGGTCCAGGCCGTACGACAAAGTCAGACGGAGGAGGGCCGCAGCGTCTGGGATGCCGTCTTCGAGTACATCCGCGAGCACGAGCCGGCGACTGGCGCCGACATTCACGATCGCTTCCATCACGATGACATCGAGGTGGTTTCGGGCGTACTGAACGACCTCGTCAACTCAGCTCTCGTGTATCGCGCCGGTCGCGGTGACTCGGCGCTCTATCGCGCGGCAGCGGAGAGCGATCTGGTCAACGTCCGGCAACCCGGAACCGATGCGTGGGACTGGCTCGTCTGGCTCGCCGTGTACCGCAGCGGACCAACGACGCAGGCAGAAGTCGAACGCTATGCTCGCGTCCCGCCGGACGCATGTCGAGCCGCCCTCGAGCGACTGGAGGCGGATGGGCGCGTCGTGGCCAGCGGCGAAGGCGACGAGCGCACGTACACGAGCGAACGGATCGAGGTGCCCTTGGGCCAGTCGCGCGGGTGGGAGGCTGCCGTGCTCGATCACTTTCAAGCGCTGGTAACTGCCATCACGATCAAGCTGGGCGGCGAGGTCACCGCGGAGGACGCCCCGGCGGTGGGAGGCTCGACCTGGTCGCTCGACGTCGGACCCGGACACCCCCTTCGCGACGAGGCTCGCGAGACCCTGGCCCGAGTTCGCCGCGAAGTCGAGGCGCTGCGCGGTCGCATCGACGAGCACAACGCCTCAACGAACGACGTGGAGCATCGCGAACGCATCGTCTTCTATGCGGGCCAGTATGTTCAGCACCAATGAGCGTCACGACGACCGAGGCGGCGCCCAGCTCCTGCGCTGTGTCCTCGCCCTGGTCGCACTGAACACCGCCTGTGGCCGGATCGGGTTCCAACATCTCGACGATTCCGTGAACGCTGGCTCGAGCTCCGCGGGCGCACCGAGCGACCACGGCACGGGCGGCTCGCCACTGGTCGGGGCGGGGGGGGAGATGCCTGCCGAAGGCGGGGGCGGAACGGGAGGTCAGGCCACCACTTCCGGCGGATCACCGAGCGGGGGCTCGGGGGGCCGAGCCGGAGGAGCCACCCGGGAGCCAGGCGGAATGGCAGGTGCGATCTCCAGCGCGGGTGCAGGCGGAGAGGGCCCCTCCGGCGGATGGGTTGGCGCCGGAGGAACCACCCTCGCGGGAGGTGCCCCCGCGGCAGGCCGTGGGGGAGGCGAAGGCGGCGCACCCGAGGCCATGGGGGGCCAGCCCGGAGGTGCTGGTCCAGTTGGAGTGGCCGGCGCCGGCGGGCTCTCCGGGAGCGCCGGCGCCGGAACTGGGGGCACCGCTTCGGGTGGGACGGGAGCCAGTGCCGGTGCTGCCGGCGCCTCTAGCCTCGGCGACTGCCGAACCGCTACCTATGGCGGGAACGAGTACCTGTTCTGTGCGTCAGAGGTCGCATGGTCCGAAGCCAGCAATGGCTGCGCCTCGGTGGGCATGCACCTGGTGCGCGTCGACAGCGCCGAGGAGAACCAGTGGATCTTCGACAGCATCTATGACACGGGCGCGGCAGCCCGCGGTATCTGGATCGGCGCATCGGATCAGGACGTCGAGGGGGAGTGGCGCTGGACGGACCGGACGCTGTTCTGGCTTGGTGATTCCGGCGGTTCCCCTCAAGGGGGTCTGTTCAGCGCATGGTACGCTTCGCACCCTTCGAGAGCTGCCAACTCCGACTGCGCTGCCATTGACTCCAACAACGGATCGACGAGTTGGTACGCGACGGGCTGCGGCATGCTGGCCGTCTTCGTGTGTGAGTCGTAGGGCACGGACGCCAGGCACGCGACAAGCCGCCGACTGGCGCTGATGCTGTTGGTCGAGCCACGCCCGTGTCGCTCAGATCACGTGCACTTGGTTCCGCCGCCTGCGGAGCATCGAGGCCGCTAGCGCAAAGAACCCGAGCAATAGTCCAACGCTGGTCGATCTCGAAGCTCGCGCCGCCTGGCAGGTGCACCCATCCCCGTCTGCAGCGTTCGCGCCATTCGTGGTAAAAGGCGTGCCGCTGCACACGTCGCCGTCGTCCACGGTGCCGTTGCAGTCGTCGTCCATGCCGTTACAGCTCTCCGGTCCGGTCGGCACACAGACGTACTCGCATCCGTTCGCTGTCACACCGTCGAGATCGACGTTCCCTGCCAGACAGCCCTGGAGCTGGCAGACGCCCTCGACGCACTCTGAGCTCGCCCCCGTCACTACACAGGTGGCGCCGCACTCACCGCAATGGGCCAGACTGCTGCCGAGATCTACGCAGTCTTGCCCACAGGTCGTCAGTGGAGGCGAGCAGTCAGCGATACACGACCCCAGATTGCACACCTGGTCCGCCGCGCACGACGCGCCGCACGAGCCGCAGTTGTCGGAATCGGAACGAAGATCCGCGCAGCCTTGGCCACAGTTGACCAGCGGTTGGGCGCAAACAGGAGGCGTCCCGCCGGAACCCATGCCACCGGTTGCGGGCCCCCCGACGCCCCCCGTGCCGCCGGCACCCCCAGGCCCCGCGTCGCCGCCGGTCCCCGAGCTGGCTCCCCCGGTCTGTGCGTCAGCGCCCCCGGTTTCCGAGGGGGAACCACCGGTCCCTCCACTGGCTCCTCCAGTCCCTGCGCCGGTCCCGCCAGTCTGCAAGTCGGAGCCACCGGTTCCGCCCGTTCCCGAGCCGGAGCCACCGGTCCCTCCGCTGACACACGCCGTCCCTCCGGAGTCGGCTGGTACCGTGCCCGAGAAACCAGTCTGTCCTTCGCGCGTCAGCGCCAGAACGAGAGCCCCACCCTGAACGACAACGTTGCCGGGATCGAAGTCGGCCAGGTTCTCGGCGAAGGTCCAGTCTGCGCGGCCCCAACGTGAACCATCGAACGAGTCGAAGTCGTCCCGCCACTCGGCGACGAACTGGCCCCCCTCGTACCGAGAGTAGCTGATCCAGTCGACGTACTGGTATTGCGGCAACGCCGAATCATCGAGCGGACCGACCCAATCCGTAATGTTGGCCGCCCAGATGTTGAATCGAAGCGACTGCGGATTGGTCAACTCGCTGACCTGCGTTCCAGTCGTCCGTCGCACCTCGATCCCATCGACCTGCCAGGCAACGTAGCTCGCTGTCCACTCCAGGACGTAGGTGTGATAGGCGTCGGCCAGCGAGACCCCGCAGTCGTGCACCTCTTCGGACGTCGTGCGCGAGCCGAGTCCAGTAATGATGTTCGACTGCCAAGTAGTAGCGTCGTCCTTGCCGAATACCTCGATGTCGATCTCCTCCCAGAAGGTGTTGGCCGACTCGGAGCCGCCCTTGTAGGTGAAGAAGGTCGACAGAAGCCCGCTGCCGCGAGCCATGCGCATCCGCATCTCGACCCGTCCGTGGAGATACTCCCGCTGCGAGTACAGCTCCCCTCCCTTGTAGGGCTTCGCCTGGACGCGCGATGGTACGCCGAGGGTGGCTGCAGCAACGACCATCGTCAGTAGTGACCAGCGGGCTCCTTCGTAATTCATTGGACGCTCCCTGACCCCGCCAACCGCTCGACACCACAGGGAATACCCCGAGCATCCCGTTCGCACCAGTGACACAAGTGGCACTGTGTGGCGGGGTCAAGGCACCGAGGCCGTGCGGGAACTCGCCCAGCAGTCGTCCGGCACGATCCCCCACGATCGGGCTTCTTCACGGTTGCAGGGGGCGCGTCACGCGGACGGTTTCCCGCAATCCGCGACCGTAGATCGACGGGTCGTACATGGCCTCGGCCATGGCAGCCGGACGGATGAACGAGCCGGCGCGCGTGACGCGCACCAGGTACGCGGCGTCGTGCCCGCCGCTCGCCAGCTCGTCGGCGAAGAACGTGACGCGCTCGTCGTGGAGCTCGCGCCACACCCAGTCCCAACCGACCCCTTCATCCTGCGCAGACTGCCGTTCCGTAGCAAGTGAGGTATCGACAGGCTCGAAGCCAGCCGGCAGGCGATC
>JBNLDK010000172.1:0-31480 GCA_050304295.1 Polyangiaceae bacterium
AAGAAGGCCGTGGCAAAGAAGGCCGTGGCAAAGAAGGCCGTGGCAAAGAAGGCCGTGGCAAAGAAGGCCGTGGCAAAGAAGGCCGTGGCAAAGAAGGCCGTGGCAAAGCAGGCCGTGGCAAAGCAGGCCGTGGCGAAGCAGGCCGTGGCGAAGCAGGCCGTGGCGAAGCAGGCCCCCGTGAAACGCTCAGCAGACGGGGGGGGAGCCGCGTCGAACGATTCATTTGCCGCGGCATTCGAGCAGCGGTTCGGCTTCCCTCTGCCGGCGGACTACGCTCGCGCGCTCGAGGACGATCGTCTTTCCTACCGCATGGACTTGAAGAAGGAGCGGTTCAATAGCTACCGCGAGGATCCTCCGCTGCTCATCTGCTCTCCCCGCGTCGAGTGGATGACTCCCAAGGAGATCCTGAAGCACGAGTTTCCCGAGTACTTCGTCACCGACCCCCAGCTCGTCTGCTTCGCCTCGGGCGCGGCGGGGGAATACTGGTGCTTCGTTCCCGATTGGGCGGACGATGGAGAGGTGCCCATCGCGTTCATCGAGCCGGACGTAGACGATGCGAAGCTAGTGGCGCCCCACTTCTCGGGCATGGTGTTCGCCGAAATCGTCGAGAGCCTGGGCGAGTGGGAGTCCTGGGTGAACGCCTTCAACAAGCTCGAGGTGCCCTCCGGCGAGCTGGCGGAGTTCGCCAGGAAGGTGCTTGCCACGTCCGCCCCCTACCTCCGCCCGGCACACATCGAGGTTCTCGAGAGCCTGGTCGCTCGACCGCTGTCCGACGAAGGGGCGTTCCTGTCGTCCAGTGAGGTGCCCGAGATCATCGAGAAGCATCTCGCCTATCCTCGCTGGGAGGAGGAGTTCCAGGCCCACGTCCACTGAGCGCTCCCGCGCCCAGTGGCCGTGGCTGGGTGGGCCCTGCGCCCGAGGTCCGGGAGCGGTGAAGAGTGGGCGCTCCGCGCTGCTCTACTGCTTGGTGTCGGGGGTGGGATCGGAAAACGACCCGATGGGCTGCGTGTGCCGCGCCCGCGGGTCGGGCTCCGGGGGCGCGGCTGACGGCTCCAGCGCCGTCGTCTCCGGTTGCGCGGCGAAGGGCACGGTGGTGCGTTCGGAGGCTTCCGGGGCGGGGACCGGCGCTGCATTTGGCGTGGAGTCGATCGGCGGCGGCGCCGAATCTGGCGTGCCCCAGTGGTGGGTCTCGTCGGCGCTGTTGCTGGGTGGGGGCGTGGGCGGATCGAAAGGGTGGTCGGGCATGGTGGAGGGGTCCCCCAGCCCGGCGAGCTGGCTCTCTGCGAACGGGGGCGTGCGCCCGTTCCGCACCGCCATCAGATCGGCGCGCATCGTGCGCGCGTCCGGATACCGGCGGTCCTTCGCATACGCCAGGCCGACATCGATCACCTGGCAGAACTCCCGAGGCGCGTGGGGGGCTACGGCAGCCAGCCGCGGGGCGGTTTCGGTGGCCATCGCGTGGAGCAGCTCGCCGGGCCTGCGGCGCGCGTGGACGGGACGCCCCGTGACCAGTCGAAATCCCGTGGCGGCGAGCGCGAACAGGTCGGTGCGCGCGTCGATCTGACTGGAGATCCCGCGCGCCTGCTCGGGCGCCATGTAGCTCACCGTGCCTAGGGCGATGCCCGTCTTCGTGCGCAACTCGTTGGGCAGCGCTTCCAGTATGCGGGCGATCCCGAAGTCGAGGACCTTCACTCCCCCGGCTCGGGTCACGAAGATGTTGGCGGGCTTGACGTCGCGATGAATGATGCCCTGGTCGTGGGCGGCGGCGAGCACGTCGAGCACCCGGACCAGGATCTTGAGGATGCGGTCCATGGGCAGGCCGCCGCGCTGGGCCCAGTAGCTGAGCGGATGACCGTCGAGCAGCTCCATGGCGATGAAGGGCCCGAGCGGGTCGTCGCCGTGGTCCAGAATCCGTACGACGTCGGGGTGCTTGATGCTCTGGGCCGCGACAGCCTCGCGGCGGAACCGCTCTCGGGCTTGCGGGTGCGCGGCGAACTCGGGGTGGAGCAGCTTGATCGCTGCGGCTTCGCCGCTGGTGGAGTGACCCTCGAAGACGGCTGCAGTACCTCCCTGACCGAGCTTGCGCTGCAGGCGCCAGCGCCCGCCAACGACCTGACCCAGCGGATCCGGGTGGTCCGCTGAGTGCACTGCCATCGGTTCGGTTCCGGGAATCGCTCGCCTGGCCATCGCCGCTCCGGGTCGAGGCTGTCTCCGCGACCCGCGTCGAGATGCTACACCAGCGGGGCGGGGAGCGCACGGTGCGGTCCTGCGAGGGCTAGAGCGCGACGTTCGAGCGCTGCGTTGCAGCGCGAAGATCGCCCTCTAGCGGCGTCGAAAGACGAGCACGTGGTTGTTCGCGGGGCACGCCGCAACGCGAGACAGTTCCAGGTCGACCGAATCGGCCAGCCTTTCCAGATCCCGCACATCCCGCACGCCCCAGGCGGGGTTCCGACTGCGCAGGCTCTGGTCGAACTCGTCGTTGCTGGGGGCGGTGACCTCGCCACTGAAGCGGTATGGACCGTAGGTGCAAAGGGGGGAGCCCGAGGAAAGGAGCTCGGAGGCGCCTCGGAACAGTCCCTCGGCCGCCGACCACGGAGCGATGTGGAGCATGTTGATGCACACGACCGCCGCCGCTTCCGCTACCGGCCACCGGGGCTGGCAGACGTCGAGGCGCAGGGGTGGATCGAGGTTGAGGAGTCCCGACTCGTTCCGGTGTTCGTGGATGCTGAGTAGCGCATCATCGTCGACGTCCGTTGGTTGCCACCGCAGGGGGGTCAACGCCCGCGCGAAGTGAACGGCATGAGTGCCCGAGCCGCTGGCGATCTCCAGCACGCGACCCGCGGGAGGCAGTTCTTCGCGCAGGATTTCGAGGATCGGTTCGCGATTGCGTTCGGCGGCTGGGGCTTTGAGCTTCACACCGCAAGGGGTAGGGCACGTGACGCGCCACGTCCAGTCGCGCGTGCTTCTCCTCGTGCGGGCCCGCGGCTACGCGCTGGGCTCGCTCTGGCGCCGCGCGGTCGCGGGCACGGCGGTCACTCCGTCGCTAGTGCCGGGAGCTCCCAGGTGGCGGGCGGTTCTCGCCATCGCGCGCGGCGCCGTCGCTGGAGGGTTGCCACGACGTGCTGCAGCCGCGGATCGTCGCGGCGCTGGCAATCGTGGCGGTACCCCTTCTGCGCGTTGCATCGCTGGCACGCAATCGCGAGGTTCTCGAGGGCGTTCGTGCCCCCATGGTGGCGCGGCACGATGTGCTCCAGTGTGGCACTCGATAGCGGTCGCCCGCGCAGATCGATCACCAGTCGGCGCCCGCAGTGGATGCACTTGCCGAGCAGGACGGCGACCCCGTCGACGGTAGTCTTCGTGTAGGTGCAGTCGGTGGCTGCACACCAGAGCAGCAGCGCGTGGTTCGCTCCCACGTTGCCCCGTCGAGCTCAGTCGAGCAGCGGGAACGCCGCGCAGTGGGCGGTGCAGGGTTGGGAGGGTGGTGGCCGCGACGTCGCGTCGCGCGGCGCGGCGGTTCCCGGGACGATGGCGAAGGTCGCGGTCGGTGGTGGTGTCGCTGGGCTCGGGGAGCTGGCCGCGGGCCAGGGATCGACGAGCTCGCGCGGCTGGTGCCGCAGCGGGGCCCCGCGCCAGGGGTCGATCACCCCTTCCGGCCCGGTGGGAGCTGGGGAGGGCGCGCTCGAGCGCGGTGTGGCTGCCCAGGGGTCGACGACATCGATGGGGGGGGGCTCATAGAAGGCACGAGGCATGTGGACCGGGCTGGACGTCCACGGCTCGACCGGTTCCTCCATTCCAGACTGCGCCATGGCCACACCGACCACGCTCGAGACGGCGAGCAACCCCAGGACGGGCGCCGAGAATCTCGCCCACCACGAGAGTTTCCCGCGGGTGGGGACCTCGCGCTTGGCGTGGGCAGCAAAGCGCGGCAAGGATCGCGCCGAGGTCCTGGTGACGGGTCGCGACCAGGATTTGCTCGAACCTGGATGTTCGGCGCACATCCAGTCAGCGGCCGAGCATCTGGTGGCCGGGCCGCGCGCCTCGGGCGCGGGGAGACGCATGCTGGAACGATAGCTCGAGTTCACGCGGGTACTCCAATGATAGCGCATCCCGGCTCTGGGCCGAGGCCGAGCGGCAATTTGCCCGACCTTTCGCCGTGGAGGGAGTACGCTTCGGGAATGCAGACGGGAAAGGGACAGGCGCGCAGCCGGTGGATCTGGGCGGGGGCGCTGGCAGTGGGCAGCGTGGCGATGTTCTCGGCGTCGTCCGGGTTTTCGCAGCCGGCGGTCGGAGGGATGGTGCCGGAGCGAGTGCGGGAACTCGAAGCACGTGTGGCGCGTCTCGAGTTGCGTCTGCTGGCCATGGAACGGGTGATGGATCAGGAGGTCGAGCCCCGCAGTGTCAAGGCGTTTCCGGCCGAGGATGAGCTGGGCTACGAGGCCTGCGACCCACCGATCGTGCGCGATGGTCGGGGCCAGCGTTTGCTCAAGGCCGGGTGCGAGGCTCACGGCGGTGCGAATCCCTGTGACCCTCCGCTCTTGGTCGATGAGGAAGGGATCAAGACGGTTCGTCCGGGATGCGAGTACGTCCATCCCACTGCTCCCTGCAGTCCTCCGTATCTCATCGACGCGAACGGCCAGCGCGTGATCCGCCGCGAGTGCCTCGACGTCGGGTACTGAACCACACCGGACCCAAGGAGCCCGGTCACGCACGAGTCGCGCGGAGGGTCGCGACCGTGTCTGGAGACAGAGTGACGGGTTGGCGGGGCACTCGACGAAGATCGAACTCGACCACGCACTCCGCAGCAGTGACCCGCTCGGTCACGGGTAGACCCGATTGCTGCGCGACCCACGCGATGATGGCTCGCGGGTCCGTCCCCCCATCCCGCAGGCTCGCAACACTCAAGTCGTCTGCCCGCTTGGCCAAGCGGCGCCCCTCGCTGTCGACCACCAGCGGTACGTGGAACCATGCGGGCGACGGTATCGCGAGGGCCTGCTGGAGCAACCACTGTCGCGCGGTGCTCGCCAGCAGATCGTCGCCACGCAAGACCTCGGTGACGCCCTGTGCGTGGTCGTCGACCACGACCGCCAGCTGGTAGGCGGGAGCACCGTCGCGGCGCGCGACCAGAAAGTCGCCAATGTCTCGCGCAACGGTGAAGCTCTGCTTTCCGGCGAACCCGTCCTCGAAGACGACGGGGGTTTCGGGGACGGTGAACCGCACTCCCGGATCGCGTCCCGCAGCAGCTCGAGCGCTGGCGAGGCTCGGGAATCGTCCCCGGCAGGTCCCGGGATACCGCGACTCGTGGTCCCCGAGCTGGGGGGCAGATTGAGCAGCCCGGATGTCGGCTCGGCTGCACACACAAGGGTACGTCCGTCCCGAGACGCGCAGCTCCTCGAGGGCTGCCGCGAAGCGCTCCGCACCAGTCGACTGCACGAGCGGCGTCTCGTCCCAGTCGAGTCCGAGCCACTCGAGATCGCGGATTGCGGCTTCTGCCATGCCTGGCTTCACCCGCGGCCCATCCAGATCCTCGAGCCGCAACAGTACTCGGCCTCCTCGCGCTCGGAGATGCCACCAGGCGAGGAGAAAGCTGCGAGCGTGGCCGAGGTGCAGGTTGCCGGTGGGGCTGGGCGCCAGCCTGCCCACGGGTGTCTGGCTCGACCCCTCTGCTAGTCGCTCGCCAGCGTTCATCTCCGACACGCCGCGCTCATGGCATCACCGATGTGGCACTCTACAGCGAACCCTGCCGAGCACCAAAGGCGAGCCGGCCCCTTCCGACTCGCGCCCCGAGGGTGGGGATTGCTGGTCGGCTGGAATCCGGCGGACCGGTTCAGATGTGTTCCACCGACTTGAGCATCTCGGGGACGAAATGCGTGCGTGGACGTAGCAGCTGTACCCGGGCTGCGCCCTTGCGCACCTTGAGGACACTGCCCATCGGTCCCAGACCCGCCCCCAGCAGGTCATCGTCCTTGAAATCATAGAAGGTATCGCCGTCGACGCTACGTTGGCTCTCCACCTGAGCGGAAGCGATGGAGGTGACGGTGAAGGTGGCGATCGCCGCGCAGGCGGCGACGAGCGGGCGCTTCGAACGATAGTTCATCGGTGATCTCCTCTGCCTGCGTCGACACGCCGGTGGGGGAGGATCTTGGGTATGGGTGGACTACTCGATCGAGCAGGCGCAGGCCGCGATCTGTTCTTCGGCCATGGCGACCACCTCGCGCGCTTTTCCGCACCGTGCGGTTTCCTCACCCGCGATCCGGCAGATGGCATCCGCCGCTCGCCGCAGAGACGCGAACGCCTTGCAGGCCGTGGCGCAGTCATCCGCGTCTGCGGTCAGCGCGGACGGGCCGTCGGCAGCACGCTGCCGCTTTTTCTCCTTGCCAAACAGTCCGTCGAGGAGTTGCCGTGAGCTGCCCAGCAGCGCGTCGGCGTCCTCCAGCGAGTCGAGGCGCTCCGTCTCCTCGCCGTCACTGACCCGGACCAAGCTGCTGGGCTGTTCGGCTGCCGATTCCTCGCTCGCGCCCTCGTCGGAATAGTCGGCGGGCGTCTGCTCCGCGGGTGCCTCGGGGGCGGCAGCCGCGGGCGCTGCTTTTCCGCCGGACGCGGTCCCGCACCCAGTGGCGGCGGCCAGCGTGACGAGCGAGGCGAGGAGCAGCAGGGGGCGTGCGGAGTCCATCAGCGTCCTCCCATTCAGACGCGCCAGGGCCGTTTTCGGCTCAGTCTTTTTCCGGTGGATGTTCCACCGTGCTACGGGCAGAAGCGGCGAACTACTTCTGGGCCACGATGTAGGCGAGCCAGCCGGGCTGATTGTTGGCTCGCTTCTTCGGTCGATAGTCCTCTTCGGACTCGTCGTCGGAGTCGTCCCAGTAGACGGTGATGTCCCGGAAACCGGCCTCCTCCAGCAGCTCACGGATCTCCGGCAGCGACCAGAGTCGCCAGTCGTAGGTGAAGGCTCGCTTGAGCTTGGTCCCGTCCTTGAAGAGGAAATGGATGTGATTGAGGATTCCGTTGTTGATCGGGTCGACTTGGTCCTGGTCCCAGACGTAGGTGAACCCGCCTCGTACCGAGCGCTTCTCTTCCATCGGCTCATGTGCCTCCCAGCCACCGTACGCGTCGAGGAAGAACAAGCCGTCGGGATTGAGCGCCGAGCGGGCTGCCTCGAAGTACTGCCGCAGGGATGGACGGGTCTTGAACAGCCAGTAGCTGAAGTTGAAGGCCGCCACGATGTCGAAGGTCTCCGTGGCGGTGTCGCGCACATCGCGCTCGATCAGCTTGACGCGTTCGCGCTGCTCCTCGGGAAGGGGCTCGAGGTTGTGCTGCCGACCCCAGGCCAGGACCTCCGCGTCGATGTCGATTCCGGTTGCGGTTCGCGACGAGGGACCCGACTCGACCCAGGTTCGACTGAAGTATCCCGTGCCGCAGAAGTCTTCCCGCAGCGACTCCGCGGGTCGCTGGCGGAGGCGCTTGAACGTCTTGGCGACGAACTTCATCTCCTCCTCGGGGTTCTGGACCGAGCGCTGGTAGAGGTCGTGCTTGTCGGCGGTCTTCGCCGTCAGCTTCTGCGCCTTGCCCTTGGACTTGTCCTTGGACTTGCCCTTTTCCTTCTTGTCGTTCTTGCTTCCCACGATCGCTGTCCGTTCCTCGTCGCTGGCTCGGTTCAGTCCGAGCTGCTCGAAATAGCAAACTTGCCGGGCGGAGTCTGCGCCTTCACTTCCCGTTCGGTGGCGGATCCGCTGCAACCCCGTTTGCCGCTGCGGAGGGAGTAGCTGGCTTCTCCAGGCAGCGTACGGACACCGCCCACGTGCGCCCATCGCTCACGTATGCAACCAGCGCACCTCCGGGAATGGGCGCGACCGAAGCGTTGTTGAAGGCGCCCGCAAAGGCCACCTTCTGAGAGGGCGACAGTCCGTCCGACTCGATCGCGGCGAGATGCAGCTCCTGCGGGGCGCGGGGCGAGGCTTCAGCCGGACGGGCGTAGAGCACCACCGGCTCGTCACAGAGTGTCGTTGTGGCGAGGGGTGCGGGATCGAGGCCGTTGGGGTAGTCGCGCCACGAGACGGGCGAATCCGTTCGCGGCTGCGTGCCGACGTGGATGCGCGCGAGGCCGAAGTGAGTGGTGTCCTTCTCGATGGCGACGAACGCCCAAGCGTCGCTTGGCGCGGCGACCGCCTTCACTTCCGTCAGGGACTGTGCCGAGCCGCCGACCCAGACGACCTGGTCGTCGTCCCAGCGCGGAGTGTCGCCCTCGAGGCGCAGACGGCGCGCGTGAACCGGACTCATTCCGCTGCGGCCCTCGATGGCGACCAGGATGAGCTCGTCGCCTCGCGCCACGAGATCGACGCTGTTCGCTGCTGCGCCGTCAGGAGAGAGAGTGGTCGGCTCGTGGCCCTCGATCCAGACGCGCGCCACGGGGCGATCCGCGAGCTGGGCCACGTAGGCGACGACGGGGATCGGTTGTTTGGGCCGTACGACGTTGACGGCGGCCACGCGGGATCCGTTGCGCGCGTCCGACGCCAGAACTTCCCCCCGCCCGGGATCCTCGAGGGAGCGGCGCCGGAGCTTGCCGTCCTGGACGAAGTAGGCCCAGTCTCCGGCCACCGCCGGCCCCACGCCGTAGGGGAAGAACCGGCGCGCTTCGGCATCGATGGCGGTCACCCTGGTGGGGCCCGGCTTCGCAGGGGCGGGCGAGGGCGTGAGTTCTGCCACCAGTAGCTGGCCTTCCCGGTCGAGCATCACGACGCCCCGCGCACTGGCCGACGCGGGGCCGGCGGGGCCCACGTTGGCGGGCTCATCGACGATCCAGTGAGGGGCACTGGCCTCGGCGGCGCCTCGCTCGGGAGGCTCGCTGGTCTCCTGGGAGGTCGCTGCGGTCGGCGGGGACGGGGGGACCGCAGCGGATGGCGGAGGGACTGGCACACTGGTGGCAGTGGGGGGGCTTGCCGACGACGAGCTTGCAGCTGCTGGCGGAGCGGGCTTCTTGCAGCCCCCGCCGATCAGCAGCGCAGCGATCAACGCCCCACCCGCGGCTCGCTTGGTCACCCAGCGTTATTGCCACAGTCACGGCGCGGACGACAGCGTCGCCTGTGTTCGGGGTGGAGTTGGCGCGCTGGTCGCGGTATCGAACCTCCATGCGCCGCTGCTCGTCGATCCTGCTGGTCGCTGCCCTGGCCTCGCTGGGCTGCACCGCGTCCCCTCCCCCGCCCGCAGCGCCGCCTCCCGGTGCCGTGACCGCCCCGAGCGCGGAGCCGGTGCCAGCGGCGCAGCTCACGATCTGGGTGCAAGCGGACGACACGATTCTGGTGGACGGGCGACCGGTTGCGGGGCCGAGTGAGGCCGTTGCACAGCTCCGACCCACTCTCGCGCCCGGTCAGCAGCTCGAGATCACGGATCAGAGCAATGGGGGCACTGCCCTGATGGCGCTGGTCGCGGAGCTGCGGCAGGCGGGGGTCGAGAAGATTGTCGTTCGGTTCGAGGAGCCCGGCGCGGTACCCCCACCGAACGGGGAGCCTACCGTTGCGACCGAGCCGGTGCCGCCACCCCCGCCGGGTGCCGGATCCCTCCCAGAGGTGCGGGTGAAGAACGTCGGTCTTCACATCGGCGGCGGCCCCAACGACGAAGCCACCAAGGCACCGTTCCAGGCTGCGGTGGAGCGGCACTTCGGGGACCTCCGTGGTTGCTACCGCCTGGTCAGCAAGCCGGAGCAAGGTGGCGTCTTCGGGGTCGACCTCCGAATCCCTGGTCAGGGTGGGAAACCGACGATTCAGGCCCAACGGACAGCGATGGGCGGCGAGGACTTTCGCCAATGCGTTTCGGACGTGTTCGCGCGGGTGGAATTCGAGCGCCCCTCTCGCGGTCCGACGGTGATCAGCTACTCGATCCGTTTCGACCTCGAGGACTGACGCGCGCTTCGTGCTATTCCGGCTTCATGCACCCTTGGCACGACCTTCCCAGTCGTCCGTCCGACCCTTCGCGCAGTATCAACGTCGTCATCGAGATCCCGAAGGGATCGAAGCTGAAGTACGAACTCGACAAGGCTTCGGGTCTGCTTCGTGTTGACCGCGTGCTGCACAGCTCCGTCATCTATCCCGCAAACTACGGGTTCATGCCCCGCACCTACTGCGAGGACGGTGACCCGCTGGATGTGCTCGTGCTGGGTAGCGAGCAGGTGGTCCCGCTGGCGATCACCGTGGCCCGCCCCATCGGGTTGATGCGGATGATCGACAGCGGGAATCCCGACGACAAGATCATTGCGGTGCACGAGCACGACCCCGCCTTCGAAGAGTACGACGAGATCACCCAGCTGCCGCGGCACGTGGCGCGGGAGCTGCGGCGGTTCTTCCAGGACTACAAGACGCT
This sequence comes from Polyangiaceae bacterium, assembly GCA_050304295.1. GTDB lineage: Bacteria > Myxococcota_A > Polyangia > Polyangiales > Polyangiaceae > JAFGBI01. The sequence goes on from JBNLDK010000172.1 coordinate 10,351, forward strand.
GGAAAACAAGGAGGTGGTCGTCGAGGATCTGATGGGTCGTGAGGAGGCGCTGGTGGTGGTCGAAGAGGCGCTCGCCCTCTATCGCACCAGCGAGAACCGGCTACGCGGCTTTGGCTGACTGCGGCCGATTGCTTCAGCCGCGACCCAGCTGCGGACTGGTCTCCAGTTGCCGGCCTGGGAGGCGAGTCATCGTCGCGGCGCCAGCGAACACGAGCCCTCCGGCCACCAGGAAGACGACGGGGTAGCCAGCCGTCTTCGCCAGCTCGCCAAACGCGATCACGCTAACCGCGAAGCCAGCGTTGAACGCGCCATTGAAGTAGGCCATGACCGCGCCGCGCTGCGGTGCCGTTGCGCCTTCGATAGCCAGGGCGTTCATCGCCGGATAGCCGACGCCGTGCGAGAGGCCGATGCCCGCGCCCACCACGAACAGCAGCTCGGGGGACAACCAGGCGGTGGCGAAGACCGAGGCCGCGTAGACGATCAGGGCGGCTGCCGAGACTCGCGCGCGACTCCACCGATCGGCGAGTCCGCCGAGGCCGACGCGGGCACCGATGGCGGCCACGGTGTAGCCGAGGAAGAACCCGGACACTCGTTCGATCCCCAGGTCCAGCGCGAAGGGCTGGACGAAGGTGAACATCGTACCCAACCCGGCCCCCATCAGGGCTGTGATCGCGAAGATCGCCAGACGTCGCAGGTCGAACACCACGGATGGAGCCGCGGGCGGTTCGTTCCTCTCTGGTCCTCCCGCGGCAGTGACCATGAGGCCGACGCAGGCGGTGACCAGTCCCGCGGCGCCGGCGACATAGAAGACGGGGTGCCAGCCGTGGTGGTCGGCGATCGGTTCGAGCAGCGCCGGCGCGATTGCGTTGGTCACCAGCATGGCCAGACCCCAGAGGCCTAGCGCCTGGCCCAGCCGCTCCTGGGGGACGAGGTCGGTGACCAGGGTGCCACAGGCATTGAACACCAGCACGAACGCGACCCCCTGCAGCAAGCGGAGCGCGAACATCGTCGGACCGACCACGTCCACGAACGCGAATCCCAGCGACGCGATCCCGCCGAGCAGTGCCCCGGCGACGATGAGCAGGCCTCGACTCGTGCGCGACAGCAGCCAGCTCAAGAGTGGCACGGCAGCGACCGCGGCAATCAAGGCGGCACCCGAGAGTTGCCCGATGACGTCGGCGTCGGCGTCGTGCACCGTCTTCAGGTACTTGGGCAACAGAAGGAAGGCCGAGAAGACGAACCCGTAAGTGAGCTGGACGGCGAGCAGCAGTCCGAATCGTGTCGTCAATAGAGGCGGCCTGCTTGGCGCGTGGGACGAGGGCGTCATGGTGTCCTGCGATGTCGCTGCCGGCGGGAAGTGACCACAAAAGCACAAAACCCCCTCCGGCAGCTTGGCGGAGAGGGTGTTGCAAGTGGTGACTGCTGGTTTCTAACGGTCGCGAACACACCCATCCGCCAAGCTCGGCCAGAGCTTGAGAATCAGACAGGTGAAGTGCTGGCGACCCACGGCGCCAAATCTAGCCTTCGATCCGGAGCCGGTCAAACGGGACGAGCGAGAAATCGCTTCGGTCGCCAGGGGCTTGCCCGCGGAAGTCCGGCACGGGCGTGAGGCCCGACGGGGTCACTCGGGGTCAGGGGGACCTGCGTCGAGGGACTCGCGGTCGGTGTCGCGTTCGCTCGCCGGTGGTGACTCGGCGCTGTCGGGGGACATGGTCTCGGTGGAGGGCGCCGAACCGTCACCGGTGGCGGGCTCGGCGGTGCCAGCTTCGCTGGCCGGCGCTGGCTGGGGAGAACACTCGCAGTTCGCCCAGCCGGTTCCCGATGGGAGGCACGACTGCCCACCAACGCAGGCGGCGGGACCGACGCAGCGCTGCGTGCTACCGGGAATGCAGATGCGCTTCTCCGGGGTCGGTGAAGGCGTGGAGGTGGTGGATTCCTCGCGGGGTGGCAGCTTGATTGGTTTGCGCGGCGCATCGTCCCCGCACACGAACACGACCTCGCTCACCAGCGTGCCTGCCTTGTTTCCCTCGACTCCGTAGAGCTCGTTCTTCTCCCGAGCGTTGAGGACGTGCACGCCTCCGCGGTCCTGACAGTGGAGCTCGGCCTGGTGCATGCATTCGGACTGGACCTGCGGGCACTGCACCCGCAGGTTGCCATTCTTCATCTGGTGCACCCCACCCGTCCCGCACGCGGAAAGACACAAAAGTATCGAGCCGAGCATCAGCCGCTGCATCGCGAGCGGTGTTAGCGTCGCGGGACAGCCTTTGCAAACCGAATGCCCCCGGGTGGGCCCGCTTTCGCCGCGCTTTACGGTTCGATGCAGGCGACCACCGCGGTTCCGGTGGGGTCCGCGAGCTGCGCACAGGTCAGCTGAAGTAGACAGGACGCGGTGGCGCGGGCCTCCGCCTCGGTCAGGTCGGGGATCTCGGAACAGGTCTCCGAGCAAGGTTCAGAGTCCGATCCGAGGCAGGTCCCCACGTAGCGGCAGGCTCGGATGCACGGGTCGACGGCTGGGTTCGTGCCACCACCACCGCCGGTGGTGGTCGTCACGCCTCCGGTTCCCGCCCCGGTACCGCCAGTTCCCGGCCCGGTGCCCCCGCTTCCCCCCGGGGGCTGCCCAATCGTCTCCCCGCTGCAGCCCCATCCGACCCCAACCAACAGGACACCAAACCAGATCGAGTGCTTCACCTGATCTCCCTCTCCGTACTGGCTGCAGCGCCCGACCCCGTCCGGATGGCGCGGGACCGGGCGCTGTTGGCCGTGTCAGCTAGTTGACTCCGGTTGCCCCGCCGGCGCCGCCGGCGCCCGCGCTGGTGACGCCGCCGTTGCCGCCGTTCGTGAGCTCACCGCCGTTGCCGCCGGCGCCGCCCGCGATGGGGCCGCCAGCGCCGCCGCCTTGACCGCCCGCGGTGACGCCGCCGGTGGCGGGTGCTCCACCTCCGCCCCCGGTTCCACCGGTGCCGGTCACTGCGCACTCGGCGCCGACCGGGGCGAGGTTCTCCAGACAGAAGTCGAAGGTGGTGTCCGTTGAGGCGGTTCCGGGGACGAGGAGCAGGATCGCGTTGATGGGCTCGCCGGCGTAGTCGGTCCCGCTGCTGCTGCTCCAGCACTCGGTGTTGAACTCCGAACAGGGGATCTCGCCTCCGGTTCCGGGGACGTTGGCACACCAGCGGTGGTCGGCGTCATCGCCGCCCAGATCGTCCTGGATCTGCACGCGCAGAGCTGAGCCGCCGGGGTTGGTGACCGCGACCGCGACTCCGGTGCCGTCCGCGGCGACGTTCACATTGGGCGTGTCCTCTCCCGCCTCCTGGCCGATGTTGACCCCGATCATCGCGTAGCCGCCGTAGTCCGTCTGGGCCGACACCACGCCGCTGGCGCAGATGTGCGTGGCGGTGACCTCGCCCATGGTGATCTCGCTCGTGGTGCCATTCACGCCGGCGGCGACGGGGCCCGCTGCCGTCCAGGCGTAGCCCTTCCAGTTGCAGCTCGTGACGTGTTCCTCGTCGATCGTCCAGGTCGCGCCCGTCGCGCCGCCCGCGCCAGTTCCACCGGAGCCGGTGATCCCGCCCGTCGGGCCGCCGCCCGTCGGAAACGCGCCGCCCGTTGGAAACGCGCCGCCCGTTGGAAACGCTCCGCCAGTCGGAAACGCTCCGCCAGTTGCCCAGCCGCCCGTTGCCCAGCCGCCAGTACCCGTCGCGCCCGAGCCACCCGTGCCCCCGCCGACGTTTCCCTTGTCGGAGCATCCCACCGCCAAGAGACAAGCCACCAAAAATCCCAAGGAACTCGTGTAACGAATCATTGTGCTTCTCCGTGCCCGCGGGGTGGCGATCCAGTCTTCGGCCATCGCCCACGGCCTGCTGAATATAGCGGTAGCGGTCGGACCTGTCTCGCGGCGTTTGGCGACTTCGCCGCGTCGTGGGGGACGCGTATCGCGTGTCACGTCGGAAGGGTCGCGATGGGCAGGCTGAAGAAGTCCTGAGTTTCCCCGGGGTGCCATGTGGAATTCTTCAGTTTGCTTGTGTTTGGGGTGCCAGCGTAGGGAAGTCCCGGAGCGTTGGCGGACCTGGAGCTCAGAGCAGTTCGGGGAGGGTGTGAGAGGAATGATCCGCCGGAGATGATCCCCAGTTCGGTTGCCGAAGCACTGCCTGCGACTGCTGACGATGAGCGCTCAATGACCCCGTCCGGTTGCGTTGAACGGAACTGGGGCGATGGATGATCCTGCGAACAGATTGAGCCCACAAAGTTTGTGATTGGGGCTGGGGCGCGCACAGGAGCGCACCAGGACCCGACGGGAAGCGGCGGGGGTTGGGACAGACTCCCCAAAAACTGACATTGAATGGGTCGAGCAAGCTTCTGGCGATCGACCATTGCGCTCGCCCAACTCGAGACTAGTAGACCTCGATCTCGGCCAGGTGCAGAAACGTCGACTTGCGGCGCGCGGTGAGTCGGACGTAGCGGGTCCGGACCGCAGCCTGACCGGTGGCGACCCATCGATGAAAATCCTCGCCGCGCTCGGCGAACGGCTCCCACTGCTGGCCATCGTCGCTGGTCTCGACGACCAGCGGCACTGCGCGAGAGGTGTTCGGACCTTCCCGATTGTAGACCACCACGCGTCGGATCAGCCGTGCGCGACCCAGATCGAGCTGCACCCATGGGTTGCTCTCGCGGTCCGTGTGGAAGCCGTACTTGTCGCGGACCCCGTCGACGGCGCCAGTCACGGGCACTCCGTGCTTCGCGTTGTTGCTGCTCACGGTGACGGTGGCGTTCCGGGCGAGGTTGCGAGGGGCGATCCGCGACCAGGTGACGAGGCCGATGAACAGCGTCAGGACCACGGCGGTTCCGATCCGGATGGCGCGGATGACGAGCAGTCGTCGGGTCCGAACTCGGCACCGCTCGAGCACCGCGAGCAGAGCGAACGCGACACGGTTCGCCGCAATGCGATGGTCGCGGAGCGGGGAGGCGGTGAGCTGGTCATCCTGGGTTTCGGCGGGCGTGATCAGTTGCTCCGTGTCGCGTCTCACCGCTACGGAGCTGCGCTCCCATTCACGGCGCACGGATTCCTCCCCGAGCGCCACCTTCCAGGCGGACTCGACGGGTTGCCCCCGGTGGCGGGCCAGCGCTCGCGCCCCGTGCCGGATCGAGCTGACGAGTAGCAGCAGGGCGCTCAGATCCGACGCCCCGCGGTCTAGCGCGCGGATCGCATCGCGGGCGAGCTGCTTGGCCTGTAGGAACTCCGGGTAGCCGGGACGACCGGCAGTCAGCTCTGTGGCGGCGGCTTCCTCGAAGGCCGTTGTCATCAGGAAGAAGCGGGCAGCGCCGCTCCAGCGAGCAGGCGCGGCAGGTGCGGGTTGGGGTGCCGTTGGCGATTCCGCGGCATCGGACTCGTTCTCGGATCTGTTGCGCTTGACTGGCTCGGTCACTGGCTTCCTCGGCTTCGGCGCTCGATATCGACTCGCTTCAAGTAGGCCTCACTGCCGCGACGGGCCGCGACCTGGATGTCGACCGTGGTGGTGCGGGGAAGGCTCAGCTCCAGCGGTGGGGGGCCGGAAGCTAGCACCGCGCCTCCGCGACGGACGGTGAGCTCGACCGCCGCTCCGCTCCGCTCCGCTCGCAATCGCCAGCTGCCGGCCTCGAGCGGCAGTCGCTCCAATCGGCCTGCGCGCCCGCCCTTCAGGTGCGCCACCACATCGCTGCCAAATAGGATCGCGGTGGTCTGGCGCGTGGCGAAGAGATACCCCGGGACGGTGAGTCGATCATCCCGGCGCGCGAGGCCAATGCGCCCCTCCAGGCGTACCCACATCGAGGTGACGACGCGCTCGGGATCGGTCCCCTCGAAGCGGACCAGCCGGTACCGCTGGTGGAAAGACGGATCGGCGCGCATCTCGCGGCCGCTGCGCCAGCAGGGCGTGCCCCGGTTGCCCGGGGAGCAGAACTCGATGAGATCTGGCTCCCGCGAGAGCACGTACTTCCCGTCCCCAAGCTCGTGTCCGATCTTGCCCTTGCCGAATTCGGGCGGGGGGTGCTGGGCAATGTAGCGATCGTTCAGGCCCAGCATGTCGAGCGCGGGCAGCTTGGAGAAGAACGGCCCGCAGCCGGCGGCGTCGACGGCAAAAAGGGGCTGCTGCTCGTGGAAGCCGATCCGTAGCAGATTCCCGACTGGCTCTCCCCGCCATGCCCAGCCGGCGCCGGGCACGATGACGTTGCGGTTGTCCTCGTGCTGCAGGAACCAGAACTGGAACACTGCCGCTACCATCGCCGGAATGAGCGTCAGGCGCGCGGCCCAACCCGCGCGCACGGCCCACGCTGCGGCCTCGGCGACGAGGAGCGCCAGCAGCGCGTGGGCTGGCACGACATGGCGTCGCGCGGGCATCGTGTCACCCCCTCCAACGGAGACGACGTAGAGGCACCACAGCACGAGAGGTACGAGCAGCCACCGGATGCGGCGCGCCCCGGCCTGCCGCGGGGCGAGGACGGAGGCGGCCGCGGCGCCTCCCGCCACCAGCACGAGCGGCAGGGCCCAGCGGATCGCCTCGCTGAGGAATTGCCACCCGACCTCGATGCGCTCGCTCGTCCACGCCACCTTGGCGTGGGCAGTGTTGGGGACCCACTCGCCGTAGTAGCCGAGGCGAAAGGCGAGGTGGGTCACCACGAACAGTCCAGGGAGCAGTCCGAGCAGGAGCCCGAGCTGGAGAGTCCGGAGGCGCCATCCGCGTGCCAGGACGAACCCCAGTCCCACCGCGCCGACCAGGACCAGCGCGTCCGCCCGAGTCAGACAGGTCAGACCGAGTAGGGTGCCTGGCAACCACACGTCGCGCAGCCCGAGTCGCTCGACGTAGAGCAGCGGATATGCAGTGACGATGCCCCAGACGAGCAAGGCCGCGACCAGTGGCTGCTCCAGTCCACCGACCGCCCAGGCTGCGAAGTTGCCGGAGCAGGCCACGGCGAAGCCGCCGATCACGGCGGGGAACGGTCCGATGCCCCCGCGCGGCGCGTAGCGCCAGGCGATGGCGAGCACCGTCGCCACAAAGCACGAATACCCGAGGACGCGCAGCGAGTCGACGAGATCGAAGCCCAGGCTGGCGACCCCGGCGGTGGCCACGACCCAGAGGAAGTTCGAGTAACCCTCGACCCACTCCCCGTCCGTCCAGGTCAGGCCCTTACCCTGCAGCAGCCGCTCGGAGTAGCGTAGCGAGATCAGCGCGTCGTCCTCGATGTAGGGAAGCTGGGCGGAGGCGTGCCGGTACAGCGTCCAGAGCGCGAGCGCGACCCCGACCGCAAAAGTAACGTCGGCGACCCAGCGCCGCAGTGAGGACGAGTCCGGAGAGCGGAGGTATTCCAGCAGGGACCGCATCTGGGTTGCGGCACTATACCGGGCCGTGCCCCAAGTCGAGGCGAAGCTACCGGGCATGGCCGAACCCAGTACCGTCATGACCCGGCGCGACGGCCGATCGCTCCCGTCTCGGCTTCTTCGCGAATCACGGATCCCCGGGGGGGCTCGGAGCAGCCGACGCCGGTCATTCTCGGAGACAGCCCCGCTGGTTCGCGGGCGGCGAGTCCCGGCCGATGACGGGTGGGATGTCGATTCGTCCCAGGGCAGTGCCGTCGCGGCTGCGGCACAGGTTGTGCCAACCCTCGGCGCTCTTGGCGAGACTTTCGAGTTGTGCGGCAGTTGGCCCCACTCTTGCTATCCTGTTTGGAATGGCGATTCGGAACCTGGCGGTGCTCGTGGCTCTCTTCCCTCTGGCGTGCGGGGGCACCGCTGCCAGTGACGGAAGTGGCGGGAGCGCTGGAGCGACGGGGGGCTGGGCGGGCCACAGCGGCGGTGCCAGCGGCGGTGCCAGCGGAGGGATGGTCGCGACTGGGGGCACGGGCGCCACCGGGAACCTGTGTGATCTGCCCGTGGATCCCGGCACCTGCGGGAGCGCCATTCAGATGTTCTACTTCGATGCGGTGCTCGGGCACTGCGCAGCATTCTCCTACAGTGGCTGCGACGGCAACGCGAACCGCTTCTACTCCGCGCTCGACTGCGTGAGCACCTGCGGGGGCAGCGTGCCCGAGTTCTGCAGTCTGCCTGCGGACTCGGGTCCCTGTGATGCCGCACTGTCCAGCTACCACTTCGATCCATCGACCGGGCGCTGCGAGCTATTCAGCTACGGGGGGTGCGACGGCAACGCCAATCGCTTCACCACGGAAACCGAGTGCCTGGCGACCTGTGGTGACGTTGGCCAGAGCCAGTGTCCGCTTTCCGCACCTTCGGGCAGCTGCTCCACCGAGGGCGCGGCCTGCACCTACGGGTCCTGGGATGGGTGCCTGTGTGTTCCCCACCATCCCTACTGGTGCGAGCCCGTGCCAGCCTGCTCGGCTGGCACGGGGGGCGCGAGCGGTTTCGCCCCGCCGTCCAGCGGTGGGGGAGGGGCCGCCGCCGGCGCGCCTCTCCCGGGCGGTGGCGGCTCGGCCGACATTGCACCGGCGCCGACCCACTCGATGTGCACGTGCCGCGCAGGTATCTGGCAGTGCGAGATGCAGTTCTGAGCGGCGATCGGAGAGCTCACGCTCCACCCACCTGACCGAGTGGCGAGCGGACGACCAGGCGCTCGGCGACGCCGAGCAGTTCGTGGTGGAGGGCACGATCGAGCTTCCGGCGCCAGCGAACGGGGATCGCATCGAGTCCGTAGTACGCACCCGCAATGGTGCCTGCGATCGCGCCCGTCGTGTCGGCGTCGCCGCCCACGTTGACCGTTGCGACCAGGCAGTCCTCGAAGCTGGTGGTCGTGAAGAAGTAGTGGAGGACGGTCTGTATGGTGTCCACGACGTATGCCGACGACATGCCGCGATAGCGCTCGAACTGCAGCTTCGGGTACTCCTGGACCGTGGCTTGAGCTACACGGCGCAGGCCCGCCATGGACTCCCCGCGGCAGGCGCCGTGGACGAGGCGTCCGACGAGCAGGCACGCCGCGTCGGAGAGTGGGTGGTGGTGCGTGATGCGCGCTTGGTCGATCGACCAGCGCTGGAGCAGGACGTCGTCGCCCAGCGTGGCGATCGCGACGGGGGCCATGCGCATTGCCGCCCCGTTGCCGGCGTCCCCCGGGTTCGGCTGCCCGTGCACGGTGCCGTGGGCGATGTAGCGACGGATCCCCCGGCGACAGGTATTGCCGACATCGATCGGACGAGAGCGGAGCCACTCCGCGAAGCGCTCCGCGATGTCGGTGGGAGACCACTCGCCAGCGTCGATCGACCGCGCGACACAGATGGCCATCTGGGTGTCGTCAGTCACCTGCCCGGCCTTGAGCGAGAGCCATCCGCCACCGACCATGTCCTTCAGCAACCCATGTCGCGCGCGGACCTCGGAGCTTGTCAGAAATTCGACGGGACCGCCGAGGGCATCGCCCACGGCGAGTCCGACGAGCGCTCCCCGGGCGCGAGTCAGCAGCGCTGGGGCTGGCGCTCGCCGTCGCCGCTCGCGGGACTGACCGAAGTCCGACTCAGAGGTAGCTGAAACCAACGCTGGACCCTCGCTGTTTCGTCTCGATGAAGACATTCACGATCTCGTCGAAGAGCCGCATCGTTCCTCGGTAGCCGACGTGCAACAGCCGGCCCGCCCCGAAACGATCGTGGATGGGGAAGCCGATCCGCAGAAGTGGAACCTCGAGTTCGCGAGCGGTTCGGTAGCCCTTGCTGTGGCCGATGAACAGGTCGAGACCCAGCTCACGACTGCTGGCCTCGATGGTGGCAAAGTCGGTGTCGTCGAGCACCTGCTCGACGCTGGTCCCGGACGCTTCCAGCGCGGCGGGAAGCGCGCGGTTGCGGGCGCCGGTCGCGCACAGCGCGGGGACCATCCCGATCTCACGACAGAACTCCGCCATCGCGACGACCAGCTCCGGATCGCCGTAGATCCCGATCCGCTTGCCGAAGACGTACTTGTGGCCGTCCGCGTAGGCGTCGAGCAGGCGACCGCGCTCCCGGTCCAGCCAGGCCGGGGCAGCGCGATCCGCCACCGCGGACAGATGCGCGACCAGAGCGTCGGTGGCTCGGACCCCGATCGGCAAGCGGAGCACGGTACTGGGTGCTCCCCGCTCGGCGAGGACGGAGCTCGCGCGCGACGCGCGGCCGGTCAGCGTCAGATCGATCGTCGTTGCCGCCGACCCCATCGCGCGAATCGCCTCCACGGTGGTGCCCCCCTCGGGTAGCCGCCGGTACTCGTCGAGAATGACCCCGTCGAGCGTGTCCGCATAGTCAGGGAGGAGCGTGGGTTCGAGGTCGAAGGCGGCTACCAGCTCCCGCAGGTGGCGCAGGTCCGCGGGTGACACCATGGGGGGCAGCACACTGGCCGCGCGCCGCGTCGTGGTGGCGGGTTCGACGAGTTGCTGGACGACGGCGCGGACCATCGAGTGGAACCCCTCGATGTGACCGTCCTTGTAGCTGGGGGTCGACGCATGAACGACCTGGAGATGCGTGCGCCGGCGCTCGGCATAGCGCTTGACGAGGAACGGCAGATCCTCGCCAATCGTTTCAGCGAGACAGGTCGTCGCCACGGTGACAAGCTCGGGGGTGTACTGCCGGTCGATGTTGTCGAGGGCGCGGGTCAGGTTGTTTTCCCCGCCGAACACGGTCTGGGTCTCGCCAAAGCTGCTCGAGGCGATGTCGACCGGCTCGCGGAAATGGCTGATGAGATAGCGGCGAATGTACGTGGCACACCCCTGAGCCCCGTGGAGTAGCGGTACGGTGCGTGCGATTCCAGCGCTGGCGACTGCCGCCCCGAGCGGGGCGCACACGGTGCAGGGGTTGACCGAGCCGTGCTCGTGACGAGGACGGGACGACGGGTCGTGGACGTTGGCATTCATCGGACCACCTCGCGGTGACGGTTGCGGCGCGGCATCAAGCTCCACACGGGGCTGTTCGCGGTGGCATGGAGCTCGCGGGCGAGAGCGACGGCGCCCTCGAAGCCGGCGAGCGGGATCTTGCGCTCGTGGTTGTGGTCGCAGAAGCCGATGCCGAGCTTGTAGGCGACGGGGCGCTCCTTGACTCCGCCGATGAAGACGTCCACGTCCTGCTCCACGAGGAACTGGGCTAGCTCGACCGGGTTCGTGTCATCGACGATGATCGTGTCCTCGTCACACACGCTCTGCAGCTCCTCGTACTCCTCGGTGCTGCCCGTCTGAGTTCCGGCGACACGCACCGTGATGCCGAGCTGGCGGAGGGCGCGGACCAGCGAGAATGCCTTGAACGCCCCGCCGACATAGAGGGCGGCGCGCTTGCCATGAAGCTCTTGCTTGAGCTGCCGCAGTTCGGGAAGGACTCGCTGGGCTTCCTCCCGGACCAGAGCCCGCGCTCGCTCCATGAGCACGGGCTCCTCGAGTAGCTTGGCGGTGGTGTAGAGCGCGTCACTGGTGTCCTCGATGCCGAAGAACGAGACCCGGATGTACGGGATTCCGAACTCACGTTCCATGGCCTTGGCGAGCGGGGTCATCGAACCCGCGCACTGCACCACGTTGAGGCTCGCGCCATGCGCCCGCTGGATCTGCTCGACCCTTCCGTCCCCGGTCAAGACGGAGACCACCTCGATGCCCATGCGTTCGAAGTAGCTCTTGATGATCCAGCTCTCACCAGCCACATTGAAGTCACCGAGCAGGTTGATCGACGCGCGGGGGATCTCGCTGGTGTCGCCCCGACCAATCAGCGACAGCAGCGCGCGGGTGGCCGCGTTGTAGCCGTCGCGCTTGGTGCCGCGGAAACCTTCCGCCATGACGGGGATGACGGGGATGCCGAACTCGCGCTCCAGTTCCTTGCAAACGGATGCGACGTCGTCACCGATGACCCCCGCGATACAGGTGGCGTAGACGAACGCGGCTCGGGGCGCGTGCTGCTCGATCAGCCGGCGCGTGGTGGCGATCAGTCGCGACTCGCCGCCGAAGACGACGTCCTTCTCTCGCAGATCGGTGGAACAGCTGATGCGGTGCAGCTCCGGCCCGGAGGAGAGCGCTCCGCGAATGTCCCAGGTATAGGCGGCGCAGCCGACCGGGCCGTGCACGACGTGCAGCGCGTCGGCGATGGGGTAGAGCACGACTCGCGACCCGCAGAAAGTGCACGCCCGCTGGCTCACCGAGCCGGCCACGCTGGCCTTGTTGCAGGCTAGCGGCACGATCTCACCCCGCCCGGTACGGATGACCTGATCGCGGCGTTCCTCGAGCACTTCGAACGACATGGCTATGCCTTTCTCGGGAGACTGAGCGAGACGAGCCCCCGCTGAACGCCGGCGAACTCGTGCGCTCCGGGCGGGGGACCGTGCAGGTAGTAGTCGTGTGCGCGCTGCAGGGCAGCGGCGTAGCGTCCCCAGCGTTCCGTCTCGTCGCCGGGGGTAGAGGTCGCCTCGATGGCGGCGACCTCACGGCTGAACCGCTTGATCACACGCAGGCGATGGATGCGCAGGACGCGCTCGTCGAACTCGAGCCCGAACAGCGCGAAGATCTCTTCCGCCGTCTCCACCGCCTCGAGTGCGTCGCGCAGGGTCATCAGGCTTGCAGTGGCTCGAAGGTGAACACGCCCTTCTTGCAGGTGCGGCCGCAGGCTTCGCACCCGATGCAGTCGTCTGGCTTTTCGATGCTCGCGCAGACCTTCGTCGACTCGTATTCGTCGATGACCTCCTTCGGCTGCAGCACGTCATGAGCGCAGATCTTCATGCAGCGACCACAGCCGATGCACTTCTCCTCGTCGATGTTCATCACGTAGCGCGGCGTCCAGTCCTTCTTGCCGCGGGTGAGTCCGGTGATGTAGGGCATGGTGAATTCCTTTCTGCTGGATGGGGTTGGGGGCGTCTTGATTCAGCCTTGGGCGATCTGCTTGCGAAGCCAGGGGGGAGGGTTTCCGCGCAGCACCTGCTGGAGCTTCTCCACGATCTCGGCGACGGGAGTCACCTCGGCAGCACGCATCGGGTGAACGTTGCGTCGGACAAGCTTGGCGGCGGCAGGGCCACCGATCTGGAGAGTGTAGAGGATGGTGCAGTCAGCGACGGAATCGGCGCGGGCAGCGAGCGCGTCTTCGAGCGTCTGGCGCTCGTCGGTGGGTGGCGGTTCGACCCGACCGAGGCAGGTGGCTGTGTCCGGACCGATCTCCCAGACGTAGAAGCTGGGGGTCTTCCCGTAGTGCTGGTCGATGTGGGTGCCGCTACCGCTCGTGAAGGCGACTTTCATGGCGATCTCCTGGGAGCCCACCATCGTCTCTATCTCATCATCTCGAAGTGACGGTCGTCTGCGCTGTCGTCGACGATGTCGAGGAATCGGTTGCAAATCGCGGTCAGCATGTTGATCGCGCCTTGGTAGCCAATGATCGGGATCCGGTGCTGGTTTACTCGGTCGAAGACCGGAAAACCGAATCGGAACAGTGGTACCTGAGCGTCGCGGGCAACGAACTTGCCGTGCGTGTCGCCGATGACGGCGTCCACCGGATCGGTCATCACCAGCGAGCGCAGGTGCCACAGGTCTCGGTTCATCCAGATCTGTGACTGGGCCCCATATGGTGAGGAACTGAGCAGTGTCTCGAGTTCACGCTGCAGCTTCTTCGAGCCCTTCGAGCACAGTACGTGGTAGGGAACCGCGCCCATCTCGAGCAGGAAGCTGACCATGCCGAGTAGCTGATCAGGGTCACCGTAGACGGCGAACTTCTTGTTGTGCATGTACTGATGGGCGTCCGTCATCGCGTCGACTGCGCGACCTCGCTCGAGCTTGATGGAGGCCGGGATTGGCTTGTCGAACAGCTCGGAAAGTCGCATCAGGAAGGCGTCCGTCTTGCCGATGCCCAGCGGCATCGGGAGCGCGGCGTGCTCCCCGGCGAACTCACTCTTGATCCACGTATAGGTCTTCAGTGTGGCGAAGTGCCCAACGGTGATGGTGGCCTTGCCATTGATCGCATCGCCGGCCTCGTCGAGCGGAGTGCCCCCCGCGTAGAGGCGATACTTGCCGTCGTTCGGAGAGTCGAAGGTGTCGGCGATGTCCGCGAGGAAGGTGTAGGGAATGCCCATCGCGTCGAACAGTCGCTTGTACTCCCGGTAGTTGCCGGTGTTGGCGTCGAATCCGGCGATGAAGTTGAGCTTCCCCGTGCAACGTCCGTCGATCTTCCTTCCCTCGGTCAGGGTCTCGAGGACCGCCTTGAGCATCGCGTCGTAGCCGTGGATGTGCGACCCATTGAAGGATGGGGTGTTGGCGTAGGGGAGGGGGATGTCGGGTGATATGCTGCCGTTCTCGCGCGCGTTGGCGAGGAATGCCGTGATGTCGTCGCCGATGATCTCCGGCATGCACGAGGTGAAGATCGCGATCATCTTCGGGTGGTAGAGCTTCTCGATGTTCTGCAGGGCCTCGTGCAGGTTGTTCTGGCCACCGAACACCGCGCCGTCCTCCGTCATCGCCGTCGACGCTCCCGGAGCCGGCTCGCGGAAGTGACGGTTGAAGGTCGAGCGGTAGTAGGAGGCGCATCCCTGGGATCCGTGCACCAGTGGCATGGTGTCGGCGAAGCCGTGGGCGACCAGCTCGGCCCCGAGGGGCTGACAGGTGTGGTGTGGATTGACCACCAGAGCCTGGCGGGCGAAGTTCTTCTCGCGGTACTCCTTGGAGTTGATCCACTCGAGAACGCGAGCTTCGTCCTCCGGGGTGATCTCGGTGACCGGCTTGACGGGTAGTTGAAGTTGGTTGGCCATGGTCTTCTCCAGATGGCGATGCGTTAGAAGGGGGCTTTGACGAGATTCCAGGTTGGGCTGTTGACCGCCATGTCGATGTCACGGGCGAAGATGGGGAAGCCCTTGTATGCGTGGTATGGACCCGAGTAGTCCCAGGAGTGCATCTGCCGGAACGGGATGCCCATCTTCTGCAGGAAGTACTTCTCCTTGATGCCGCTACCGACCAGGTCGGGGCGCAGTTCCGCCACGAACTGCTCGAGCTCGTACTCGGTGACATCATCGTAGACGACGGTGTGGGCGGGCAGTTCCTTGGAGGTTCTCTCGTAGTCGTCGCCGTGGGCGAACTCGTAGCCCGTTCCCACGACCTCCATTCC
The DNA here is from genome assembly GCA_050304295.1 of Polyangiaceae bacterium. Lineage (GTDB taxonomy): Bacteria > Myxococcota_A > Polyangia > Polyangiales > Polyangiaceae > JAFGBI01. The sequence goes on from JBNLDK010000172.1 coordinate 25,390, forward strand.
GAGATCCTCGTAGGCGCTGATCGTGTGTCGCGGTCGTAGGCCGCCGACGTACAACATGACCTTCTTGCCCTCGAGTCGCGGCCGGTACTCGGCGATGACCTTCTGCATCTCCGGGTCGTACTTGGCAATCACCTCCTCGGTCCGCTTCTTGATGTGGTCGTCGAAGTGCTCCGCGAGGGCCCGCAGGCTGGCGGCGATCTTGGTGGGGCCGAAGAAGTTCAGCTCGATCCACGGGATGCCATACTTCTGCTCCATCACGCGGGCCATGTAGTTCATCGACCGGTAGCAGTGGATGACGTTGAGCTTCACGCGATGGTTGGCTGCGATCTTTTCGATCTGCCCGTCGCCGGTCCACGTGGACTTGACCTGGTACCCGATCTCCTCCAGGAGCGGGACGACGGACCAGGCATCGCCGCCAATGTTGTACTCACCAAGGAGACCGATGTCGTAGGGACCGATCTCACCTTCGAACTCCCGGGTCTCGATGACGAAGTCGCGGATCGTGTCATTGGAGATGTGATGCCCGAGAGACTGGGAGACGCCGCGGAATCCCTCGCAGTTGCAGGGGATGACGAGCGTGTCGAGCTCATGGGCCATCTCTCGGGACACGGCGTTGATGTCGTCGCCAATCAGGCCGACCGGGCACTCCGAGAGCACCGAGAAGGCCTTGGACAGGGGGAAGAGCTCACGGGCTTCGCGGAGCAGTTGAGTCAGCTTCTTGTCACCGCCGTAGACGATGTCCTTCTCCTGGAAGTCGCTGGTGGCGTGGAGGGCGAAGCTGGAGACGCCGGGGACACCGCTCATCAAGTTGCGCCGCGTGCCCCAGGAGTACCATCCACAGCCCACCGGGCCGTGCGAGATGTGAACGGCGTCGCGGATGGGGCCCCAGACGACCCCCTTGGCGCCGGCGTAGGCACATCCGCGGGCGCTCATCACGCCTGGAATCGTCTTCTTGTTGGCTCGCACGCAGGCGCTCTCCGACTCGGGGTCGTTGGGCGCGAGGTGAGGTGCGCGCTTCTTGCGGCCCTTCTCGGGGTACGCCTCGAGGGCGCGATCGATCATCTCCTGGGTGCCCTCCTTGGTGATCCCCTCGATCGTCTTGGTGGTGATCCTCTCGTTCATGACGGTGCTCCTTCCGGGCTCGTAAGGTGGGTCGACTCAGGCGGACTTGGCCGCAGGCTCGTCTTCGATGATGCCGAACTCCATGAGCAGATCCTCAAGCTCCTCCATCGACAGTGGGGTGGGAACCACGAGCATCTTGTTGTTGGAGATCTTCTCGGCCAGCTGGCGATACTCGTCGGCCTGCTTGTGCTGATCGTTGTACTGAATGACGGTCATTCGCCGCAGTTCGGCGCGCTGGACTTCGTTTTCACGGGGGACGAAGTGGATCATCTGGGTGCCAAGGCGCTTGGCGAGCGCTTCGATGAGCTCGTCTTCCCGGTCGGTGTTGCGCGAGTTGCAGATCAATCCGCCGAGGCGAACCCGGCCGTTCTTCGCGTACTTGAGGATCCCCTTGGCGATGTTGTTGGCCGCGTACATGGCCATCATCTCGCCCGAGACCACGATGTAGATCTCCTCGGCCTTGTTTTCGCGAATCGGCATCGCGAAGCCTCCGCAGACCACGTCGCCGAGCACGTCGTAGAAGACGAAGTCCAGGTCGGGGACGTAGGCGCCTTCCTCCTCGAGGAAGTTGATCGCGGTGATGACACCGCGGCCGGCGCATCCCACGCCAGGCTCGGGCCCGCCGGACTCGACACAGCGGACGCCCTCGAAGCCGATCTTCAGGACGTCGTTGAGCTCGAGATCCTCGACCGTGCCCCGTTCACGGATCAGGTCCATGACGGTGTCCTGCGCTTTGGAGTTGAGGATCAGGCGGGTAGCGTCGGCCTTGGGGTCGCAGCCAACGATCATGACCTTCTTGCCAAGCTTCGCGAGTCCGGCGACGGTGTTCTGCGTCGTCGTGGACTTCCCGATGCCGCCCTTTCCGTAGATTGCGATCTGTCTCATGGTGGTGCCTCTCGATGTCTGGGAGTTGGGGTTTCGTCGGATCGAGCGGAGCGTGACTGCGGGGACTCGATCGACTCGTGCGGTCTCGAGGAAGCCCTCGCAATATCGGTGCCAACCCCGCGGGAACCAAAAGTGCCGTCATCGGTGCGGAATGCGGCCCGGGGAGCGGAGACCCGGGTACATTCCTGTGCTGTGGCGTCGTTCCGCGGCACGAAAGCGTGTCGTTCGACGGCTCGCAGCGCGGCGCGACCGCTGTGTTTCCCGATCACGAACGGTGGGCGTTCACGTCCCACGGATTCAGGACAGATGGGTTCGTAGGTGCGACGGTCACGCAGCAACGCGTGCACGTGGATGCCGGATTCGTGCTGGAATGCGCCTTCTCCCACGACGGCCTTGGAGATCCAGAGGGGGCGCCGCGCGGCTCGCGCGACGAGCTCGCTGAGTTGAGTGAGTCCCAGCGTGACGATGCCGCTCTCCCTCGTCAGGGCGAGCTCGATGGCGAGTGCCACTTCCTCCAGAGCAGCGTTGCCCGCCCGTTCGCCGAGGCCGTTCACCGTTACGTCGACCGCGTCGGCGCCCGCGCGGAGCGCAGCGATCGCGTTGGCGGTCGCCATCCCGAGATCGTCGTGAGTGTGCACTGCGAGGTCGATCTGGGGCAGGCGCCGTCGGGCTCGGGCGACGACCTCGAAACAGCGGATGGGGTCCCAGATGCCGACCGTGTCCGCCAGTCGCAGGCGGTGGGCGCCGAGCTGCGCGAGCGCTGCGCCAAGCTCGAGGACGAAGGATTCGTCCGCGCGGGAGGCGTCCTGCGCACCGACGGAAACGTAGTCGAAATGGCACCGGGCGAGGGGAACCAGTGCGGCAGCTCGATCCAGCACCCAGTCGTGGCTCTTGCCGAGCGCGGCCAGATGGATCGACGAGACGGGAAGCGAGAAATGTACCGCCGAGACCCGGCTGACCACGGCCGCGTGGATGTCGTCCTCACGCGCGCGGCACCAGGCGGTGGTGCGGCACCCCAGCCCGAGATCCGCGATGCCTTGCATCTTCTCGAGCTCGACGCCACCCATGGCGGGGGTCCCGATCTCGAGCTCGGGCACGCCCACGGCAGCGATGCTTTGGGCGATGTCGAGCGCCGCGTCGACGCTGAACGCAACGCCGGGCGCCTGCTCGCCGTCGCGCAGCGTGGTGTCGATCAGCCAGGGGCGCGCCACATCGACACCGTGTCAGCCGCACATCAGGCCGGTGCCACCGCAGTCGGCACCCTTTCCGCACTTGAACTTCTCGTTCCGGGGCTTGGCCAGGGCGCGTCCCTCGACGCAAGCCTCCAGGGCGTCCTCGATCAGACCGTCGGTCTCCAGTACCTCGAGTCCGGTGCTCGCCAGTACGCTCTGCGGCTGGGGACCGGCGCTGCTCACGAGAACAAAGCGGCAATCCTGCAGGGTGCGGCCCACCTCCAGCCACCGATCACGCCCCCCGCCGGCAGCCGGTGCGGGACGGCTCTCGACCAGCACGAAACCATCGTCGCGCGACTCGTAGATCTGGTACTCGGTGGCCTCACCGAGGTGCTGATTGACGAGGATTCCTTCCTGCGTGGCGACGGCGAATCGGGGTCGCGGGTCGTGATGCTGGGCGTGGCGGCGGAGGACCACGAGTCGGTCTTCTGTCGGGACCTCGCCAATGCGCCCGACCGCATCGGCGCGACACCGCGCGCAGTGCTCCATCTGAGGCAGATGGCGCGCGGCCTCCCGACGCACCTCGCCGAGCTGGGCGTGACTCGGCTCCTCCAGCGTGCCGAACGCGGTGCCCGGGACCGGGTGCAGCGGCATGCAGTTGAAGCGTTCCGCGCCCAGCTGGGCTACGACGCGGGCGACTTCGGGGATGTGGTGCTGGTTGACCCCGGGGATCAAGATCGAGTTGATCTTCACCAGGACATTCCTGGCCACCAGGGCGCGAATGCCGGCGAGCTGGCGCTCGAGGATCAGTTCTGCGGCGGCCCTTCCCCGTAGCTGCCGCTTGCCGTCGAGCACCCAGTCGTACACCTTGGCTCCGACCTCCGGATCGACGGCGTTGACGGTCACGGTCACGTGGCTGACTCCCAGATCGGCGAGCGCGTCTGCGTGGCTGGGCAGCATCAGGCCGTTGGTTGCCACGCACAGGAGTAGCTCGGGGTGGCGTTGCCGGACCAGCTCTAGGGTCGTCAATGTCGCGCGGGGGGCGGCCAACGGATCGCCGGGGCCAGCGATGCCCACGACGCGCAGTTCGGGATCTCGCTGAAGGACCTCCGTGACGTAGCGGGCGGCCTGCTCTGGCGCGAGCAGAGTGCTCGCCACGCCGGGCCGTGACTCGTTGGCGCAGTCGAAGCGCCGATCACAGTAGTTGCACTGGACGTTGCAGCCTGCGCAGACCGGCAGGTGAACTCGCGAGTAGCGGAGCCGAGCGGCGTCGTCGAAGCAGGGGTGGTTGGAGAGGTCCATGCTGCGGCCCATGCACACCGCGGACCAAAGTTGCCATCGACACGCGCACCCGCTCTCGGGACATGGATTCGCTGCGTCGCACCGGTGAGTCGATCGTCACCCGACGAACGGACAGACCCCACAAAGGCGCGCTTCGAGGCGCTCCATGGGGCGTGAGCGCCACGTCGCGATAGGGCCAACACCAGTCAGAGTCAGCAACCGCAGGACCGTCATCCACGCTCTCGCTTCCCGCAGGTGACGGGTTCCTCGGCACGATCTCGTATCCGCAGCCTGCTTCGCGATTCGTTTTTGTATCAGCGCACGCGACACGTCACGCCCGCGTCGCCGGCGGAGACCCCGGAAGCTGGCGTGAGCTGGGGAGAGCTCGGTCGTCCGCGTTGCGCGGGGGTTTCGGCAACGGGTCGCGCAGCTTGACCAACCGCTCCATTGCCAGGATGGAACACACTCTCTGTCCGATGGAAAGCCAGTCCGCTGGACAAAGAACATTCCAATTCAATCGATCGGGCTCGGGCTCGGGCTCGGGCTCGGGCTCGGGCTCGGACTTTGAAAACACTCCCTAGCGACGGCGATCTCGTTCAGCGCGGGTTGCGGCGCGGACGGCCTTGCTGATCGTCTTCCAGCGGCGCTTGGCGTTGGCCCCGAGCGCGGGGTCGCGGCGGGCTTCGGCCGCCGAGATCTCGCGCTGCAAACGCTGGTAGCTGGCGAGACGGTCCGCGTCGATCTCTCCGCGCGCGACGGCCGCGGCGACCGCGCAGCCGGGTTCACCGTCATGGCTGCAGTCGCGAAACCGACAGGAGTCGGCGTGCGCTGCCAGCTCCGGAAAGGCTGCATCGAGCCCTCCGGCGTCGTCGGCCAGGCCCAGCTCGCGGAGGCCGGGCGTGTCGAGCAGTACTCCACCCGTCGGTAGGACCACGAGCTCGCGGCGGGTCGTCGTATGACGGCCCTTGCCATCGTCCCGAACGAGACCGGTCGAGATGGCCTCATGACCGAGCAGGCGATTGACGAGGGTCGACTTGCCGACCCCGGAAGAGCCGACCAATCCGATCGTGGTTCCCGTGCCGATGTGGGTTTCAAGCTCGTCGAGACCGGTGCCTGAGTGAGCGCTCACGCAGACCACGGGAGTGGCTCGGGAAATGGCGCCGACGCGGGCGACGAGAGGTGCGGGATCGGGAACGAGGTCGACCTTGTTGACGACGATGACCGGGTTGGCGCCGCCGTCGAGCACGGCTGCGACGTAGCGTTCGAGACGGCGCGGGTTCAGATCGCGGTTCGCGGACGTGACGATGAAGAAGACGTCGACGTTGGCGGCCACGACCTGGGTGACCGCGGCGCGACCAGCCGCGCGACGCTTCAGGACAGTGCGGCGATCGAACACGTGTCGGATGGTGCCGCCTGAAGCGTTCGCCTCGATCGCGACCCAGTCGCCGGCCACGGGGTACTCGGCGGGGGTGAGCTCATGGCGCAGCTTGCCAGAGAGCTCGGCGCTCGGGGCAGCGCACCCGAGCAGGGTGTAGCTGCCGGGTCCGTCGGCGGCGATGCGAGCCGGCACGAGCCCGTTTGTTTCCAGCAGGGCGAACTGGGCCGAGAAATATGGGGTGAAGCCCAGGTCG
>JBNLDK010000173.1:0-20621 GCA_050304295.1 Polyangiaceae bacterium
TGGCCACGACCTCGTGGCCAACGCGACGCAATTGCCGTTCGATCTCCTCCGCAACCAGGTAGTCGTCCTCGGCAACGACGATCCGGAATCTCGTGTCCGTCATCCCGCACCCGCCTTGAACTGCAACTCGACAACAGCTCCAGCGCGATTGTCGAACCGAACCGTGCCACGCAGCGTGCGCCGCACGATACCGCGAACCAGCTCCAGCCCGAGCCCAGTGGATGGAGCACCGATGAGCACCTCCTGCGGAAACCCGGGCCCATCGTCCGCGAAGCGAATCCTGATCTCGCCTTCAATCCGCTCCAGGGCAACGCCAATCCTCAACCTCTCGCGCTCGACGAGACCATGCTTCAAACAGTTGGTCGCCAACTCGTTGAGCACCAACCCCACGTGGTGAGCGATGTCACTCTCGACGGTAACATCCGCCTCCCCCACCCGAACCTCGACCCGTTCGGGCGACTTGTGCGCGCGAACCACCGCCTCGACCACACTCCGGACGAGGCCATCGAGCGGCAGCGGGCGCCACTGGCTCTCCGAGAGAAGTCGATGCACCGTGGCGAGCGCGGCGACCCGGGCCACCATCTCCCGCAGTAGTCCGAGATAGCTCTGCTGGTCGGCCACCTCGGCTCGGTCCTGTTCCTTGTGCAAGATACTGATGATTGCGGCCAGGTTGTTCTTGACCCGGTGGTTCACTTCGCGGAGCAGAACCGCCTGCGTGTCAGCCGAGCGCTGGAGCTCCGTCTGTGCCCGGATCCTTCCTAGGGCGCCCCCAACCTGGGACGCGATCGTCTCAATCGTGCTCCTGACACTCGGGTCGAACTGCGAACCCGAGCGCGACGCAATGATCAGGGACCCGATGACCCTTCCCTCGTGCGCGATGGGGACCAAGCCAACAGCGTCAAGGTCACCCTCCGCCAGTGGAATCTCCCCCTGTCGAGCATCCTGGTAGAAAGGTTCGGCTCGGTCCAGCGACCGCGTCCAGGTTCGGTCCAACGGAAACGCCACGCCATCCGCCACCACCGAATCTCGGAGCCCGCGCGAGCCCACGACTTGATAGCTCCCGTCGGGTCGACGCACCGTCAACGTCACCCCGTCGATTTGGGGAATGGTGACGACCACGTCCAGGAGCACCTCCAGTGCTTCATCAAAGTCGTCGACACTCGAGAGCGTGGCCGCCAGGTCGCGCTGCAACCCGAGCAGCCGCTGGGCCTCCCTTTGTTGCGTCACGTCCCGTACATACTCGACCACACCCGCTACCCTGCCGCCCGCGTCACGCAGGGGGAATGCGTGAACATCGAGCCAGCCGTGGACCCCATCCGGCCCGGCAAGCGGAACGGTATTGCTCTCGAGCTGTCCCGACTCGAGCGCACGTCGACTCGGGCAAGGATCGCAAGGAGCTGCATTCCCATGGTACGCCGCGTGGCACTGCTGCCCGACGAGCGGCAACGCGTGCGGGTACCACTTCTCGATGGTGCGGTTGGCGCGGGTAATCGTCAGGTCGCGATCGAGTACCGAGATTCCGTCCTGAATTGCGTCAATCACGTCGCGCAGGTAGCGCTCGCTGTTCTCGAGAGCACGTTCGGTGCGCACCCGATCGGTCACGTCGGCGATGACCGCGACGATCCCGTCGAATTCGCCATCCAACGCGAAGAGCGGGACGGCACTGATCGACAGCAGCGTCCGCACTCCGTCGACCGTAATGGCGTGTTCGACGCCGAAGGCCGGCTCTCGAGTGCGTTTGACCCGCGCGAACGGGAGCTCCTCAGCGGGAAACGGGTGACCGTCGAAGTCAGTGATGTACCAACCGGGATCGTCATAACGGAGCTGAGCGTTCTCGCGCCGACTCAGCTGCAGACAGGCCTCGGCCTGGCGATTGGCGAAGGTGACTTCTCCGGCGCGATTCACCCACACGACCCCGGTGGGCGCAGCCTCGAGAATCCGCCGAAAGAGCATTCGCTGCTGCTCCAGATCACTTTGCAGTCGCCGCCGTTCGGAGATATCTCGCACCGAGGCGAGAACGAAGACGCCCCCCTCCACGTCGACACGACTGGACTGCACCTCGACGGGCACCAGCGCACCGTCCTTCCGGGTCACCAGGCGCTCGATCCGGAGCTGCTCTCCTGCACGCAGAGCAGCGAGTTGGTGCTCCGGAATGGGGCCAGCGTTCCCACGGTCGATGTCACCCACCGTCAGCGCGAGCAACTCCTCCCGGGAGTAGCCGAGCATCGCGCACGCCGCCTTGTTGGCATCGACGATCGACGCCGAAGGGAGATCCTCGGCATGCTCCACGGGGAGGTGGAGGAACACCGCGTCGTGCACCAGGTTGAAGAGGGCCGCGTGACCCGTGCCAGTCACCGAGCGGGGCGGCTCACCCATTCCGCCATGTTACCCCAGGCGGACGCGCCGAAGCGGAGTTTTCGTCACGCTTTCAACGGGGAGACACCCCCGCGTCGGGACGCTCCAGTCCCACGACGGCGAATCCGCGGGAATCAGTAAGGGACAGGTGCACTCGTGCCGGCGGAAGCAGATCCCCAGGGTCATTCCCCACGTAGACATCCACGACGAGATAGCCATCGTCGGCACCCTCGGTTGGCAGCGGCACGCAAACCTGAGACGGACCGCGCTGGATCGCGGCTCCCAACTCACCAAGACTGCGGTGCCGTGTGCCACCCCAGGCCCGTGCGCCGTAGTAGCGCCGAGTGCCCGAGCTCACCCCGGCCTCCAGCGCCAGATCCCGGACGCAGAGTTCGGGATCTCCAGCTCCCTCAGCCACCCGGATCGTGGGGTGGGCGAGCGGGGAGAGCCGCGTCAGGTAGCGATGCAGCAGGACGTCCCGTCGACCCTTCAACAACCGGAAGAGCTCGACTTCCAGGAACGGGTCGCGCATCCGCGCCGTTGCGATCGCGGCCCGCAGGTGGTCATCGGAAATCTGGGAGATGATGCGCGCCATCCAGGAGGCGTCGCGCTCCGTCATGCGGGCAAACGCCGGATTCGGGTATCCCGGATGGTAGCGATCTGGACTGAAGGACTCGACGTCGTAGTAGCCAAACACCGGTCCAGAGGGTCCGAAGCGAGCTTCGTCCCACGGGCGCCGAAGGGAACCCAGCGTCACGAAATCGGCAACGACATGCGCGGGGTCGAAGTATGACGAATGACCAATGCGACGACCCAGCATCGGGGGTTCCCAGATGCTTCCCAGACAGTCACCAAAGTCGATGTAGTAGTGACGCACGTATCCCCCCGCGGCGCCCCGATCGACCCACGTGGCCATCGTGTTCTGCTCGCGCGAGTCGAAGTGATGGGTCCACCCAGCAAGGACCCGCGCGCCGCGCAACTCACGACGGTCCTCGTGGCGCACCACGTCGTTCGGATCGTCGCGCCGTCGCCCCTGATAGCGCCACGGGCCCAGCGGCTGCCCCTCGATGAACAGGCTGGCGCTGGCCCGATAGCGCCCATCCGGAAGCTCGATGGCCTTGGCGAAGACAAGATCGAGATGAGCATCGGTGAGCGGCTCCTCCTTTCCGGCAGCGTTCTCCCCCGTGGCCTCGGGATCGATCTCTAGGATCTCGCGATCGAAGAACACGACTTCGTTGCACGGGGTGTAGTAGCCGGCCGCGTGGTAGAGCTTGGACACGACCACGTCCGCGGAGGTCGCGCGCGGTCCCTGCACGACGCCGTCGAACTTGAGCAGGAACCGCCGCCCATACTGGTCTTCGACGATGAACCCAGGGTTGGCGCCATTGGGCTTCGCCCCCGTGACCGTCCACGGGCCACGGGGATCGATGGGTCGCTCCCGACAGGATCCCAGCGCCAGCTCGGGCGGCGACATCGGGCGGCGCCCGATGCGGTTGCGGAACCAGCTGCTGTCGGGCACCTCGTCGACGGCGTTGACGTTGACGGCCTCCCCGCCCGGGGCGACTGCGAAGACTCGGGTCAACGGGCGGAACAGGGTCTGGTCCGCCGCGTCCCAGGCAAACGGAGAGAAGTACTCGGCAGGGCGCTCGGAAAACGTCCGCTGATCGAGGTCCACCCACTGGGGGCCCTCCGGTGAGAACGCCCGAAACGCCGGCCTCGCGCACCCCGCCGTGAGCGAGACGAGGCCGCAGGCCAACCAACACTGCCAGGCTCTAGAAACCACTGCTCGCCCCCACCACCAACCGCAGATGCTCGAACGCTGCCCCCGACTCGAAGGTTCGCGACCCCGCGCCGACGAGGATCTCGAACGCGTGGTCGCGAGCATTGTTGGCCGCCAGTCCCAGCCCGAAGGACTGCCGCAGCTTCCCCATCTCGAAGCCCTCCAAGCGCGGACCGAACACGTTGCCCACCTCGTACTGCATCTTGCCGTCGAGCCACACCCAGATCGGCCATTGGTACTCGAGCTGGGCCACCGCCGCGCTCCGCCCCCTCAGTCGCCCCTCCAAGTACCCACGCATGGGGCGCTCGCCGCCAAGACTGACCAACTCCGAGAACGGCACACGACCGTCGGACTGAGCCGGATCGACACAGTCAACAACGATCTGAATCCCGACGACTCGCTGCCGTTGCGTCAAGTCGACGAACCCGCCCACGGTGCCGCCATATCGCACCCATGAGTAACGCGATGGTTCGTCGGACCTGGCGTCAGCGATGGGACGAAGACCACCGCCTTGCCCCACACGACCAGCAAGTCGCACGCCCGTCCCCGGAGGTTGAACGAAATCGCTACCCTCGCGAGGCGCCTGCAGGTGGCGACGTGGCCGCGAATCGAGTGCCAGCTGTAGCTCGCTGCGCAGCGCCGTGTAGCCGTCGCTCATCCCCTCGGGAAGAGTGAAGCGGCCGGACCACGCGGTGCGGGAAACGGCCCGGTCGCCGCAGCACGCGGTCCAGGGAGCGAACTCGCTGTCGCGCAGCCCGACCAGAGCGTTCAGACTGCTCGAGCGCCACCAGCGCAGGCGGTACTCGACTGCCGCGTCGACCCGGCGCTCACGATAGCGCGCGCGCCGCTGGCTGCTGTCCGGGCCCAGGCCGTGGAACACCCAGTCTGGTCGCTGAGTGTAGGCGGCACGCACACCAACCCGTTGATGGTCCGCCACCTCGACGAAGTCCCAGAACCCGAAGGTCTTCCAGTCTCGCCCTCCCCAGGCCGCCCGCAACCGCAGGTCGTTGTGCTTGAGGAGCGCGTCGTTTGCATAGAACAGTACGCCCGCGCTCGGTCGAAAGCCGAAGTCGATCAACGCCGTGGGAACAATGCCGACGCGGTGCTGTGGGCCGAAAGTGAGCACGTCGACGATCAGGCCCGGCAGCTTGTGCTTCTCCGCCTGCGTGACCACGTACCCGATGGGCTGCCGTACGGCGAACTCGCTCACCACGTACAGCGGCGAGAGGAGCAGGCGCGGCACCCACAGCGCCGCCTCACCTGGTCGCGGCGGTGCGGCTTCCCGACCATCGTAGTCGGGAACCTCACGCCGCTCACCCGCGTCAATTGGCGAGGACTCGGGGAATACCTCGTCCTCGAACCCCACGCGGAATTCGACGTCGGGGTCGCCAGGAGCGCCAGGCGGATCGTCTCGAGCTGCCGTCGGCCCCGCCATGCTCGGAGGTTCGACATCGTCAGTGGTCGGGGGCTCCTGCGCTACAGCCGGGCTGGCGCCAAGACAGCACGCGACCACCAGCGCCATCAGCGGCCACCGACCGAGCCCGGATCCAATCACGCATCCATGCCTCGCCCCGTTCGAGCGGAAGCGCAAGACCCGAGTCCATCGCCCGAACTGGCCACAAGGCCGATCAGTCTACCAAGTCCCTTGCGTCGGCCCGTCGTCCCGACCATATCGAAGGACGGTCGCCGTCATCCCGAGCCTGATCATGCGCATCGTTCTTCTCTACCCCCCACCCTGGAAGATCCCCGCTCGTGGCGAACGGGCGGACCCCGACAAAGGCCCCCCTCCGGGATTCCGTGAGGGGGACCTCGATCCCGACTTCTGGCAGACGCCATACGGGCTGCTCACCCTTGGCGCCCAGCTGCGAAGAGCTGGTCATCAAGTCAAGGTCCTCAACCTGTCTGCATTTACCTGGCAGAAGACGGAGGAGATCATCGCTCGCCTCGACGCGACGCTCTGGGGACTTTCGTGCTGGACCGCCAATCGACGCGGCGTGGCCCTGGTGGCAGAGGAAATCCGACGCCAGCACCCAGGTGCTCACGTCGTAGTCGGAGGCCCCCACGCCACGCCGTTGGCGCGGGAGATGCTCACGCACCACAACGCCATCGACACCATCTCGCGGGGCGAGTCCGAGCTGCAAGTGCTCGAGCTGGTCGCGCGCCTCGAGAGCAGGCAGCCCGTGACCGGGATTGCTGGCACGGTCTACCGCGACGGCGCAAGGATCGTGGAAGCTCCCCCACGACGCTCGATCGATGACCTCGACACGCTGGCCCACGTCCACGGCGAGTTCCCGACCCACATCGTGATGACCTCGCGAGGCTGTCCCTGGCAGTGCACATTCTGCGGCGCCGAGACGACCTGGGGGCGCGGTTTCCGGGCGCACTCGATCGACTACGTCCTCGACCAGCTGGAGCTCGCGCTGGCGGCCGTCCCGGTGAAGATGCTGCAAATCAAGGACGACACCTTCACCACCAACAAGAAGCGCGTCATCGAGCTGTGTCGATCGATCCGGGCGCGCGGTCTCCGTTTCGCTTGGAGCTGCGACACGCGCGTCGACGCCCTCACTCCGGAGCTACTCCACGAGATGCGCCTGGCTGGGTGCCAGCGCCTGAGCCTCGGCGTCGAGTCTGGCAGCCCAGCCATTCTGAAGAACATCGACAAGAAGATCAGCGTCGACAAGATCGTCCAAGGGACTGAGATGGCTCGCGCAGTCGGCATCCAGGTGCGCTACTACATGATGCTCGGCAACCGCGGCGAGACCCGCCAGACCTTCGAAGAAACCCTCGCCTTTCTGCGCCAGGCTCGTCCGCATCAGTACATCTTCAGTTGCCTGAGCATTTATCCCGGGACCCGCGATTTCCACGACGCAGAAGCAGCCGGCTGGCTCGACCGGGAAGTGTTCTTTCGCGAGCGCTTCCAGGAGCTCAAGTCGCCGTTCGACGCCACCAAGGAGGACACCGCCCTGATGAACGAGTGGTTCCAGTCCCACAGCGGCGTGCGTGACCTCTACCGCCCCGACGTCGCGGATTGCCGGGCCACGCTGGCCCGTCTCGGCGACCACGCTCCAGCTCATTTGGACCTGGCCATCGCCCAGCTCGAGTCCCACGATCTCGCCGGTGCGGAGGCAAGCGCGCGCCGCGCGCTCGAGCTCGCGCATCCGCTGCCGGGTCTGGTCCACAACACCCTGGCATGCGTGGCGTTGGCAGGAGGCTCCCTCGAGCGCGCCCAACGAGAGCTCTTGACCGCCGCGCGCGTCGATCCACAGCACCCCACACTGATTCGCAACGTCCAAGCGCTGAAGAGCTGGCTCGTCAGCGACGCTCGGGGCTCGGGCACGCCACCGTCACTCATCGCGGAACAGGGCTTCCAGCTCTTGGAAAAGACGGTTCAGCCCGCCCTGCCCGGGCCACTGCCCGATGACTACGCCGACTGGGCCCCAGCACGACCACCCGACCTCGCTTCCAGTGACCCGCGACGACTCAACGTGGTCGAATGACGCTCAACCCCTAGTCGAGGCCCACGGCGCGCTGGCCCCCAAGTCCACAGCGAACCCGGCCCGCGAACCCAGCACCGCTCCCACCCGGCGCCACACCCACTCCCCAACGGCGAGACCACCTTGCGACGCCCTCCCGAGGAGTCGATGATGCCGTGATGACAACGAGCGTCCTCCCTGCTGGTGCATTCGCCGGGAAGATCGCCCTGGTCACCGGAGGCGGAACCGGTCTCGGGCTCCAGGTGTCCACGCGACTGGGCCAACTTGGTGCGACCGTCATCTGCGCCAGTCGCAATCCCGATCACCACCGAGATCTGATCGAACGTGGCCAGCGTGACGGCTTCGCGGTCCACAGCGCCACGCTGGACGTGCGCGACGCAAAGCACGTACGAGCCGTGGTGCGGGAGGTGGCGAAGCGTCACGGGTGCATCGACGTGTTGGTCAACAACGCTGCCGGCAACTTCGTGCGTCCGTCTCTGCTACTCGCCCCCCAGGCGTTCTCGACGGTCATCGACATCGCGCTCAACGGTGTCTTCTACATGTCGCGAGAAGTCGGGCTCTTGATGAAGGAAACCGGGGGAGCAATCGTGAACGTATCCGCTCCCTATGCGACGACCGGCAAGCCCGGTGTCGTTCATTCAGCCTGCGCCAAGGCGGGGGTCGAGGTGATGACCAAGACGCTAGCCGCGGAGTGGGCCCCCTTGGGGATCCGAGTCAACGCGGTCTCCCCGGGTCCGTTCCAGAGCGACGGAGCAGCGGCGCGACTCTGGCCCGACGAAGAGACGGAACAGGCGATCCTCGACCAGATCCCGCTGGGGCGCTTTGGCACCGCCCAAGAAGTGGGAGAGCTCGTCTGCCTGCTGGCCAGCGATCTTGTTCCGTGGGTGACGGGTAGTGTCTGGCTCGCGGACGGCGGTTTCAGTCTGCCCCACCCCCTCGTGGAGCAGCCACGGAAGGTGCAGCGAAAGCGCCAATCTTGAGCAGTTGGTGCAGTCCGTGGGCCAATCGCGGGCAGAAACCATGGAGCGGACGGGTTCGCTCTTGAAAAACCTCGGAGTGAAGGCAAAGTGCCTGCCATGAGCAAGTCCAAGGTCGCGATCGTCCGCACCTCTCCCGCCACGGTTCTGGAAGACTATCACCGCCTGATGAACCTGGCGGACTACCAGGAAACGGTCGCCAAAGACGCCGACACGGGGCTCAAGATCAACATCTCCTGGCATTTCTTTTATCCCGGATCGTCCACCACCCCGTGGCAACTCGAGGGGGTCATCCGGGCGATGAAGCAGGACGGATACGATCCCGAGCTGATCCACGGATGCCACAACCGAACCGTGGTGATCGACGCCCACCTGGGCGAGCGCGAAAACAAGCAGGTGGACGTGATCCGTGCCCACACCCTGCGAAATGTACACCTCTACGAGGGTGAGGAATGGATCGACGTTCGCGACGCGGTAGGAGATCTGACCAAGGAATTCCTGTGTCTCAATGAGGTCTACCCGAAAGGCTTCTCGATCCCCAAGCGCTTCATTGGCGAGAACATCGTCCACCTCCCGACCATCAAGACCCACATCTTCACGACCACTACCGGGGCGATGAAGAACGCTTTCGGTGGCCTTCTGAACGAGCACCGGCACTGGACCCACCCGGTGATCCACGAAACGCTCGTCGACCTGCTGATGATCCAGAAGAAGATCCATCGCGGCGTGTTCGCCGTGATGGATGGGACGTTTGCGGGAGATGGGCCCGGGCCGCGATGCATGATTCCGCACGTCAAGAACGTGCTCCTGGCGTCCGCGGACCAAGTCGCCATTGACGCCGTAGCCGCAAAGCTAATGGGTTTCGATCCGATGCGGGACCTCAAGTTCGTGCGTCTGGCCCACGAGAAGGGGCTGGGCGTGGGCGACCCCCGCGACATCGAGATCGTGGGCGACGTGTCGGCCGCCGACGAGAACTGGCAATTCGAGGGCCCGTTCAAGAACATGACGTTCGCTTCGAGGAACCAGCATCGGATCTACTGGGGCCCCCTCAAGAAGCCCGTGGAGTGGTCCCTCAAGACCTGGCTCGCACCGTGGGCCTATGTGGCCAGCGTCGCCTACCACGACATGTTCTGGTACCCGCGCTTCGGAACAGAAAGGGTGAACGAGGCCCTGACCAGTGACTGGGGACGACTCTTTGCGAACTGGGGACGGGTCGCACCCGACGCCGACGGGCGCGGCTACCCGGACGTTGGCCAGGACGAGCCCGAACTCGTGCGCGCGGGCATCGCTCACTTCCTCGAGGGAATGCGACTGGTCGGCATGGCAGTTGCGGAGTCGCCCGAGGTAAAAGCCAAGCAGCGACGACGATCGCTCAATGTCCAGCGCTGAGCACAGCCGTGACAACATTCGTCACGGTGAGCCATGCCACTGGCACTACCCCGGGAAGTGGGGGCAGCGCTGCCATTCGGGTCGCTATTCTTGCGATCCACTCGTGGACGGCGGGGCGGCAGGCGGAGCAGCCTGCTTTCCGCTCGGCGGGAGGACAATCGTGACACTGCTCTGAGTGCCATCAACCGTGAACCGAGTCGGTTCGTGGTTGTTGCGCAGTGCGAGCAGCGTCTTTCGTCGCCCCGACTTCAGCAGATAGCGCATGCCACCTCTGCCGATCTGTTGGTCGCGCTCATAGATCAGCGCGCCCGGCGGCTCGGTCTGGATCCTCACGGTCACGAAGCCGTCCACCGGCTCATTGGGCAGAACTGGCGGCTCAGCCCCGGTCGGCGGCTCCAGCTCCTCCTCGACCTCCGCGGAAGGGGGTGCCATTGGCGCCGCGGAAGCGATGGCACTGGCGACTGGAACGGGAGCTTCGGCCGCCGGGGCGGCGGGAGCGGCGCTGCTCACCGGAACCGGAATTGCGGGCGCAGCCAACGCCGACTCGTCCAACGCTTGCTCCGGTGGTGACGGCACCGCGCCCGCCTGCGCGTCATCCCCCGGGCGGAGTTGCCACCAAGTAATCCCCGCCGCCGCCGCTAGCAGCAACCCCGCGGCTACTCCGAAGCCGGACCAGCTCTTGGTCGACCGAGCCTCGAGCTGCCCCGCCCGATCCATGGCGGTAGCCGGCAGTGAGCCAGCTGGCGGGACCAGCGACGCGACGTCATCCATCTCGCTGATCGAACTGCCTGCTCGGTCGGCTGCTCGCTCCGACGCCTCTGGTTCGACTGCCGGTACCTCCGGCTGGGTTGCTGGCACCTCCGGATCGATCGCAGGTGCACAAGAGTCAGCACCGGGCGTGGGTGTCTCTACGGAAGTGGCATTCGGCCCTTCGTCCGTCACTTCACTGTCCGGCGCGGAGCGACCAACGCTGTCCTCTTGGGACTTCGACGCGGATAGCTTTCTCGCCTCCTCGGCATCCCCGTCGAGCACACTGGCGCCGTCTTCGAGCAGTACGCTGAGGGCCTTTTCGAGTACCTGTGCGCGGGAGTTGGAGTCGGGTGACACGACTCGTTCGTCCGTAGAGTCAGTCGCGACCCTGCTTTCGCCCACGCGCGACACAGCCCCCGATCGCCGGTCGGCGGTACCCAATGCCGGCGCCGGCGAACTGGCTTCCGCGATGCCACCAGCCGGGGTAGCAGGTGAGGGAGGACGACCAGTCGGCCCACTAGCCGCAACAAGTCCCCCTGAAAGCGTCATCTTGGCGGGTGGGGCGGACGAAAGATGCTGGGTGGAGACAGGACTTTGCGATCCTTGGGCACCCGACACGCGAGCAGACGGAGCGGGCTCCGATGGTCGGACAGCGCCAACTCCGACGAGGGTGGGATTCGCCGAGCGGGGGCGCGGGACGTCGCGTACCACACCCATACCGATGAGCGTTCCGCGGTTGGCCGGGGCCGTCCGTTGAACAGGCGGTGCGGGCTCTTCGCGGAGCTCACTCGGAATCGCAGGAGGCTTCGGGACCATCCCGCCGACAAGGGTCGTCGCCCGTCGGTACGGCGGCTTCGAGGTGGGGCGCGGTGCAGCTGATGCGCTCGCATTTCCCCCCGCGCTCGAGCCCACCGGTGGGGAGGAGGTGGCGGCGATGCCCCCGGGTGGCGTGGTGCCACGACGAGGAGGAACCGATGAGCCGGGCAGCTTTGGTAGCAGCTCCGGTTCGTCTTCCAGGCCCCAAGCCTCGTCGATGTCCGATACGTCTGGTGCGACTGACCGCCGGTTCTGGATTCCCTCAGCCATGATTCCGGGATCTACCCCCGATCGAGCCTATGTGTTAGCTCGATCATCGACCAGAATGGGCAAATTTTCTGGCCTCGAACCACGATTCCGCCCCATCCGCCAAGATCCTCCCGTTCCGCACCGAAGGCCCCAGGGTCAGCCAGCAGCAATGGCTTTCAGAAACACCTCGGCTTCGTGCAGCTCGCCGTCCTCGCTCAGTGCCTTCTTGGCGAGGAACGCGGCCTTCCTGCTGTCACCCTGGATCTCGGCGATCTGGGCCTGCTTGAACAGCGCCACCGGCCGGGCGATCGGGGCGGGGGTTCGCATGGCAGCCAACGCGCGGAGTGCTTTGAGCGCCACTTCGTAGGCCTCGAGCTGCATCGCCCGCTCCGCTAGCTCGCTCGCCATGTCCCCACTCTGGGGGAAGCTCTCCCAGGCAGCCGCCAGCCACCTCAACTCACCGTCGCTGTCGCCCGTGGTGGCCACTGCGCGGGCCATCCGATGCAGCAGATGTCCAAGCTCCCGCGAGCGACGATCTCCATGTCGATCGATCGCGCCCTGCAACAACTGAACGGCGTCCTCGGTGAAGTGTGCGGCCGTGTACGCATCCGCCAAGAGCAAGATCAGCTCTTCGTCTTCGGGACGAATGTCGTGGGCCTCCATTAGCGGTCCGATGGCCGTTTGCGCCGCGTTCAGCTGCCTGAGGCGCAGTTCGCCGGCCTCGCGCAACAGACCAAAGCGCTGCTCGTCGTCATCGGAGTTGTTGGCCTCCACCAGCAGCAAGTTGGAAAGATCGCGCCAGGCCCCAGTGGCCTCGTAGAGTCGGCGCAGACGACCACGAATCCGCTGATTGCCCTGGTCCAGCTTGTAGATGGACTCAAGGGATTCCCGCGCCAGGTTGGGCGTTCCCGCCTTCTCGTGGGCATCGGCGAGCATGATGAGAGCGTCGGTCTGGGCGTCTCCAACTTCGAGCTTGACGAGGCGCGAGTAGCCCACAGCCACTTCGTCCCAGCGCCCTGCAGCAGAATCCAGCGCCAACAGATCGTAGATTGCCTCTCGATCGAGGGGATGGTTCTGAACCCAGTCGGAGAGCACCTGGCGCGCCTCGCCCACGTCGCCGGACTGCTCGAGAAGATCGGCGAGCCTCATCGTCACCCGTCGCTCGACCTCGTGGTCGGCACCGGCGTGCGCCGCGTTCTTGGCACTCTGCAACGCCTGGCAGAGCTCCGTGGTGAGCCCCTCAGCCCCCAAGGACATAGCCTCCTCCAGGTCGCCGGCGGCAGCACCGTGGTCTCCCAGCGAGGACCTGATGCTGGCCCGCAGCTTGAGCAACCGGATCCGTTGCTCTCCCCCGCCCGGGTGACGCTCGAGCGCCTCGGTCACGGTCTCGATTGCCGAATCAGCTCGACCGACTTCGATGAGGCATGTGACCAGCGTGCCAACCAGCTGGACATTGTCCGGCTGCATCGAGTGCGCCTCCCGCAGAATTCCGGCCGCGGCCGTCGGATCGTCGAGACGGGTCCAGTGAATCGACGCCGCCTTCTGGAGCAACTCGGTCGCGTTCTGTTTGTCCTCGTCGTTGAATGCCGCCTCGACCAGGCGCTCGGCCAGGCGCCGCAGCTCTGTCAGGATCTCGGCGCGCCGGGGATCGATCTTGAACGCCTCATCAAGCGCTCGCTCCATCCCGGGGAGGTCAGCGACCTCGTCGCGCGCGCGGACCAACGCCAGCGTCCAGTCCATCGCGGTGCCCGCTTCGAGCTCACCATTCTCGACGAGTGAGGCTTGCTGCATGACCAGTCGCTCGAGAACGTCCGCCCGCTCCACCCCTTCCGTCTCTGGGTCGAGCAGCTGGTACAGTGCGGCCAGAGCGCGCCCATCATCTGGAACCCACTCAAGCAAGGAGCGGTAGGCGCCGAGTGCCTCGTCGCGGCGCTGGGTTGCAAGCACTGCGCCGAGACGCAGCGTGAGGTTCACGCCCTGCTCGACGTTCTCCTTCTCACAGGCCACGTCAATCTGCTTCTCCAGAAGCTCCGCCAGCTCCGTCACCCGTCCCGCTTTCTCGAGCTGGTCTGCGAGAAGATCCGCGGCTACGCCGTGATCGGGGTCCTCGTCCAGCACCAGCTCGAGGGTTGCGATCGCGTCGTCCAGGCGGTTCTCTGCCGTCAGCAGCAGTCGCGCCTTGGCCACCCGCAGCTGATTGCGGACGTGGGGTTCGGAGGCCGCCTCGCTCACCTTGGTGAGCAGTCTTTCTTGCCGGATCCGGTCACCCATCTTCCTGACGACCTCGAGCGCCGGTTGCCAAACGGCAGGGTCCCCCGGCGCCTCGTCGAGCAACTGCTCATACGTGTCGGCGGCCAGCTCCAGGTTGCCCAGTTGTCCACCAGCAATGGACGCCACGTCGAGGCGGAGTTGCTGCGCGTCGTCGCTGGATGCCACGTCAGCAGCCTCTCGCATCCAGTGAATCGCGTCGTCGAGTTGCCCGCGGGCCTGCCGCAGTCGGATCAGCGCCCGCAGCGCCCAAAGTGCCTGGGAGAGGTCCCCCACTTCGTCCCGAGCCACCTCGACCGCGCGCAGGAGCATCGACTCCGCCACCTCGGCTCGCTCCAGACGCTGGGCGAGCCCGTAGGCTTCCTCTAGCAGTTCCTGGGTAACCCCACCGATCTCCACGCGCCGACGCAACGCATCCAGCAGGAGCTCGTCATCCCAGGCACTGCGCGCAACCCTTTCGTACAGTGCGATGACCTGCTCATCGCCACCTGCCGCCTCGAGTGCGCGCTGCAGGGCCGCGGCCGCACGCGCATAGTCCGGAACCCCATCGAGCGCCTCCGCAAGCGTCTGCAGGCCGTCGTAGAGGGCGTCGGGGAAGGCCAGTTGAAGCTCGGCAAGTCGATACAGGACGCCGACCCGCTCGTCGCCAGCCAGGTCGGACACCGGGAGCTCCCGAACCTTGCGCAATGCACTTAGTTCCTCGGCTCGGTCGTGACGCGCAGCTGCCACGCGAGCCATGGCCCGCCACACGTCCGCCTGACGCTGCCCGGTGGACTCGGCGCGCGCGTAGCGTCCAGCAGCCGCGTCGAGATCATCGAGCTGATCTTCCTCGAGTCGGCCAACACGAAGTAGCAGGTCGCATGTCAGTGCCCGGTCGCCGGCGTTGGTCGCGGCCTGGATCGACCTGTCGAGGGCTTCCCGATAGCGAAACATCCCGTTCTCCACGCGCTCCGCCAGAACCAGCGCTCGATCGTGGAGGTCGCGGGCAGCCGGCAACGCAACGACGGCTTCGAGCAGCGCATCGAACGCCTCGCCAGCGCGCCCCAGTTGCTCTTCGAGCACATAGGCGACCTCCGCGAGCACGGCCCCACGATCACGGCTCTCCTCCGCGAGGTCGAGGCGCTGTCGTAGCGCTCGCATCAGCAACTCTGCGTCACCCACGCGACGCAGGACGGTCTCCAGACAGCGCGACTCGCCCACGCTCTGCGCGGCCGCGTCGAAGGCCGACTCGAGGTTCTCGCGGGCGCGCTCGGTGTCGCCCAGGTCACGCGCCACGCGATAGATCTCGAAGAGCGCCTCCGCAATACCAACCGGCGAGTACACCTGTGACGCCTGTCTGCGCAGAATGAGCAGGAGGGCGTGGAACGCGCGCTCTGCCTTCGGCAGCTCGCCAACTCTGCGGTAGACCGCCCCGAGCATGCGCTGCACGTCCGCATTGCTAACATCCACCGACGCCGCCAGCTTGAGCTGCGCCAGCGCCCCCTCCATATCGTCGCCACTTTCCGCGATCTGGGACAGCAACAGGTGCAACCGCGCTTTCTCGGGGACACGACGTCGTCCCAGCTCCTCGAGCAACTCCGCGGCGAGTTCCCGCGCTTCTTCGAGACGACCAGCGATCCGTAGCGCCTCCGCCAACTGGGTACGAACACTGCGGTCGGCCGGATTGATCGCCCGCGCGTGGTCCAACACGCTGATCGCGCGCTCGGGAGCGCGCAGCTGCTGGGTGAAGATGCGAGCCGCCTCCGTCAGGAGCTGAAATCGCTGCTGCTCATCGGCGACCAACTCCGCGCCTTCCTGGAGCAGTGCCACCAACGCCTCCCAGTTCTCGGAATCGCGGTACAGCTCGGCCAGCAGACGCCGCATCTCCAAGTTGATGGGGTCAACCTCCAGACCCTCGCGCAGGCACCGCGCGGCGTCTTCCTGCTGGCCCGCGCCGACGTGGGCAGCGGCAAGCCTCACGATGGTGTCCACGCGGTCCCCAGGCAGCGCCACCGCCAGTCGTCGCTGAAGCCAACCCACCGCGGCCTCGTGCTCGCCCCGCTCTACGTGGATCCGAGACAATGCGTCGAACACCAGGGCGTCCTCCCGAAGAGCCACGACGCGCTCGTAGCATCGCTGCGCGCGTTCGAGATCCGCGAGCTTCTGCTCGGCCAACTCGGCTGCTCGACTCCAGAGCTCGGCCGCCATTTCAGCTTGCCGCTCCTCGATCGCTTCGGCCTGCTGGGCGAGAAACTCCGCCAGCTCCCGATGGCTTTCAAGTGTTTCGAGTCCCGTGATCAACGCGAGGATCGACGAAGGGTGGCCAGGTCGCTCCGCGAGGTTGTCGCGCAGGACCTCCACGGCCTGGCGAGTGTCGTCCCGAGACTGCAACAATCGCGCGATCTCCAGCCGCAATCGCAAGCGATCGTCCTCCACGACAGCGTGATCGAGCTCGCGCCGTCGCAGCGTCAGGAGATCCTCGACGCGACCGGCAACATCATAGAGCTGCGCCAGCTGGCGGACTACTGGAGCGTCGGTGGCATCGTCGTCAACCAGGCGCTCGAGCAGGAAGATCGCTCGCTCGCGGTCGCCAAGCTGATCCGCCGCCAGGCGGGCGGCACGCCGAACGAGATCGCGCGCCTGCTCCCTGGTCAAATTGCGCTGGCATCCAACGATGGGCTCGACCAGGGCGCCGGCCAGAAGCGGGTCGAGCCTCTGATCGTCCCACTGTGTGGTGTTGAGGGCGATCAGCGCCGCCAGGTGCGGCAAGGCGCGGTCGGTCTGATCGTGTCCGACGAGCCGACGCGCCGTCTCCGCGTGCAACTCAGCGCGCTCGTCCCCCTCGACGTGCTGGAGGGCGGACTCGAGACCGACAACCACCTCGTCCCATCGGTCACTGGTATCGAGCTGCCGACTCAGGTGCTTGAGCGCCTTGCGCCGCGCCTCCGGGTTCGAGGCGGGCGACGCGAGGATCTGCGCCAGCATCATGCACGCCGCTTCCGTCGTGGATTCGTCGGTGAGCAGCGGTTCGACCGCCGCCAACGCACCCGCAGGATCGTTCAGGTTGTCCAACCAGCAGGAGGCAACCTGCTGACGGGTGGCAAGAGACTCCTCCCCGTCCAGCACTTTCAACCGCTCGCCCCAGAACTCGATCAGCTCCGGAAAGCGTTCCTGCTGCCGCAGCAAACGTTCGAGTGCCGCCGCCACCATGCCGTTCGTTGGGTGCAGCTCGAAGACCTGCTTCAGATACTCCACGGCTCGCTCCGGCTGACCGGCGCTATCCTTGGCAACGTGGGCCACTTCCTCGAGTAGGCGGGCGCGACTCGTGTCGTCCCGAGCACGCTCGATGGCCCGATCATAGAGCGCAAGCAGGGCGTCCCAGCGCCCGTCGGCGGTCATCTGCAGCGACAAACGATCGAACGCCCACTGGGCAGCAGGCTCGAGCTGGAGCACCCGCTGGAGAACAGATTCGACAGCGGCAGCGTCGTCGCTCCACTCGTCGTGAAAGCTCACCGCCCGATCGGCAAGGCTTAGCGCGACTTCCTGGTCGAGGTCACGCTCCAACGTCTCGCGATACAGCGCAGCCACCTCCTCGACCCGCTGCACAGCAATCGCGGCCTCCTCCAATGCGTCCCAGGCCGCTTCGTCATGCGGTGACTCGGCAGCATTCCTTAGCGCCGCCTCGAGGGAACCGTTCTCGTTTGCCACAGCTGAGTCCTTCGCTTTCTCGGGCTTCGCTCGCCGCTGCCCATGGTGGTCCGACGGGGCGATGACCCCGGGCTGCGCGACCCAGTGTATCCGAAATGGAGACGCAGATTCCGGCCCGTTGCGTGAAGCGCGACCAGCACGACTCCGCTCCGCGACCCGCGACCCAGAACAGCCTCGATGCAGACGGAATAATCGCCCGATGTTGTAACGGATCCCTCCCCTGGGGTTGGCGCGTTCGTCAAGCCGGGGCTGAGCCGCAGGAGCGCGCCGAGACTCAGAACTGACCGGAGAGCCCCACCGAACCTACGCCAACCCACCCGCGAACCCGGGGTGCCTGCGCGCTCTGCTTCTCCTTCCCGCTCAGGATGAAGAGCACCGCCCCCGTGGCCAGCCCGACGCCTCCCAGCGCAAACCCGACCGCAGAGAGCGTCTTGGCCGACTTTGCCTCAGAGTCGAGATCGTCGATCTTCTTCGCCGTGGGGTCGGTGCTCAGGCAGTCGTTTCCACAGACGCCAACGAACTCCTCTTCGAGAGCGTCCGCGTCGCTGCGCTTGCTGCTGGATTTGAGACCAAACGCGGTGCCCATCCCCATCCCGACGACCCCCACCCCCAGTGCCACGAACGAGCCGACCAGCATCCCGTTTGGTCCTCCCTTGGCATCTCGGGTCGGCTCTCCCGAACTCGTGGGACCCGAGGTCGCTAGCTCCTGCCCATTCGCGACTGACTCGGACTCGGGCACCGCAGCGGCTGACGGATCTTCGACGAGCTCGATGGTCACGGTCTGACTCCCACCCTCGCTCAAGGTGACCTGGGCAGGCTCGGCCTTGTAACCACGGGCCGTCACCACCACTTCGTGGGATCCTGGATCGACTGGGCGAGCGATCCCAACAAGTGCGGAGGGCACCTCGTCGCCGTCCATCGCGACATCGAAGGAGACCCCCTCGGGCCCCTCGACCTTGACCGTCAGTCGGGCCAACCGCGGCTCGATGCCCTGCAGCTCCTTCGCCGCGTCGGCTTGCGCCTGGCGAAATGCGTCAGGCGCGCCAGGCTCCAGCTTCTCGCGCGTGATCTTGTTGTAGAGCTCGCGAGCTTTCACCAGGTTGCCGAGCTTCTCGTGGGCGCGGGCAAGGTAGAGCAGGTGTGGCGGGGCGTGCACCAGCGACTCAGCCCGCTGGAACAAGTCGACCGCATCCTGCCATCGCTCGGCCTCGAACGCCTTAGCACCCTCCGTTGCGGCGGCGCGTGCCCCGGCTCGCTCTTCTTCCGTTTGCGCCGCAGCGGATACCGGCACGGCGCATAGCGCCACACCCAGACCCACAGCCAGCAGCCCTCTCGTAAACCCCGCGTGCTTCATCGGCGAGAGAGTAGCATGATTGGCAAAGGCACCGCTGCACCCGGCAACCTGCTCGGTCGGTTCAGTCTCACTGGACAGCGGGGCGCTCGCTCCGGGTAGATGTCCGCCGAACAACCGTGGATTCCGCGGGGCGGAAGCTTCCGTGCTAGCATCCGTAGGAGGAGGTGGGGTATGGCACCCGCCTGGCCAACCTGAAACGATGTCCTAGCTCATGTCGCTCCAACCTGGCGAGATCATCGAGGGAAAGTACCGCATCATCCGCACCGTCGGCGAGGGTGGAATGGGCGCGGTCTACGAGGGAGAGAACTCCCGCATCAACCGCCGCGTCGCCATCAAGGTTCTCCACCAGGCGTTCACCGGCAACGAGGAGGTCCTGCGCCGGTTCGAACGAGAGGCGCAGGCGGCTGGCCATATCGGCAATGACCACATCCTCGAGGTGCTGGATCTGGGTTCTCTCGAGAACGGCGACTACTTCATGGTCATGGAGTTCCTGGACGGCGAGCCGTTCAGCACTCGGATCCAGAATCTGGGGCGCCTCACACCGAACGAGCTCGCTCCTCTGGCCAAGCAGCTGCTGCGAGGACTGGAAGCAGCGCACCGTGCCGGGATCGTGCACCGGGACCTGAAGCCCGACAACATCTTCATTCTCAAGGAGAAGGCCGGGGTCAAAGACTACGTCAAGATCATCGATTTTGGCATCTCGAAGTTCCAGCCGCTCTCCGGCGACGGGATGAAGATGACGCGAACGGGGGCCGTAATGGGAACCCCCTATTATATGTCGCCCGAACAGGCGAGCGGAAGCAAGGATGCCGACGCGCGCAGTGACCTCTACTCGGTAGGCGTCATCCTCTACGAAGCCGTGACGGGGCGCGTGCCCTTCGATGCGAACACTTTCAACCAGCTGATGTTCAAGATCGTGCTCGCCGAGATACCACCTCCCCAGTCGGTCGTACCCGATCTGGATCCGGCATTCGCTACGATCATTCTCAAGGCGATGGCCCGCGACGTGGCGCATCGCTTCCAGTCAGCCGACGAATTCGTCCAAGCGATCGAGTCTTGGGAGTCGAGTGGCGTGGCGGTCAGTGTCCCCCCTCCCGAGGCCTCCAACTTGGTCCCCGGAGGCTCCGAGGACCGCGCGCGCATGCTCTCGTCGGCGGGGCTGGAACCTGCGGGTTCGCCGCAGCCGACGCCGGGAACATGGGCCCAGGAAGAGTTCAAGGTTCCGAAACGCAGCGCCGCCCCCCTGGTGGCGGTGGTGGCGCTTCTCGGTGTGCTCGGCGTCGCCGGAGGCGTCGGCATCTTCATGGTCGCTTCGGGGGGAAGCTCCCCAGCGGCCACCGAGCCTAGCGCCGACACCGCTGCCAGCAGTGACCCCGCCCCCGGCGACGATGAGCAAGTCAACAAGGACGACGACGCCAAGGACGACGACGCCAAGGACGACGACGCCAAGGACGACGACGCCAAGGACGACGACGCCAAGGACGACGACGCCAAGGACGACG
>JBNLDK010000174.1:0-54323 GCA_050304295.1 Polyangiaceae bacterium
TGCTGAGCAGAGTTCGCTCCGCGCGTGGAGTCGGATGATGGTTGCTTGCGCGGCGGCCGCAGTTGGTGCGGGCGGCATGGAGGCGGTGGACAGTGGGCGAGGGTGGTGGGTTGGGGCGGTTGGGCTTGTCTTGCTGGTGGCGTTTGCTGCCCTCATGTTCCACGCACGAAGCCGGGCACCGGTGGAGGTCCACGGGCTGGACGGATAGGCGTTGGTTTCGCGTCCGCGTTCCAGTGCCCGCTGGGTCTCATGCCACGCCCCGCCGTGCCCGCTGGCGAGCACGCGACCGAAAGCCGACGAGGCCCTGAACGACGCGCTGGACGACGCGGCTTGACCAGGGAAAAGACGCCGCGTAGCCCTTCCCCCCGAGTGGGGGACGTGGATCACGAAACGTAGGATCTGCGCAAACGAAAGCCGCTCTGGCTCTAGTACGGGTCCAGCGCGTTCCCGCAGTCGGCCAACGCCAGCTCTACGACGTAGAGGTCGTCGAGGAGGCCGGTGCCGGGGGTGGGATCCGGGATGAGGTCGAACGGGTTGACCAGGTAGAGCAGGGCGGCGGTGCACGCCTTCACCGCGCCGTCCGGGCACGCGCGGCTTCCAGCTGCGTGAACCGCGAGGAATCGTTGCATCCGAAGTGCGTGGGTGCCCACCTTCTGCGCCAGCGGATCCTCCGAAGCGAGCATCTTCTCGAATCGCTCTGGGCCCATCTTCGCGAGGTAGGCCGTGTCGTGGGCGAGCGCCCCCTCCCGTGACTTCTCGTACGCCGCCTCGAGCCGCGCCTGGTCCTCCTTCTCCAGTGCGAAAGCGTTCACTTGGTCTCCAGTTTCATGCCCTCGCTGCTGTCGGCGGAACCCGCAACGTTGGACGACTCACGCCAGCGCCATTGTCGCATGTTCTGCGGCGGTGGACTCCCCCGACCTCGAGCATCGGGGAATGGGATGTTGCGGAGTGGCGGCGCGTGGTCGTCGTCCAAGATCAACGCGCCCAGAGCGCCGCGACGTCGAGCTCGATGGCGTCGAAGGGTCGCAGGCGAGCGGGAGCGTTTCCGTGGGCGCGTTGGACGATGCGGTAGCTGCTTCCGTCCAGCTCGAGGACTTCGAGGAATTGGTCGAGCGGTTCGATGAGCCAGATCTGGGACACCCGCTCACGCTGATACACCTCGAGCTTGGCCCCACGATCGAGGGCACGCGTCGAAGGCGAAGCGACCTCGCAGACCCAGTCGGGAGCCACGGACAGAAACGCCGAATCCGGAAGCTCGGGGAGCGTCGCTCGCCGCCAGCCACCGAGGTCGGGCACGACGATGTCGTCGGCCAGGTGGATCTCCGGCTCGTCCAGGATGATCCAACCGCCGGGCCCTCCTCTGCCGCGCTTGAACGGAGGTCCGAGCTCCTCGCCAACCGCCGAGGCGGCCGCAGCATGGGGCAACGCCGGACGCGGACTCTGGTAGAGCACACCCGCGATCACCTCGGCCACGAGGTGTGGCGGACTGTCGAGGACGTCCTGATAGGTGGCGATCTTTGCGGCCGGATCGTTCACGCTCACAGCATAGCAAACCAGCGGTGCACGATCGCGGGCTCTTGCGGGCCTACCGGTCTCGGACGGGCGTGCTCGTCCCCGAACCGATGCTCTCACCCCGGAGCAAACAGGATCGGGAAACGAACCGTGACCGAGCCGCCTTCCGGCCTGGGGAAGCAGGGCATCTTCGCGAATTCACGGCCGATGCAAGCACGGAACGGGTCGTCTCCGAGCTCGCTCTCCACCACGATCGGACTCTTGACGTTGCCATCGCGTTCGATGGTCCAGCTCACCACCACCGTGCCTTCTGCCCCAGGCTCGCGCTCCAGCACTCGCTCGTAGCAGCCCCGAGCGGCCAGGTGGGGAGCGACGTGGTGTGCGGTGATGCGATGGGGGATCGGACGCCCCCCCGCCTGGCTCGAGGACTCGGGGCACGCCGGACGCGACACGGGCACCTCAGTCCGTTGCCACCCGTGCGCGCGTGCGGGTTCTGCTGCAGCCGCGGACGGTGCCGCACCCATGGACGTATCCGCGGGTACGGGTGGTCGCTCTACCGGGGCCGCGCTCGAGGGAGCGCCCGAGTCCGATCCGTTGCGCGCGGTGGCACCTGGCTGGTGACGTGCGCTCGTCGTCGAGCCTTCGGAGCTGACGACTGGTGGCGTGGAGGGAGCAGCCGGAGGACGACGCTTCCGGGGGACGGAGGTGCCCGCGCACCCCACTGCCACGATGCAGGTCGAGACGACCGCGCAGACACCCCAGACACCCATCTCCGTCGTGAACTCCTGTGAAACCCCTGCGCAGCCCAACTCCCCCACGGTCCAAAGATCACCCACTTCGCGCCGCCGCGCCAGCGGCATGGTGGAACCGCCAAGGGTGGCAAGAGGCGGCACCGGGTGGAACCGCCAAGGGCGCCAAGGGGCGGCACTGGTGGAACCGCCAAGGGCGCCAAGGGCGCCAAGGGGCGGTACTGGTGGAACCGCCAAGGGCGCCAAGGGCTCTTGGCGGTTAGACGCCCATGGCGCCCATGGCGGCTAGATGCCCATGGCGCCCACGGCGGCTAGATGCCCATGGCGGCTAGATGCCCATGGCGCCCTTGGCGGTTAGATGAGATGCCCATGGCGCCCTTGGCGGTTCCCCAACACAAAACCAAGCGGGCGGCTCCCGAAGGAACCGCCCGCTTGGGTTCGGACTGCTGGCCTCGACGTCAGCCGCCGTTGCCGTTGCAGGTCAGGCCGTCGCCGGTGTTCGCCGTCGGCACGGGAGCGTCCGTGCAGATGTACGAGCCGTTGCCGTCCCAGTGCTCGACACAAGCGCCGTTCTTGCAGAGACCGGGCTGCGCGGTGTTGGCGTTGTGCGGGTCCTCGCAGTCGGCTCCCGGATCCAGCTGCTCGACGCAGACCGGGCTCGGGAGGGCTTCGGTGTCACAGAACAGCCCGGGGGCGCAAGTGAGCGCGTCGCCGTCGCTCACGTTGTCGTCGCAGGCTTCGCCCGCGTCGGCGCCGACCGTGCAGGTCCACATCGTCGCGGTATCGGTGGCGTACTGGCAGGTCAGACCCTCAGCACAGTCGGACGCCTCGGCGGCGAGGCGGGGGTTGACCACCGAGTACGGGATGCAGGCGTCGCCCTCCTGGAGGACCGTGGCGCGGCATTCCCAGTCGCGGTCCGCGACGGCGATGCTGGTCCCCACGAAGACACAC
The DNA here is from genome assembly GCA_050304295.1 of Polyangiaceae bacterium. GTDB lineage: Bacteria > Myxococcota_A > Polyangia > Polyangiales > Polyangiaceae > JAFGBI01. Next base: position 3,213 of record JBNLDK010000174.1, read on the forward strand.
TGCGGAGCGGTGCTCGGATTGCAACCGGAGCTGTAGCCGTAGCTGGCGCCGAGGGCGAAGCAGGGCTCCCGCGCGTTGAAGTACGGCGTGCACTGGCCCGTCGCCGTCCTGCTGACCACCTGCGAGTCATACAGCGCGGTGTCGCAGAAGGTGCCGTCCTCGCACTCCTCGTCCGTCGTGCAGTCGTCGCCGATGCCGAGGTCGCGGGCGCAGACTCCCCCGCTGCAGCGGCGATCGTCCGAGCAGTCGAGGTTGTCGTCGCAGCGGTCCGCGGAGCCTTCGCCGATGAGCTGGCAGGTGTGCCAGCTGGTGGCGTCGTCGGACACGGTCTCCGGCCGGCAGCTCTGGCCGTCCGGGCACTCGAAATCGATGTCGCAGGGATAGTCGATCGAGCAGTTGACGACGCAGGTCAGCGAGTTCGGGTTGCACTTCAGGCCCGCCTTGCACTTGGCGTCCTCGTCGTCCGGGACCGGGTTCGCGGGGTCGTCGAACGAGCAGCTGTCGCCCTCGTCACCCTTCTCGGTGCAGTCGCCGGCGTTGCAGTAGAAGTTGTAGTCGCAGTCCCCGTCGTTGGTGCAGGGACGCCCCTCGGTGCCGCGCTGCACGCAGCTGGGGTAGTTCTCGGGGTTGTCCGGGTCGTCGGCGGGCACGCAGGTGGTCCCCGCAGGACACTCGACGTCGTTCCCGTCTGCGCCCTCGGTCAGGCCGAGCGTGCAGCGGTCGCCCCGCTGCAGGCCGGGATCGAACAGATTGACGAGGGAGCAGGGGCCCTCGCCCGGTAGGAAGCTCCCCCCGCAGTGGGCGGAGGCGCCGGGATCGGCCATCTCGCTGCACCCCATCGCCTGCCAGGCCTCGATGCACTCCTGGATCCCCGCCGGGTTCTCGACGACGCGGTCGAGGTTCACGGTGAAGCCGAGGACGCCGAGCAGTCCCTGGGCCGTGCCGGCCGGGTGGGGGTTGTCGGTCTGGTTGGACTCGTGCAGCTGGAAGACGAAGTCGCTGACGCAGTCCTCCACGCTGACGCCGGAGGTGCCGAGGCGGTAGGTGGTTTCGCCGGGCTCGCAGCAGCCGAACTCCCACTCGCAGATGGCCGTGATCAGGTCGTCGATGCCGGCGGTCACCGGGGGTGCGCCGCCGGTGCCCGTCGCGCCGCCGGGGCCGTCACCGCCACCGGAAACGCCGCCGGTCGCGGGCGGATTGCCGCCGGTCGCGGGCGGATTGCCGCCCTGGTTGCCGACGTTGCCGTCGCCGCCGTTGTTCACATTTCGGCCGCCCGTGGCTGGGTCCCCGCCCTGGTTTTGCCGACCGCCGGTCTGCTCTTCGCCGCCGCCGCCATCGCGGCCGCCCGTCGCGGTGTTCTCGCCGGCGTTCCCGGCGTCCCTGCCGCCATTGTTGTCGCCGCCGGTGCTACCACCGCGGCTGCCGCTGTCCTTGTCCTTGCCACAGCCGATGGTCAATCCCCCCGCGAGCGCTGCAATCAGCAACCCAACTTGCCACTTGCCCATAGTGCCTGATGCTCCAGTCCTGATGTGAAAGCCAACGCGTGCTGCAGTCAGCCTCGGCCAACCCCAACCCACGTCGGGAAAGCCTAGGGCAGAGCCGCGGGAACGTCGAAGCCTCAGTCAGTGGTCCTGCACTTTTTCGTTACAGCGACACTGCTTTCGCGGGTCCGTGTTTGCGCCCACATCTCCTGACCGCGGGCCGTTTCGGGCACCTCATCGGCGCGCTCGCGGAGCGCGTCATACGTCGCAGCGGGGAGCCTTCTTCCCTGCCGTGACGCACTGGGTGCGGATCGTCCCGCCAGGTGGGTGACGTCGCTCGTCAGAGCTCGCGCAGGAGCGCCTTGGCCTCTTCCAGGCGCTGGAGCTGCCCCTCGAGCTCGGCCACCTGCGCGCGCACCTGGGTGACGACTTCCGCCGGCGCCTTGTCGACGAACTTCGGATTCGCCAGCCGCTTGTTCAGGCCCTCGAGCTCCTTGTGGGTCTTCTTCATGCCGCGCTCGATGCGCTCCGCCTCTCGAGCTGGGTCCACGTGCCCCTTGAGCTCCACCAGGACCTCCACCGAGCCCGCGACCGCGAGCACCGATCCCGTCGGTCGCTCGCCACCGGGTGTCTCGATCGCGGAGCTGTCGTCGGTGCCGGCGAGGAACGCCACGAAGCGCTGCTGCTCGGCGAGCATGCTGCGCGTGCTGGCGTCGCCGCTACGCAGGGTGACGCGCACGCGCGCCTTCTTGTCGAGGTCGTGATCGGCGCGCACACTGCGCACGGCCGAGATCACCTTCATCAGCAGATCCATCTCGGCGGTGGCGCGCTCGTCCGCGCGGCCATCGGCGGCGGTCGGGTAGGGGGCCATCGCGATCGAGGCGGGGCGCGAGGCGGGCCGCGGCACCTTCTGCCACAGCTCCTCGGTGATGAAGGGCATGTACGGGTGCAACGCCCGGAGCGACGTCTCGATGACGTGCGCCAGGGTGCGCCGCGTCTCCGCCTGCTCCTCCGCGGTGCCGCTCGCGAAGATGGGCTTGCTCAGCTCGAGGAACCAGTCGCAGAGCTCGTCCCAGAAGAAGTGGTAGAGCGCGCCGGCGCCCTCGTCGATCCGGAAGTCGTCGATGCCGCGGCTGCTCGCCTCGACCACCTCCGCCAGGCGCCCCAGGATCCACCGGTTGATCAGCAGCTGCGGCGCGGCGGGCGCGCCGTCGTTCTCCACCTCGCCGAGGTTCATCAGCGAGAAGCGCACGGCGTTGTAGATCTTGTTGCAGAAGTTGCGGTACCCCTCGATGCGCTTCGGGCTCAGGGCGATGCGCTTGGCCTGGGGGGAGTAGCTGCACAGGTTCATGCGCAGCGCGTCGCAGCCGAAGGCGGGGAAGCCCTGGCCCATCTGCGCCGTCGAGGGATAGGCCTTCTTGAACTTGGCCATCGCCTCCTTCACCGGCGCGCCGGGCAGCGATTTTTGCACCATCGTCTCGAAGTCGGCGCCCAGGATCAGGTCCAGCGGGTCGAGGGTGTTGCCCTTGACCTTGCTCATCTTGTCGCCGTTCTCGTCGACCACCATCCCGTGGAGCAGGATGCGGCGGAACGGGACGTCGCCCATGAAGTAGAGCCCCATCATCATCATCCGGGCGACCCAGAAGAAGAGGATGTCGTAGCCCGTCTCCATGTCGTCCGACGGGTAGAAGCGCTCGAGCTCCGGGGTCTTCTCGGGCCAGCCCAGGGTGCTGAACGGCCAGAGCCCGCTCGAGAACCAGGTGTCGAGCACGTCCGGGTCCTGCTCGACGTTGCTGGAGCCGCACTGCTCGCACTGACTGACGCGATCCTCTCGCGTGACCGTGACGTGGCCGCAGGCCCCACAATGCCAGGCCGGGATCTGGTGGCCCCACCACAGCTGCCGCGAGATGCACCAGTCGACGATGTTGGTCAGCCAGTGCTCGTAGGTCTTCACCCACTCCTCCGGCACGATCTGCGTGCGCCCATCGCGGACGGCCTGCAGCGCGGGCTCGGCGAGCGGCTTCGTCTTGACGAACCACTGGGTGCTGATGATGGGCTCGACGATGGTGCCCGAGCGCTGCGAGCGCGGCAGGGTCATCGTGTGCTTCTTGCTGCCCCGCTCGAGCCCGAGCTCGGCGAGGCGCTGCTTGACCGCCTTGCGTCCCGCGAAGCGCTCCAGCCCCGCGAACTCGCCGCACTGCTCGTTGAGGGTGCCGTCGAGGTGGAGGATGTTGATCTCCTCGAGGCCGTGGCGCTTGCCGGTGGCAAAGTCGTTGGGGTCGTGTCCCGGGGTGACCTTCACCGCCCCGGTGCCAAACTCCATGTCGACGAGGATCGCGTCGGTGATCACCGGCACCAGCCGATCGACGAAGGGGTGCTTGAGCATCTTGCCGTGCAGGTGGCGGTAGCGCTCGTCGTCGGGGTGCACGGCGACCGCGGTGTCTCCGAGCATCGTCTCGGGGCGCGTCGTCGCGACGACCAGCTCGGTGACCCCGCTCGCGGGATCGGGATCGGCGACGGGGTAGGCGAACTCGTACATCTCGCCCTGCACCCCCTCCTCGTTGTCCACCTCCAGATCGCTGAGCACGGTCTGCGTCTCGACGTCCCAGTTGACGAGGCGCGTGTCGCGATAGATGAGGCCGTCCTCGTAGAGGCGCACGAAGGCCTCCTTGACCGCGACGCTGAGGTCCGGGTCCATCGTGAACTTGAGGCGGTCCCAGTCCGCGCTGCAGCCGAGCACGCGCATCTGCTCGCTGATCCGCCCGCCGCTCTGCTCCTTCCACTCCCAGACCCGGGCGATGAACTGCTCGCGCCCCAGGTCGTGCCGCGTCACGTTCTCGCGCTTCAGCTGGCGCTCGACGACGGTCTGCGTGGCGATCCCGGCGTGGTCGATGCCCGGCTGCCACAGCGCGTTGCGGCCGCGCATGCGCTGGTGGCGGATCAGCACGTCCTGGATCGTGCCGAACAGGGCGTGCCCCATGTGCAGCGACCCCGTCACGTTCGGGGGCGGCATCGAGATGGTGTAGGGCGGGCGCGCGTCGGCCGGGTCGGTGCTCGCGCGGAATACGCCCTGCTCGACCCAGAACTGGTACCAGCGGGGCTCGACGTCGGCGGGCTCGTAGGCCTTGGGCAGCTCACTCATGGGAGACTGCTAGTAGCCCCTGCCCCAACGGTGAGCAACCCTGCCTGGGGGGCTGCGCCTCGTCTCGGTCACGTCGGGTGCCGAGCCGAAGCGGCGCTCGCGACTACTCCGCGGTGAGCCGCTTGATCTCTTCCTTGATGATCGTCTCGGCGAGCACCGGGACGACTTCCCAGACGACCTGCTCGACGACCTCGCGCGACAGCGCCATCACGCCGTTGATCTGGTCCTGGGTCAGCCCCAGTCCCTGGAGCTTGCCAGCCATGTCGGCAGTGGCGGCGGCCACGGCGGGCGCGGCGGCCATCGGCGACGGGGTGGGCTTGCGTATGGGCTGAGCGGCCGGTGCCGGGTGAGGCTGCGGCGCAGGAGCCGGACGGCCCTGCTGCGTGGCGACTCGCGCGACGGGACGCCCCGCCGCCTGCGGTGACGAGCCTGGTCGCTGGGCCGGTCCAGGCTGGCGCATCGGCTGGGCGGGGCGGGGCCCGGCGGGCTGGGGCCGGTGCTGCTGGCCGGGCTGGGGCTGCTGGGGCCGCGGGCCCGCCGGCGCGACACCGGGGCGCGTGTGGGTGGTCGGGCCGGGCTGCGGACGCGGTTGCGGAGCGCGCATGCCAGGTTGCGGCGCGACGGCGGCCACGGGCGACGAGCCAGCGGCGGGAGCTGGCGCTGCGCCGGGGGCCACTGCCGTGGGGCCCTTGCGGACTGCGGCGCCGACGCGGTCGAGTAGCTGCTGCGTGTCGAAAGGCTTGTCGACGTGGTCGTCAGCGCCGGCGGTCGCCCCCTTGGCGCGATCGAAGGGCACCTGCTTGCTCGACAGGATCAGCACCACGGTCTTGGGCGACGCCTGCTTGATCTGCAGGCAGAGGTCGTATCCGCTCTCGCCTCCCAGGTTGGCGTCTACGAGCGCCACCGCGGGGCTCTCGCTGCGGAGCTTTGCCATCGCGTCGGCAGCGCTCTCCGCCAGGACCGTTCGGTAGTCCTCACCGGCGAAGGTGATCTCCAGCACCTTTCGCATGGTCTTGCTGTCGTCGACGGCCAGCAGGGTCGTTGTCACAGGTCCTCCGGAGTGCTTTGTCAGCGGTACCGGATCATCCGGGCCTCTGCGAAGACTGTCAAGGAATTCGCCGCTTCACCGCGGCGCCACGAGTTGCGTGCGCCGTGCGCCTGGTCACAGAATACGGCTCGTGGACCTTTCTCCTCGCGCCCAGTCGATTCTGTCCGCCGTGGTGACGGAATTCATCGCTTCGGGCGAGCCGGTCGGCAGTCGCACGCTGGCCAAGAAGTACGACTTTGCCCTCTCGCCAGCCACCATCCGCAATGTCCTCGCGGATCTGGAGGACGCGGGCTACCTGACGCAGCCCCACACGTCGGCAGGTCGCGTCCCGACGCTTCTTGCCTATCGCTTCTTCGTCAAGGCCCTGATCAAGATGCGACAGCTTACTGAAGTCGAGGGGGCCAAGCTCGCGCGGCTGGAGGAATTGCAGCTCGGGGACGACATCGTGCGCGTGGGGGGGCGCGTGCTGTCCGACTTGACTGGTTCCGCTGCGGTGGCGGTTCGTCCCACGATCCAGACGCGCACGCTGCGCACCCTGCGCTTCATCCCCACCCGACCCCGGGAGCTCCTGGCCGTAGTGGTTTTCGCCGATGGGACCGTCGAAAATCGTTACGTCGCGCTGGAGAACACGCTCTCCAACTCCCAGCTGGAGCGGCTCCACAACGTCCTGGAGGAGGTGGTCGAGGGCCGCACCCTGCCCGGAGTTCGCGAGCAGATCGAGGCGACGCTCGATGCTCGGCGCGGCGAGCTCGTGGCGCTGCGCGAGGTCGGATTGTCGCTGGTGGACGACGCGGTTCGCCAGATCGACCTGGGCGCGGACATCATCGTCGAGGGGCAGGAGCGGCTCCTCGACAACCCGGACCTGAAGAGCGCGGACCACGTCCGCACCCTGGTGCGCGCGCTGGACGATCGCGAGCGGCTCGTCTCGCTCATCGATCGCACCCTGGCGTCGACACGCGTTCAGGTGTTCTTCGGCGAGGAGGTGAGCGGCTCCGACTACCCGATGACGCTGGTCGCCGCGCCGTATCACGAGACGGAAGGGCAGCCGGGAGGAGTGCTCGGTGTGCTCGGTCCGACCCGCATGGATTACCCGATGATCCTGCCGCTCGTGAGCGCGGCGGCCGAGGCGGTTTCCACCGCTCTGTCCCGCCATCGGGACAACGCCGTGCGGCCAACCGGCAGGTCTCCGAACGACGGTCCCGAGGGCGACGAGTCGGACTGAGTCGTGGCTCCTTCGTGCAGCTCGTCATGACCGATGGGGCGGTGGGCAGAGCGACTCCCCCTCGCCACTTCTGACTCGGCACCTGGCGATTTCGTGTATTGTCGTCTCATGGCTTCGGCGCCCAGTGAGCGCGGTGGTTCCGGTGTGGCCGACAACGCCGTCGACCGCGCGCTCGCTTGCCTGATTGGCGGGGATCGGGACGGTGCTCTGCGCTGGGCCGCAGCGCGTCTCACTGCGGCGCCGGGAGACGCCGTGGCTCTGCTCGTCTGCTCCCGCTTGCTGGCCCAGGACGGCGATTCCGAGCTCGGCAAGAGCGGTTTGGCAGCTGCGGTATCCCTCGCCGTGGACGCGGGGAACCTGGCGGTCGCCGTCGCGGCCTGCCGCGAGCTCAAAGAGCTCGGCGCGGACGCCAGCGCTCACTATGCCCGGGCCGCTGCCGCGTTTGCCCGCGGCTCGGACCGACTGGCGCCGCGATCGCCAGCCCCTCCCGCGATGGGGGGCGCGGCCGCCGAGCCGCTTCCCGCCTCCGCCATGCCGGACGCCGCCGTCCAGGCCGTTCGCGCGGCGGTGACGGCGGTCGAGCAAGCGGGTCGTCCCGCCGCGGGCCCCCCCAAGGTGGCACCCCAGCTGCTTTTCTCCTCGCTGGATGCGGACGGATTGCGGGCGATGATGGAGGTGTTCGACGTGACCTACGTCGGCACCGGCTCGGTGCTGATCGAGCAGGCCACGATCGGTGCCGAGGCGTTCGTCGTGGCTCGCGGCGAGCTCGATGTGCGCCGCGTCAAGCCCGACGGCAGCGACTTGCTGCTGGCTCGTCTCGGCGCTGGGGCGCTCTTCGGGGAGATGGCGCTCCTCTCGCGGGCGCCGCGTGCCGCCAGCGTGATCGCCAGCCGTCCGAGCCTGATCCTGGTGGCTCAGCAGGCCATGCTGGATCGGGTGGCCGAGCAGCACCCACAGGTGGGCCACGAGTTCGCGGCGCACTGTCGCGGCCGGATGATCTCCAACCTGGTCCGCACGAGCCCCATCTTTGCCGCCGTGGACCAGAGCGAGCGCCTCAGCATCATGTACCGGTTCGTCACGCGGACCTTCGAGACGGGTCAGCGCCTGATCACCCAGGGCGACGAAACCGATGGGCTTCACATGATCGCCTCCGGTGAGGTCGAGGTGATCCACCACGAGGACGGGGACGAGGCGTTGCACATCGCGGAGCTCGGCGTGGGCGATGTGGTGGGCGAAATGGGGCTCGTGTTGCGACGTCCGGCCAACGCGGATGTCGTGGCGAAGGTCCCCACGGTGACCCTGCACCTGCCACGGGACGGGTTCTTCGACCTGGTCAAGGAGCACCCCGCCGTGCTCGGACAGCTCTACGCGCTGGCGGTCCAGCGCGACGAGGAGACCGCCAGTCTCGTCGCGGCCGAGGCGGACTCGGCCGACGGCTTCCTCATTCTCTAGCGATCCCCGCCAGTTCGGCGTTTGCCTCCGGCTCTCCCCGGGGCGCTTGACCGGGGCTGCGCGTGTCCGGCGAGCGCCCGAATGCGGCTCTCGCTCCCGGGCTGAGCGGCGATCGTCGGCGGGTCCCACGCTGATGCATGGCATCGGAGGGGCAGCGCGCTTGACCCGACCCCGGCCGCCGGCTAATCCCCCGCCATGCGCAATCGCATCGTGCTTCGACTCCTGGTGGCCCTCGCGTTCGCCCTGACGGCGACCTTCCTCGCTGCGGGCGCCTCCGCTCAGATGAAGGTGGCGGTGATCGACACGCAGCGCGCGATCATGGAGACCGAGGAAGGGCTCCGCGCCCAGGCGACGTTGAAGAAGCTGTTCGACAACCGCCAGCGCGATCTGGACCGGAAGCAGGACGAGCTGCAGAAGGAGAAGGAAGAGATCGCCAAGCAGCAGGGTGTGCTCAGCCAGGCGGCGCTCCAGAAGCGCGTCGAGAAGTGGCAGACGGAGCTCGTCGAGCTGCAGTCCAAGTTCGTGGCGTACAATCAGGAGCTGCAGCAGAAGCAGAACGAGCTCACGCAGCCCATCTACCGCAAGGCGATGGCGATCATCGGGCGTCTGGCTCGCCAGGAGGGCTACGACGTGGTGGTCGATCGCCAGGCCGTGCCCTACGTGCGCAGCGATCTCGATGTGACCGACCGAGTGATCACGATGTACAACGGTGGGGGCGGCGACGAGGAAGCCGCCAAGGAACCGGCGAAGAAGGCCCCGCCCGCCAAGAAGTAGCCGGCCCGATGAGTCGGGCGATCAGCATCGAGATCCCGAAGATCCTCGAGATCCTGCCCCATCGCTATCCGTTCGTGCTCGTGGACCGGGTCACGGAGATCGTGCCCCATCAGCACATCGTGGGGCACAAGATGGTCAGCTACAACGAGCCCTGGACCATGGGGCACTTCCCGGGGAACCCGGTGCTGCCGGGGGTGCTCGTGATCGAGGCCATGGCGCAGGTGAGCGGCATCCTGGCCTACGCCTCCGACCCCTTCGATCCGCAGACCAGCCTGATGTACTTCCTCGGGGTGGACAAGATGAAGTTCCGCCACACCGTCACCCCCGGCGACCGCCTCGACCTCCACGCGCGCGTCGTGCACCATCGCAGCAACGTCTGGAAGCTCGAGGCCGAGGCCACGGTGGATGGCGCGCTGTGTGCGCAGGGCCAGCTGCTCGCCTCCATCGTCGATCGCGACTGAGCGCGCCTACTTGCTCTCGAAGAGATCGTCGAAGACCGCGTCGAAGTCGTCGTCGCCGTCGACTGGCCGGGTCCCGCTGATGCCCTTGCCGGTGCTGCGCTCCAGGTCGGCGATGCGGTCCTTGACGTCCCGGTAGTTCGGGTCGCGGCGGGCGATGAGCTGGAAGTAGTAGAGCGCATCGTGTGGCAGGTGCTTCATCTCCACGACCGTGCCGAGGTCGTAGTAGAGGCTCATCTCCTGGTCGACGGTGCGGCGGTCGGCCTCGAGGGCCCGCTTGTAGGCTGCCTCGGCTTCGTCCAGCTGCCCCTGCTCGAGGTGGATCATCCCGATCATGGCGAAGCAGGGACACTCGCGGTCGGGATCGCGCGCCGCCAGCTCGAACTCGTTGATGGCGTCCGGCAGCAGCATCATCTCCTTGTAGGCCACGCCGAGATCGTAGTGAGTCGCGGCGTCGGTCTCCGAGACTTGCTGGCGGACGCCCTCCTTGAACTGGGCGAACACCTGATCGACGTCGACCTCGTCGCTGACCCCCAGGCCCCGACCCGTCGGGCCCTGGGGCGCCGCGTCGAGTGCGTCGAGGGCATCCAGCGATGCGGCGATGTCGAAAGCGCTGTTCTGCCGTGCGCGCTGGGCGGCGAGCTGTGACCGTTCGATGGTGCCGCTTTCCCCGGCTGGCGATGCCGCCTGGTCTATCTCGCGGAGTCGTTCGACGAGGAGCGGGTGGTTGGGGGTTCGGGCGAGCTGGTCGGTGAGGATGGCGCGGGCGTCGTCGTACAGCCCGCGATTGGCGAAGAACTCCGCCTCCTCGAGCGCTTCTTCGACCGCGTCGGTGCTCGTGGCGTCCGCGATCCCGCTGGGGACGGCCTGGTACTCGGTGACGGCGTCGTCGCCGAAGTCCTGCGCCTGATCGTAGCCCTGCTGGTACTGCTGGTCGTAGCCCTGCTGGTCGTAGCCCTGCTGGTACTGCTGGTCGTAGCCCTGCTGGTCGTAGCCCTGTGGGTACTGCTGAGGGTCGTAGCCCTGTGGGTACTGCTGAGGGTCGTAGCCCTGCGGGTACTGCTGAGGGTCGTAGCCCTGCGGGTACTGCTGAGGGTCGTAGCCCTGCTGGTCGTAGCCCTGCGGGTACTGCTGGGGGTGACCCTGGTCCACCGTCGGTTGCTCGTGCCGGTACGCGTCGGGCTCGGTCCCCAGCGGGAAGCTCGGCAGGGGCTGTCCGGCGACGTCGTCGAAGGGGTCGTCCAGCGTGCCGTCGCCCATCGCGTGCGCGGCGCTGACTTCCTCGAGATCGTAGGACGGCAGCGGTCCCTGAGGATCGTAGGTCGCGTTGACCGCGAGATTGTGCTGCTGGGTGGTGGTGTCCCACCCTTGTGGCGGCCGTTCACCGAGCTGGGTCAGGTACTCGGTCGCGGTTGGGTGCTCCGGCGAGAGTCGGAGCGCGTCGTAGAGTGCCGCCTTCGCCTGGTCGTGGTCGCCGAGGTCGAAGTACAAGGAGGCGACGTTCACTGCCTCGTTTGCCGCGGCCTCGGGATCCCCGGACTCCTCCAGGATCTTGCGGAGCTCACTGCGAACCTGGAGGGCGCGTGGATCGAGCTCGAGCGCGATCGTCAGGGCCTCGATGGCCTTCGAGTACAGGCGTAGCCGGCGGAACGACTCGGCGTCGACGAGCGCCTTGCGAACGTGTCCGGCAGTGTCGAAGTCGCCCGCCGCGCTGTCGGCCACGATCTCTTCAGCGGCTTCCGTGCCTTCTTCGACGATCACTTCTGCGTGACCATCGATCATGCTCGAACTCAGCACTTCGTCGTCCCCGACGAACTCGACATCGGCTTCCGACAGCGACTCCACGGAGGTCGACACCGACGGCGGGACCGACGAGACTCGCCGCTGCATCGCGGCCGGCGGGAACTGGGACCTGCCGGCGGGTGGCAGACTTTCCAGGGCGCGCACCTGCTCGTCGTCGGGGGCCACGGACTTGAGGTGCGCCAGCAGCTGCTGGAACATCTCCGTGCGGCCCTGCTCGCGAGCGACCCGCGCCATCTCCTTGTGGACCTCGAGCGCCTTGGACTCGGCCTGGATGATCGTGAAGGCCTGCGCCAAGAGCGCCAGGGTGTCGAGATCCTTGGGGTTTGCCTGGAAGCAGATCTGCAGCTTCGCGAGCGCCTGCAGGCCGTCCTCCCGGGTTCCCTTCTGGAGGTAGATCTCGGCGGCGGCGCGCGCGTACTTGGCGTCCTCCCGGAAGTGGAGGATGCGATCGATGACCTTGAGTGCGTCGTCGCGCCGATTGAGCTTCAGCAGGAGTTCGGCTGCGGCCCAGAAACTCTCGATGGCGCGGTCCAGCTCGTGTACGCGGCAGCAGGCCTCTGCCAAGCGCAGTCGCGGCAGCGGGTTGCTGCCGTCGAGCTCGACCATCTTCTCGAAGACCTCGATCGCCTCCCGATCTCGCCCGCCGCGCTGGTGGCGGGTCGCGACCTCGTCCCAGGCGGCCAGGGCGTCGCCCGTCAATCCCAGCTGGGTGTAGATCTCCGCCAGCTTTGGAGCGATGTGGCTGTACCGATCCGTCAGATCGGGAGCGTGCTTGCGGATCAGCTCGCGCACCTGCTTGTAGACCGCGATGGCTTTCAGCGCGAAACCCTGCGCAGCATAGTGCTGACCCACGCGGTCGTACGTGGCGATGGCGTCCGCGTACGCCTGCATGCGAGCCTGCAGATCACCGATCTTCAGAAGCGTCCGAGCGTCCTTCGGATCCTTCTTGATGATCTTCTGGTACTCCTCGATCGCCCGGTCGAACTTCTTGCGGTCGACGTACCGCTGGGCGCTTAGGAGGATTCTCTCGCGTTCGGAAGCCACTGGGCCTTTCTGAACTAACGTTCCGGGTACGGAGCCGGAATTGTAGCAAGCGCAAAATTCTACGCGAAAACGAGGACTTCCGTCAAGGATTGGTCCGCCGTTCGCAGGGTGACGGAATCGTTGAACTCGCGCTGCCGCCGAGCGGCCAGTGATGTCGGTTGATGTGGGGAGGAGTATGTCAAGCGTGCGCGGGGTCGCGGACTCGTCAGAAAGGCTTCACGACGGCGAAGAAGACGACGCAGAGACTGCAGACCAGCAGTGCGGCGATCAGCTTGGCCGCGTGAGTAGCGGCCTCCAGCTGACCGCTCGCCATGCGTTTTGCCGCGCCACCAATGATGTGGTGAAGCGCGATCACACCGACCGCGAAGGCTAGCTTGCCATGCATGAACTTCGTCTGCACGAAGTACAGGTCCATCGCCATCACCAGCCGGACCAGTCCCATGACGAGCGACGCGAGAAAGGCGGGGGTCGCCGCGTAGCGGTAGATGGTCAGGGCGATGGCGCCGCGATCTCGCGACGAGCCGTGCGGGGCGATGAGAGTGACAGCGACCGAGGTGATGGCTCCGATCCAGACGAGGTTGGCGAAAACGTGCAGGAAGACGAGATAGCGAGGGACATCGAGCATGTACGCGATGATCTAGGTGAACGACCGCGATTGTCGAGCGATCCCTCACCATGGACACTCCACAGCCTGGTTCCGGTGCGCCTGCCCGATGTGGGATGGCCGCCACCAGCGCCGCCGTTCGAAGCAGGTTCGCGGCCGATCCCAGTCCGGGCTCTTCGCCTCGCGGACGGCGTTGGCGCAGCCGCCCAGCATCTGGTAACTGCTGGAAACTCGTTGGATCGCCGACGTCGATCGCGCACACTCCGGCCACGCCACCCTTGCCGCGAGGCGCGGGGGGCAGCATGCGACAGGTAGGTATTCGATGATGCAAGGTGCAAGTTATCGGGCCCCGTTTGGCCCCGCCGGTGCCCAGCCGGTCGATGCGGACACCTGCCGGCGCCTGCTCGCGGCTGCGCTGGAGCGGGGTGGAGACTACGCAGATCTCTTCTTCGAGTACCGGGCCGGGGGAGCGGTGGTCTTCGAGGAAGGGATCACTCGGGCGGCCTCGCGGTCCGTGAAGATGGGGGTGGGAGTGCGCGTCCAGCGGGGCGATGCCACCGGCTATGCCCACGTCGAGGATCTGGAGTTCGACTCGATGAAGCGCGCTGCCCAGACCGCGTCCCAGATCGCGGTGGGCGGGGGTGGTCCGACTTCATTCGGGTTGCAGCCGCGGACCATCCCTTCCCGGTACGAGCTCGACCGACCCAGCCTCTGGGAGCCGGGCCCTGCCAAGCGGGCCTTGCTCGAGCGGGCCAGTCTGGCCGCCACCAGGGAAGACTCTCGGGTCGCGAAGGTCGAGGCGACCTTCGCGGAAGAGGTGCGGGAAATCCTGATCGCCACCAGCGACGGTCGGCTGATCCACGATTTCCAGCCCATGTTGCGGTTCGGGGTGCGCGTCATCGTCGGTGCGGATGGGCGCCGCGAGGCCGGTCACAGCGGTGGCGGCGGTCGGACCACCATGGGCTACTTCGAGGACCGGTCCCCCGAGTGGCACGCGCGTCAGGCGGTCCGGCAGGCTCTGGTGGCCCTCGACGCGCGTCCGGCGCCGGCCGGGCAGATGGAAGTGGTACTCGCTGCGGGTGATAGCGGCATCCTGCTGCACGAAGCCGTCGGGCATGGGTTGGAGGCCGACTTCAACCGCAAGGGGACCAGCAACTACAGCGGTCGCGTTGGGCAACAGGTGGCCAGCGAGCTCTGTTCGGTCGTCGACGACGCGTCCATTCTCCAGGGTCGGGGATCGATCAACGTGGACGACGAGGGAATCGAGCCGGACCGAACGTTTCTCATCGAGGAGGGGATCCTGCGCGGGTACATGCAGGACCGGCTTTCGGCCCGGCACTTCCGCCTCGCCCCCACCGGCAACGGTCGCCGCCAGAGCTTCTCCAGCGTGCCGATGCCCCGGATGACGAACACGGTCCTTCTGGCCGGTCAGCAGTCCCCAGACGAGATCATTGGTTCAGTGAAGAACGGCATTTTCGCCCGGGCTTTCGGGGGCGGGCAGGTCGACATCGCCAACGGTGACTTCGTCTTCTCCCTGACCGAGGCCTACCTGATCGAGAACGGGAAAATCACCGCGCCACTCAAGGGTGCGAACCTGATTGGTAACGGTCCCGAAACACTTCGCCGGGTAACGATGCTCGGAGATGACTTGGAACTGTCCGACGGGATCTGGACCTGCGGCAAGGACGGCCAGAGTGTCCCGGTCGGAGTTGGCTGTCCGACGGTCAAGATCTCCAAGATCACCGTTGGCGGTACGGAACTCGGTTGAGACAAAATGAAACCAGCGCGAACGTTCGTGGGGGTCATCGGTCACGGTCCGCTCCTCGAGCGCGAGGACGGCGCCGCCAACACCTTGAGCCTGCTCGGAGCGAATGTCCGGACGCTCGACCTCTGGGATGACCCGGTCAACCTCATCGAGGACGATGACGACGACGAGGACGTCGGTCCCCGCGCCTTGTTGTTCGAGGCGCTCGATCGACCCGACCTCGCGGTGGCGGCGCTGCGCGCAGTCCGCAAGGAGTCGTACTTCGACAACGTCGGGGCCATCGTCGCCGTGACGGTCGGTCAGGTGGCTCGCATCGAGCCCTCCAGCGGCTTCGATGACTTCGTGCTCCATCCCTACGTCCCGGAGGAGCTCTATGCTCGGATTCGCATGCTCGAGTGGCGGCGGAGCGAGTTCGCCAGCGAGGAGCGGCACAAGGTCGGCGGGATCGTGGTCGACAAGGCGGCGCACGAAGTATCCGTGGACGGTCGCCCGATCGCGCTGACCGCGAAGGAGTTTGCCCTGCTCGCTTACATGTGCGAGCGCCGGGGCAAGGTGCTGTCCCGCGATCACCTGCTGTCCCGGGTCTGGGGCAACCGCTACGACGGAGGGCCGCGCACGGTGGACATTCACGTGCGCCGTCTGCGCGCGAAGCTCGGTGAAGCGCTCCCGCTCGATACGCTTCGCGGTTCCGGTTACAAGCTGCGATCGCTGGAGCCCGGCGACGACGACGACGACGACTCCCCGATCGTCGACTGATTTGCCTTGAAACTGGCGCTGGGCGGGCTACGCCCGAGCCATGCTCGTCGTCTCGACAGGCTGTCCGTGCGGGATTGGTCCCGAAGTGTCCGTGGCCGCGGCTGCACGCGTGAAGCAGCCCGTGGTGCTGGTTGGTGATCTGGCCACCTTGCGACTCGCCGCGGAGGTCGTGGGGATTGCGCCAGCGCGGCTCATCGCGTGGGGCACGACTCGGAGCCGCGGTGCGATCCCCGTGCTCGAAGCCGCTGCGCCGCTGCGTCCCGGGGATCGTCGCCCGGGTCGCCCGAATCGACAGTCGGGGCGAGCGCAGCTGGCCTACATCAACGCGGCCTACGATTTCGCGCGCGCGGCGCCGGGGCGCGCGCTCGTGACTGGGCCCGTCAGCAAGGCGATCATCGCCGCGTCGGGCAGTCCCGGCGCCAGTGGGTTCCTGGGCCATACCGAGTGGCTCGGCGAGCGGGACGGGGCTCGGACGACGGTGATGTGCTTCGTGGGCCGGCAGCTGACGACGAGCCTGGCGACAACGCACGTGCCGGTCGCCGATCTTCCCCGGGCGATCACCAGCGAGGCGGTGGCTGACGCGAGCTACTGGCTGGGTCGACTGTTGGGGGGGCTCGGCCGCGAACGGCCGAGCCTCGCCGTGTGCAGCCTCAATCCCCACGCCGGAGAAAGCGAGCTGCTCGGCAAGGAAGAGCGCGAGGCCATCGTGCCCGGGATGCAGCGGGCCCGGCGTCGGTTGCGGGGCGCCGCGCGGCTCTCGGGACCAGTCGGTGCCGAGACCGCGTACCGCAAGGCCTACGCTGGTGAGTACGACGGCGTGGTCGCGATGTATCACGACCAGGCCACGATCCCGATGAAGCTGGTCGCGTTTGGCGAGGCCGTCAACGTGACCATGGGGCTCTCGATCGTCCGTACCAGCGTTGACCACGGTACCGGTTACGATATCGCCGGCAAGGGGATCGCGAGCGAGCAGGGGATGCTGAGCGCGATGAAGCTGGCGGCAAGGCTCGTGGCCGCGTGACTGATCCGAGCCCCGGTGGGGGGGCTCCGGGTTCCCCGGAGCCCGCTGCCGACTGGGTCGGGGTCGTGGCCACCGCGCGGGGGCGTGCACGGGATCTGATCGACGAGATGCTGACCCGCATCTCCGGCAGTGCTGCCGCGAGCCGTCGCGTGGACACGACGGACCCCACGAGGCTGCACGAAGCGTTGGTGACGGCGGTGATGCGAGTCGCTGTGCGCCGCGCTGCCGAGGCGAGGGGGCTGGTCGCCACCGGGGGCCGACTGTTCTCGGCTTCCGCCTGCCCCTTGCTCGAGGAGCCCGCACTGCGCGCCGCGATCGCCCCCACGGTGAGTGCCGCTGGTGAGGCCCTGGCGCTGCTCGGCGTCGGGACGGCCTCGCCGTTGCCCGTCGAGGTCGTGGGGTCGATCTACGAGGGTCTGATCGGAACGGAGCCCGTGCGGGACGCGACGGGTGGCTGGACCGCGGCGAGGACCGCGGGTCGCAAGCGCAGCGGGAGCTACTACACGCCACCGCAGATCACGCGCGAGGTCGTGCGCCGCGCGCTGGCGCCGGCGCTGGCGCGTGCCGCTGCCGGACCGAGCGCCCGCCGCACTGAGGCACTGCTCTCGCTGCGGGTCTGTGACCCGGCGCTCGGGGCCGGTGCGTTTCTTCTCGAGGCGGCGCGCCAGCTGACCGATGCACTGTTGCCCTCCGGTGAGTGGTCGCGGGAGTTGGACGTGCGGCGTGAGGTGGTGACACGTTGCTTGTTCGGTTGCGACACGAGCCACCTGGCCGTCGCCATGGCCGAGGTGTCCTTGTGGATGCTCGTTGGCGACCCCGACCTGCCCGTGGCCGCGGTGGGCGCGGGCCTCCGCGTGGGGGATGCGCTGGTGGGGCTGTCGAATGACGAGATCGAGCCGCTGCGTCGAGCGGTTCCGGACGGTCCGGATGCTGGCGCTCGTCTGCGCGCCGCGGCTGATCACGTCCTCGGGGGCAGCCTGGTGCCGACCGCTCTGCGGGAGGCGCGTCGCCGGGTCGGAGAGGTGACCCTGGAGACGAGTGCGATCCTGCACGGTGGTGAAGTGGACGTGCAACCGCGGCGGCGCGCTTGCGAGCGAGGCGCGTTCCACTGGCCCCTCGAGCTCGCTCCGGCGGCTACCGAGCGTGGGTTCGACGTGGTGCTGGGGAACCCGCCCTGGGTGGCCTTCGCGGGGCGGGCGGCTCAGCCCCTCGACCCCGCCCTGCGGTCGCACTTTGCGCGCTCTTACGAGGCGTGGCGAGGGTACCCGACGCTCCATGGACTCTTCGTCGAACGTGCCGCCCAGCTTGCGCCGCAAGGGGTGGTTGCACTGGTCGTGCCCAGCCCCCTTGCCGATCTCGCGGGGTATCGCGGTGTCCGCCGCGCCTTGAGTCGACGACACGTTGTCCGCGAACCCTTGCTCGAGTTTGGGCAGGATGCCTTCGACGAGGTCGTGCAACCCTGCATCGCGCTGGTGGCCGATCCGACCGACGCGCCTCAGCCTGGGGAACGGGAGTGGCGACTGGAGGAGCGTCAGCGCGCAGCTGGCGCTGCGGCGTCAGTGGACCCGCCTGCGATCCTCGAGCGACTGACCTCCGTGCCCGTGTTCCCCCCCGAGGTGTTTCGCGAGCTGGGATTCCAGACCACGAGCACTGTGACCAAGACGATGCTGCGGCGGGCAGACGAGCCGGACGCGACCCACACGGTTCCGCTGCTCGAAGGTCGGAACGTCAGTGAGTTCTTCGTCGGCGAACCGCGACTCTTCCTCGCCGCCGATGCCGAACGCCTGCGGGCCGCGGGGGCGCGACTGCGATCGGTCGCGCAGTACGCGAACGTCGACTTCGTGGTGCGTCAGACCGCCGCCGTGCCCATTGCGGCGCGGCACACCGGGCTCCCTTTTCGCAATTCGTTGCTCGCCGGTTTTGCTCCCCCCGGCATGTCGTGCGAGCTGGTGGTCGGGCTGCTCAACAGCGCCCTGTATCGCGCGCTCCATCTCGCTCGGCGCCGCGACGCTCGGCAGGCGGCCTTCCCCCAGGTCAAGATCGCGCACCTGCGCCAGCTCCCGGCGCCGCTACCCGGTGCCGAGCCGCGCGCTCGCATCGAGCAGGTGGCGACCGAGCTCGGCGCGGCGGCGCAGCGCACCATCGATCTGCAGCAGCGGTCGCGACTGGACGAGGCGGTCTTCGATCTGTTCGATGTGAGTGTCGACGAGCGTGGCCAGGTTCTGCGTTTCCTCGTCGACCGGAACGCGAGGCTCGGCTACTCCGCGTGAGTCCCGGGGCAGCTGTAGAGATCGGGGTTGGGCGGAACTGCCAGGTGGGCCGCTGGTACAGCTCGCATCGAGACGGAGCCATTGTGACGCTTTTACGCTTCTATTTTCCGCTCTTGGTCGCTTCGCGGATCGGTTCCACGCGGACCTGGCGAGTCGCGAAGTAGCCGAACGGCGACGCCTGCTCTAGAGTGCTCGCGATGGATGCGCTGGCAAGCGCCGTGTTGGCCTTGGCTTTGCGGTTTGCCCCCCCTGGTCGATCTCCTCATTCCCTCGTGCCGATGCCCGAGTGTGGGAGCGACCCGCTGGAGAGCAGCTGCGCCGGAGTCCCGATCTGTGAAGAACCCGCGCTCTTCTGCCGACCTCCCAGGTGGTCGCGTCACCAGAGTGCGTGGGTGCGAATCGAATCGCCGTCCATGGCGGCAAGACGGTATCGAGGTATCGCGCAAGAGCTGGAGCGAACTGCGAGTCGACTGCTGCGCTGCCCGTCAGACGCTTCGTCCTGTGAGCCCCTGGGCTGGCGACGCTCGGAGCGTGAGCTGGTGCTGGCAGCCTTGACGGTGGCGCTTCACGAGTCCGGACTGCGTCGAGATGTGCAGTATGGGCAGGCGCCGCTGGGTCGTGGACCCAACGGAGAGGCGTGCCTGCTGCAGATCGATCTCCAGCAGGCGCCGCGCTTTGCCGGCTGGGTTCCCGCGGCCGATCGTGATCGGATCGGGAACTCCGTGGAGGAGCGTGAGCGGTTCGCGCAGACGCTGCTGGGGGAAACACCGGGGGCGCTCTCTCGTTGCTTCGAGATTGGGATGCGGATGCTGGCCAAGGCACATCGGAGCTGCGCTTCGCAGTCGCTGTCACCCGACCATGGGATGTTCTCGATGTACGGATCGGGGACGACCTGCAACGCGCCGGGGCTGGCCAACCGTGCGCGTACGCTGGGGCGACTTCGCGTGGCGCCGACCGAGCTCAGCGACGAGCAGAAGGCGTTGCTGGCAGCCGCAGAGTGAGCTCTCGCGAGTCCAGTGAGAGCGTGCTGCAGTTGGTGAGCGCGGCACCTTCGGCAAGGGGCGCCTCGCGGGAGTGACCGGGCACACTCGATGAGTGTGGTGCGGCGGCCGGTGGCGGGGTGCCGCGGGGTCACTGGTGCTCGTCACCAGAATCACCACCACTGCACCGTCAGCCTGCCGCCCGGTCGTGACCGATGCGTGCTCGCGAAGTCGCACAGAGTCGCAGACTCGCCGTCGGAGCGCTGCTTCGTGAGGAGCTCAGTCACTTCGCGGGGTTGCCGCCGATTGTCCGAGTTCGGAGCAACGGAGTCCGAACTCCGGTGTAGGCTCGGCCCGTGTCGGAGCCGCCCAGCACCAAGGACTTGCCTCGCGACGTCACCCCACGGGGCGAGGATTCGGGTGCGCGGCTGGCGGAGCCGCCGCCGGATCCCGGTGGGGAAGTCAGTGCGCCCAGCTCGACCGGAATGCGTGCCGAACCGAACGCTCCCCGCTCCGAACCCAGCAGCGGAACGGCGCCCATCGTCGCGGATGACGAGCCCGCGCGGCTGGGAACCGCGGACGGGGCCGAGTCCCTCCTGGATCCGCGATCGATGTTTGGCCGGCTGATCGCGGATCGCTATCGGATCGTTGACCAGCTTGCCGCGGGAGGGATCGGTGCCGTCTACCTGGCGGAGCACGTGGTGCTCAAGTCGCCCGTCGCGATGAAGCTGTTGCAGCCCGAAGCGGGCAACCTCCCCGAGCTCGTCGAGCGCTTCCAGCGGGAGGCCGTCGTTGGGGCTCACATCAAGCATCCCCACATCGCCTCGGCGACGGACTTCGGCGCCTTGCCGGATGGCTCGTACTACCTCGTTCTGGAGCTCGTGGAAGGCGTGACGCTCGACGAGCTCCTCAAGCAGGGACCGTTGCCGCCGTCGCGAGCCGTGGCGATCGCGAGGCAGATTGCCGACGCACTCTCCGCGCTTCACGAGCGGGGCGTGGTGCATCGCGACGTCAAGCCCGGCAACGTCATGCTCCTCGAGCGAGGGGGAGTCACGCGAGGGACTGATTTCGTCAAGCTGATCGACTTCGGGCTGGCACGACTCGACCCCAATCGACTGCCCGTCGGGGGTGCTGACGACATCGAGCCCGATGAACGACTCACTTCGGCGGGCGTCGTCGTCGGGACCGTGGCCTACATGAGTCCCGAGGCTGGACAGGGCATGGAGGTCGTCGACGAGCGCTCGGATCTATACGCGCTGGGCGTCGTTCTCTACCGCATGCTGGCTGGTCGGCACCCGTTCGATTCTCGCAACGACGTGGAGCTGTTTCAGAAGCACTTGCACGAGTCGCCGCCGCCGTTTGCAGTGCGCGCACCACAGGTGAGCGTTCCCGCGCGTCTCGAAGCTGTCGTGCTGCGGCTCCTGGCGAAGGACCCCGCGGAGCGTTTTCAGTCTGCTGGTGCGGTGGTCGAGGCGCTGGCGCCCCTGCTCGAGGGGGCCAGCGACGACCCTCCCCCTCAGGAACCGGACGTTTCCGCGCCGCCACCGGCGCTGGCGGCGCCAGAACCGGTTCGGCGTCGCTTTGGGGGCTGGTGGTTGGGGGGGCTCGTCGGTGTCTCGCTGCTGGGTGGGGGACTCGTCTGGGTCTTGCGTGGTCACCATCGTCCCGCACTGGCGACCGGAACCGCGGGACTGCCCACGGCGTCGGCGCTGGCCCCAGCGACTGGAGAAGCGACCTCGGCGGCGGGGCCCCCCCGCGCGTCTGCGTCGGCGGTGCCGAGCCAGACCCCGACCCGGGCGCCCCTCGACCCGGGGCGCCCCCATCCGGTTGCTCGTGCGCAGTTCTCGAGGGCGGTCCGTGACCGCGCGTGGATCGCGGCCTTCGCGGCGTTCGAGCAGCTGGTCGCGGCCGACGCCGGGTACTTCTCCACCCTGCACGCCCAGCGCGACACGGAGCGGCTCTTCGCGGCGCTGGCGCACGCGCAGGTGCCAGAGGCTCGCGTCATGACCCGGCTCTTGGCGAACGACCTCGGCGAAGCCGGTCACGACGTGTTGCTCAAGGCGGTGATGCTCCGCGGCGGGTCGCGCGCCCACGCGCTCGCCTCCGAGGTGCTGCGCCGTCCGGAGGTGGTGAAGCAGCTGGCGCCCGAACCCGCGATTGCCCTCCAACTGAACGACCTCGGATGCGACGTTTCCCAGGAGTTGCTCGACGAGGCGGTTCGCATTGGCGATGGGCGAGCGCTGACGATGCTGGCCGTGCAGCGGGAACGCTGTCCGCACGACGAGGCCCGCCGCCGCGCCTACCGCAGCTTGGAGAAGCGCCTGCTTGCGGAGCAGTCGGCTGCCGCCCAGTAGCTAGCACGAGAAACCGCCAGCTCGTTTCGGGACTTGTTGGGCCGGCGGCATCCCCGAACGAACTTGCGAACTGCGGTACCAGACCGATCGTGCATCCGGGTGCGCGCGTTTCGAAACTCGACCTCGCGGCTCGCTTCGTGCCAGGGCCGTTTCGAGAAACAGTCGAAACAGTGTCGGCCGCCGACCGATGAGTCGGCGGCCCCAGCAGTGGTCGCCGGAACGCCACGAGTGCGTCGAGTGTTGGGGAGGGACTGTGCTAGAGATCGCTCTCAGCTGAGAGGAGTACCGACTTGGCCCTCGTTGAATGGAGTCCGCAGTATCGCGTCAACGTCAGCGCCATCGACCAGCAGCATCAGCAACTCGTCCAGATGCTCAACGATCTGTACACCGCGATGGTGGAGCGGCGGTCCGCCGAAGGGGTGCGGGCGGCGCTGAAGCGGATGGATGACTACGCGATCGAGCATTTCAGTGTCGAGGAACGGCACATGTTCGACCTTCGCTATCCGGAGCGCGCCGAGCACGAGAAGCAGCATCGCCGTTTCATGCACAAGACTCAGGAGCTGCGGGATCGACTGGCCACCGGCAAGCTGGTGCTCTCGCTCGAACTGATCAGCTACCTGCGCGACTGGTTGACGCAACACATCCTGCATACCGACAAGCGCCTGGGCGCGTTCCTCAACGAGCACGGGGTGCACTGAGATCCGCGCCCGTCTGCTCGGCCTGACGTTGTGGTGTCGGCGAGTTGGACCGGTCCTGGCGGATCGAGGCGACCGCCTGACCGAGCTCGGCATGCTGCTCGTCGGATGGCGTCGGCCGCCGCGTCAGGACTCGCTTCGTGTCCGGCGGGTGGCTGTCTGGTCACGGCGCTTGCATGTGGTAGTGGCAGAGGGCAAAGTCCGCACTCGCTTTGGATTGCTTGGATGGGACCGTGATGCTGCGTGGAAATCTGGTACAGGGCTGGGGCGTGTGCGCCTCGCGGTGCTCGCTGCTCGTGGCGGCGGTGCTGGTGATCTTGGGAGGGTGCTCGAAGGAGGAAGAGGGTTCGGGAGCGCCGTCCGACGTTTGCCCCAGCGGGTATTCTGACTGCTTCGGTGCGTGTGTGGCGCTGCAGTCCAACGCGCTGCACTGCGGGGCTTGTGGCGCCGCGTGTACCGTGGGGCAGATCTGTACGGGGGGGGCCTGCCAGTGCCTCAGTGGCAGCGCGTTGTGTGCGTCCGGTTGCGCGCAGACGAGCTCCGACGGCAACAACTGTGGCACCTGCGGAACCATCTGTCCGACGGGCACGGTGTGCTCGCTCGGGGTGTGCACGACCGGCTGCGATTCAGGGCTCGAGACCTGCGGAACGAGCTGCGTGGACCTGGCCACCAGCCCGATCCACTGCGGGGCTTGCGACTCCTCTTGCATGCCTGGACAGGACTGCGTCGGGGGCCATTGCGCCTGCGCTGGGGGACAGACAGTCTGTGATGGTAGCTGCGTCGACAGCCAGACCAACGCCGCGCACTGTGGTGCGTGCGGGAGGACATGCGCGCCCGGGGAGCAGTGCGTGGAGGGCGCGTGTCAGTGTCCACCCGGCAGTGCCTGCGGCTTTCCGGCGACCGGGGGTGGGTCGGGAGTCGGAGGCAGCTCCAGCGGGGGCACCCCGGGCGTCGGGGGCCTTCTGGCGACGGGTGGCGAAGCAGTGGCGGGGGGCGGCCCCGAGGGTGGCCGCTCCGGCGCGGCGCCGCTCGGGGGGATGGGGGGCGGGATCACCCTCGGAGGAGCTGGTGTGGCCGGCGGCGCGCCTCCAGGGGGCGCGGGGGCAGGTGGAGAGCCCACGGGTGGAGCCACGCCGGGGGGAGCTGCCGCCGGAGGTTCCCCCAGCGGAGGTGCCGCGACCGGGGGAGCTGCGACGGGAGGAGCGCCGACGGGCGGGGCACCGACGGGCGGGGCACCGACGGGCGGCTCCGGTGGTAGTAGCTGTGGGACAGGGCAGAGCGCCTGCAACGGTCAGTGTGTCGATCTCCTGTACAACAACGACCATTGCGGTGCCTGTGGCAATGCGTGTCCGCTGAGCGGCTGGTGCGCGAGGGGAACCTGCACCTGCTGGGATGGCTCCGTCGAATGTGAGGGTGTTTGCCAGCTCCCCAGCCAGTGCAGTTCGGGCACCGGAGGCGCAGGAACTGGCGGAGCGCCGACGGGCGGAGCACCGACGGGTGGAGCGCCGACGGGAGGCGTGCCGACGGGCGGAGCACCGACGGGCGGCGTGCCGACGGGCGGAGCGCCGACGGGAGGCGTGCCGACGGGCGGAGCACCGACGGGAGGCGTGCCGACGGGTGGAGCGCCGACGGGAGGCGTGCCGACGGGCGGCGTGCCGACGGGCGGAGCACCGACGGGAGGCGTGCCGACGGGCGGAGCACCGAAGGGTGGGGGGGGCAGTACGAATACTGGTGGCGTCTCCAGCACCTGCCAGGGCTGGGCGTCCCGCTACTGGGACTGTTGCAAGCCGCACTGTGCCTGGAGCGGGAACGTTGCCAGCGGCGACCCCGTCAGCAGTTGTGACGCCACCGATCAGGTGATCGGTGACAACCAGGGGAGCGCCTGCCTGAGCGGGCCGTCCTTCATGTGTCACAGCATGGCCCCGTGGTCGGTGAGCAGCAACCTGTCGTATGGCTACGCGGCGATCAGGGATACCGGCAGCGTGTGTGGTCTCTGCTACCAGCTGCAATTCACGGGTAGCTCGCACAACGCTGGCAACGATCCGGGGTCTTCTGCCATCAGTGGCAAGCAAATGGTCGTGCAGGTGATCAACGTTGGTGGTGTGGAGCGCGACCAGTTCGACCTGCTGATCCCCGGGGGCGGAGTGGGCGACTTCGACGCCTGTTCGACCCAGTGGCAGACCAGCGACATCGGGGCGCGCTATGGTGGGTTCCGTACCGAGTGCTCCGGCACCCACCAGCAGATCAAGGACTGCGTCGCCCAGAAGTGCGAGAGCGTGTTCGGGGACACCTTCCCCGAGCTGTACGCGGGCTGCATGTGGTACGTGGAGTGGTTCGAGGCGGCGGACAATCCCAGCTTCAACTACGTTCCCGTCGCCTGCCCGCCCGAGCTCACCGGTGTGTCCACCATGCCGGGTGCCAGCCCCGCCACGGAGTGCGGGTAGCAGCGCGGTTCAGGTTCGCGAGGCGGCGACTACGATATAGGGGCTTTCGACCAGCAGCTCGGTAGCCGAGCTGCTGGCGTCGGCCAGAGCACTGGTGGCTTCGGCGATGGTCGCGGCGAGGGTTTCAGCTTCGTCGAGCCGCGCCGCGCACGCAAGCCCCAGTGGATGCTCTTCGAGGAATCTCGTCACGAAAGCATTGGCGGACGGTGCAGTGAAGTCGGCGCATTCCCGCGTGATCTCCACCGCCTCGAAGTGTCGCGCCACCAGCTCGCGCACCGCTTCCGGATCCCGCCAGGCGAACTGCGGGGCTGGTGGTGTGGTCGCGCTGGCTGCCATGGCGCGCCCGAAGGTCGACAGCGCCTCGTGGACTGGCCCCTCCGCTAGCCAGGCCGTGAACAACAAGCGGCCGCCCGGGGCGAGCACACGCCGGATCTCGCGCATGGCGGCTTCAGCGTCGTCGGCGAAGATGAGCGCAAAGTGTGACAGCACCCGGTCGAACTCGGCGTCGCCTGCTGGGATCGCCTCGGCGCGACCCTCCTTCAATTGGATCTCCAGCTCCGCTGCGCGGGCCGCGTCGGTGGTCACCTTCAGCAGTCGCCGCGCCGGATCGACGCCAGTGACCCGTGCGCCGAGCGCCGCCGCGCGCAGCGCGACATTGCCCGTTCCACAGCCCAGATCCAGGAGTCTCTCTCCACCGGTCAACTCTGCCCGCTCGACCAGTTGATGGGCCGACCGCTGCAGCGTCTCGGCCGTCAGCTCGTACTGTCCGTCTCCCCAGTCCGTCATCAGCGCAACATGGATCGGTTCCCATCGCTGTCAATGCACCGGCTCTGGTCCCGATCCTACCTCGGCTCGACTTCGACGCCGTCGCTCACGCGGTCGCTCGGGTGCTTGACGACCTGCTCGCCTGCGGTTACCCCCTCGACGATCTGGACGTGCGTGCCAGTACGGCGCCCGATCTGCACGGGACGTAGCGTCGCGACTCCCGCATCGACGACGAACGTGGCCCAGCCGTCCCCGTGCCGAAAGACCGAGCTGGTGGGCACGTTCAGCACATCCTGGTCTCGCCAGACGACGATCCGCGCTTCCACGCGGTAGCCGTCGCCGAGGGCCTTCCAGGCATCGTAGGGCGCCTCCAGATCGATGACGGCGTTGACCCGCTGCTCCTCCACGCCCAGCGATGACACTCGGGTGAACGCGCTGGGCTCGACGACTCGCACCCGTCCCTTGAGCGGTGCACCGCCCCACCGCTCGATCGACGCTTGCGCGCCGGGAGTGATGTGGACGGCGTCGCTCGTCAGCACGTCGACGGCAATCTCCAGCGCCCGGGGATCGCCGAGCTCCAGCAACGGAGTCCCCGCCTGGACCACCCCCTCGCTCTGCTGGATGACCTTGAGCACCTGGCCAGTGATGGGGCTCGGGACGACCAGCTGATCGTCCTCCTGATTGCTCCCATCGAGACGACCGAGCGCCGCCTGGGCCATCTGCTGCTCGTAGGCCGCCACCTGCTGGGCGAAGCGAGCGCTCGTCAGCTCTGCTGCTGCCGTCCGCTCCTCGAGCTGGGCGCGATCCAGCGCCAGCTGATTGCTGATCCCGCTCTGGACCAGCCCTTGCTCTTGCTGGGCCTGGCTCCGCGCGAACTGAAGCGCGGCCTGGGCGCGTTCCACCTGAGCGGCCGCCTGGCGAACGGCGGCGGCGGAGGCTGCCACGCGGGCCTGCGTTGCGCGCCGTGACCGCTCGTCGAGCATGGGGGCCTCGGTTGGGACCAGGCGCGCCAGCACTGCGCCGCGGGCCACCGAGTCACCGGCGTGCAGCTCGATCCGGGCCAGATTCCCTCCCAGGGGAGCCGAGACGACGTAGCGATCCTTGACCCGAGTGCGCCCGTCCTCGTCCACCGTGACCACCATCTCACCGGCTGCTACCGTCGTCACCTCGACGGGCACCGGCTTGGGCAGCCAGGCGAGGACGAACGTCGTGCCGATCGCGGCGAAGACGAGTGCCCCGATGATCCGCTTGGTCCAGCGCCAGATGGTGCGACGACGCAGCTTCCGGTCGCGGAGGTCACGCATCACCTGGCTGGCTGGAGGGGCGTCAGCTGTCGTCTCGGGCTTCTGGGTTGCCATCATCTACTCCCGCGTCTTGAGCACGCCGATCAGATCCAGTTGGTCGAGCTTGCGTCGCACCAGGAGCCCGCTGACGATGCCCGCGGCCAGGGCCACGAGCGCCGCAAATGCGTAGCTTCGCGCCGAAATGATCAGCGGAAAGCGATACGTTTCGGGGTCCATCGTCGCCATCATCGCGGCCGCCAGGTAGGTTCCGATGACCAGCCCCGCGGGGATCGCGAGGGCGATCTGCACCCCGAGCTCCCCGAGCAGGATCGCGGAGATCTCCGCGCGCGTGAACCCGAGCACCCGTAGACTGGCCAGATCGCGGCTGCGCATCGACAGTGAGATCCGCGCGTTGTTGTAGACCACCCCGACGGCGATGGCGGCGGCGAACAGCGTCAGGATGATGGAGAAGGCCATGACCATCGCGCGACTCTGCTCCGTGAAGCGGCTTCTGAGATTGTCCACGCGCGTCACCGAGACGACGCGCGGCATCTCCTTGAGTCGGGCGCGCGTCACGTCTCCTTGCTGTGGGTCGACCAAGAGCTGGGCCGAGGTGACCAGCTGTTCCTCGCCGAGCAGGCGATGCAGCGCGGGCTTGTTCATGTGCGCCTGCAGACCGAATGCTTCCGCGACCAGGCCGGCGACCGGCACCGTGCGCGTGGCACGGTCGCCCTCACGAAGCTCCACCTCGACGCTGTCTCCAGGCTGCACGCCGAGGATATCGGCCAGCTTGTCCGTCAGCAGCAGCCCGTCGGCGGGAAGCGGGACGGGGCGTCCCAGCTTGTCGAGCACGCGGCGCATCTCGTTGTGCTCTGCATGTCCGATGACGACGCTATCCCGATGCCGAGCGCCCTGGCGGATGCGCACGGGTACCTCCCGCATGCCCTCGACCGCGAGCACCCCCGGCAGGTGAGCGAGGTCGCGCAACGCGCGCTGCTCGACGGGTTCTGCGAAGGTGACGTTCACGTCCTCGCGCATCGCCTCCTCGAACTGCACGTTGATGAGGAAGTCCATCGCATCGCCCCAGAACTGTCCCACCACGACGATGGCGATGGACATGGCGATGCCCAGTGACGAGAGCAGAACGCGCAGCGGGCGGCGCTGGAGCTCGCGCGCGACCATGCGCTCTGCGGGATCGAGCAGCGAGAAGAGGCCGAGGCGTTCGAGCAGTGTGGGGCGGTAGGCGGTCGGCTGTGGTGGACGCATCGCCTCGGCGGGGGGCAGCTGGGCGATCCGCCGTACGGTGGCCAGTGCGCCGAGCACGGCAGCGGCCAGGCTGATCGCCACGCTGACGAAAACGACCCGCGCATCCAGCCGAAACTCGAGGACGGGGAAATGGAAGAAGTCGCCGTAGAACTCGGTCATTCCATGTCCGAGCCAGGCGCCCAGAGTGACACCGAGTAGAGCGCCGAACAGAACGATGACGCTGACCAGCTTGAGAAAGTGCCAGCCGACGGCGCGATCCGCGTAGCCGAGCGCCTTCAGCGCGGCGATCTGCGAGCGCTGGAGGAACACCAGGCGAGAGAGCACCACGTTGAGGAGGAACGCCGCCACGCCGAGGAAGATCACGGGCACCACGGTGGCCATCGACTCGAGCTGCAGCAGCTCCCCTTCCAGCATGGCGTTCGACTGCTGGCGCTGGCGGGGGATCGCACCGAAGCCGCCGTACGGTTCGAGTACGCGGTCGACCCCTTGCAGGACCCCTTCCAGCGAGGCGTTGGGCTGCACCTCCAGCACCACGTCGTTGAACGCGCCCTGCATCTGGAAGGCCGCTGCCAGCACCGATCGGTCCATCCAGAGCACCGCGAATCGCTTTGGATCCGGGGTGATATCGCCCGGGGCGATGGCCATCACGTACTCCGGCGAGGCAGCCGTCCCCACGACGCGGAGCTGGCGGTAGTTGCCGTTGATGACCGCGGGCAGCAGATCCCCTGGTCGCAGTCCGTGAGCCTGGGCGAAGGTGCGGAGCACGACGACCTCGTCCGAGCGGCCCGGTTCGACGGTGCGCCCCTCGAAGACGTAGAGGGCGTTCAGCAGTGGCATGCGATCGCCTGGCACGGAGATGAGGTTGGCGCTGGCTGGCTCCGGGAGACCGTCCACGGGTAGCATTGCCGTCTCGACGATCCGGGTGTCGGCGCTGGCCACTCCCGGGATTGCCTCGAGCTCCAGACGAACGGTGTCGGGGGCGCGCTGGCAGCGGGCGAATACGTCGCCGAGTCGATATCGCTCGTAGTACGCGGTTCGTGAGTAGTGGAGCGAGGCGTAGGCGCTCTGCATCGTGACGTAGGCGGCGATCCCGCAGGCGACGACCAGGGCGATGGTGAGCACCTGTCCGCGGAGTTCCCGGAGGTTGCGCCACAGCTTGCGGTCGAGGGAGCCGATCACCATTGTAGATCTTGCGGAAGCGCTCGGGTTTCGTTGGTGCGCTGGCCCTGGATACGACCGTCGGCAAGGGTCACCACCCGGTTGGCCATCGCAGCGACCGGAGCGTTGTGGGTGATCACCGCAGTCGTCGTTCCGAGCTCGGTGTTGATGCGCTGGATCACCTCGAGCACCAGGACCCCCGTGCGGAAGTCGAGCGCGCCGGTGGGTTCGTCGCAGAGCAGCACATCCGGACGCTTGGCGATGGCACGAGCGATCGCCACGCGCTGCTGCTCACCCCCCGACAGCTGGGCGGGAAAGTGATCGCTGCGACTGCCGAGCCCCACCAGCTCGAGCGCCTCGGCCGGGTCCATCGGGTCGCTGGCGATCTCGGTGACGAGGGCGACGTTTTCCTTGGCGGTCAGGCTGGGAATGAGATTGTAGAACTGGAATACGAACCCGACGTGCTCGCGGCGGTACTCCGTCAGCTCGCCCTCGTCGGCAGCGGTCATTTCTGTCCCGCGGTAGAAGATGCGGCCTCGGGTGGGGACGTCGAGACCACCGAGCAGGTTCAGCAGCGTGCTCTTGCCGCTGCCCGATGCGCCGAGAAGCACCAGAAACTCGCGCTCCACGAGCTGGAAGTCGACGCCGCGCAGCGCCTGCACGTCGACTTCGCCCATCCGGTAGATCTTGCTGACGCCGCGCGCGTCCAGCACCGTGGCCGGCTGTGGAGGCTCCGAGGACACCGCTAGTATCAGCGGTGTGTCGGCACCGCCCGCGCGTCAAGGGGGTCGATGCTGTCTTCGTGGAACGGCCCACGTCCATCCCGAATTCGACCCGTGCCGAGCTTCGTGAATGGGGCTCGGTGGGGGGAGGCTCGGTGTATGGTTCCGGTCATGACGACGACCGCGATAGATGCCGACCGCTGCACCGGTTGTGGAACCTGCGTCGCGGACTGTCCCGTGGGCGCCGTGTCAGTGCTTCGGGGGGGGGCCGGAGAAACCCTGGCGGCGACCATCGACGCCAGCTGCATCGACTGTGGTCACTGTGGAGCAGTCTGTGCCGTCGGGGCGGTAGTCAGCACGTCCGGCGAGTTCCTCCAATGGCACGCACCCGACCTCGATCGGGAGGCAGCGCGCTCGTTCCTCGCTGGTCGGCGCTCGATTCGTCGGTACCTTCCAGAGCCACTGGCCCCCGAACTCGTCGCAGATCTACTGAGCGTGGCGTCGTTCGCACCCACCGCGTCACACGCTCAGGACGTGAGCGCGTGCGTCGTGACCGGAGAGCAGGTGTTCGAGCTCGCTGTGCTGGTGAACGGCTACTACGCCTGGCTCGAAAATCTGCTCGGCCGCTCGTACCTCAGGCCGCTGCTCTGGTTCACTGCCGCCCGCCCCTACCTGAAGAACCCGCGGAAGATCGAGTCGGTCCGGGCCCGTGTGAAGGCCTTCGACCGCTCGCACGATTGGCTCTTCTTCGGGGCTCCAGTCGTGGTGGTGCTGAGCGCTCCCCGCAAGAATGCGATGTTCGGACGCACCAACTGCGTCATCGCCGCCGAACGCATCATGCAGTATGCCTTTGCGCTGGGGGTCGGCAGCTGCTGGATCGGGTACGCTGAGGTCGCGCTCCGGCGACGGCTATCGATTCCGGAGCAGCTCGGTATCGAGGCAACCAGCGCGATCCATGCGGTCTTCACCCTGGGACGACCCGCTGTCGAGTATCGTCGACTACCGGCGCGCGCTCCGCTGGCCCCCGCCGCGGCTCGTCTGCCCGGGCCGCGGCACTGGCTGCCAGAGTGACGCATCTTCTCACCGGCCGAGCTCTCGCCTAGAGCGCTTTCCCGAAACCTGTTCGCCGGACCGGAGCGCTCGCCGATTTGTGGCTCGATCTCGGGTACATGGAGAATGGCCGGGTCGCGCAGGGCAGTCGCTACCGGTCGGTCAGTGGTCTGGAACTCGGCCTGGGCGGGACCACGGGCGGCACGACCACACAAACTGCTGTAGGCTTGCGATTGGAGGCGAGAAAGGGGGCATCATGAATGCGCAGAAGGTCGTGCTAGGATTCAACGAAACGAGCATTCCGGTCGGTACCCACATCTGTCAGATCTACGGGAGCGAGGAGGAGCGCGCTCACTCACTCAACGGGTTCATGCTCCAGGGGGTGCAGGACGGAGAGGCGTGCGCCTGCTTCTCCGAGAAGACCGACGAGGCGACCCTTGCCAGCCACCTCGGGGAGCATGGCGTGGATCTAGCTGAGCTGAAACGTCGCGGTGCGATGACGCTGGCCGCGGTGCGAGACATCTACTTCCAGAATGATGTATTCGATCCCGACCGGATGCTCGAGCTCTTGCGCGACTTTCACGACCGCGCTGCCGCCAGTGGCTTCACTGCAGCGCGCGTCATCGGTGAGATGAGCAACGAGATCCACCGTGTTCGGGGCGGTTCCCGGCTACTCGAGTACGAGTCGCGCGTCAGTCTCCTGCTCAAGGAATGTCCCGTCACTGCAGTGTGCCAGTACGACGCGAATCAGTTCGACGGGGCTACCATCATGGACGTGCTCAAGGTGCATCCGCAGATGATCGTTCGCGGTGCGCTCGTCGAGAATCCGTTCTTCGTGCCTCCCGAGGTGTTTCTGGGCTCGCAGGAATGAGCGGTGCTTCCCTCGAGGCCGCGACCCTCGCCAAGATCCTGTTGATCCAGAGTGTCGTAGGGCAGTTCGACCGCGATGATGACGCGCTCGGCTTCGTCTGTCATGGCCTCGAGGAGCTCCCCGGCGTCTCCCGGGTCCGCCACTTGCCGCCGACCGCGAGTCGCGCAGGCCAGCCGGAGTCTGCCGACATCCGACAGTTTCCGCTGGCTCTCGCCAGCCACCACCACGGGTACCTCGAGCTGGCCCTGAGTGACCCTCAGGCTTTCGATCTCTGCGCGTCCCACGTGACCAACCTCTGCTTCATGGTCGCGCTATCACTGGAAGAACGGCGCCAGCGGCGGCTCAACGAGGAGCAGCAGCAGACGCTCGAGCGGCGGGTGGCCGAGCGTACCCAGTGGCTCAGTGACGAGATCGCGGAGCGGCGCGCGGCGCAGCGCGCCGCCGACATGGAACGCTGTCGCGCGGAGCGCTATCTGGAGGTCTCCGAGGCGATCATCGTCGAGCTCGACGAACGGGCCTGCGTTCTCACGATCAACGAACGCGGCGCTGAGATGGTCGGCTACCCTGCCGCAGAGCTGGTGGGTCGGGACTGGATCGATCTGGCCATCCCCGAGGATCAACGCACGACCGTCCGTCAGCTCTTCGAGCGCATCATCAGTGGTCGAGCGAAGGCGACGGACTACGCCGAGAATTACGTGGTCAATAGTTCCGGCGAACGCCGCCTCATTGCCTGGCGCAACGTCCTGCGCCGGGAGAACGGGGTGGTGGTGGGGACCTTGAGCTCCGGCGTCGATGTGACGGAGCACCGCCGACTCCTCGAGAACGCCCATCATGCCGAGAAGCTGAAGTCCCTGGGGATCCTGGCCGGCGGGATCGCACACGACTTCAACAACCTGCTGGGGGGGATCTTCGGGCTCATCGAGCTGGCGCGGGACGCTGCCGAGTCTGGTTCCGAGGTGCGTGCCCACCTGGACGAGGCGCTCCGGGTCCACGGACGGGCGAAGTCACTCACGCAGCAGTTGCTCACTTTCTCCAAGGGGGGAGAACCGGTGTTCCAGACGAGCTCGGTGGCGCGGGTGCTCGCTGACAGCGTCTCGTTCGCGCTGATGGGGAGCAGCGTCACCGTCGCCTTCGACCTGCCGCGGGAGCTCTGGCTGTGCGAGTTCGATCCCAACCAGCTGGGGCGAGTCTTCGACAATCTGGCCGTCAATGCCGTCCAGGCCATGCCCCAGGGTGGCCGGGTCGAGGTGCGGGCGCGAAACGTCAGTGTTGCCGAGGGGGATCCGGCATTGGCCGCTGGCGAATACGTGCAAATCTCCGTAGCCGACAACGGTCCGGGCATTCCCCAGGATGTGCTCAAGTCGGTCTTCGATCCGTTCTTCACCACCAAGAGCGGTGGTAGCGGGCTGGGGCTTGCCGCCTCGTACTCCATCATCCAGCGGCACCGCGGGGTCATCACAATGGAGTCGTCGCCCGGAGCGGGGGCCACGTTCCACGTCTGGTTGCCTGCAATGCATGATGCGCAGCCGCGAGAGTCCCAGCGCCACCGAGCTCCGGCTTCCAAGGGACTGGTGCTGGTGATGGACGACGAGGACTTCATGCGGCGCACGATGCGACACATGCTGACTCGGCTCGGCTACGAGGTCATCGATGTCCCGGACGGCGAGGCCGCCCTCACCGCATCGCGGCAGGCCCGGTCCGCAGGACGACAGATCGAGCTGATCATTCTCGATCTGACCATCCGCGGTGGACTGGGTGGCAAGAGCGTCGTGCGGGAGCTTGCCGAGCACTGGCCGACGGTGCCGGTCTTCGCGATGAGTGGCTACAACGAGGATCCCGTGATGTCCGCCCCCGAGGAATACGGCTTCACCGCCGCGCTTCCCAAGCCGTTCCTGCTGGCAGACATCCGGGACCTGTTCGAGCGGCATCGCTCGTCGGGATCGCCATGACCTCCGTTCCGCGGGTGGTGCGCGTGGCTCGCGGTGCGGCCTACTGGAAGCCGTTGAGGTGCACCACGTACCACTCGCCTCGCCAGGAGATCATGCTGGTGATCTCGAGCCGGCGCTCGCGCTGCTCGCGGTCCAGGTAGACCAGCTGCGCACGCAGCACGCGCCAGTACCCGAGCTTGTTGCCCTCGGAGTGCGGCTTCATCCATCGCGCGCGGTCACTGGGAACCTCGATCCGCACATACTGCATCTCGCTGCGGTACTTCCCCAGCTGCATGCGGTAGTCGTGGATGTCGCTTTCGAACAGGCGCCAGAGTCGCGTCTCCCAGTCGCGGTCCGGATCGGCGATGGCCTTGACCTCGTGGTAGGCCTCGATGGGAAAGAACCACGAGCGCGCGACACTGGCGTCGTCCTCGACGATCGCCTTCCAGAGGGCAGGACCTAGCCGGGCGAAGAAGGCCGAGTCCGTGGAGGGCTGGTCCTCGGTCTGCGGGAGGAGCACGCCAGCGTCGTCGCGGAGAGGGGGGGGCGCCGGCGGCTCGACGATGGGCGGTGGTGCCGCACTGGCGCTGGCGGTGGGGGCGGCTGGGCTGGCGGTGGGGGCGATTGGGCTGGCGGCCGGTGCCGCGGCAGCGGTCGCGGGCGTCTCCGGCGGGCTCGGTGGCGCTGGCGGATCCGGCGGCACACTGGGCGTCGACTTCTGGCAACCGATGTGGACGGCGGCACCGAGTGCGATGACGACCAGCCCTGCGGACCAGCCGCGGCGCTGGCGCCCGAGAACGATTCGACGAACGGCTGGTGGCGTGTCCGAAGTGAAGGGCATGCGGCAGTATGCCAGCAATGTTCCGAGTAGCAGAAGACGGTGCTGACGGAACCGTCGAGGATCGGGAGTAGACTCCCGACGCGTCGACGACAGATCAGCTGTTCCGGCTTTTGTCGTCGGGCGAGCAACGGGTGCACATTGGCGATCAACGCCAGCGTTGCTCACCTTAGCGCCGGAATTCCACCTCCAACGTGGATCCACGGTCGCATCCTCGAGCAAAGTGACCGGAGCCAGCGCATGGGGAGGCCGTCAATCCCGGTGGTGCTATCATCGCTCGGGATGACACGTTGGCCGATGTGGTGGGTGGGAGGCTGTCTGGCGGCGATGGCCGGTGGTTGTGTGGCAGCCGAGGAGGCTCAGGCGCCGGGCTCTGGAGAAGGTGGCGCGATTCTGGGTACGGGTGGCGTGGGCGCTGCGTCGGCCACAGGCGGCGCGCCGGCGACCGGGGCGACGGCGACCG
This sequence comes from Polyangiaceae bacterium, assembly GCA_050304295.1. Lineage (GTDB taxonomy): Bacteria > Myxococcota_A > Polyangia > Polyangiales > Polyangiaceae > JAFGBI01. The sequence continues at coordinate 38,870 of JBNLDK010000174.1, forward strand.
GCGGCGTGGTGACGACCGGGGGTCAGGAGACCGGGGGTGGTCTCAGCGGGGGCACCGGTGGCGTGGCGATCGGTGGCACTGCCACGGGTGGCGCTGCCCTCGGCGGCAGTGCCACCGGAGGTGAGGCCACCGGTGGGATCGCCACGGGGGGGACCGACCCGACCGGGGGTGCGCTCATTCTGCTGGGTGGCGGTCCCGGCGACGGCGGCTCCGGAGGCGGCACCGTGCCCCTTGGGAGCAACCCTGCCGCCGACTGCGAGACCGTCAGCTTGGGCTGCAGCGAGGGCTGGCCGTTCGACTGCGATAGCGATCCCGGTGGCGGCTGCACGGACGAGATCGGCTACTTCTGCTGCGAGCCCGGCTGCGCCCCCGCGTCCTCGCGCGCCGCCGATTGCACGAACCCGGCCTTCCCCAACCCCTATCTCTGCCACTCGAGTCAGGTGGGCCGGTTCGATGGCTGCGAGACCGTGGGAAGTCTCGTGTGCTGTCCGTGATCAGGGGCTGAGCAGTACTCCGACGTGGGCGAATGCCCAGCAGCCGCCCGAGCTCCAGCCCAGCGTGGCGGGGGCGGGGGGACTGATGGGACCGACGAGCCCGATATGGGCATGGCCCTCGCAACAGTACTTGCCTGGCTGGCTTTCGGGGTTGGCGATGACCGTCTGTCCCCCGCTTTCGGTGCGGGTGACCGCACTTCCGGGGTTCTCGACGGTGGTGAGAATGTTGTAGGCCCAGGTGTAATCGGCACCGCCCGGATCTAGCGTCAGCGTCATCCCGTCGCAGGTGCTCTGCGCGTTGACGGCGAAGTCGAGCGGGGGACCCTGGTCCACTCCCATCAGCTCCACCACGTTGCCGATGTAGGCCTGGCCATTGGGGTTCGTGATGTCGAGCGAGTAGTCGCCAGGACCAACCGGAAGGTCCCCGTCGAGGATGTAGTAGATGGCCGCGTAGACCCAGTTGCCCGGTTGCGCCTGCGCGACCTGGGTCAGTGGGGCGCCGTCGTAGGTGATGCTGGTGGGTTCGCGTTCGCCGATGTTGTTGCCGCCGCCGAGGAGGCCGACGAGGACCATGCGTCCGTTCCCCGCGCTGGTTTCCAGCGAGTGGGGAATGCTGACCGTCCCTTGCGCCTTGCCGATCGTGTCGGAGTTGACCACCACGATGGCGGCGTCGGTGCACTCGCCGCCGATGCAAGTGAGGTTGGCCAGGCAGACCTCGCCTCCGTCCCCCGGGCAGCCGCCGCAGGCCTGCTCGGAGTACTGGACATCGACACATTCGCCGTCGCAAACGATCCCGCGGTTGGCGCAGCCGCAGACGCCGTCGAGGCACACCTCCGGCGCCCGACACGCGACCGCGTTGTTGCAGTTCGTGCCGCAGTTGTCGTCGTCGTTGAGCAGGTCGAGGCACTGATCGTCGCAGAGCAGCTTGCCGTTGTCGCAGGCGCAGGCGGTTCCGCCCAGCCCGCTGCAGGTGCTGCCGGCAGGGCAAGGGTTGTTGCAGGCGCCGCAGTGGCGTTCGTTGAAGGTGGCGGCGACGCACCTACCGCCGCACTCGCGCTCGTCAGCGCCGCATTCGGAACAGGAACCGAAGCGACAGACCTCGGGGGCCGAGCAGGCGTTGTCGCAGGCGCCGCAGTGGTTGTTGTCCGAGTTCAGATCGGGGCAGATCCGGCCGCATGCGGTGGCGCTCGGATTGCACTCGCACGCGCCACTGACGCAGGTACCGAGCCCGCAGTCGCGGCCGCAGGCACCGCAGTTCTCGGTGTCGATGCTGGTGTTGACACACTCGGCGCTCGCCCCCGAGCCGCACACGGTCAACCCGGCTGCACACTCGCAGACGCCGTTCTGGCATTCGAGGTCGGCGCCACAGCGATTGCCACAGGAGCCGCAGTTGTGTTCGTCGGTGTCGAGGTCGACGCAGAATCCGGGATCGGAGCCGGCCGCGTCACAGACGGTCTTCCCGGTGCCGCAGACGCACGCCGGATCACCACCGGCCGACTCGCAGTAGCCGCCGATGGCGCAGGCCGCGCCGCAGGCACCGCAGTGCCGGTCGTCGTCGAAGAGCACGCACTCCCCCCCGCACTCCTTGTATCCGTCGGGGCATCGGCACTCGCCGAGCAGACACGTGAACCCATTCTCGATGTCGCACTCGTTCTCGCAGGCGCCGCAGTTGGCGTTGTCGTAGTCGAGGAGCACGCAGGAGCCGTTGCAGGCCTCGCGTGGCTCCGGGCAGCCCTCGATGCAGCCGAGCGTGGCGTCGCAGACCTCGCCGGACTCGCACTGGGTGTCGCAGTCGCCGCAGAAGTTCGGGTCGTAGATCCGCACACAGACATCGTCGCAGCGCTGCCAGTTCTCGGCGCAGTCGCAGCCGCTCGTCGTGCACTGCTCACCCTCGGCGCAAGGCTGGTCGCAGCCCAGGCAGTGGTCGTTGCTGGCGTTCAGGTTCACACAGCCACCAACACACCAGGTCTGGGTGGCGTCGAAGCACTCGCAGACACCGTTGATGCAGTCCGCGCCGGCTCCGCAGGCGATGCCGCAGCCGCCGCAGTGCAGCGGTGAGGTGTTGAGGTCGACGCAGTCGGTGCCGCACGCGGTGGCCCCTCCCGGACACCAGCAGAACCCCGCCTGGCAGTTGCCCTCGGCGGGACAGACGACGCTGCACTCTCCGCAGTGCTCGGGGTTCGTGGCCAGGTCGTAGCAGGCCTGGCCGCAGGCCACCTCGCCGCCCTCACATTCCACTGGCGGTCCACCACCAGCGTCGGAGCCAGCGCGAGCCGTCGCGCCGCCGTGGGGCGTTCCACCGCTGTTCGAGGGGGTACTACCGCTCCCGGAGTTGCCGGAGCCGCCGAGTCCGGCTCCGCCATTGGCGCTGGTGCCCGAAGCGGATTCACCCTTGGCGCAGCTGACGATGATGAAGCCCACGACCAGGGCCAGGGCGAGCAAGCTCGCGTGGGCGCCACTGCGATACTTCTTCATGCGCGGGGGACTCCACTCATGTCAATGTGGCAAGAGGATCTGGCGCTTGCAGTAGGTGGTGCACTCATCGTCGTTGCTGTCGTTGCCATCGTCACACTCTTCGGTCGTGCCTTCCTGCAGCACGCCGTCCCCGCAGTGGGGGCCGATCTGGCAGTTGGCGGAGCAGCCGCCATATAGACCGTTCTGGTTCGCGGCGCCCAGGTCACAGGCCTCGTTTCCCTGCAGCACGCCGTCCCCGCACCGCGGCCCGTACCGGCAATCGTAGGCGCAGCCCCCGTAGGAGCCGTCGTTCACGCCATCGTCGCAGTCCTCGCTGGCCTGCACGATGCCGTCGCCACAGACAGCAGGGAGTCCGCAATCGACGTCGCAACCCGAATCGGGGTTGCCGTTGTCCGCCCCCTCGTCACACAGTTCGCCGAAGGCGTCCTGCACGATGCCGTCCCCGCAGCGCGGGCCGAGCCGGCAACCGGCCTGGCACAGTCCATAGTCGTCAACGGTGCCGTCGTTGATACCGTCGTCGCACTCCTCTTCGTAGTCTTCCTGTACCCGACCGTCCCCACAGTAGGGGCCCAGGGTGCAGGCGTCCGTGCAGCCGTCGTAACCGCCCGTGTTGCCCGCCTCGCCCCGGTCGCACTGCTCGCTAGCCTGCACGACGGAGTCACCGCAGCGTGGTGGCAGGAGGCAGCCCGGTCCACAGCCGGTACCGACGACGGTGGTGTTCACGCCGTCGTCGCACTCCTCGGGGCCGTTGGTGACGCCGTCGCCGCAGAAGGGACCGTACTCGCAGTTGGCGGTGCAGCCGTTGTACGCGCCGTTGTTCTGCGCGGCGCCGAGATCGCACTCCTCGAAGACGGTCTCCAGACCGTCGCCGCACTCGTAGTCGCAGGAGCTCTGCTCATAGGTGAAATTGGTGAGTGACAAGAGGTAGTTCGAGTCGACCGGGTGGCGCTCCGCGTGGAACACGACGATCTCGTAGAGCCGTCCAGCTTCCATGCCAAAGTCCCTGGCAGCGCTGATCGCCACGCTGCCTTCTCGGGGCTCGTGGGTGCCGCCGAGGTCGACGGCGAGTTGACCGTTGACGAACACCCACACGTCGTCGTCGCCCCTGAAGTAGAGGATCCGGCTCTCGCTCGGGTCGTGGCGGAACAGGTAGCGGATCTCGCTCGTGAACCAGTAGTTGTCCCCCTTGCAGCCCCAGCTGGCGTAGGGGTTGTCGGCGCAGGGGAAGGTGTCGCCGACACCGTCCACCGGGAAGAAGCGATCCGTCTCGTACTGGTAGGTGTTCCCGGTCGTCAGCTCCAGGGTGAGGGTGCGGAGGTAGGTGTCGTTGAGGTTGGTGTTGCGATACCAGTGCTCGAAAGAGTCCTGGCTCGCGATCATCGTGGTCAGCCCGTTGCACGCCGGGGCGTTGCTGTTGCGGATCGGCTTGCCATCCGCGTCCAGGGTCCCGATCACCAGATCCTCGCAGACCTCGTTGGGGATGTCGCCGCGGTTTCGGTTGGAGTCCTCGCGCGCCTGCAGGATGTTCTCGCCGTGACTCCCCCCGTTGCCGTCGGTCACGGTGGGCCAGACGAATCCAGGATCGATCCCCGCCATCGCCGGGGCGCGATCCGCGTTGTCGTGGAAGAAGTCCGGGTGCCCGCCGGAGAAGGCGTAGCTGGTGAAGTCGCGAACCAGGACGGGAAGGTCGAGCATCGTGCCCCCCGCGTAGGTGTCGTCCACGACGTTCACCTCGCAGGAGAAACCCTGCGCGGTCTCGATCTCGCAGCTCGAGTTGCAGCCATCGCCATTGGCGAGGTTGCCGTCGTCGCAGTCCTCGTCGTCGAGCTTGATGCCGTCGCCGCAGGTGGAGGTACAGGCTCCCGTCGTGCTGCCCACGCGACAGCGCGGTTCCTGCGTGCAGGTGGTCGAGCAGCCGCTGCCGTCTCCATAGAAGAGCCCGTTCAAGCTGCCCTCGTCGCAGACCTCGTCGCCCTCCACGTCGCCGTCGCCGCAGGCGGTGGCGTAGCAGTCCGCCCCGGTGTCGGGGTCGCAGACCCAGCCGGGCTCCACCTGGCACTTCGCCGAGCAGCCATCGCCACCCTCGGCGTTGCCGTCGTCACACTGTTCGAGCCCGTCGCCGCGGATCCACACGCCGTCGCCGCACAGGGGCACGCAGCGCTTGCCCGGCACCGAGCAGCGGTATCCGGACTGCAGGGTGCAGTTGGCCTTGCAGCCGTCGCCGCTCTGCGTGTTGCCGTCGTCGCACTGCTCGTTGACCTCGAGCTCGCCGTTGCCGCACTCGAACAGCCCCACGCAAGCCTCGCCGGCGACGCTGCAGTCCCAGTCCGACGACTCGATCTGGCAGTAGATCGAGCACCCATCGCTCGGCACCTGGTTGCCATCGTCACAACCTTCGCCGGGCTCGACGCGACCGTTGCCACACACTGGCAGCGGTTCGCAGGGCTGCCCGATGCGAACGCAGCGGTACCCCGTCTCCACGCGACACTTGTCGGTGCAGCCGTCCCCCCCCACCGGTTCGCAGGTTCCCGACCCGCACTCCGCGTCGTCGGTGCAATGTGTCCCGTCGCCGGTGCACGCGCCGCCGTCGTCGCAGGTCTCTCCCGGTTGCAGTCGACCATCGCCACACCCCGTGGCGGGGATGCAGGGTTCTCCAGGGGTGGGGCACTGGAACCCCGGGTGGACCTCTGCACAGTTGGCTGAGCAGCCATCGACCTCACCCATGGCGGGGTCTTCCTCCAGCGTGTTGCCGTCGTCGCAGGCTTCGCCGGGTTCGCGCTCGCCGTTGCCACAGCCAACGGTGAAGTGGCAGGGCGATCCCTCAGCGGGACACACGGCGTTCGGCTCCAGCTGGCAGACGCCCGAGCACCCGTCCCCGGGGAGGCTGTTGCCATCGTCGCAGACCTCGCCGATGTCGTCGTCGATGATGCCGTCGCCGCAAACGGGACCCGGGTCGACGACCTGAAAGACGCAGTTCGCGCTCGGACCAGTGCAGGAGTTGCCACCATCGCCGCCGGTGTCGGTGGGGGTGATGATGGTGATGCCGCCGGTGTTGTCGCCTCGGTTGCCCTGTCCGCCGTTGTTGGAGTTGCGGCGCCCCCCCGAGTCGCTGTCCACCACGCTCGGCGGCGCGTCTGCGTTGCTCCCGCAGCCGACCGCCAGGGGAAGCACGAACGCTGCGACCAGCGCGCCTTCCACCAAAGTTCTTGCTCTCATTGCCGCCCTCCCAAAAAGGGAACTCAAGCCGACCAAAACTGGGTTTAGTTTCGCAGATATCCGTCCAGACTAAACGGTTAGCCGGCATCTTTCTCTTTCCATGTCCCACTGGGACACACCCACGACTCCCGTTGCCCACATGAAATCCCACCTGGGCGCGGCCCTCGAGCGAGGGAGCGGGTGGCTTTTTTTCCGCTGGTTGCGCCCCGCCGACGCCGGATCCAAGGAGGGGTTGGAACCTCGCGTCAGGATCCACCCTGGTCGTCGCGTGCGTTGCATCGCTGGCGGAACCGGGCGTGACTCGGCGCCGCGCCGTGGTTGACGCTGGCGACGCGCTGGAGCAGCGGGTCGTGCGTGACGGACGCGCCCGCATTGGCCCAGCGAGCTGCGTCCGATGGCAAGAGGGTCAGCAGCCGCACGCAGAGCGAGTCGTCGTTGCGATTTTCGCAAAGACGACTCGCGCGAGTCGCCGCTATCCCCTGCGGATTGGGGCAACCTGCGCCTGCCGCTGAGCGGCGAAGATGCCTGCGAACTTGGCATTCCTGGTTCCGGTGACCGGGAGCGTAGAGTGGCTGGTACCGATGACACGGGTTGCCTCACAAGTGATGGGTATCGATCGCCGCGACCTCGAGGTCGTGGTCACCTGTGCTTCTTGCGGGTGCGTGTTCCGTACCAGCGACACGCTGCCGACCGATCGCGACGGAGCGGACACCTGTCCACTTTGCGGTGGGCGAGTCGGTGCCCGCGTCTACGCGGAGGTCTTCGATGGGCTGCCGGAGCTGCCAACTTTCCGGGCGGTCTACCGGGTCGTGCGCTCCCTGCACGGCAGCCGCTATCCGGATCAGGTCTGGGATCGACTTCCCCGCTTCTGCACGATGGTGTACCACGACCGCGAGCTGACCCCCGATCGCGTGCTGGAGCTCGCCGAGTTCATGCAGCATTGTGAGGGCGAACAGCTGCGTGCCGCGTGTCAGTGATGAGGAGAGCGCCGGCGTTTCAGGGAGCGCGATCCGTCGCGACTACCCGCCGGTGAGCGCTGCGCTCACCTCGCGTTGCAGATCTTCCACCGAGTACGGTTTGCGCAGGAATCCCGCCGCCCCTGCGGTGATGAGTCGCTGCACCTTCTCCTCGGTCCCGTAGCCGCTGGTGATCAGGATGGGCAAATGCGGAGCCAGCTTGCGGAGCTCCGAGAAGGCTTCCATCCCGTCCATGCGTGGCATGACGAGATCGAGCAGGACGAGGTCGATCTCCGATCGCAGGCGTGTGAAGACCAGGAGTGCCTCGGCGCCGTCGCGGGCGTGGAGCACGCGATGTCCCGCGCGCTCGAGGATCCCCCGGGTCACGGTACTCACCACGTCGTCGTCCTCCGCGACCAGGATGGTGCCGACGGCCGAGCTTGCCGGGGCCAGATCCCTCGCCTCCTCGGCGAGGGTGGCCTCTGGATGGGCGGGCAGCCAGAGGTGCACCGTGGTGCCCTGTCCCGGTTGCGACTGGATCTGGAGCTTGCCGCCGTGGTTCGTCACCGTACCGTAGACCATGGAGAGACCGAGCCCGGTGCCCGAGCCCGGCGGCTTCGTGGTGAAGAAGGGCTCGATTGCGCGCTGGATCGTCTCCGTGCTCATGCCCTCTCCCGTATCGGTCACGGAGAGCAGCACTCCGGGTGGACCACTCGGTGGCTCCCCGCCCTCTTCGTCCAGGTGACCCACGCGTCCTCGCAGGGTCAGCGTGCCGCGTCCGCTCATCGCGTCCAGTGCGTTGTTGCACAGGTTCATCAGAGCAACACTGAACTGGCTGGCGTCTGCCTGGATGGGTGGCAACGAGGCCGGTACGTCCACCTCGATCTCGACCGTCTTGGGAATGGCTCGCTCGAGCAGTTGTGCAATGTCGCTGACGACTCCCGAGAGCGCCAGCGCCTGCTCCGCGTACTTCCCCTTGCGGGCGAAGCCGAGCAGGTTCGCGGTCAGGTCTCGCCCTCGCTCGCAGGCCTTCACGATCTGGGCGAGGTCCTCGCGTGTCGCGGGGTCCGCATCCAGCGTTTCCCGGAGGACGCCTGCGCCTAGCATGATCCCGGCGAGCACGTTGTTCATGTCATGGGCGACGCCGCCCGCCAGAGTGCCGATAGCCTCCATCTTCTGCGACTGTAGCGACGCTGCCTCCAGCTCTCGCTGGCGACGCTCGACCTCCACTTGGGCGGTCACGTCCCGGGAGCTGATCACGCTGCCGGACGTTGTCGATCCCACTCGCAGCGGAACGACGATCGAGCTGAAGTGCCTGGTTGTTCCGTCTGGCATCACCCGTGAGAGCTGGAAGCGTTGGGTCGCGCCCGTGCGGGCCACCTGCTCCACGCAATGCATCACGAGCTCACGGCTCGACGGCTCGAGCACCTCTGCGAGCGGCTTGCCAACGACATCCTCGGGCACCAGGGCCGACTCGATCCGGTTGACCAGCTTCACCACTTCATTCTCGTCGAGCAAGATCAGGTGGTCCGGGACCGAATCGAAGATGGCCTTCAGTCGCGCTTCGCTCCTCTGCAGCGCCTCCTGAGCGGTCTTCAGCTCGGTGATGAGCATGCCGCTGCCGACGAGGCGCACCACGCGCCCGCTCGTCGAGTCGATGATCGGTACGATGCGTGAGAACCACCAGCCCTTTGCGGGCCCGTCGGGGACGTAGAACTCCGACTCCACGACGTCCCGGTCGCGGACGCAGCGATCGTAGACCCGACGAGCGTTGCCCATGGCAGTCTGCCCGAACAGCGGCACCAGATCCTCTGGCCGCTTGCCGACTACCTGCTCGGCCCTGGCGCCAACCAGGCGCTCGTGAGCTGGGTTCATCCCCTCGTAGACGAAGTCTCCGGACTCGCGCACGGAGACGATGACGATGCCGATGTCGACGGCTCCGAACGCGGCATCGATGAGTTGCTGAACCCGGGCGCGTTCGAGCTCGGCTTGCTTGCGCTCCGTGATGTCCGCGTTCACGCCGATGTAGCCCCGGCCGCGACCTTCGGGTTCGGTGAACGGAGCGGCGACCCCATAGACCCAGGTCACCTTCCCCGCGCGTGAGCGAAACCGATACTCGTGGCCCCAGGCGCCCCTGGCCTCCACCATCTGGCGCCAGGCGTTGCCCACGCCAGCGCGGTCCTCGGGATGGATGCCTTCGAGCCACCCCGATCCAAGGGGCTCCTCGGGAGTCATCCCCGCCATCGCCAGCCAGGCCGGATTGACGTAGGTGCAGTCACCCGATGCGTTCGTCTCGTAGACGCCCACGGGCAGCAGCGCCGTCAGTCGCCGATAGCGCTCTTCCTGACGGCGGAGCCCCTCCTCGGCCGTCTTGCGAGGGGTGATGTCCTCGACGATGGCGATGTGGCGGGATGGCGATTCCCCGGGCCGCCACAGTGGCCACACCGTGAGGTTGACCCAAACCGTCGCGCCGTTCTTGGCGTGGTACCGCTTCTCCATCGTGAAGCCGGTGGTCTCGCCGGTTCGGAGCCGCTCCATGTTGGCGAGATCCTCCGCGAGGTCTTCGGGGTTCGTGATCGCCTGGAATGTGAGCTGCTCCATCTCCGCGATCGAGTAGCCCGCGATCTCGGCGTAGCGTGCGTTCAGGCGCAGAAATTGTCCGGTCTGAGAGTCGATCTCGGCAATTCCGACCGCGCGCTGCTCGAAGAGTGCGTCGGACACGCTGAAGGGTGCCCGGTCTCGGTCTGCCTCGGTCGAATCCATCGGTCCCCGCCAGCAATTCTTGCACGATTGGGACCCGCGTTGCAGCTGGTGGCTGCTGTCGGTCCACCACGGGTCAACTTGCCCGTGCGACTCTCGAGTCGGAGCTGCCCGTCGAGGGGCGTACCGAGGGCGAAGCGCGCGTGCCGACTGCGGGACCAACCACTGTCGTCGCAGCCCGAGTCCGACCGCGACGCACCGCTCAGTCCGCGAAGGGATTGTGTGTGCGGAGGCCGTGCTGGTCCGCGCGGGTGGCGGGCGGGACTGGTTTGGCTGCCGCAGCTGGCGGTGGAGGAGCTGGCGTGGGCGTCGCGGCGGGGGTGGGCTTCGCCCCGTCGGGGGGCAGCGCCGGGACGACGGCGGGGTCCGGCTTGGCTCGGGATGGCGCCGGTCTCCGGGTGGTGTCGGATCGAGCGAGCGGAGAGGGGGCCGGGGGCGCGACGGGTGGGACTGCCTCGCCCTCTGCGGCCGAAGGCACAGGGATCGCGTTCGAGGCGGCCGGCGCCGGCGGTGGCGGCTGTGGCGACGCGGAGGGTGTGGTGTCGACGGCGGGGCGGGCCACGATGGATGCCGCGCTGGTGGTCGGCTCTGTTGTCCCGCCGCCGAGCCAGATCGCGGCCACCGCGCCACCCGCGATCAGCAGTCCGCCCAGCGCCGCTCCGGCGACGAGTGTTGGGTGGCTCTTCGCGGGACGGCGCCGCGAGAGGTGTGTGCTGACCGCGCCGGCCTGGGTCGTGCTGCCGAGGTCGTACGGTGGCGCGCTCAGGTTCCGCGTTCCAGACGGGCCGCGCGGCGGCACCGACCCGTCGGGACTCACTGCCGGAGCGCCCGAATCGCGGGGCGGCGCGGACTCGGTGGCGGGCAGACTGTCCCGGGGAACACTCAGCGTTCGGTCGAACGCCTCGGCGGTCGTGATCGCCCGGAGTGCCGCGGCCAGCTCGGCCGGGGTGGCGTAGCGCGCTTCCCGATCCCGCGCCATGGCGCGACCAACCACCGCGGCGAGAGCAGGCGGCACATCGGCTCGCAGCGACTGGAGCGCTGGGCAGTCTCCCTGGTGGATGAGGACGGTGAGCTGCGGCAGCGTTTCCGCTTCAAACGGGCGACGTCCCGCGAGGCACTCGTACAGCACGACCCCCAGCGAGTAGATATCCGTTCGTCCATCGACGGGCTGGGCGAGGATCTGCTCGGGTGACATGTAGTACGGTGTCCCGAGCTGCGCACCGTCCTGGGTGAGGGACTGGTCCCCGGTGCGCGTGGGATCGAACTTCGAGATGCCGAAGTCGAGCAACTTGACGAAGGGAGTACCGTCCTCCTGGGTGACGAGGAAGAGGTTCTCGGGCTTCAGATCGCGGTGCACGATGCCCGCGTCGTGGGCCGCCTGCACGCCGGTACACGCCTGGCAGAGCGCCTCGATCGTGTAGCCGATCGGCAGCTGGCCGAAGCGTTCGATGATGGCGTCGAGGGGCTTGCCGCGCAGCAGGTCCATGACGAGGTAGGGCTCGCCCCCGGGAAGATGCCCGGCGTCGTGGGTCTCGACGATGTGGGGACTTCCGATGCGTCCCGCCGCCGACGCTTCGCGGAGGAAGCGCGCGACGACCTCAGGACTGCGGGCGAAGGAAGCATGCAGCATCTTCAGCGCCCGGCGATGCTTCGTGTAGCGATGCTCCACCTCGTAGACGGCTCCCATGCCGCCCTCGCCCAGCAGCCGCACGATCTCGAGCTTGTCGGCGACGACGAGGCCCTGGCAGAGCGGAGTGGAGGTCATGCGGGGCGTCTCGGAATGCAGGTGATGGCCGGTGGTGGTGACAGCTCACCGAGTATCGGACCATTCCCCGGAGACGCTCCGCTGGCAAGTCTGGGAATCCATGGATCGGCTCCGCGGCGAGCACGTGGCAGGTCGGGTTGCGCCTTCGCCGAGCTCGCCCGAGGGTGACGTGGCGGAACTTTTGTCACCGGAGTCCGTTGCCGAAGGAATCCTCCAGGCGCCGAGGTGGGTATCGTGGTTCACCCGCTGCGGTCCCGAGAGTAGGTTCCACTCCGCGGAGCCGACCCATGAGGAGCTGGACCAGAACGTTCGTCGCATTCGCGTGTCTCGTGCTGTGGTGCGCCTGGACCTCGACGGCCGCCGGGCAGCCCCCCACTGCGGAATCGGCGACGGGCAACGCGGTGGACAAGGCGCACAAGCAGGAGGCCCGCGAGCGGTTCGATCAGGGACTGAAGCTCTTCAACGAGGGAGACAACGCGGGTGCCCTCGCGGAGTTCGAGCGGGCCTACGAGATCAGTCCCAACGTCACCGTGCTCTTCAACATTGGCCTCGTCTACGTGGCGATGAACCGTCCGGTGGACGCGGTGGAGGCGTTCGACGAGGTGCTGGGGGAGCCCGAGGAGTTGGGCGCGAACGACGTCAAGGAGGCGACGCGGATCCGCAACGAGCAGATGCGGCGCGTGGCCACGGTGGTCGTGGTGGTGAAGCAGTCCGGCGCCGTCGTGGAGGTGGATGGCAAGCGGGTTGGGAAGACACCTCTCGAAGGCCCCGTGAAGGTGGCGGGTGGCACCCATCGCGTTACCGTGTCGGCAGCTGGGCGCCACCCGTTCCGGGAGGAGATCACGGTGGCCGGGGGGACGCGGCGCGAGCTGGTCGTGGAGCTGCTCCCGGTGGAGACTGCCCGCACGCGGCTCAGTGTCCAGTCACCGCTACCCGGTGCGACCGTGCGCATCGATGGCAGGCCGCGGGGACAGACGCCCCTGAGCGCGCCGCTCGTCCTCGAGCCGAGCGCCCACGAGATCAGCCTCGAGCGAGAGGGCTACGTGCGCGTCTCGAAGACGCTCACCCTCGACGAGGGAGCGATTGGCGAGATCACGCTGACCCCGACGATCGACTACGCTGCGCTCGCTCGCTCGCACGGAACTCTGGTCGTCGATACTCGGGATACCGCGGTCGTTACGATCGACGGGGTGGTCTACCCGGCGGGCACACTCGAGTTCGCGCTTCCCCCGGGTCAGCACCGGGTCGGGCTGGAACTGGCCGGCTACCTGCCGGCGGCGCAGAGCGTCGCCGTGCAGCCGCAGGCCACCACGACGCTCGAGTTCGATCTAGTGGCCACGTCGGCCACGGTCACGGCGCACCGACGCCGAGTGCGACGCCGGCGCATCTGGGGAGCTTCTGTGGGCGGCGCGGGGGTCGTCACCGCGACGGTGGGTGCCCTCTACCTGGCCCGCAACGCGAAGAACATCGACGCGGCCGAGTCGCGCTACGACGAGGTCGTGTGGGAGGCCGAACCGCACACGGGACGCCGCTGCGATGTCTTCGATCCCGACTTCAATCGCGACCAGTGCGCGGCGGATCTCGACACCTACTACGAGCGACTCGAGGACGAGAGGGCGCGGACCAAGTGGGGGTACGCTCTCGTGGGCTCGGGCGGGGCGCTGGCCATTGGTGGCGCCATTCTGGTGGCAACCGCTGGTGATCCGGACCGCTACGAGAAGGTGGCCCAACGCCGCCTGCGTCTGGCGTCGGGACCCGGGGAGCTCGGGTTGAGCCTGCGCGGCGAGTTCTGACCGTTCCGGTCAGGACTCCGCGCGGGTGCCCGGGCGAGGGTTGACCCCGCGCCCGTGGCTGACGACGATGCCGCGCCGTGCAAGAAACATTCGACGTCGTGGTGGTCGGAGGCGGCCCGGCCGGGAGCGCGACGGCGAACCTTGCGGCTCGGCTGGGGCACCGGGTGGTGCTCGTCGAGCAGGAGCGGTTCCCACGGTTTCACATTGGTGAATCACTCCTGCCGGGTTCACTTCCGGTGCTGCAGCGGCTCGGAGTGGTCGCTACCCTGGACAGCCAGTACCTGCGCAAGTACGGGGCGCGATTCTGCGACTCGGCGACGGGCCAGATCGCGTCGTACCGCTTCGCCGAGGCGCTCGATCCACTGCCCTACGCGTACCAGGTGCCCAGGGACCGGTTCGACACGCTGCTGCTCGACGCGGCGCGGGCCGCTGGTGTGGATGTGCGCGAGGGGTGGCACGTCGGGCAGGTTCGCTTCGAGCACGGGCGCGCGACCGGTGTGGATGTTCGCGACCCGGAAGGGCGGGCGCGCCGGATCGATGCGTCCGTGGTCGTGGATGCATCGGGGCGCGCGACGCTGATCGCCCGCCGCGCGCGGAGTCGGTCGCCCATCAAGCTGCTCGATCGACATGGGTTCTTCGCCCACTGGGAAGGCGTCTGGCGGGACCAGGGGGAAGCCGCTGGCGACATCCAGATCGTGATCTTCGATCATGGGTGGTTCTGGTTCATTCCGTTCGCAGGCGCGCGCACCAGCGTGGGCTTCGTGAGCTCGAGCGAGCACGCCCGGAGCAAGACGTCCGGTGAGACGCTAGAGGAGTTCTTCTCGCGGACGGTCCAGCTCTCGCCGTTCGCGACCGAGTGGCTCCGCACCGCGCACCGGGTATCGAGTGTCAGGGCGGTGGCCGATTTCTCGTACCGGGTCGCTTCCCTCGCGGGCCCGGGCTGGCTCCTGGTTGGCGATGCGGCCGGGTTCATCGATCCGCTCTTCTCGACCGGTGTCCACTTCGCGCTGAAGGGCGCGGAGCTGGCGGTGGACGCTGTCGACCAGATGCTGGTCGGTGGCGAAGGTCGCGTGCCCGCGACCGAGCGGTACGAGAGCGCGCTGCGGTCCGCCGCGGAGCTCTGTACCGGCGTGGTGCAGAGCTTCTACCAGGGCGAGTTTCGCCAGACGCTCTTCGCTTCCGACCAGCGACCCATCCTCCGCCGGATCATCACTTCGCTGCTCGCGGGAGATGTTTTCGGTGCGGGGTCTTCCTGGTCGGCGTTCGTCACCGAGAAGTATCCCGCGAGGTGAGTGACGGGCCGGGTACCGCGCTCGTGTCGTTCGTTTCGTGTGACGTGGTGAGCTCGACACGAGTGAGGCTGGGGACGGGCACCTGGAACGAGCGAGTCCCGCTGGACGGGTCCTGACGAAGGAGTCGGGGAGCTCTGTTGCCATGAGCTCGGCGCCGCAGCGTTCATGGGCGCTGGCTGGAAAAAGTTCCGTAACGTCATGTTTTGCTTGACGGTGCTGGGCCGCGTGATGAAAAAACGGGCTCGCCTGCGCCATCGCACGGTGGTCGCGCTGACGGGGAGCAGGTGACTCGAGGAGGAGAGAGATGACGTCTGCTGCGCCGCTTCCACCTCCCGAGCTGGATCCGGGGCCGCTGGCGCCGGATGGTCGGTGGGCGTTCGGCGAGTTGCTGCGCTTGCCGCAGGCGGCGGAGCGATGGGAGAAGGTCCGCAGGTGGTTCTTCCTGCGCGAGTCCACCTACGACATGACGGGGCGCTGCAACATGCGGTGCGACGGGTGCTACTACTTCGAAGGGGAGAAGCAGTTTGCCGCCGACACGCCGGATCCGGAGGCCTGGCGGCGGCTGATGCGCGCCGAGCGGGAGCGCGGCATCACCTACGTGGTGCTCGCCGGCGCGGAGCCCTCGCTGGTGCCGGATCTGCTTGCCGCCTGCCACGAGGAGATCCCCCTCGGCACCATCGCCACGAACGGGCTCAAGTGGATC
>JBNLDK010000175.1:0-6688 GCA_050304295.1 Polyangiaceae bacterium
CGCTTTCCCGGTATTGACCGTCGTCCGCTGACCACTCGGGGCGACTTCGCCGAGTTCGGGGGAGAGAGCTATGAGGCGGTGAACGCGCGGGTGGAGGCGTTTCGTTGCCGAGTCGAGGCGAGCCATCGCTCGTCCGCCCGCACCGTTCTGGTCGTGGGCCACGGGGGCTGGCTCTACCAGTTCCTCAAGCAGCTCGTCTGCATTCCGGTACCGCGGATCGCGGACCTTCGCTTTGGCAACTGCTCGGTCACCCGAGTGCGCCTGCGCGACCGGCGGGGATTCGATCTCGGGGAGGTGCTGTGGCATGTCCCTGTCGAGCTGATGGGGACCGATTCCAGCGACGGGCCAGGGGCCCTGTATCCGTGAGCTGGGGGCGGGGTTCCGGTGTTTCATCGCGAGGGAGCGAGAAACTGGCCGGCGTGGCCCGCGTACCTACTGTGATGAGGTTCACGCCGCTCTTTCTCTCGCTTCCCCTGCTGGTTGCTTGTCAGGAGGCCGAACCGGAGGACTCTGCAGGGCCCGATGGGGTGGGGGGACGGATGGAAGGCGCCGCCGGGGCTCGGGGGACGATCGGTTTCTGTCCGCCCGATCCTCCCTCGGATGCGCTGGAGGTGACCACAGTGAAGGGGAGACTGGTCGACGAGTCGGGGGTCGGCCTGGCCGATCTGCAGACCACCGTTTGCGGCGTCCAGTGCTTCGACGGGCGCACCGACGACGAGGGTCGGTTCGCGGTGGAGGTGGGCTGTCGACTCGAGCTTGGCAACTACTCGCTCGTGCCCCACGGCCGGCCCGCTTGGGCCGCCTTCTACTTCCCGCTCCCGACCTCGGCGCCAGGGGGCACGGTCAGCTTGGGGGCGCTGCCCATGCTGGCGCTGCCGGCGAGTGGCCCGGTCCTGGTGGTCAAGACGGACGAGGCCGGCGCTCCGGCGCAGACCGTGCGCTCGGCGGGGGTGACGCTCGACGTTCCGGCTGGAGTCAGGATCGATCTGGAGATCGACGACGTCTTTGCCGGGGATCTGGGCAAGATGTTCCGTGTGCGTCGCGTCCCCGACGCCGTGCTGACCGAATTGGTTCCGGACTCGCTTGGCGTTCGCGTGGCCTACGCGGTCAACCCGTTCGACGCTACGTTCAAAGACGCGGCTGCCCCGAACCAGCTGGCCCGCGCTCGGCTTTCGTTTGCCAACCACGCCAACTTTTCGCCGGATAGTCCAGTGGAAGTGATGGCGCTCGGGAGCTATCTGCACCCCGACTGGGTGACCCCGGCTGCCTTCGAGGTGGTGGCGACCGGCACGGTGCGCGGCGATGGATCCCGGATCGATCTCGACCCCGGGGAGGGGATCGAGCACTTGACCTGGTTTGCGTTGCGGTAGCGCGGTTTCCCGCTCATCTCTGACCTCTCCGGGATGCCTGCGCTGTGGCGGACCGGTCAAACCGCTACGAGCAAATGCCGCGCAGGTCCCGCGTGCGGCGAGCTCGCGACTGACGTAGACTCGGCCGGCCATCATGCGTCGTGTTTCATGTTGTTTCTTGCTCGGAGTGGGGACCCTAGTGGTGTTCGCCGGTGGCTGCGGCGGCGGTGACGATTCCCCCACCTTCCCCTTCGGTCGCCCCACGACGGGCGGTGTTTCGTCGGGGGGAGGGGGCTACTTGTGGGGAACTGGGGGCGTGCCTGGACCCGCCTGGATCGGTGGCAGCTGGGCGACGGGTGGCTGGACCGGCCTCGGAGGGGCGCCTCCCACGGGTGGGTACTGGATGAACGGCGGCAACCAGGGGACCGAGGGGGGGATGGCGGGGAGCGGCGCGTTTGCCACCGGGGGTGTCGGATACGGTGGGGCAGGGCCGCGTGGCGGTGCGATTCCCGAGGGTGGGAGTGAGGGCGCGGGCCGGTCCCCCGGGGGCGCCGCGCCCGACGGCGGAAATGAGAACGGCGGGGTCGCTCCGACCGGCGGCGTGTCGTTTGGTGGCGCGCCGAGCGGCGGCGTGTCGTTTGGCGGCGCGGCGCCCGGCGGCGCGGCGGGGGGGGCCCCGATCGATCCGTGCCCCCTCTCTCTGCCTCGCCCCGGTGCCGCCTGCGACACGGTGGGCGCGGAGTGCACCTATCCGGCCTGCTGCGGCAACGTCGGCACGCTGGTCGTCGTCTGCGTGGAGGATCTCGGCTGGTTGACGGATGAGGCGCGGTCCGAGCCCTGCGGCAGTTGCCCGGCGGTGCTACCCGACGCCGGCGCGGCTTGCTCGCCATTCACCTGCGACGATCTCGTTGGCGACCGGGCCCTGTGCACCTATCTCGATGACTCCTGTGGTCGGCTCGACCAGGCTGCGTGTCGGGCTGGCGCCTGGACGATCTCGCGCGGCTGCCCCGTCGACCCCTGAGCTGTTCGTGGGGCCGACGACGCGATGCTCGACGGGGCCCGGTGCGTTCGCGTGCTTGTCTTGCTAAGAAGGGGCGTGGTCACCGTTCGCTTCGTTTCCGGCACCATCGAGCTGACCGGCGTTCATGACGACGATGTCGAACTCCCCGTGGAGTGCCAGTGGGACGTGCGCTCGGCGTGTCACCGGGCGCCTGCCCAGACCTACGCATCGCTGGTGCTCGCGTTGCGCGCGGCGGGGATCGACTACGAGGACGAGGCGAGGCAATACCCAGAGCTTCCGCAGGGGCTTCGACTCCGTCGCGAACCAAGGCCCTTTCAGGCGGAGGCGGTTGCTGCCTGGAAGCGCCACCAAGGACGTGGCGTCGTGGTGCTCCCCACCGGGTCGGGCAAGAGCCACGTCGCTCTGATGGCGATCGACGACCGACGACGCAGCGCGCTCGTCGTGGCGCCGACCCTCGACCTCGTGCGGCAATGGTACGACCTGCTGCGGACGAGCTTCGGAGTCTCGGTAGGCGTGATCGGCGGGGGCGAGTACGAGGTGCGCCCGCTCACGGTCTGTACCTACGACTCCGCCTACTTGCACATGGAGCACATTGGGGCTCGCTTCGGGGTTGTCGTGTTCGATGAGTGCCACCACCTGCCGGGGCAGAGCTATGCGCTGGCCGCCAGCCTCTGCCTGGCGCCATACCGGCTGGGGCTCACGGCGACTCCCGAGCGCACGGACGGTCGCGAGGCGGTGCTCGCCGAGTTGATCGGTCCTGTCGTGTATCGGAAGGACATCGTGGAGCTGTCGGGCAGCTACCTGGCTGACTACGAGACCGTGCGGCTAGGCGTCGAGTTGACGCCGGACGAGCGGGCCGAGTACGAGGCGGAGCGCGCCATCTACCTCGCCTTCGTGCGCAAGAACGGGATCCGGATGGGGAGTCCGAGCGGGTGGGGGGAGTTCATCATGCGTAGCTCGCGGAGCGTGGAGGGGCAGCGCGCGATGCGGGCCTACCGTCGGCAGAAGGAGCTCGCGCTTGGCGCTCCTGCCAAGCTCGACGCAGTGGCGCAGTTGCTCCACCTGCATCGGCGCGACCGGACGATCATTTTCACCCAGGACAACGCCACGGCCTACCGGATTGCCCGGCGCTTCCTGGTGCCGACCATCACTCATCAGACAAAGGTCAAGGAGCGGAGCGAGGTGCTGGAACGATTCGCCAGTGGCGAGTACGGCGTCGTGGTCACCAGCAAGGTGCTCAACGAGGGTGTCGACGTGCCCGACGCCAGCGTTGCCATTGTGGTGAGCGGGAGCGGATCGGTACGTGAGCACGTGCAGCGCCTGGGGCGGATCCTGCGGCGGCGCGATGGCAAGCGAGCAGTGCTGTACGAGCTGGTCAGCGCGGACACGGCCGAGGCGGGTACCAGTCAGCGGCGGCGCGAGCACGCAGCCTACCGCGGGGGCCGCTGATGAGGTGGGGGCGGGATGCGCGACGAGGAGGGGGCGAATGCTGACCGCGGATCTGGTGCGCGCGCGAGTGCAAGGTCCGAACCTCGTCATCTCGCAGCTTGGTGGCAAGATGCGGGAGCGCGCGGCTGACCTGGCCATGGCCCTGCTCAACACGGTTCGCGATCGTATCGGAGGGACTCGCGAGGAGGTTGGCGAGGCGGTGCGGGCGCTCGTGGTTGCTCCCCGAGAGCGCAAGCTCTACGATGGATTGGCGAAGCTGGTCGACGATGCCTGCGAGTACTCGGAGGCCGGGGGGGGGGATCCGGTCGAGCTGAGACGGGCCGTCTTCCTGGCCGCGGCGCAAGCGCGCCGCGAGCTCCCCGACGGCGCCGACTTCGACCGCGCCGAGGTGCTGGAGGCCGTGGCGGTGGCGCAGGACACGACGCCCCAGCTGCTCGAGAACGGTCTTTTTGGCGACCTCCGAGCCGCCCATGTCCTGCGCGCGGTGGCGCCGCTCGGACCGGAGGACCTGGTTGCTCGCTACGAGCGCGCCCAGGTCCAGGCGGTGCTGCTCAAGGCCGTGCGCGTGGTGGCGTTGGTGCATTGTTCGAGCGCCGGCGCGGCGCGCGCCCTCTTCCGCAAGCTCAAGTTTCATCGGTTGCTGCACACCATCGAGGAGCGGGGCGACGGCGAGTACCGCATCACCATCGACGGCCCCTACAGCCTCTTCGACTCGGTGACCAAGTACGGCTTGCAGTTAGCCCTGGTGCTACCAGCGCTTGAGGACTGTGACCGCCTCGAGCTGGAAGCCGAGGTGCGGTGGGGCAAGCAGCGCCGTTGCTTGACGTTTCGCCACGAACACCGGCGGCGCCCAGTACGCGAGTCCGGAGACGCTGTGGAGCTTCCCGACGAGGTGCGCGCACTGCGGGACGGTTTTTCCGCTATGGACACCGCCTGGTCGGTGGCAGTTGCGCAGCGGGTCTTCGCCCTGCCCGGTGTCGGTCTCTGCGTCCCCGATCTCGTCTTCGAGCATCCCGATCGTTCCCGACCCGTCCATCTCGAAGTGCTCGGGTACTGGAGCCGAGCGGCCGTGTGGCAGCGTGTCGAACTCGTCGAATCGGGGATGCGGGAGCCGGTCCTGTTCGTGGTCAGCGCGCGACTGCGTGTCAGCGAGGAGGTACTCGGCGACCGGGAGTCCGCGGCGCTGTACGTCTACAAGGGCGCGATCAGCCCCCGCGGAGTCGAGCGGAAGCTGAACCAGCTGGCTCCGCCCGAACGCTGATCGGGTCCGGGATCCTGGCTACTTCGCCGCGCACGCGACGACGACCACCGCGTCGGCGAGAGTCAGAGTGACTTCATTGGCGTGTCGATCGAGATCGCAGGTGACGGACGTTCCAACTTGCATGTCGCCCCAGTGCTTGCACAGGATGGATCGCTCGCGCGCCACCGGCTGCGATTCTTCAGTCGTTGTCTCCTGCTTGGAGATGACGCACTTCCACGCTCCGGCCTGTTCCTCGACCTCGGGACCGGCCAGCGGTGCCAGTTGCTGATCCGCCGCCTTGCCCACGAAGTAGGTCCAGTTGACGTCGATTCCGGTGGGTTCGGGGGCCTTCTCCGGCTCGGGCTTCGGCTCCACTTCCGGAGGCGGTGGGGGAGCCTCGACCACCGGCTCTGGCGCGGCCGTCGGGGGCGGCAGTGCGCCGGCCGGCGACGCCGCGACTCGCTCACCGTATGGCGCAACGCACCCGACCAGCATCAACCCTGCGCCTGCGATTCCCCAGATCATCAGTCGTCCCATGAGCGCGACTCTAGCAAACGCGGAGAGATCCCAGCAACTTGCCCTCCGTTCCCGGCTCCAGATCCCTCGACGCAGCTCTGCCGCGTCTCCGCTGGGTGCTGGCGATCGACCTCTGGGCGGCGAGGGGACGTCCGACCGTGGGGTTCCGATGGGAAGGCGCACTCTCGTGCTTGCTGGTGCCGGCTGGGGGGGATTGGTAGGCTGATACGGGCTCCGTCGTCCGTGCGGTGCCGCGACCGGGAACCAAGATGGACTCCCTCGAGTACGACGTGCGGTGCGACCAGTGTGGCGCGCGGGCGATGGCATGGATGCGCGGCTCCGGCGTCAGCGGCAGCTACTGGGAGGCGCTGGTGCGCATGGTGGCACAGCGGGTCGTCTGCGCGTAGTGTGGCCGAGTCTGGGAGTCCGACGACGGCAGAGGGGTGCCCGTCGAGCTGTGGTTCCACACCGAGTTTCGCGGGCAAGTGCTGTGGTTCAGAACGGCTCGACACGGTGATGCACTCCTGGCGTGGCTCGAGGGGAACCGGGACGTTCTTGATCTGCCTTGGCAAGAGCGGATCTGGCTCGAGACGCTTCCCCGATGGATGACCGATCCGCAGAACCAGGCTCCGCTGACCGCGCTGGTCCGTCGCCTTCTGGAGGACGCTCGCTCGCCGACGACTGGAGGGTGAGCGGTTGCGCTCGGATGATGGTGGTTGTTCGGCTGGGAGGTCCAGAGGGATCAGAACGCCGAGGCCTGCCAGTCGGCGCGGAGTTGGGCGCAGGTGTGCCTTCCCGGAGAGCACGCCGGTCGCGACGGGACCACGCGATGAACACGAAATCCCACGTGACGAGCTGCGCGAGATCATCGACCGCGCCCGGTCCAACAGCGGCTTCCCCTACTGAACCGTCTAGCCGCGAGATTCGTCGAGGCGTCTACCCGCGCGCGCAATGCCGTCGTCCGCCCCTACGGAGCGCCTCCGCCCCGTGTCGGGGCAGGCAGCTCGCTCGGAGCGATGCCATCGGCGAAGCAGGTGTCACCTGGGCTCTTCGGCCCGAAAGTCGTTACCCGGGCGGTGGCATTGGGCTGGGCGTCGATCTCGAGCCCAGCTT
>JBNLDK010000176.1:0-5176 GCA_050304295.1 Polyangiaceae bacterium
GCCGCACCGACGTGAAAGGCATCCAATGCGAGAGGGCCACGGGTTGGCCGCCAAGTGTGCCATCCTCCGTCGAGGGCCGCGCAAGCAGCTACCATCTGAGAGAGGTCCTTTCCCTGGCAGCTCTTCCGCCCCCCCAGGAACTGGTGGACTGCCCTCGCGGAGAGCATGGAAACCTCTCCCGGGGGAGACATGAACATGTAGGCGCCCAGGTGGCCTGTCGTGTTGGTCAGCTTGACCTTTCGACCCTTGAAGACGCCCGACACGCCTCGGAACTCCGGGAAGGTTCGAAGAAGGTGAAGCTGTTCGTGGTCGACGGTGAACCTGACCGCGCTGCCGGATTTCCCGCCGCTGCCCTTCTTCACCTGAATGAAGCACGCCCGTTGCCCTTCAAGTCTTCCGCGATTTGAGAGTGTGGCTAGAACGAGCAAGTCCGCCAGTTCTCGTTGTGCCGTGCTCGTCTTCACCTGGGATCTCGCGCCGTGTAGGAAACCTCCCTCGACCGAAAGACTCCGTCCGCCTGGTGGAGCCCATCTGGCATGGGACCAGTTCTTGACCGCGTTCACCATCGCCTCGACGATGACTTCCTCGCGAGCTGGATATTGACTCTCCAGCGGCGCTCGCAGAACCGAGACTAGCTCTGCCCGCCACGCCATAGCCTCTGTGCTGTGCAGCAAGACAATCCCCCGGGTGGACTGGACGTCCTCCGCCACAGACTGCGTGAACGCTTCCGAGCGGCAGCATAGCAGCCTGTGCTCCAACGTGTTGAAGGAAAGATCGTGTCCGGACGTGCGGACACAATCCTCGTTTCTGACTGTGGCCGCGGACGAGAACTGCGGGCACGAGCGAAACTTTAGGGAGGTCCTTGCTGCGATCTCGCCCGGCTGAAGCGGCAGGGGTAACGTCCGGCGAGCAGCATGATTCGAGCGGGCGAAGTGATCGGTGGAAGGTTCCGCCTGGAGCACGATTTGGGTGAAGGCGGGTTCGGCGAGGTCTGGAAAGCAACTGACCTGCGCCTGACGCCCCGGACCGTCGCGGTCAAATTTCTCAAGTCACGAAGGGACGGGAGCTGGCCAGCGCTTGAACGCTTTGACGTGGAGGCGAAAACGCTGTCGGTGCTGAACCATCCGAACGTCGTGTCGATCGTGGACCGCGGCCACGAGGACGGGATGCACTACATCGTCATGGAGTATCTCCAGGGCGAGACCCTCCTTTCGTGGTTGGACGGCCATCGAGAGTGGAAGCGATCGTCAATTTCCGCGGAATTGCGATCGTGAAAAGCGCGGGGGATCGCGGGGTGCGACGGGGCGTTCGGGAGGGGTCGTCGCTTTCTTGTCCGGAAGCGTAGTCGCCGCCTAGGCAAGTTGCCACATCCCCAAAGAGCGACGGCCCGGAGTGGCTTCCGAGCCGTCCATGCGCGACGACATCCCAACGTCGGGCGCGACGTGGTGCATCGCACGGCGACGGGAAGCTCGTCCAATTTTCGCGGGGTGCCGTGATGGATGGAGCAGCTCGTCAAGCGCCGTTGCAGGGCCTGTCAGGGGACATTCCTCCTGTGCCGGATCTGTGACTGCCGCTACCGGTACTGCTCGGAGGGGTGCTCACGGGAGGGGCGGAGGGCGACCCAGCGGGAGGCGTCCCGGCGCTTCCTCCAGACGCCGGAGGGGCGTGCCGATCACCGTGAGCGCCAGCGGGAGTATCGGCGGCAGCGCCGGGTGGCCCGAGAGCGCGTGCCTGAGCTGTATTCCGCCGACGAGCGGGCTCCGATACCTCGACGGGTGCGCACCGCGGACGCGACGCTCCCGTCGTTTTCCCTGCCGGTGAGCCTGGAGGTTCACATCCATGTCGTCCCCCACGTTGCCGCTCTGGGCGGCGCTGGAGCCGATGGGCTCGCAGGTACGCCTGATGCTGGCCGAGCCGATGGCAGGCACCTCGCTCAAGGCACGGCTCCCGTCCCAGCCAGCCCACGATCGGGCCGTGCTCACCCTCCTGGAGGCGCTGTCGCTCTGGTATGGCCTGCCGTTGCACGCTGTGATCGATGCGGACGCCGAGGACGTCCGCCGCCACCCAGAGCGCTGGGCACGATGGCTCGGTGATCCGCCTGAGCCGCATGTGCGGGTCGAGTGGATGGCGGTGCCGCGGCCACGCAGGGACGACCGATTCCTGTCCACCATGGGCGACTTCTCCTCCGCTCGGCGGCTGGTCTCGTTCACGGCGACGGGACAGCGATGATCACGCCGGAGATCAGGGCGCAGATCCGGCGTCTCGTGCTGCGGGATGGCTGGAGAATCGAGACCGTGGCCCGTCGCTTCGGAGTCCACCACTCCGTCGTCCGTCGCGTCATCCGCGACGATGCCGATCTCGACGGCAAGCCGCAACCCCGTGGCTCGATGCTCGACCCCTTCAAGGAGTACATCGTGGCTCGGCTCGGCGAGCACCCCGAATTGACCGGAGCCCGCCTGTTTCTCGAGCTTCGTGATCGCGGCTACGAGGGCAGCATCGCGGTTCTCCGCCGCTACGTGGCCCGCGTCCGTGCGCCGCGCCAGCGCAAAGCGTACTTGCGGGTCGAGACCGAGCCCGGCGAGCAGGCGCAGGTGGACTGGGGCTCGTTCGGGCACATCCGCGTCGGCAACACCCAGCGTCGCCTCAGCGCCTTCGCCATGGTGCTGAGCTGGTCGCGTGTCCTGTACGTCGATTTCTCCCTCGACCAGCGCATGGACACCTTCCTGCGCATGCACCAGCGGGCGTTTGCTGCCTTCGGCGGCATCCCGCGCCGGGTGCTCTACGACAATCTCAAGTCCGTCGTGCTGCACCACGTGGGCAGCACCGTGCAGTTCAATCCCAACTTCCTCGCGTTCGCTGGGCACTACCTCTTCGAGCCCATCGCCGCGCCGGTCCGCTACCCCCAGGCCAAGGGTCGCGTCGAGGGGGCCATCCGCTACCTCCGCCACGCCTTCTTCTACGGTCGCTCCTTCTCCAACATCGATGATCTGCGGCAGCAGGCGGTTGTCTGGTGTCAGGACGTTGCCAATCAGCGTATCCACGCCACGACCCGGGAGCGCCCCGCAGAGCGGCTGCTCGTCGAGCGACATCGGCTGCGCGAATTGCCCGAGCACCCCTTCGACGCCGACTTCGTCACGCCCGTCATCGTGAGCAAGGAGGCTCGTGTCCACCTCGACACCAACTCCTACTCGGTGCCCGACACCCTGGTTGGAAAGTCCGTCCACCTGCGAGCCGACGACACCACCGTCCGCGTCGTCCACGACGGAGTGGTCGTGGCTCGTCACCCCCGGTGCTGGGATCGCCGCCGCGCCATCGAAGACGCCGCGCACATCGAGGCCATGCTGCAGCGTCGTCCTGGCGGTCGTCCCAGCAAGCGTCGGGATCGCATCGCCGCTCTGTGCCCCGAGGCCAAGATGTACCTCCAGGAGGTAGCCCGCCGGCGCATCGATCTCGAGGGCGAGATCCGCAAGCTCGAGCGGCTCCTCGGCGTGTACGGCGAGCAGGAACTCGCGGCCGGGATCACGGCCGCGCTCGCTGCCCGGACCTTCGGCGTCCGGTACGTCCGCACGCTGATCGACCAGAGCCGTTTCGCTCGCGGCCTCCCCGAGCCGCCCGAGCCCATCGTCACCGGCAACGCCGAGGCTGATTCCCTCAGCGTCCAACCCCACGACCTGGAGATCTACGATGCCTTCATCCAAGAAAAGCCCTCCACCGAAGAGCAAACCGAAAACGCCAACCGAAGAGGCGACGAGCCGGAAGTCACCAGCCCCGTCGGAGCCGACTCCACCCCGAAGCCCGACCAGTGATGTCGTCGCCACGCTCTCCCTCGAACAGGTGCTGCGAGCGCTTCGACTCGACCACGCCGCGAGCCTGCTCGATACGACGCTGCAGAAGGCCATCGCTCGCAACGATTCTCCGTCCACCGTGCTGGATTCGCTGATGCGCGACGAGTTGCGGGTGCAGACCGAAACCCGCGCGAAGGCTGCCCTGAAGCGCTCGGCTATCTTCCCGCTGACCACCCTCGACACCTACGACTACGACTACCCCGAGAGCATCGACCGCGATCTCGTCGCCCGCGCCGCCACGCTCGACTTCGTGCGCAACCGGACCAATTGCGTCTTCGTCGGACCCAGCGGTGTCGGCAAGACCCACCTCGCCAACGCCATCGGTCAGCTCGCTTGCTTGCAGGGTCACCGCGTCCGCTTCGTCATCGCCGCCGATCTCGTCAACGATCTGGTCGCCTCCCAAGCCCGGAACACCCTCATGCGCCGCCTCGTCACCTGGTCAGCCTACGATCTGCTGCTCGTGGACGAGCTTGGGTACCTGAGCTTCGACAGCCGTGGAGCGGACCTGCTCTACCAGGTCTTCAACAAGCGGTATCAGCGAGCCTCGACCATCGTCACGACCAACCTCGCCTTCAAGGAATGGGGCAAGCTGTTTCACAACGCCGCTGCCGCTAGTGCCATCGCCGAGCGCCTCATCCACAAGGGGCTGCTCATCCGCATCCAGGGTCCAACCCACCGACAACCCGAGTACCCCGACCTCCCCGCGTAGCGCCCCCCGACACTTCGTGCTGGCCTCGACACGTCGAAGAACGATCGCGTCGAACGCGATCGAAACGCCGCGCCATTGCGTGATCGCTTCCAGTGAAAGCTGGTGTCGATCTGACGCGGCGGCAAACTCGCAGCTTCTTCGTTGCCGGGTTTGACGACCGCCTGTTCAACGACCTTGGCGTTCAACACCTCCACGTTGGGCCTCCTGACGGGCAACTGGACAAGACGAAGCAGCATTCGATGTGCGCTGGCGCCGACGAGCTTCTTTGGGCGCGTTTCGCAGAGGACGTTGCCTACTTCATCGACATCGTTGGCCATGCCGGATTTCGCTCCTACGACTTCAGCGCTGTCATCCACGACAACTGGCCTGAACTACTTGGCGAGCCGCTTGCGTGCGATGAACCCGACGAGTTCACCGCAGAGGAGCGAGCCAAGTTCCGAAGGGTCGGGATTTCTACCGCGCTGACCATTCGCGGAAAGGCATATGTACCGGTCGGCGGGGGGTACATGACGTCTGGAATCAGCTTCGAGGTCGTCGACCACGTCAACTATCTCCTCAACGGCATCTACGGAGCCCACAAAACACTCGCTGCTGACCCCGGGCACTTCGCTGCCGTTCTGGC
>JBNLDK010000177.1:0-22695 GCA_050304295.1 Polyangiaceae bacterium
CGTCGTCGCAGAACTCCGTCTCGGCACACACCGAGCCGTCGCCGCAGCTGGAGCCCGCGCCCACCGCGGAGCAATCCGCGTTGCAGGTACCGCAGGCGTCCGTGTAGCCGTCGTCGCAGAACTCCGTCTCGGCACACACCGAGCCGTCGCCGCACGTGGAACCGGCGCCCACGGCGGAGCAGTCTGCGTTGCAGGTGCCGCAGGCATCCGTGTAGCCGTCGTCACAGAACTCCGTCTCGGGACAGACGGAGCCGTCGCCGCAACTCGAACCGGTGCCGGAGGCTGAGCAGTCCGCGTTGCAGGTGCCGCAGGCGTCCGTGTAGCCGTCGTCGCAAACTTCGGTGCCCTCGATGATGCCGTTCCCGCAGACACCGGGCGAGCCGCAGTCTGGATCGCCACCCTCGTAGAGCCCGTCGCCGTCGTTGTCGAGCGCTGTGGTCGTCCCGAAGTAGTCCTCGCCGGCGGTGGTACACGAGTCCATCGGGAGGAGCGGGTAGGCCGAGCTCCCGTAGTAGGGCGGCATCACGTCCTCACCAACCGGATCGTAGTTGGCCGGATCGGCATCGTCGTGACAGTTCGCACAAACCCGCGCTCCGGCCCGAAAGTGGTGTTGCCTAAGCCCGGCGCCGTAGCCCGAATCCGGTGGATTCTCGTCCTCCGCGCGGCCGTGGCAACCGACACAGGAAAGACCCGGCAGTCCCGTCCCCCCCGCCGAGGAATCCAGAACGACCGGCGATCTGGGTCCCGATCCGTGGCAAACCTCACAGCGCGTGTTGCTGTTGCTGCCGATCATGTCGTTGCGGTGGCGATTGTGCAGGCTATCGCCCCAGGCTTGGTTGTCCTTCGCCGACACGTAGCCGGCATCCCTGAAGTCGCCGTGGCAGCCGATACAGCCGAACGCGTCTACCGGCGCATACTCGGAGTAGCCCTCCGCAGCGCCGGTCCAGCAAAGGAGTGTGGCGAACACCGCCGCGAGCACGGGAGCGCGCCGCCCCATCGCGAGGAGGCACCGGAACCTCGACCCACCATGACCCGATCTAGCAGTCGCTCCCATTGTGCCCACCCTTTCGTCGCCGGCAGCCCCCAGCCAACGATCCCGCATCAGACCCAACTCTACCATCTCCAGATTCCATTTGGGGGTGGGTCCTCGTCGGTTAGGACGTGTCGGTCTCGCTTGGAGACCCGGTCTTCCGAGGGGCTCGTCTCCGTCTGCGACACAGCCGCCGCATTCGTCGCACCTCAGCCGGCGCGACCCCACTGGAGCAATCGCACGAACCCCCGAGCCTCTCCGCCTGGACTGCTGCGCACGATCGGTCGATCCGAGGTAGTCGGCGCTGCCTCGTGGCTCAGATCCCCCAGTAGTGACTGACAAGCGCGTAGTACGCAGCCGTCGGGCGTCGGAGCGGCCCTCGACCACTGCGACCGCCACTCGAGCTCGCAACCGGGTTCGGAGCCCGAGAAGTACTCCGCGTAGATCACGCTGCTCGACATGAACCTGCAGAAGCCTCCGGTCGCGGACAGGTTCACGAGGCTCGCGCGAGGGCGGAGCAGGACAAGCACCGACGGGGTTGTCGATCCTCGCGCTCGCCGCTTCAGCCGCGCACGGATTGCGGCGAGTTCCTCGAGCGCCCCCCCCGCCCCGTCCACTCGGCACCTCCCCAATCAGGGTCAGTCCTGGAAGGACGATCCCAGCGGTGGTCGATTCCGGCTCCGATCACGCCGACCCGAGACAGCCCATCTGCTAGTCTTTCCCTCGACGCCACCAGCGCAGCCAGGAACCTGGCCTCTGGAAACGGGCGGCGCAGCACGGGAGAGGGCAGATGCGCGAGATGGGCAGACGGATCGGATGGCTGGCGGCCGCAGCCCTCACTCCGTGGCTCGATGCAGGCTGTGGAGGGCGGGCCACGGACTTGACGTCCACCACCGGAGGCGAGCCGGGCGGGGAGCTGGCCGGGTCAGGCAGCTCGTCGGAGTCGGGTGGCACGAGTGGCCGCAACCCGCAAGCCACGGGAGGCGTCGGCACGTGCGTCGTGGGCAACGAGCGGTGCGACTGCTACCCCAACGGTACCTGCAACGGGACGCTCCGCTGCCTGAGTGACCTGTGCGTCGCGGGTGGCGACGCCACGGGCGGAGGCGCCGGCAGCGGCACCAGCGGGATAGGCGGCGCCACCGGAGGGACGGGCGGTGCAACCGGGGGCTCCTGCACAATCGGCAACGAGCGGTGCGCCTGCTACCCCAACAACGCCTGCAATGGAACGCTCCGCTGCTTGAGCGACCTGTGCGTCGCCTACCGGCCCCCCACGGGCGGGAACGGGGGGGCCGCTGGGAACGAGACGTCAGGCACTCTAGCCGGCAGCGCAGGAGTCGGCGCCACATCGGCGGGTGGAGCTGGGGGCACCAGCGGGGGAGCCGCAGGAGGCCCGAGCAACCACCCCCTGCCCTGCGACGTCCTTGCGGACGCGCACGTCCCCTGCGTCGCGGCACACAGCACGGTGCGAATGCTGGTCAGCGGCTACGCCGGTCCACTCTACCAGGTCTGCCGTGGCTCGAGGCAACCCGGACCGGGTTCGTGCCAAGGAGAATCCCTGGACATCGGAGCCGTGGACGGTCGTGCCGACGTCGCCGCACAAGACATCTTCTGCTCGAGCGCGGCCTGCAGCATCACGATCGTCTACGACCAGTCCCCGATGGGGAACCACCTCGAACCCGCGCCCCCCGGCGGCGCCAAGCCCACCCCGGGCAACCCCGTGAACGCCACCGACCTCGCGATCACGATCGATGGGCACCCCGCCTACGGCATGCTCTTCAGACCGGGAATGGGATACCGGAAGTTGATCGGCATCGGCACTGCAATCGACGACGAGCCGCAGACCATCTACATGGTGACGAGCCAGCATGATCTCATCGATGGGTGCTGCTTCGACTACGGGAATGCCGAAACGAGCGCCAACGCCGACGGCAACGGCGCTGTCGAAGCGGTCTACTTCGGAGCTGGCGTCATCTGGGGATCCGGTGTGGGCGGTGAGGGACCCTGGGTCATGGCGGACCTCGAGAATGGTCTCTATGCCGGCTGGGAAAATGGGCAAGATCAAGCCATCTCGACCAACACGCCTCTGCCATACGACTTCGTGACGGCCATCCTCGTCGGTGACACGGCGGACAAGAACGGAGGGAGGGGCCGCTTCGCGCTCTACGGAGCGGATGCGACGAGCGGTGAACTGACCACGATGTACGACGGGATCCGTCCCGAGAAACCCGGCTACGTGCCCATGCGGAAGCAGGGCTCCGTCATCCTCGGGATCGCTGGAGACAACAGCGACGGCGACGGAGGGCGCTTCTACGAAGGCGTCATGGCAAACGGCGCAGCGGCGGCGGCGACCCTCGACGCACTGCAAGCCAGCATCGTTGCTGCGGGATACGGGCGGTGACGGCAGTCCCCGCCCGGCATCGTCGGCAAGGCGAACCCGCCGAGTCGATGGATCAGGGCAGGTTCCAGCAGCTGTCCTGCGGGCGGCATCGGCCCAGCGCCAGGAACTTGGGTCGATCCCGGGTGCTGGGCCAGTGCGAGAAGAAGGACGCGCGGTCCGTTCCGCGCCAGATCCGGAGCTTCTGCGTCTTGCCGCTCTGGAGCCGAACCACGAAGTCGGCCACCTTCCCAGGAACCACGTACTGGTAGTAGTCCACGTCGGGGCGACCGAAGTTCATCATGTCGTTGATCTCGGTAATGGACCCGGTGCAGTTGATCTTCACCCACTCGCGGACCACCCGCATGCTGCACCCTGGCGGCTGGGAGTTGCGCTCCTGGGTGTTCACGTGAAGCGCGCTCGTCCACTCCTGAACTGACGGTGGCTGGGACCGCGTCAGGGGGATCAATGGCACCCCGTCGGCATTCACCGAAGGGGGAGCCACGGGTTGCGGAGCAGCCACGGGTTGCGGAGCCGCCGGGGCCGAGCAATCGCAGGGACCCCACCGCCCCTCCCCCACACAACCGTGCATGCCTTCCGTGCCGTCAGCGCAGGTACAGGGGCTGAACATGCCAACCTGGCATTTCCAGCTCTCCGCTTCTCCCTCGTCATCGTCGTCGGGCACCTGCTCGGCCTTCGCCTCGCCGTCGTCGGTGTCGTCTTCGGCCTCCTTGCAGGCCAGCCCAGCCAGCACCACCAGGGCCACTCCGACCCAGACGTCCACCCAGGTGAGCCTCCCGCGTTCCACTCCCATCTCGTCCATCCCTCGGGCTCGAGTTCGTGCCAACGCCTCACCGGCACTGGCAGTAGCACTGTCCGTTGTTCTCGTTGCAGGCGTAGCCGGGCTGACAGCCAGTACGACCGCAGGGGCCGAAGTACGACTGCCCGAGAGAACACTGGCACGTGGGATTCTGGACCTCGGAAGGCATGCCACCTTCGCTCACGACATCCTTGTGCAGGTAGCCCTGACCGCCCTGGTAGGCGATGAAGAGCCACCCCCCGTGCTCGCGACGTAGAATCGTGATGGCAGTTCCGTTGTTGAGGCGGACGAGCTCGTTGGCCCGGAAATTCGGTGCGCTGCGCACAATGCCGCGGCGTTGACCCCCGGTGGGATTGCTTCCCGCCTGAACCGTGCCAGGGGTTCCCTGAGGCACGGCGGCGGGCTGAGTCGCCGGCTGCGGGGCGGCAACGGGCTGGGGTGGGGCGATCGGTTCCGGGGGCTCGACCGTGGGCGATTCACCTCGGGGAGTGGGTCTCTCGGGAGTCGCCTCCGAGGCATCGTCGCTCGAGTCACCGAGCCCACACGCAATGAGCGCCATGGCAAGGACCGTGGTCGCCACGAGAGAGGTCATTCCAATCTGGTACCGGGCCATGACGCGCTGAAACGGCACCGGAGACCATTCGTTAATAGATGCCTTCTCCCGCCCGTCGGCCATCTTCGCTTGGCCTCCCCTAAACCCAGCTCTCGGGGAGCCGATCTTTGTCTTGGGGACGAAGCCGGGTGGTCTCGATGCCGTCTCCCCACGAGGATGCCGGGAATGTGGCGAGATTCGCACCCCCTGCCCGCCCGACGGGTTGCTGAGGTTCCGCCCATCCACAGACCGGCTAGCAACGACTGCCAGGTTGCCCCCGCACGCTTCGCGCAGCATGACGCAGCACATCCGACGACGAATCACCTCCGCTCGAGCTGGGCCGCGCTGCTGCTACTTGGCGCGCTGCTCGCGTGCCGCTCGAGTTCCACCAGCGACGAATCGGACGACACGGAGAAGTCACGCGAAGCCCCCGCTGACAACGCGCCCAGCACCACGCCCAAGGTACGCGCGACACTCCGACTCGTCGACGCGACCACCAACGGCGTCAGTCGCACCAAGGCGGAGCTCGAGCTTTCCACGACCCCAACCAGCACGCTGGACCTGGGAACCTACCAGGGCAGCTGTCAGGACCACTCCGCAGACCCACCGCAGCAGCACCTCGTCAAGGTCTCCTGCTGGTACGCGGGGGCGGGCGACGATGTCTACGTGGACCACCTCGGAGACGAGCTCGTCGTTTCCCACCTCGAGTACGGAGAGGAAGAGACCGCGCTGCCGCCACCCACCGTGACGGCCAGGTACAGAATCCAGGAGGGAGTCCGGGTGGTCCGCAGCAGCGCGCCGGTGGGCATCGGGAACCCCACACCGAAGAGCTGCAACGGAGTCCTCGCCAGCGAATGCGAATGCCCCGGCGGAGGTCGGGGAACCGCGACGTGTACCAGCGGCGAGTGGTCCCCCTGCGAGTGCCAACCACAGACCCAGCCCGGGAGGCTCCTCGGCAAGCACCCCTGCTCTGTCACCGACGGCAAGGGAACCTACAACCGCTGGTGCACCATCACCCCCCAGCCAGATGGCTCACTTTCGATCACTGCCGGCGGCACCCAGCTCAACCCCAACACCCGGCTGGTCGCGACCGCAACGGGTGGTCCGGCACGCTACGACATCGACGGTTCCCTCGCCTGGTTCAAGTGCCACACCGACGGAATGCACATGGAGACCACCCCGTTTCGCTCGGTGCTCGCAGATCAGACCAGCCAGTACGTTTTCACGGTTCGACGTCGCTGCGATACCGTCACGATCACCATCCGTGCCTGACGGGCGGGGCGCGACGCTTCCCGCGTCACCGCGAACGTCGGACGAGCAGAACCCGCGAGATCACTCACTGGGTGCGATCGGGAAGGCATCGGACTTCCGCTCACGCGACCAAGCGCATCCGCCGGGACTCGGAAAGGGCGCGGGCGGGTTTCTGGCCTCTGCCTCCAGGACGGGACGCTGCGACTCCGCACCGGACGAGGGTTGAATGCCGCCGTTCGCACAGTCGCGCACGTAGTCCGCACGCTCGCCGCACCCCGAAACGAGGACCCGGTCCGAGCTGAGGTGGGTCGTCTGGACGTTCCGCGCAGGACAGCCTGTTCGTTGCGAGAAGTCACTCGTGGGAGGGAATTCCCTCGGCTTGCTGCACCCCGCCGCGAGGGACAGAACAAGCGGCAATAGCAGAGTGGAGTGCATGAGAATCCGGATGTACTTGGTCTTGTCGGTCATCGTCGGAACCGGGCGAATGATACCCCACACCATGTCGCCCGCTCGACTTTCGACGCACGCGAGCCGAAAGACCTCTCGGCATCCGTCACCAGAGAGAAGTTCCGCCAGAGTCGCGTCCGGGCGCGTCAGGGTTCGACAGGAAGGCAGCCCGCGTCGTCACAGCCCGCCTCGCAGGCGGTCTCACTCCAGCCCGTCAACTCGCAGGTCGCGAAGACCCCGGTCGCCGAATCGCACCGAGTCTCCGTCAGCGTGCAGACACACGTGCCGCTGACACCGTCACACAGATCCACGCTGTCGCACTCCGCGCCACTGTCGACCCACGCAGCGGGACCATCGGATTTTTCGCAGGTCTGGGGCTGCGCGTCACTGCAGCGCTGGCTGTCGACCAGGCAAACGTCACAGGTGGCCTGGGCGGCCGGCGAGAGCGACTGCTGGCACAACGCCGCGGACCCGCAGTCGAGGGACGTCCACCCCGTGCCGGCGGCATTGCAGATCTCCAGCTCACTACCGTTGCAGAGTTTCTCGTCTACCAGGCAGGTATGGCACGCGCTCGTGTTGCAGCTAGTGGTTCCTAGCGAGGCAGTGCACAGCGCGCTCGAGTCGCAGGTATCGCAGGTGGCGAACGCCGTGCGGTCGCTGTTGCACATCTGCAGGGTCCGGTTGCCAGTGGAACCGCAGACGGTCTCTCCCACACCACAGGCCGGAGGGGGGCAGCTGGTCCGGTCTTCGCTATGCGCGATTTGACAGAGGGCACTCGTCGCGCAAGTGTCCAGCGCGATGGCCTCCGAGTTGATGCGACTGGGTGGACACTGGTAGAAGGTACGGTTGTCATCCCCGCCGCACCAGGTGTCGGTCAACGCGCAGGTAGGAGCGGGGCAGGTATCGCTGTACTCTGCATGTGCCGCCGCGCACAACCCGGCGGTGGCGCAGGTGTCCAGCACGATGGGCTCGCTGTTGATCCGACTATCGGGACACTTGTACAGCGTCCGGTTCTCGCTCCCGCCACACCACTGGTGCCAGACCTCGCAGGATGGCTCGACACAGGTGGTCAGGTCATCGCTGAGCGTCAACTCGCAGAGTCCG
Organism: Polyangiaceae bacterium; assembly: GCA_050304295.1. Taxonomy (GTDB): domain Bacteria; phylum Myxococcota_A; class Polyangia; order Polyangiales; family Polyangiaceae; genus JAFGBI01. The sequence goes on from JBNLDK010000177.1 coordinate 7,619, forward strand.
GCTGTCGCGCAGGTGTCCACCACTTGCGCCTGGGCGCGGATGAGGCTGGTGGGGCAGGCATAGAGCGTGCTGCCCTCGCTCCCACCGCACCACCGCTCTCCCAGGCTGCACGTCGGCTCCTGACAGGAACTCTCGTCGCACGCGCTGCTGGCACCAACCGAAGCGCTGCACAGTTCATTGGTGGCGCAAGTATCGCAGGGGTCCCAGCCGCGGAGGGTGGTAGCGCAGCGCTGGAGGCGAGTTGGGTTGGCTGGATCGCAGCGCATCTGATCCTGGATGCACACGGCGTCGCCACAGGTGCCGCTGGTCGGGTTGCAGAGCGCGGCGCTGGCGCAAGCGTCACCGTTGGGGACATAGCCGGTGCGCCCGGGATTGCAGATCTCCGGCTGCGTGTTCGTGCAGCGCGTGTCCCCGGGGTCGCACGTTGGCGGGCTACACGTACCCTGGGCGCACAACTCGGCCGTGACACAGGCGCCGCCGTTCTCGCGGAACCCGGTTCGGCTGGCATTGCAAACCAGGGGCTGAGCGCCCTCACAGCGGAACTCGCCTGCTGCGCACAGGGGCACCTCGCAAACAGTCGATCCTTGGCTGAGCGTCAGTTGGCAGAGCCCGTCGGTCTCACAGGTTTCGATTTCGTCCCAGCCGGTGCGCTCCTCGTTGCACATCTCGAGAGTCGCTCCGTTGCACTGGTACTCTCCCGGCGTGCACGGCGCATCCCGGCAGGCTCCATTGACCGCATCGCAGTGGGCAGCCGACCGACAGACGTCCACCGCGAGCCAGCTCGTCAGGTCCTCGGCGCAGCGCTCGAGGGCGCCGGTGTCGCTGCAGCGAAACGTCCCCGGGTTCGTGCACGCCTCCACCCCACACTCGCCGCTGCTCGCATGGCACAGTGCCTCGCTGTGACAGCTCTCGACGGTGGTCCAGCCGTCCTGCGTGGCGGCGCAGGTCTGGAGCTGGGCCCCATCGCAGCGGAACTCTCCGAGGCCACAGGTCATCTCGCGACACCCACCATCCACCGCATCGCACAGCGCGGCCGACGCGCAGGTGTCCACGTCGTCCCAGCCCGACCGATCCTCCCGACACCGCTGCAACACCGCGCTGCTACACTGCAGCTCGCCGGCCTCGCAAGGCACTGCCGCACAGGTGCCCGACCCAGCGCTGCAGTGACCCGCCGACGGGCAGCTCAGGATCGTGAGCCACCCGTCGCGTGTCCCGTTGCAGGTCTGCAACTCCGCATCCTGGCAACGCCACTCCCCGATCGCACAGTCGGGTGCCAGGCACGTGCCCTGCACCGCGTCGCACAGCGCTTCCGACGCACACACCGCCGCGTTGTCCCAGCCGCTGCCCTCGCTGTTGCATCGCTGGAGCACGTTGCCCACGCACTGCACCGTGTCGCTCGCGCACCCCCCGTTGGCCTGCCCCCCGGTTTCCCCGATCCCCGACCCACCCGACCCGGCGCCCCCCCCGTCCTCCCCCAGCTCGAAGTCTCCCACCACGAGGTGACAAGCACCCACCAAGCAGAGGATCCCCAGCCCCGCCACTCTCCATCCTAGAGCCCGCATCTGCCGCCGTCTCTCGCCGTCTCTCGCTGTCGTGCGAGCTTCACGCCGTCACCTGCCACCGATCGCCGCGGGTTCGCCCCATTACCTCGCCCACAAGGCCCGAAGGAACCCATGGCTTGGAGCATTGCCCCGAGGCAAGTCAACGTCAACGCGGGACGCCGGGGGGCCGGCAGCAGCGCGGGCTCGGGTCAGAACAGCGCTCGGGAGGGCGGGCAAGGGCCGCGTCACGGGCACCTGGCCTGACTTCATCGCTGCCGTCGAGCCAGCACGGTCACGATATTGCGAATGAGTACTCATTGTTTCGGCTTGTGGCCAGAATTTGCCTCGCACAGCAACGTCATCCCACAGAGCGCGCCGCCAGCTGACTGGATGAGCGCAGAAACGTCCGTTGGTCAGCGCGCTCTCCCGAGCCACCTCCAACAGGCAAGCGGAGTTCTGCGACCGGAAGGAGCACGTTGACACACGATGTGGCGAGGGAGGCGGCTGACACAACCTGGCACTCAATTCCAGATTCGGAATAGAGCTGCCGATCCGATCGCGCCGACGTGTGCCAGAAGCAGAGTGATTTGTTTGGGCATGCCGCTTGCTAACCGGGGTGCGGGCGCGGCGGGTGGGACCTCGCAGCGCGCCAAGCTCAGAGAGAGGAAACGCATGAACCACGCAATCGACAAGTTCGCCATCGTCTCCGCCATCGCGGTTGCTGCCGCCGGCACCATGGGATGCGGAAGCAAGACCGACAGCCCTCGGGAAGGAACGGCCCCCACCGGCTCCCTCGGACTACCCTTGCAAACCCAGGGCGCATCAGGCACAGCCTACCGTCTCCGCAACGCCGAGTTCGTCATCGACCAGGACTGCTGGGACTACGGCTGGGGAGGCGCTGGCAACGACTGTCCGGACGCCATCGTAGTCAACGGCGAGGACCACCTCGACGAGGAGTCCATCCAGCTCAGCGTCGAGGAAGGGTACTACAACGTGCGCCTGAGCTCCGGCTGGGAGATGGAAGAACGCGCCAACGGGAACGGGAACGGCGCCATCGTCGAGGCGACACTCCTCAGTTCGAGTTCCCGGTGGATCTACGTATCCAGAAACTCCACGCGGTGGGTCGACTTCGAGTTCGGGATTGGCGAACGATCGATCTGGATGAATGGGAGGCTCAACATCGAGATGACGGTCTACGAGGACCCCTCGGATCTCTACGGATACGCAGGCGCGCCGGGCACCGGCGGCACGTGGGGACAGGGCGGCAGCGCCTGGTAGCCAGCAGCTGACCCGAGGTGCCCGAACCGACAGTATGGTTCGGGCATCTGCTCCTCCGCTCCCGACGCCATGCCCGCCTGTCGCCCGGACAGGTGATGCTGGACGTCGTTGGCGCCCCGGCCCACGACGTGGCATTCTGGCATCCCGGGGCGGGGACCGGATTCATCGACCACGTCCGCCTGGTGGCCCTGGACTGAACCGACCACAGCACGACAGCACGAAGGGCGGAGGTTTCACCATGCATCCCAGCGTCGTCACGGCGGTGGCTCTCGCGCTGGTCGCCGTCCGCGGTGGCGGCGGTGACCTCCTCGCTTCTCGACACTCTCCGCAACCAGCGTCGCTGCAGCGGGTGGCGGGGGAGGCACGACCGCTGACTCCCCGACCCGTCTGTGCCTGCCTGGTGAAGCCGGCGCGGCTCCGGGAACGCCTCGATGAGGAGCGTGGCTGGGTGCAGGCGGAAGTGCGACGCTGGGAGGCAGGCAACCCCTATGTCGTGGGTTCCCTCGCTCCGCCGGGGACCGCAGCGCCTCACTACGTGCCCATCGAAGGCGGCGTGAAGGAGAACGGCCTCCTGGACGCCAACTTCGCCAGCTTCGCCGGAGAGCATCGACCGGTGGGGGATCGGCGCACCGATCCGGAAAAGATGCAGCTGGCGCTCGACGACTACGACACCGCCCTCCAGCGGCTGATGACGGAAACCGAACGCCTCATCGCAGACTGCCGAGCGAACTGCTCGCAGCAACGTCGCTCGCCACGGCCGTAGCCCTGGCCCCCTGCGGAGCTGGACGCGAACCGCGGCGGGCCAGCTCAGCAGAGCAGTCGTCTCGATCCGCTCACGGATAGGTCACCGCGGATTGCCCTTGGATTTGGATCGAGTGCCAGCCACCCTGGGGCGGGGGAACGAGGTAGGTCGTGCCGCCTGGCACGAACGGCGTGGCGTAGACAACCGTCGTCGCGAGCACGTCGCCGTTCGCTGCCAAGGCCTCTGCTGCCACGGCTCGCCCGGTCGGCGGCAGAGGCTTTCGATAGGGGATGCCCCAGCGTGCCCCAGTGCCGTCCACGATCAGCACGCGCCAGGCGACCGCGGCCCCCTCCGCGGTCACCATGCTCCGCTCCTCGTTGTTGAGTGCTGCGATGCGGTCGGCATATGCCCGATAGGTGAAGTCACTGACCCAGACGGGCGAGCAGTAGGACATGATGTCGGCAGTCCGCTCGGGATCCAGCAGGTTTCCCGAACGTCGGTCGTAGCCCCAGCTGCCCAGCAGACCGTCGGCGTAGGGGTACGATGGGTCGCCGGAGACGTTGCACGGAGTGTGATCTCGGCCGTGATTGTGCCCGAGCTCGTGTGCCAGGGTTTCGGCGGACGTCTCGTCGCCGAAGCCAACACCGCAGGCGACCCGTAGACCCGACGACCACCCCCCGAGATCCGTCACGTAGCCGATGCCGGTCGTGCAGCTCCACTGGCAGTAGTCTCTCAACGTTTCACCGGGTCGCAGCAGGCCGTAGTAGTAGACCTCGTCCTGGAGCCCCTCACGGCTACGCCGATCCCGCAACTCGTCGAGCAGCAGAGACCAGTCGAAGTCCGACGAGATGCTGAACCCCTCGGCCAGACTGGTGCGGACCTCTGTCGTCGGGTAGATCGCATCCAGGTACTCGCGATACAGCTCGATGGTGTTGTCGGAAGTGTCGGGCACCCAGGAGCCGACCGTGATGGGAACGAACACGACCTCCATCGGTCCGGTCGCGCGCGCGCCGAGCTCGACAGTGCCCTCCTCGGGGAAACGCCCGCGGGCGATCGTTCCCGTGGTCCCGGCGGTACATTCAGCGAGCTGTACCGCATAGCGCGTCTCGGGTCCGATGAGCTCGGCATCCACGTCGATGCGCGCGGTGGAAGCCAGATCGCCCTGGGTCGAGTCCTGGGTGGGGGTCAGCTTCGCGTAGAGAATCTGCTCACCGTCACCGGTTTCGAGGATCACACGAGCAGAGATCTCGCGTGGCACCCACCCGGACTCCAGGCGCAGGTGGACGCGAAACATCGCGTCACGCCCCTGAACGACGTCGGCTCTGCGCGCCTCGGCACCGACCGCACTCCCCTCCTCCATCACCGGGATCTCGACGGCCTGGTACACCGAGACCTTCTCGATCGTGATGCTGTGGGCGACGCCGCCGCAGTCGTCTGGACCATCGCCGACGATCCCGCTGCACGATCCCTCGAGGCACGAGCGGTCATCGGGACAACCAGCGTCGCACGCACCACAGTGTTCGTGACTGGTCTGGGTGTCGACACACAGACCCCCGCAGTCATCCAGCCCCTCCTCACACTGGCAGCTACCTCCGGAGCAGTGCTTGCCCCCGGCACAGGCCAGACCGCACAGTCCACAGTTCTCGTTGCTGCCTTGCAGGTCGACACAGCCTGCATCGCCGCAGTCACTGGTGCCTTCGGGGCACACGCAGTTTCCGGCCACACAGGTCTGCTCCGCCGAGCAAGCAACGCCACACGCCCCGCAGTTGGTCGGATCTGCGCTAAGATCAAGGCAGGATCCGTTGCAAGCCTCGCGCCCCAACGGGCACACACACGAACCGGCGGAACAGGTGGTGCCACTCGGGCAGGGCTGATTGCACGCTCCACAGTGAAGGGAGTTGGTGGTGGTATCGGTGCAGAGACCTCCGCAGTCGACAGTGGGCGCCGCACATTGGCAGCTCCCCGCAACACAGGCACGCCCCGCTGCGCACGGGCTGTAGCAGGCGCCGCAGTGAGTGGAGCTCGAGGTCGTGTCGGCGCACTCCGCTCCGCACTGGATGGTCCCGGCAGGGCAACCGGTGAACGTGCAGCTTCCGGCCACGCAGGTGTTTCCGAGGGGGCACGCAACACCGCAGACGCCACAGTTGGCAGAGTCGATCTGGAGATCGACACAAGATCCGCTGCAGGTCGCCTGACCCGGCAGGCACTGGCACTGTCCCACCGCGCACGAACCGGACCCGCAACTCACTCCGCACGCGCCACAGTTCGCGGCATTGCTCAGCGGGTCCACGCACTGACCAGCACAGAACACCTGCCCGAGAGCGCACCCCGTTGGTGGCACCGCACCGGTCCCCCCCGTCGCGCCAATCGGCGGGGGGGAGGAGTTGTTGTCGTCCGAGCTCTTCGAGCCGCACGCCAACGTCAAGGCACACGCCAGCAGGATCCAGATACCTCGCTGCGTCATTTCCAGCATCCTTATGTCTCCGCCTGCTCACCCTACGTCGACGCGCGACGACTCCCACTACCAATGCCCACTACCGTGTGATGGGATCACCACGAGTCACGCCCTCTCGGGAGGTGTCCGTTTCGACACCACACCCTGGCAGGATGATTCCGCTCCCGACGCACGGTCCCCGCGCTCCCTCCCGCCGTAAGCTGGCACCATGACTGGGTGGGCAAGAAGATTCGCGGGGTACTGCATCGAGGAACTGCCGACTGGACGGACGGATCAGAACCGGGATCGCCACAGGGAGCGAGCGACCTTCAATGCGGTGGCGGCGGCGCGGGAAGCACGTGCCAGCGGTGCGTCGCCTACGGCTCGTCCAGCACCCGCGACGCGCGGCGTCTCGGCGGCAGTCCCCCTTTGGATTCGCTAGCGCGACGGTCGAGGAGCCTGGCGGGACCGTCACGCGGGCGCTCAAAACAGCGTGTAGGCGAACGGCGCCACGTAGCTCAGGCCACCGGTGAGGAGCAAGAGCAAGCTGGCAACGAGAATGACGATCAAGAGCGGCGCGAGGAAGAAACGCCGCCGGTGGCTGAAGTGCGCCAGCAACCCCGCGATCGTCTTCAACCGATTCACCAGTAGCTTCACGCAGTAGTTCCCCCTGCCCTCGGGCGCTCCAGCACCAAGTCGCCGACGACCAGTGCATCGAGGCGATGAGTAGCATGAGTGACGATCGCGTCGAGCTCCGTGTTGACGATGGGCTCGCCCCTGCCGTTGAACGAGGTGTTGAGCAGGACGGGCACACCGGTGGCGTCGTGCACCGCTCGCAGTACGGCATGCAGCTCCGGTGCCGAGTTCACCGTTACCGACTGGATTCGACCGGTTCCGTCCACGTGCCGCACGGCCCCCAGAGCGTCGGCGCATTCCTCACGAATCGGCGCCACCGTCGTCATGAACGGCGTCATGTCGTTGGGCGCCGCCGCGAACCAATCGGACACGTGCTCCTCGAGCACCGCCGGGGCAAAGGGGCGGAACGGCTCGCGACGCTTGATGACGCGATTGAGCCGGTCGCGAGTGGCGACCCTTCGGGGCAACGCCAGAATGGACCGCTGTCCGAGCGCCCGTGGCCCCCACTCACCGCGACCCATCGCGAAGCCCACGATCTTGTCAGCGAGGAGCAAGCGGGCCGCTTCCTGGCCGGGATCGGCGACGCGCCGGCAGTCGAGCCCAAGCGACGTGGCAAGCTCGGCGGCCCGCGCCGCATCGACCGGCACTCCGAGCGCGGCCGTCGTCATCGCCGGGGGGCGCGGATCGCCCCTCTCGAGGGCCCCCAGGATGGCGGCGCCCAGCGCACCGCCAGCATCACCGGCTGCCGGCTGGACAAACACGCGATCGAAGTCCGCCTCTGCGTGGATCCGAGCGTTGGCGACCGCGTTCAACGCCACCCCCCCGGCCAGACACAGGCATCGTGCCTCGGTTTCTCGCCGAGCGGCGCGGCACAGTCCGATGAGCGCCGCCTCCGTTGCCCGCTGGAGGCTGGCGGCCACATCGGCGTAGCGCTGGTCGCGCTCCGTCGCCAGGTCCCACGGAAGACCCGGCCGTCGACGCGGACCGAGCAGCACTTCGAGGCGAGGACCGAAGCCGAGATCGGCGTCGGCAAAGCTCCTGAAGTACCGCAGACCGAGCTCGAATCCTCCGTCGTCGCGACATTGCAGGAGCTCTGCGAACTCGTCCGCGAAGCGTGGCTTGCCGAAGGCCGCGAGGCCCATCACCTTGTATTCGCCCTCGTTGACAGCGAAGCCGAGATAGGCCGTCAGTGCTGCGTAGAGCAGACCGAGAGAGTGAGGAAAGGCGATCCGAGCGATCGGCTTGAGCTCGCGTCCGCGGCCGTACCAGAGCGCCGTCGACGTGTCCTCGCCCACGCCATCGACGGTGAGCACAGCGGCCTCCTCGAAGGGACTGACGAAGAACGCGCTTGCCGCGTGGGAGTGGTGATGCTCGACGAACTCGACGCGGCTGCGTTCCACGTGGAGGCCCTCGGCGAGCTGATCCAGCACCCAGAGCTTGCTCCCCACCTGACTGCCGATGGCTCGTGCGAACGAGCGCCACGACCAGGGGTATGTCTGGAGCAGCGAGACGAGGACCCGTTCGATCTTGCCGAAGGGGCTCTCATGGAAGACGACGGCGTCGAGATCACCCGAGGCGACCCCTGCCTGGGCGAGGCAAGCACGGGCCGCTGCGAAGGGCAGCGACGGGTCGTTCTTGATGCGCGAGAAGCGTTCCTGCTGCATCGCCGCAACGACGGAGCCGTCCACCACCAGCGCCGCGGCGGCGTCGTGGTAGTACGCGGAGATGCCCAGAACCGCTGCCATGTCCTCTCAGCTCGGGCGCTGCCAGGTGGCAGTGGTGGGGCGCACCACGCGCACCAGCACCGCAAGCGGGGCCACCAGCAGGTAGACCACGAGCATCAGCAGTCCGTACACGAACTCCGCGACACCCTTCCCCCAGCGCCGCCAGCTCCGCCAGGCGTACAGGAGCGCAGCGGCACGAACGTGACGACGAGCCAGGCGCTCGCTTCCGGCAAGCTCGACCAGCAGCTCGAAAGTGTAGGATGTGTGGCGCTGCTCGTCGCGGAGGATGCCGCTCAGCGCGCCGACCAGGACCCCGCCCTCGTGACGCTCGAGCCACCGCTGGATGACCGCGAACTTCTCGCAGGCGCGGCGCTCGCCAAGATGCACGAAGGCCAAAAAGCGCACCTCGCCCAGCCGTTCGTAGAGGTGCTCGATGTCCGCTTGGCGAAGGCTCCCCACCGGTGGCCGCTGTCGTCGCGCGCTGAGCTCGTCCGATTGGTTGGCGAAGAGGAGCGCGTGACGCTTCTCGTCGAGCGCATGCCGCAGGTATGCGGCGCTCCGTGCGGGCGCCTCCGTCAACGCCGCTGCCGCGTGCAGGTCGAGAAAGGTCGCCTGTTCGGCGAGCGCAAACTCGAACAGCATTCTCGTGGCGCGCCCCGGCCATCGCCAGGCGATGGGAAACACGATGCGGGTGTGGGCCGCCGTCGGCGACATGGCCAGCGATGGTAGATCAACTCTGCCCGACTTGCGGACCGGCAGCGGCGAACTATGCACCAGTCGTCGCTTGCCTGACCGCGAGGTCAGCCAGCGGGCCAGCTGGAGAAGAAGATGGCGGAAGACGCTCCGGACGGGACCAGACCGGAAGAAAAGAGGGAAGGCGAGCAATCCGAGGCACCGCAGAAGCCCGGAGGCCCCGTCGCTCGCTGGGCGATGCGCCTCGGAGCCAGTCTGGCCGGAGCGCTGCTCGGACTCTTGGTGGCCGAGCTGATGTTCTCCCTGCGCGACGGAGGGGCCTTCCCGCACCTCAACGTGTACCAGGAGGATGCGGCACTTGGCGTCACACTGGTTCCTGGGCGGCGGCAGAAGATCAGCTTCTCGGGAAACCCCATCAGCCGCATCGAGATCGGCAACGATGGTTTTCGCCAGGACCCCTCGCCGGCACCCGATACCGCCCCCGACCAGGCGGTGCTCGTGGTTGGCGATTCGCAAGTGTTCGGCCTGGGCGTGAACGCCGACGAGACCTTCTCGGCGCGACTCGCGGCAACAACCGGTACGCCGGTGAAGAACGCCGGCGTGCCCACCTATGGGCCACCGGAATACCTCCGCGTGATCGAGGCTCAGCTCGCGAAGACGGCGTTCGGGACAGTCGTCTACGCCGTGAACTTCGCCAACGATCCCTTCGAGGCGAACCGCCCCAACCCGGAGCGTCACCGCGTCTGGGATGGCTGGGCCGTGCGCCAGGAGACGGCCCCCGCCAGCACGACGCAGTTCCCCGGACGCACCTGGCTCTACCGCGACTCACACGCCTTCTTCGCCCTCCGCAAGTGGCTCTACAGCTTCGAGTCCGACAGCGCGGTGCGGGTGCTTCCGTCGGACGGCACCTGGAAGGATCTTGTCGATCTGGGCGGCTACTTCCAGAAGCAGGAAGAAGCCGCCGAAGCGGAGTCCGAGCTCGCGACCCGTCTCTACCGATCGCACGTGCGCCACGCCAGCCTCGCGGAGCTGACATCGGACAAGCATGTCAAGAAGCTTGCCTACGACAACACGAAGTTCGGCTGGCACGACCACCAGCTCTACCTCGCCAGCCGCGCCAACCCAGGGGACATCGTCATCCCCACGCGAGGCGAGGAAGGGCCGCCGCTCGCCGCGAGCATGAAGTTCGTGCTGCTGGCAGCCGACATGAAGCAGAAGATCGAGACCACGCTGCGTGACGAGGCCCGATCCCTGGGTGATGCCAAGTTGCGTCAGAAGATCGAGGCAGGCTTCGAGGACCGGGCACGCTGGGAGACGCATCTCGCGGCGGTGCTCAACGAGCCCCTCCGCTTCCTGCGAGCCAGCTATCCACTGCTGGCAAGAGCAGAGGAGGCTCGTCAACTCGTCGAGTCCAAGGGCGCCCGCTTCGTCCTGCTGGTCCTGCCAGTGGACGTGATGGTCGATCCGGCAGAGTGGGACAAGTACGGACACGATCCGCTGGATCTGGCGCCCGCGCAGGCGCTGGTCGACGAGCTGACGAACCAGATGCGCCGCCAAGGCGTGACGGCGGTGGACGCCACCGAGGCGTTGCGGGCCGCGCAGCCCGGTTCCTTCCTGAAGGGCGACATCCACATGACCCCGAAGGGCCACGAAGCGGTGGCCCGGGCGCTGGCCCAGGCGCTGGCGGAGAAGCCGCCCGCGCCGCAGCCCGACCCTCTCGTCTCCCTGCCTCCCGGGCGGTCACGCTTGCCGCCACCGCAAGACTGGGACCACCGCGGCGAGATCCTGGTGCGCGGGTCGAGCGCCGCGGGCTGCGCCACCAAGCGCCTGCGCGAATGGTTCTACATCCAGTGCCCGTTGAAGGAACGCGGCACCGCCGGCTTCTACTACTATTACAACGAGCAGAAGATCGAGGACATCGCGATCCCGGTGGCGGTTCACGTGGAGCGAGGCGGGCATGGTGAGACGCTCTACTGGAATGACGGGAAGGTGATGACCTTCATCACGCCGGTCCTTCCCGGTGAGACGTTCCAGGCTGTCTTCCAGTGGAAGGACGCGACCCGGCGCCTCTTCATCGACTGGTCGGCGCACCCGAAGCACCCCGCACCCGACGCCTACTTCAACAAGCTAGACGACGAAGAGGCCGCCGAGATAGCGACTCGACACCCGGTGCCGAATGAAGCAAGAGTCGACCCCATCCAGCGGAAGGTCTGCGAGTGTCTCGCCAAGCGCCAGCCGGCACCCCGCTGCGGAGCACTGCCAGCACGACCTCACGAGGCGTGTCTGGCCACCTTTGCCAACGACTGTGACGCGCTCGTCGAATGCGTGACGGGCAACCCCGCGATGCATCCGCGTTGCGCGCCCGGCCACGTCAACGCTGGCGCGCTCCTCCACTGCCTGCCGCTGAAGGGAACGGCAAAGTCGTGCGCCAGCGAGGTACCAATTCCGGACAGCAAGCAGTCCCTGTGCCTCGACGTCCCCAATCCCTTGGCGGCGGTCGTGGGCAAAAAGCGGGTGGCCCCGGAACCGCTGCGCAGCGAGGAGCCCCCTCCGGAGGAGTTGAAGGCGTTTCTCGACGCTAGCGAAGCGCTGGTCGGCACGTTCGAGAAATCCTTGCTCGTCTGCGAATGGGAGAGGGCCTACTCGCAGGATTGGGACTTCGCCTACCAGATGTACGACGTCTGCACCTTCGCCCCAGCGGATGTGAAATCGGCGAAGGCAACGCTGAGCCAGATCGAAGCTGCGGTGAAGAAGACGCCCATCCTATCGAAGGGCGAGCGGCTGCTGTGGCTGGAAGAGGCGCGGCAGTTCAGCGACTGGATGGAGCTTGCCAGCCACGCCGAGGACAGTCGTGGCACCCTGTTGCTCTATGGCGATCTTGCCAGGGCTTGGAACGAGCTCGCGAAGCAACACGACAGGAGGGTCACCCCACCCGCGCCTCCGCACATGCGCAACTACGACTGGGACGGCAAGAGCCCCATCGAGTGGTGTCAGGGATTCCACGGACCTGCCACCTGTGAGTTCTTCCCGGTGTTCAAGGGCGTCGTTCCGCGCAAGTGGGCGAGCCAGGCGAGCAAGATGAAGAACGACGACTGAGCCGGTGCGGCGGCGATTGCCGCGCTGTGACGACCATCATTGGGGATTCACGAACCGCGTGCCCCGAAATGCTCGCGTGCACATACCATTCGAAATGCGAATACCCCAGATCTCGACCTGGACCTCTTGACGATCCTCGAGGTGGAGCTGGAGGAGGAGAATCTCTCGCGCGCGGCGCGGAGACTTCGCATGTCACAGCCCAGCGTCCGCCGCGCCCTGCACAGGATGCGCGAGCAGCTCGGCAATCCCCTGCTCGTTCGCGGTCACCGCGGAATGTTCGGGCTCATGGGGGCACGGGGAGGCTCCCGCAGAGGACATCCACATCGACGGCTCCGAAGGGATCATTCTCGAACGCTGCAGGGTCGGGGACGCAGCAGCTGTCGCGCAAGGTGCACGCGCCTTCGTCCCTGCACACCTGGCTCTTCGCGCAGTCAGCGTCCGATGCAACGTGGCAACGGCCTTCCAGCGGCGTGCAGTATCCTTGCTCCGCACAGGCAACGCTGCCCTGGCAGTCGTCCAGCGTGCGCGCAACGCAGCGCCTCTCTTCGCGATGGCACGCACCGATGTAGGCGCACGATCGAGAGCAGTCCTCCGTCGTGGTCATCACGCACCTGGGCTCGTCCAGTCCCAGGACGACGTCCACCCAGCTGGCCTCGCAGCGCCCCTCGTAGAAGCAGGCAGGGCGGCACGCTTGACGCGACGCGCGCGCCTGGGCCTCGACCAGCGAAGATGTCACCCCCATCCCGCAGAGCAAGACCAGGGGTACGGCTACTGCTGCGACGCGAACCCCTTTCCGGCGGCCCACCCTTCGCTCGCGAGCGCGATGGTCGGTGTAGGTGAGGGCCAACTCGACCGTCTGCTCGTACTCCAGCACCAGGCGGTCCGCGCGTTCGGCCAACTGTGGGCTCGAAATGGGCGTGAGGAGCTCATCCCGCAAGCGCGCCAGGTCGTGGCGAATCCCTGGTGACAATTGATCGAGAGGGAGCTCCGCGATCTGCTGATCCAGCTTCTGGCACTTCTTTGCGATCCGCCTGCGCGCCTCGGGAAGCCAGTTCCGATAGGCTCCACCTCCGTCCATACAATACTTGCTCCGTGCCGGGTCATGACCATCCACGAGGTCCAACCCATCTTTCGGAATATACGCGAAAGAGCCAACGATGATCCCACCCGCTCGGCCACGAGGGCCAGTCGGCGGAAGACCGCGCGTTCGGGCGGAATGCCGTGTCTGGCAACGTTCCTGTCGCGCAGGTTCGTGGAGCGATTCTACTTGGCTCTACAACAGCAACAGAATCCCCAGCGGCAGCAGGACAACTCCGGCGACAATCAGCATGGCGGGGTGCACCCGACGCTTGGCACCCGCCATGCCCGCCAGCCCGCTGGCACGCGTGGTCTTCCACCCCTGCCCCTGGACGATGAGCGCGCTCCCCATCGCGATGAATCCCACGCCCGTGATCATCAACCCCGCGGCCATGAACCCGAAACTGTGCGCGGAAAGCGCGTACAGGATCGCGGCCAGGCCGATAAAAATGGGGCTAGCGGCCACCTTGGTCTGCCAGCTGGAGCCGGGATCTGCCCCACGGAGGACCTTCGCGAACTCGTCCTCTTCCGTCATCGCCAGATGGTCGCCCCAACAAGTTGCTAGAGTCAACGGCGACGAGGTCCGAAGACGAGCGCGACAGGATAGCGCGCTTGGAACATTGGTGGCGGGGCGCTGTCCACTACCTCGTGGCGGTCACGGTCACGGTGTTCTGGGGTGAGCGTGTCCTTCACGTTCGTGCCCTGAGAACCAACCATCGATTCTCCTTGGGGGTGGAGCGGGGAGACTACCCGGCGCCCCCCTCGATCCTCGGGACCCACCATCTTCAGCTCCTCGGGTGGGAGAGAGAGAGACCGTGGGTGACGGTTCCATCCAGGGCCACCTCCGACTGTTGGCGGGGTCCACGACGAAGCAACACTGGGCATCCATACCGGACGTCCACCGCCCCCCGCCGAGTACCGCTCGAACCGGGCGACACCATGCTCGTCGAGCTGGGTCCCCTGAGAGTCAAGGTGTCCCACGAAGCGAACGGGTCGGGGTTTCGCCGCTGGACACCGATCGATCGACGGCTGGCGCGGTTCGGGGCATTGGTGGTCGCGGTCCAGCTGGTGCTACTGGCGGTGGCGGCCGCTGCCATCCCACCGATGGGCGAAAGCCCCAGTCCTTCCTCCGCCCCATCTCCCCCTCGCGACTCTCCCGCCTTGCGACTCGTCCGAGCAGGAGCGTTGCCCGAAGTCGAGGAACCGCCAGCGCGCCTCACCACGGACGCTGACCGAGCACCGGTCGAGCTCCCACGTGACGCCCACAGCCATGCCGGACGACTGGGCCGAGAGCAACCCAGCAGCCGCGGCCATTGGGAATTGATGGGGCCGAGAGACAACCCCGATCCGCACGTGAGCCGCACGCGTCACTGGGCCAGCACCTCGGTGTACACGTTCGGTCCTCTGGACGAGCCCTCCGGCGGCGATCCGGACGCGGTCGTAGCGTCCTGGGGGCGCGACACCTCACTGGGCCTGGACGACACCTCGAAGCGGGGAGCGCTGAGGGGAGAGCTTGCAGGCGACTCCTGGGGCAGCGATCCAAGTCCAACGAGCGATCGACCAGGCGGACTGAAGAAGCACCTGAGTTTCGACCATGTCGAGCGTCTTCCCCCTCGTCCCCCACCCTCCGCACGTTCTCAGCGCGAACCTAGAACAACAAGCAGGTTGCTTGTTGTTCCAAATCAACGACCTAGAACCCCGACAGGGCAGCAGCACCAGCGGGAAGCACCTGTCTCCGGGTGCCTCGCCCCTACTACAGCGGGCAACGCTTGTGTTGACCGCAAGTGTAGAGGAGTGCCCACTTGAGATCTGTGGTTTTCTTCGGAGTTCTTGCCCCTCACCCCTGGGGGGCAAGA
>JBNLDK010000178.1:0-30754 GCA_050304295.1 Polyangiaceae bacterium
GGTGACATGTACAGCGGCGTCCCCAGCGCGGACGACGAACTCGTCAGCGCCGCCCCATGGGCAGCGCCAATCTTGGCGATCCCGAAGTCGAGGATCTTCAACTTCCGCGGTCCCTCGAGGTTCGTCAAAAAGAGATTCTGGGGCTTCAGGTCGCGATGCACGATACCGGCGTCGTGAGCCGCTTCGATTCCCGTGCAAGCCTGCACGAGATAGCTGACGGCCTCCGCCACCGGGAGGGCCCCCCGCTTCGTCAGCTCGCGCTTGAGATCGCGACCGTCGAGGTACTCCATGACCATGTACAGGTCACCGTCCGGAAGCATGTCGACATCGAGCACTTGGACGATGTGCTCGAGCGGCAGTTGCGCCTGCGCCCGCGCCTCGCGAACGAATCGGGCTCTCGCCTCGCGTGAGTCCGAGTCTCTGGGGTGAATGACCTTGACCGCCACGCGACGACCCAGGTGCACCTGGATCGCTTCGTACACCACCCCCATGCCCCCGGCACCGAGTTGCCGCGTCACGCGGAGCTTGCGAGCGATGAGGGCGCCGGGTTCCAGCATGGGCGATGGGCAGAGTGAGAGGTCGTCCCGCATGATCGGCCAGCCGCGTTCAGGTCCACAACCAGAACTGCACTCCGTCCGTTCGTCCCAGGTTCTTCGGCGCCCCATGCTCTGGGTGAAGGGCCGGAGGAAGCCGTCCCGGTCAGGCGCGGGGCGCGCGGCGACGCATTCGTTCGAGCGCGGTCACGAGGCGCCCCGTCAGTCGGGGCCCCACCTCGCGCAGCTCGGATTGCGCCATCGCCTCCTCCAGCGCGGACACCATTGCGCTAGCCGACTGGAACCGTCGCGCGGGCGCGTACTCGAGGGACTTCATGCACACTTCGACGAGAGGGGCCGGAAGGTCCGCATTGAACCGGGAGGGATCTTCTAGCGGGCCGGCCAGCAAGCGCGGATCGGACCGAAGGGAATA
Source organism: Polyangiaceae bacterium (assembly GCA_050304295.1). GTDB lineage: Bacteria > Myxococcota_A > Polyangia > Polyangiales > Polyangiaceae > JAFGBI01. The sequence goes on from JBNLDK010000178.1 coordinate 967, forward strand.
TTCCGCGGTGCGCGCGAACAGGCGCCGCCCCGCCAGAAGCTCCCACAGAATGATGCCCACCGAATAGAGGTCACCGCGATGGTCCAGAGGGCGACCCAGGATCGACTCGGGAGGCACGTACCCCAGCGTTCCCTTGATCACGCCCGCGGGCGTCTCGGTCAGTCGACCGCGGGCGCGCACGATCCCGAAGTCGGTCAGGCGACAGATCCCGTCGCGGCCAACCAGGATGTTGCGGGGCGAGACGTCACGATGGACCACGTGGAGGGGAACCCCCTCGGTGTCCTCCAGTCCGTGGATCGCCTCCTTGGTGGCCCGCTCGACCGAAGGCCGTCTGACAGTTGGCTCCCCCGTGGCCGGCGCCGTGGCGTACGTCGACGGCAAGCGTCTGGGAACAGTCCCGGCGGAGATCGCCCTCGCCGACGGCTCGCACCGGGTGCGCGTGGAGCACCCGGACTATCGCGCTGCCGAGACGACGGTCGAGATCGGTAGCGGCGACACGAAGCGGATCGACGTGGCTCTAGAAAGGACCCCGGGCCTGCTCAGCAAGTGGTGGTTCTGGACCGGAGCGGGCGTGGTGCTGGTGGGGAGTGTCGGCGTGACCATCGCCGCGACGACCGAGCGCAAGGCCGACCGCGGGGATATCCCTCCAGGAACGATCTCGGCTCCGCTCCTCAGGTTCTAGTCATGAGGCGCTCGACCTGGGAGGCCCTGGCCGGCGCCGCCGCCCTAGCGATCGGCTGCCGAGCGCCCACCCAGGTGCACCTCGATGTCTCGACGGACGCTGACTGCCACGACGTCACCGGCACGACGATCACCACGGGTCGCCTCGTGGCGCTGGAGGACCGCCCCCCCACGACCGAGACCATCCGCTGCGACGACACGCGGATCGGCTCCCTCGTCGTCGTGCCGGCAAGACACAAGGACGCAGAGTTCGCCATCCGCGTCGTCACCGGATTTCTCAAGGATCCGGAGCAGTGCGTCCGCGACGACTACACCGGCGGCTGCATCGTCGCTCGCCGCGCGCTCAGCTTCATTCCTCATCGCACCATCGAGTTGCCGATCCAAATGGAAGCCGCGTGCATCGACATCCCGTGCGGGGAAACGGAGACATGTCGCGCCGGCAGGTGTGTCGACGCCACGCTTCCGGATCCCCTGAACTGTACCGACCCCGCCGGCTGTGACGAGCCCACCGGAGGGGCGGCTGGCGCCGCCCCGGTCTCTGGAACGGGAGGCGCGGGAGCCGCCGCACCGAACCCAGGAGGACGGCCCACAACGACCGGAGGAGCGGCTCCTTCCCCGGCCGCCGGCGCCTCCGGCGAGGGGGGAGCCGGCGGCGGGGGGGGGCTCCACACTGGGGGTAGCAGTACCGCCACCGCTGGGGGCCCTCCCACGGGAGGCGCCGCTGGCGGTCCGACGGCAGGAGGCGCCGGCGGCGACCCGGCGGGGAGGAACAGCGGCGACGGGGGCGTAGCCGGGACGACCGCCGCAGGCGGTACCCCTCCCCACGCGATCGACCAGACATGCGGCACCGGACTCGGCCTCGACCAGCTGGACACGGACCACGACGGAACGCTCGACGTCCTCGACCGCGACGACGACGGCGATGGGCTCACGGACAGCGAAGAGTGCACGGAAGGGCCGCCAACGGAGCTCAGCAACGGCAGCTTCGAGATCCCCTTCGTCCCCGACGGACCCGCACGCCGCGGGGACCAGCACTTCCCGGGCTGGACCTGCAACCAGCTCATCCCTCTGTGGGCGGGGGGCCACAACGGAATTCCCCCCGCCGCAGGTCGACAGCTCGTCGTGCCCACGGGACGCGGCCCGCTGACCCTCTCCCAGGCCTTCCCCACCACCCCGGGCTCGACGGTCCGCTGGGCCTTCCAGCACTGGGCCGCGTCCGGCACCGATACTATCCAGGTCAGCATCGCGGGCGAACCCCAGGGTGACTTCGTCGCGTCAGCCCCAACCTGGGAGCTTCACACGGGCACCTGGGAGGTGCCCAGCGGCGTGAGCCAAGCAACCCTCGATCTTCACACCGAGGACGCGGGTGGTAGCACCGGGCTCGTCGACGCGGTGGCGATCGAGCTCGTCTGCACTCGCGATAGCGATGGCGACGGCTGCCCGGACTCCAAGGACCCGGACACCCAGTTGCCCCCGAACGGCTTCTGCGGCGATGGCATCGTGCAACCCGACCGCGGGGAGGTCTGCGACGAGGGTGGTCCGACGGAGCAGTGCGACGACGACTGCACGCGCGCAGAGTGCGGCGACCAGGTCGTCAACCCGCACGCCGGAGAATGGTGCGAGCAGTTCACTCAGGAAAGGATCTGCAACCCCAACTGCTCCCCCAGCGTGTGCGGCGACGACATCGTCAATGGCTGGGCCAGCGAGACCTGTGACCCCGGCGGCACCACGACGTGTGACGGAGACTGCACCGCCACCGAGTGCGGCGACGGCTGGGTGAACCCCGCCGCAGGGGAAGACTGCGAGGCGGGCCTCGGCGAATGCGTGGAGTGCACGCAGGCAATCCCCCTGCCCATAGCCGATGCCGAAGTGCGCTCACTCCGCACCGAGCCCTTCGCAGACCAGATCAGCCTCGAGTGGACGCTGTACAAGACGGGCGCGGGGCTACCACTGGCGAGCACCGAGCTGCGCTACTGGTTCGAGCCCGAAGACGCGACCAACCTGGAAGCAGTGTGCGATTTCGCCGAAGTAGGATGCGGGTTCGTCCAGCTCGCGGTGCGCCAGAACCCCCACGCCTGCGCCGGGGCCACCCACTACCTGGAGGTCACCCACACCGACGCCTTCGTGGCCGACGCGACGGGTCTTGACTACTCGCTGCGCATTCAAGACTGGAACGGCGGCGCGTTCGACTTCACCAACGACTACTCTCGCTCACCCCACAACGCCCGGAAGAACGCCGACAGTCGCATCGGGATCTACGAACGCGGCGTTCTGATCGCGGGAGAGCCCCCGTGCGGATGTGGCAACGGAGTGCTCGAATCGGGGGAGGCGTGCGACCACGGCGGCGAATCCGCGTTCTGCAACGCGGACTGCAGCTGGGGCTTCTGCGGCGACGGCGTCGTCAACACGACCGCTGGCGAGGAATGTGACTCGGGGACCACCGCCGACCTCGACTGCGACGTCCATTGCACTCGCACCGGCATGGAGGCCTCGGCCGACGGCAGCCTGCGGGTATGGCTCGACGCGAGCGACCCCTTCGCCTTCTTCCGTGGTGACCGGATCTGGTGGTGGATCGACAAGAAGACCCGCTTCGAGTACCGGCAGGACGCCGCCAGCAGGCAGCCGGCCTGGGTTCCCGGTGGGCTGAACGGTAAGCCGGCGGTCTGGTTCGACGGGATCGATGATCTGCTGGTGGGGGAAATCTCGTGGCAGACCCCGGACCCCATCGTGGATAGCGCCACCGGCACCGTGTTCGTGGTCCACCGCGTGGAGCCGGGGGGCGAAGTGGCGCAGCTGCTCGGCAACGGGTCTTCCGACTCGGGTGGAGGCTGGGCGATCCGCACTCGCCCCGACGGCGACGGCCTGGGCCTCGCGCTCAGCGCAAGCACCGGTTGGAGCACCGAGCACTGGCACGCGGACGCCTTCGCGCCGGGCCCCCCGACCCCGGGGTTCTCCCGTCTCTACTGGGACCCGCAGTTCGTGGGAGTCGCCCGCGATGGCAACGACCAATTCTTGATCCAGAGCACGACCTATCGATCGGCGATCGCTCCTCTGACGCTCGGTGGCACGGACGCGGGTGAGCCCTATCGGGGGTACATCGGCGAGATCCTGGTCTTCGACCGTGTCTTGACTGTCGCGGAGCTCGATTCGATCGAGGCCTACCTCGCCGCCAAGTGGGGCGTCCGGTAGCGGCGAGCGCCAGGCGCCAACCCGACCTTCAATTCTCGCGTGGGGCTGGACACCCCTTGGTTTCTGCCCCCGTCGGTCCGGCAGCTGAGCCAACAACCGACGCCGCGGCGAGCACCGCTCAGACCGGCGCGGCGCGCCCCCCGTTCGCGGTTGACACCGCAGGTTAAAACGTTTTACCAACTGCATTCGTGGCCAGTCTCCAGGTTGGCGTCACCCCTCGGGTGACGGGGAAGCGCGATCGGGATCAACGACAGCTTCGAGCAGAGGGTCCATGAACAGTTGCGGCAAATGGGTAGTCGGATTGACCGCGCCGTGCTTGCTCGTCGGATGCATCACGAGCCCGGTGTGGGAGTACGGGGCCACTGCGGACGCCAAGAAGGCGAGCCTGGGACCGTGCCCCAACGGCGTGCTGGATGACGGCGAGGACGGGAACAATCAGATCATCGAGATCGATGGTCGCGACGGGTACTGGTTCACCTTCGTGGACGAGTGGGGCTCCACCGTCGAGCCGCGCGGCGACTTCCAGATGAGCCCCGGCGGTCGCGACGGCTCTCAGTACGCCGCCCGGATGAAGGGCAAGATGGCGCCAGTGGGCGACAGTCTCTACGCGGGCATGGGGTTCGGGTTGACCAACCCGAAGACACCAACCGACCTGAGCCAGGCGAAGGGCATCCGCTTCTGGGCCAAGGGCCCCGGCAAGGTCCGCTTCAAGACCCCCGACGTCAACACCGAGCCCTCCGGCGACCGGTGCACCGACTGCTACAACGACTTCGGCGTTGACCTGTTCCTCCAGGACGAATGGATCCGCTACACCGTTCCCTTCGCGGACATGCAGCAGCAGCCCGGCTGGGGCGATCGCGTCCCCCAGGTCGAGAAGAGCGGCATCATCGCCATTCAGTGGCAGTACAACACGCCGAATACGGACTACGAGATCTGGATCGACGACATCGAGATCGTTGGCTGCGACGCCGCCGCGGGGCAAGCCGAGTAGTCATGAGGCCGTCGAGCTTGCAGCGCTGGCAGTGGTCGATGGGGCTCGGGGCCCTCGCCCTCGTCGGTTGCGGCGGAGCGGATCGGGGACGTCCGGAAGCAGTCCAGGATCCACCGGGACCCGACGTCGAGGATCTGGGGAGCGGCCCGTTCCGGTGCGACCAGGGCGCGGGGCTCGAGTTCGAGGTTCTCGACGACTTCGAGACCGGCGCCGCCCACGGCAACTTCTACACGAACAACGAGCAGTGCGACCTCTGCCAGGCGCTGATCGACCTCCGCGTCGGCGGGTACTCGAAGGGCGCCGCGCTGAATCGTGCCAAGCCCGCAGCCCAGAGACTGCGCGACAACCTGGACGACGAGACCGCTCGCGACAGAGTGCGAGAGGAGATCGGGAGGATCATCGTCCAGTTCACCCGGTGGATTGACGCACCCCAGGCGGGCCTGCTGCACGGTCCGGCCGCAGACTTCAAGCGCCAGCTGGAGGCGCTGCTCGCGAGTGACCTGAGGGAGACCGAGGTCGGCGAGTTCTTGGCGCTCATCGAGGAGATCTACGACTACATCGCCGAGGCGCTCGAGCCGTGTCGGGTCGCCTGCGAAGCCACCCAGATCCCGACCCCGGTGTTCCTGAAACCCGTGCCCGCCACCGCCATTCCCGGCACCCGCTGTGGGAGCCGCTACGCCATCAACATCCTGGCCGGGCCCCTCACCGTCTGGGGCGGCACGCTGGGCGCGAACTTCGGGCCGCCGATCGACGGCACCAAGTGGGACGGGATCTCCTTCTGGGCGCGCGTCGGTACGGGCAGCCGTACCCCGATCCGTGTCGAGCTGTCGGAGCGGCACACTGACGAGAAATACGAAGACCCGGACAACGACGGCTGGCCCATCTGCAACCCGGACAAGCTCCAGGACACCGTGCGCAGCGGGTGTGACAAGTTCGGCATCAACCTCCAGCTTTCCCATGACTGGAAGCTCTACACGGTACCGTTCGACGAGCTACGCCAGAAGGGCTGGGGCCAGCGCGCGCCTTACTTCGACCTCAATGGATTGCGTGGGATGAGCTTCCTCTTCGAGCGCGGCGAGTGGGATCTGTGGATCGACGATGTCGCCCTCTACAGGAGGCAGCCTTGACGTCACGACCGCTCCTCCCCGGGATTGGCTGGTGTGTCATTGCCGGCGGGTCGCTGCTCGCGGCAACCGCCCACGCCGAGGACGAAACCCTGGGGTCCCAGTACATCGACACTCCGCAGGAGGTGCTCGAGAAGCAACGCCAGGAAGCGGAGCAGGAGTTGCTCGATCAGGGCGACACCAAGGACTTTGCGGGCTACCTCCCTGGCTACCGCGAGATGGGATCGGCGGGGCTATCGCCTCACGCCCCGCAGCACCAGCCGGCCCTGCCCGGCGCGCTCACACCGTCCTTCGGCGCTCCGGTTCGCGGCGCCGACTATCGCTTCTCGTTCAGTGGCTACCTCCAGGCGGTTGCCCGTGCGTCGATGGGCACGCGCGGCAACGCCACTCCCGACCAGCGGAAGACGACCCTGCACGGCGACCCCGTCGTTCCCGGGGGCTCCTACGGCTGGTTCGACCACAGCATGACGGTGCCCACACCGTGGTCGCAGCTCAACTTCACGTATGGCAACGACCAGGTGAAGGCAACGGCAATCATTGGCGCCTGGAGCGTCGCCGGAGTCGACGAGTCGAGCGGCTACCAGATCATCAACGCCCAGGTGTGGTTCGCCGATGCGTTCCTCACCTACACTCCGGACCTCCATTCGCCCATCGGCCTGAAGCTCAACGTGGGAGCCTTCCCCGATCGGTATGGTGCGATGGCCAAGTGGCACAACGGCGCCTACGGGACGCCGCTGATCACCGAGATCAAGGGCGTCGGTACCACCGCCACGATCGATCTTCCCTTCGAGGGAGACATCAACGTCAAGGTCGAGGGCGGGTTCAAGGGTGAGATGGACAAGGCCCCGCGGGGTATCTACCGCGACAACACCAACGAGTTCGCTCGCGACGAAGAAGGCACCACGCTGGCCGCCCACGGGCACTTGGGCGTCAACTACAAGGCTGTCACGCCCACGCTCCACTACGTTTACAGCTGGAGCCAGGACGACCGGAAGGACCTCGTCGACAACCCGCTGACCGAGTACAACGAGGCCCAGCAGCGCAAGGACGGCTCGGTCCAGATCGCGGGCGCCGACGTCCGCGTCGACGGCGATCGCTTCGGGTACTTCTACGTCGGCGGGCAGCGCACCAAGGGGGTTGAGTCCAACTCGGTCACCGACCTGGTGCGGGTGTTGAACACCGGAAGCGGCAAGGAACTCAACGAGCACTTCTGGGGCTTCGGCAGTCTTGGCAACGGGGCACTGACGCTACTCGGCGGTCAGTACTCGGTGAGCCTGGGCAAGCTCTTGCGCTACCCGATGGAATTCTGGGGCGAAGGACCAGACCTGACCCTCAGTGCTTTCGGCATCTACGCGCACGTCAAGAGCGACATGCCCATGTTCGACGACAAGGACATGTTCAAGTACGGCGCCGAGGGCGTGTACAGCTTCTCGAAGTACGTCGCCAGCTCGCTCCGCATCGATCATGTGGTGCCCGATGCCAGCGAGCCGGGACGCAGCTTCGGCGTCTTTTCTCCCAAGCTCATCTTCCGCAGTGGATGGGTGACGCGGGAATCCCTCACGCTCCAGTACGCTTACTACGCACTGGGCAAGGACGTGCGGGTGGAGGGCGACACCCGACTGGTGAACATCACCTCGGAGAACCCCGACCGGCATCTAGTGGCTCTGTACGGGACGATTTGGTGGTAGCGATGAAACGACGAACGTATCGTTCTGCCCTTGTGGCAATCCTGGCGGCCACGTTCCCGTGCGTGGCGTGGGCCCAGCAGCCCGAGACCCCTCCGGCCGACGGCGCCCCTGCGGGCGAAGCGCCGACAGGAGAAGCAACGGCCGCAGTCCCCCCCGCGGCGGCACCTCCCGCGGCGAGCGTACCCGCTGCACCGGCGGCAGCTGCGACCCCCACAGCGACCTCCGCGACTGCAGCCACGGCGGCCACCCAGCCCGCAGCTGCGACCCAGGCCCCCTCCGCTGCCGCGAGCACCGATGCCCCGGCACCCGCCCAGCAGAACCTGACCAAGAGCGGCGACACGACCACCCCCACATCCGCATTCGACACCGACCTGGCCACGGGCGGGCTCGGACTGTCCCCCGGCGCTCCCCAGGTCGCCACCTTGCCAGGTGGGATGACTCCTGCGTTCGGCAACGCGCCCACCAAGGCGGGCGACTGGCGCTTCGACTTCCACGGCTACATGAGCGTCCCGCTGCGGATGGGCATCGGCAAGCGGGACAACCCTGGTTCGCACCAGAAGGTGACGACACTGCACACGCCACCGCGAGTGCCGGGGGACTACGAGACCTTCGAGTACACCGCGGTCGTCCCGGATCCCTGGGTGCAGCTGAACTTCACCTACGGCAACCCCAACGTGGTCGCCACCGTGATCGTCGCCGCCCGCACGGTCACCAACGCCAACGGGTACTTCGATCCGTCGAAGATGCTCGGCATCAACGACTCGTTCTTGACGTTCAAGGGCAAGGCCGACGACCACGTCGCCCTCAACTTGAACGTTGGTGCCTTCGCCAATCGCTACGGCACCATGGGCGAGTATGATCTGGGTCGCTACGGCACGCCCCTCATCGGTCGGATCGGCGGCACCGGCTTCACCGGCACGAGCGTGATGGACCTCGGCGACATCGACCTGGTCGCCGAGCTCGGCTTCCAGGGCCAGCTGAACAAGGCTCCGGTGGGCGTCGAGCCCGCCGGCTGGAACGGCTTCATCGATCCCAACGTTGGCTCGTCCTTCGCCGCACACGGGCACCTGTCGGCGGTGTACAAGAAGGCGATCCACCTCGGCGCGCACTACATCCACGCCTTCGCCCAGGACGACCGCGCCACCCCCCAGAACCAGCCCGACGGGAACATCAGCGTCCTGGGTACCGACCTGCGCTTGACGATGGGTCGCTACGGCCACCTGTACACGGGCTACGCCTACACGGACGCCAACACCGCGCGCAGCGTCTCCGGCATCATCCGCGTGCTCAACGCCCCGGGTGGCCCCGGCCTGATGCGCGAGTACCTGGGCCCGAACAGCGGCGGGACCGGCAACCTCCACACGGTCGGCGGCCAGTACGACCTGAGCCTCGGCAACCTGCTCCGCCACCCCTCGAAGTTCGAGGGCAATGCGCCGGACCTCGTCTTCAGTCTGTTCAGCATCCTGACCGCCGTCGACAGCCCCGAGGACGAAGCCTACGACGGGGTTTCGAAGCTGAAGTACGGCGGCGAGGTGGGCTACGCCCCCGTCAAGTGGCTGAGCGTCGCCGGTCGCTACGACCGCGTCATCCCGGACATCGATCACGACGAGAACACCCACGCCATCGCCACCGGGTACCTCATCCTCCATAGCGACTGGGCCTCGCAAGACCAGGTCACACTGCAGTACTCGCGCTACTTCAGCGGGTCGGGAGCCACCGTCATCGATGGCTATCCCCCGGCGCGCGATCCCAGCATCGTGCCCGACGAGCACGTCGTCGGCCTGACCGCCAGCATGTGGTGGTGACCGCCATGCGCAGAACGCTGACGATCGCGCTCGGGCTCCTGGTCGCCGCTGGCTGCGGGGGCAAGGAAGGCGAACGGCCCGCCGCCGACTACCAGACCGGCGGCGGTGCGCCCGCCACGGACTCCTGCGCCGCCGACGACGGTCTCGAGTTCCTGATGGTCACCGACTTCGAGAACGGCGTCGCCCAACGCTGGTGGACCAGCGACGACGGGAGCCCCGACTCGACCTTCACGCCCCGCCCCGGCAAGGAGAGCCCCGACGCTAACGAGCTCGCCAAGCCACGCTGCGGGGAGAGCCAGTACGCGCTTCGCATCCAGGCCTCTGGCCTGGTGGTCTACGGGGCCGCCTTCGGCCAGAGCTTCCTGGTCGAATACCCCACCGGTCGCGACGTCAGCGAGTGGGAGGGCCTGAGCTTCTGGGTGAAGCGCAACGGGGACGCCCGGGGACGAAGCCTGTTCGTCGCGGTCAACGACCGCAACACCGACTCCAGCGCGCGGGTGAGCCTCCGGGCGGCCGAGCTCCAGGAGGGGATCGAAACGGTGGAGACCGTCCCCGACTGCGATGACAACTCGCTCATCGAGTCGGAGAAGTGCGACCGCTTCGGGGCCGGTGTTCCTCTGCCGGACCAGTGGACGTTCATCAGCATCCCCTTCGACCGGATGAAGCAGCGCGGCTTCGGCATCCCCGCACCGAAGGTCGACGTGGAGGCCCTCGCCGGTCTGAACTTCAGCTTCGAGGTGGGCGACTGGGACTTCTACCTCGACGACGTCGCGTTCTACCGCCACGCGGCCAGCGGCGACTAGCGTGTCGGCGATCCACGGCAGCGCCCGCGCCGGCGGCGTCCCGCACGCACGGGCGTGAAGATCGGTACGCCGCAGCTCCGGCAGCGGCCGCCGAACGGGAACCATTCCGGGGAAAATCGGAGCCAGAGCGGACCCCGGTAAGCACCGCCGCAGTGCGGACACGAGGCGGTGACGGCCACCCACCACAGAACCGCCAGCAGCACCGCACCGGGAACGATCAGGACGAACCCGAGCAGGCGCGGCCAAACCGCGTCGCTGCGCTGCGCGACCAGCTCGAGCAGCAGCACCACCGGCGTCACCACGAGCAGGCGGCGACACCAGAGAATGACCCGTCGATGCCCAGCCCAGGGGTCATCCGCGAGGGAGGCAGCGCGAGGATCGGCGGAGGACGTCGCTTGCATCAGTTCACCTCGTCGAAGACAGCGCCACCCGATCAGTCAGCGCTCCCGCGCCCCGAGGCTCCTTCGGCCGGCGTCGGGTCGGGCCCTTCCGACTGAACTCCTTCGGTGCAGACGCCAATGACTGCCGGTCCTCCCGACACCCGTGCGCAGAGCTCGATCACCCCGTCCTGGTCCTGGTCCCTCACCCCCGCGCTGGCTCCGAATCCAAACCCCTCGCTCAGTCCCACGGTCACGCTCTCGCCACCCTCCTCGAGGGTGATCTCGGCTCCGATCGCCGTGGCTCCAAACTCGACCGCCACGCCACGACTCCCGTCAGCCCCGTACTGCCCGAGGTAGGCGTGAACCGTCGCGACCTCGACCGACGAACGGATCGGCCCCAGCGAGCTGCCCGCCCGCAGCCCCGCCGCATCGAGTTCCATACCGTCACCGGCAAAGTGGTAGGACGCGCCCAACGCCTCGCCGCTGACCCCACTCGGATGGCTTCCCTTCGCCAGCGCGACCTCCCCCGTGTGTCCTGCGCGTCCCGACGACGATTCGGCGATCAGGGACTGCACGGAGCGCTCCGCCGTGCGGACCGCATTGCTTCGATTGGCTGGGGGCCCGCCTCCCGGCCGCGCCTGGAATCTCGCGACGAGCGCTAGCGACCCCGCCGGGGGAGTCGCTCGCTCCGTGGGGGGCGCCACGGCCCCCGTGGGTGGTTCGCGCACTGGCGCCGCGGCTTCGGACGCCCGACTCGCCAGCGCGGTCGAGTCACCGGCACCTCCCGGCGACGGACCGGCGAGGTCGTCACCACCCAGGGGGTATTCGTGGTTCCGGAACGAGGTCTCGGTGCAACTGAGGGGTTCACTCATCGGGATGCCCTTTCTGCGCCGCGCCCAACGCAACGCGGCTATCCCCGCTGTCGACCGCTGCAGCGACCAGTTTCGCGAAATCGCCCGGGCGGCTCGGATGCGGCGGTGACTCGCCCGCCAACCGGAGTGATGCGGTCGCGTGGCTGGGTCACGTTTTCGCCGACCCGTCAATGGGGGGCGGGCCGGAAGAAGCCCGTAGACGCTCTCATGAGAACTGCGCCATCGGTCTCGATCCTGGCACGACAATCCTGAACCAAATCTGGGTTGTCGTAGCAACCTCGCCGCGCGACGGGTCCCAATCGCGCCAGTCGGCGTGTTCTTGACGCTTTTCCGCCGTCGCGTCCGGCTCAGGTGGTAGAGCCATTCACCAGATGAAGGAACGTCGACATCGGCTGCGCGTGGTACCTCCGCCGGCAGGGCAAGCGGTGAAGCGGGAGACGTCCGCGCTGAGGGCAACGGGAGACGTCCTGCTCCGACTGGTCTTCGGTACCGTCATCGGCGGCGTCCTGGGCGGAGCCATCGCGCTGGTCGGCTTCGGCCTAGCTCGGGAACTCGATGCGCGCAGCGATCCGGATCCGATCCGGATGACCGCGCTGGGTGGAGGCGTGACCTTGGCGCTACCGGTAGCGCTGGCTCTCGTGCGTGTGTACTCGTCGCGAGAGCGGTGGAGCTCGGCGGGTCGGACCTTCACCTTGTTTCCCGGGGCGATCATCGGAGCGCTCGCAGCCGTCGCAGCGCTTACCGTCGGGTGGGTGGTGACGTTCGTGCTACACCTGACGGGGCTCCTGGGTCCAACACAAACCTCGACACAGATCGTGCTCGGTGGGGCCGTGCTCGGCGCCGCGCTGGCCGTCCTAGCGCCTCGCGTTGGCCGACGTAGGTGGCTTTCACGCGTCAAGGTTCGCGGTCGAGGCCGTGGATGACTCGAATGTCATCCACGACGGGATGGCGCGACACGTCTGGTCGCGAGTGTCGAGCAGCGCGTGATCGTCCGACGCGGTCCGACCACGTTCACTCCCCGGTTGGGTTGTCCCGGCCACACTGAGACTGGATGGCACCAGTACAGCAATTCGCAAGTTCGTTCCGACTGGGGGTGGAGGGCCGGCGGAAACCCGGAGTCGCACCCGTTCGAACGGGGCACCCGATCACATTGGGTACGACAACCCGGAACGAACTTCCGGGTTGTCGTAGGGTGCCAGAATTGTAGCGCGTGTGCCGAGTTGAACAGCGCCAGGGGGGTCACCGCCGAAAGCGTTGCCAGCGTACGCCCAGCTTGCGCATGCGAGAGCGCAACGTGTGGGGGTTCACACCGAGCAACTCGGCAGCTCCTCCGGGGCCCTCGATCTTGCCTCGGGTCCGGGTCAAGCCCGCCTCGATGTGCTGACGCACTGCCTCGTCGAGGCTGGGGAGCGGACCATCGGCCTCGCTTCTGCCAGCCAAAGGACGAGTCGAGCTCGCCATCGGTCGGGCCAGGCCGATGGCGCTCTGGATCTCGAGGCGCTTGCCGTTTCCCAGAATGGCAGCACGCTCGATGACCGAGGCCAGCTCGCGAACGTTGCCAGGCCAGTCGTAGGAGGCAAGTAGTTCCAGATCGGCCGCGGATGGCACCAGCGGTTGTCCACCCAGGCGCTTGCCAGCGTGCCAGGCGAAGTGCTCCGCCAGGGAGGCAATGTCCTCTCGCCGGTCGCGCAGTGGCGGTAACCAGATCGGAAAGACGCTGACTCGATACCAAAGGTCCTGCCGGAACTGGGCCTCGGCAACCATCTCGCCGAGATCGCGGTGCGTGGCGGCAACGATCCGCACGTCGACCGGCACCGCGCGTTGCCCACCCACTCGCTCCAGCGTTCCATCCTGCAGCACGCGTAGCAGCCTGACTTGTGCCGCCAGCGGGAGCTCTCCCACCTCGTCGAGAAAGAGGGTGCCCCCGTCAGCTCGCTCGAACCATCCAGCCCGCGCCCCGGTCGCACCTGTGAAGCTGCCGCGCTCGTGTCCAAAGAGCTCCGCGTCCACCAGTCCCGGGGGAATGGCGCCGCAGTTCACCCGCATCATCGGTCCCGAGGCGCGGGTCGACCGCGCGTGGATCGCCCGCGCTGCTACTTCCTTTCCGGTTCCGGTCTCGCCCAGCAGCAACACGGGCGCGCTGGTTGGTGCCACCTGAGCTACCCGGGTCATCACTTCCCGGAAGCCCGCGTCGGCGCCGACGATGGTACCCATGACCTCCTGCCGACCGAGCTTGGAGAGCAACGCTCGGTTGTCTGCCTCGACTCCCTCACGAAGGCGTTCCAGCTCCTGGAGCCGAGAGGCTGACCTGAGGGCAGCGCTGAACGGCTCTGCCAGTCGCGCGACTTCGACCTCGTGTCGGTGGTCGAAGGTTCCCTCTGGACCCATGAGCACCAGAGCGCCAGCCATCCCATACTCGTCGCTAGACAGTGGGGCCACCACGACGTCGCACGACTCGTCGCCACCAGAAAGGAGCGCGAGGAACGCATCGCGGGCGGGCGACCCGCGCAGCGCTCGCACCTCTCCCACGAAGCCGAGCAGTCGTTCCATCTGCTCGTTCGAGCAGGCAGACCTCCCAGCGTGAACGACAACACCAGGCTCGGCCACGGCCATCGCCTGTGTCGAGACGGCGCGTTCTCGCAGCTCGAGCTTGCGAACCAGGACCGCGAACACGCCGAGCTCCCGAACGATCAGATCGCCCACGACGGAGAGAGAGTGTTCGAGGCTCGAGTGCGCGAACAGACCACGCCAGACATCCACCTCGTACATGGGTCCTATCTGTCTCATTTCCTGGTTCCGTTCAATATCACGGGCACGTCCCACGATATTTCACAGAACTGTCCATATATTATCGAAATCACGGCACTTCTTTCCGTGGTCCGTATCTTGCGCATGCACCCGGCATGCCGTTCATGCCCTGGGAATCCTGCTTCGTCCTCACAGTCGTCGGGCTGCTCGTGGTCGGGCTCGCCCGCAACTGGGCGAGTCCCGATGCGCTGGTCGTCAGCGGGGTCTTCGTCATCATGCTCGTGGCCACAGCAACCGGCTCGCCACACCTGCCGTCGCCAGCCGCGGCAGTCGCGGGCTTCGGCAATCCGGCACCGCTCACTGTCGGAGTGCTCTTCGCGGTGGTAGCGGGACTCGTCCACACCGGGGCCCTCGAGCGCATCTCCAACGTTCTGATCGGAAGGCCGCGCAGTCTGCTCGCAGCGCAGGCGCGGTTCGTCATACCCGTCTGGGCCTCCAGCGCGTTTCTCAACAACACGCCCATCGTCGCGATGTTCCTACCGGTCGTGTCGGAGCTCTCGCGGCGCACCGGCATCAGCCCATCGCGACTCTTCATTCCCCTGAGTTACGCGTCAATCCTGGGCGGAGTCTGCACGCTGATTGGCACCAGCACGAACCTCGTCGTGAACGGTCTCTTGATCTCCCACGGGGTCTTGCCGGAAGGCCTGTCGATGTTCGATATCACCTGGCTGGGGTTGCCGGTGGCCGTCGTGGGGCTCGCGTTCGTCCTCGCGCTAGGCCCTTGGCTGCTCCCAGACCGCAGACCTGCACTCACCGACTCCGACCCGCGCGAGTACATGATCGAGCGGGTCGTCGATCCTCGCGGAGCCCTCGTGAATCGCACCATCGAGGAGGCTGGGCTGCGGCATCTTCCTGGGCTCTACCTCACCTCCATCGAGCGGGCCGGGCGAGTGATCCCGGCCGTTGGTCCCGACGTGGTGCTCCTGGGGGGAGACCACCTCACCTTTGCGGGCGTCGTCGAGTCGGTCGTGGATCTGCGCAAGATCCAGGGACTGCTCGCCACCGAAGAGGCGGGCCCAGCACCAGGCGTCGGTCGGCGCCACCTGCTGGTGGAGGCCGTCGTGTCGGACGCCTGTCCTCTCATCGGCTCGACGATTCGGGAAGGAAAGTTCCGCACACGCTATGATGCATCCGTCGTCGCGCTTGCCCGCGGTGCCCAGCGCATCTCGGGCAAGCTCGGCGACATGGTGCTGCTGGCGGGAGACACGCTGCTGCTCGAGGCCGATCCCGCGTTTCTGGCAATGCATCGTCGCTCCCGCGAATTCTTCCTCGTCAGTCCCGTCGATGGGTCCATGACTCCCCGGCACGAGCGGGCCCCGGTCGCACTCGGCATCCTGGTGGCAATGATCGTCGTCGCGGGCTTCGGCTGGCTCGACATGCTGACGGCGGCAGGCATCGCCGCCATCCTCATGGTCGCCGCCGGTGCGTGCACCGTCTCGGAAGCGCGTCAATCCATCGACTGGTCCGTCCTGCTCGTCATCGGCGGCGCGCTCGGCCTCGGGCACGCGCTGAACATGAGCGGGGCAGCCAGCACCATCGCTGGCGGTATCGTCGGGCTGGCTGGCCCGAGGCCATGGCTCGTACTGCTCGCCGTCTATCTGACGACCACGTTCTTCACCGAGCTCATCACCAACAATGCCGCCGTAGCGCTCGTCTTCCCGATCGCCGTTGCCACAGCCGAGTCGCTCGATGCAAGTCCGATGCCCTTCGTCATGTGCATCATGATCGCGGGGTCAGCGAGTTTCGCCACTCCCATCGGATACCAGACGAACCTCATGGTGTACGGCCCGGGTGGCTACTCGTTCGGCGACTTCCTACGCATTGGCGTTCCACTGAATCTCGTCGTGATGGTCACGGCGGTGGCCCTGGCTCCAAGAATCTGGCCGTTCTGAAGACGGCGCTACGGCGTTCAACACCGTGGCCAGCGTGCATTGGCGCCCGGTTGGGAGTGAAGGCCCTTCTTCGGAGGACTTGCCCCTCACCCACGAAGGAGCAAGTCCGGTGAAGCCCATCAGCGCAATGTTCCCGCGGTCCGTTCCTGCGGTCTGAGGTACCGGATGGAACTGACCGCTGGCGGGTCGGCGCTGTGGAAGGGCAACGCAGAGATAGATGTGCCTCGCGCAGGATAGACGAAGGCGGCCGTGACCTCGACGTGGACACGACACCCTGGCTCGATGCCGGTGAGCAGACTGCTGCGCCGGGGAAACTGCGCCAGGATCGGCCCGGCACCATCGACTACTGCGTACACACGTAAGCGATCTCCCACGGTGACCACTCGCTCGACGGTGGCGTGCCCTGGGTTCTCGGCCCAGAGCTTGATCTCGTAGGAGCGCACGACCAGTCGCGCCGGACCACACGCAGCCCCCTCCTCGACCGGCGCGACGAGCGCCCCGCACCTTGCCGTCCCGTGGCGAACGTCGACGTCGAACACGTTGGCGTCTCCGACGAAGCAGGCCACGAAATCCGTGGCCGGTCGGTCGAGAACATCGAGTGGCGTTCCTTCCTGCTCGAGTCGTCCCCCCTGAATCACCAGCACCCGGTCCGCCACACCGAACGCCTCCTCCCGGTCGTGAGTCACGAACAGCGAGGTGACCCCCACCTCGTCGTGCAGCCTGCGAAGCCACTGGCGCAGCTCCTCGCGCACCTTGGCGTCCACGGCGCCGAAGGGCTCATCGAGCAGCAGCAGGCGGGGTTCTGGAGCGAGCGCACGGGCCAGCGCCACCCGCTGGCGCTGGCCCCCCGACAGTTGCGCCGGAAAGCGGTCCTCGAGCCCGGCCAGTCCCGTCAACTGCACGAGCTCACGTACCCGCCGGGTGATGCGCTCTCGACTCACACCTCGGACCTCCAGCCCGAATCCAACATTGCGCGCCACCGTGAGGTGTCGGAAGAGCGCATAGTGCTGAAACACGAACCCCACCTCGCGAGCACGCGCGTGCAGGTGAGTTGCGGGCTCGTCTCCAAACCACACGTTTCCCGAGGTGGGCGGTTCGAGCCCGGCCAGCATCCGGAGGAGGGTGCTCTTGCCACTTCCGGATGGGCCGAGCACCGCAACCAGATGTCCACTCTCGACCACGAACGAAACGTCGTTCACCGCCACGAAAGATCCAAACCGCTTCGTCAGGCCTTCAACACGAATGTTCATTGCTTCTCCTTGGCATGTAGGTGCTTGGCGATCTCCAGTCCCAGCAGTAGGACGACGCTGACCAGGGCGAGCAGCCCCGCCATGCCGTAGGCGCCAGCGAGATTCCGCTCCTCGATCGCATCGTGGATGAACGTCGTGGCCGTCTGCGTCCTGCCGGAAATGCTACCGCCGAGGACGAGCACCGCACCGAACTCGCCCAACGATCGCGCCACGGTCATCAGCAGCCCGTACCCCAGCCCAAACCTCAAGTTGGGGAGCGTCACGCGCCAGAACGTCTGCCAGTCGCTAGCTCCCAGCGTTGCCGCCGCCTCCTCCTCGGTCGTGCCGAGCTCCTCCAGTACGTAGGCGACCTCCCGAATGGTGAACGGAACAGTAACGAAGAGCGTGGCCACCGCGACTCCCCAAAACGAGAACAGCACGCGAACTCCCAAGCCGCCGGCCACCGAAGCGAGCCAGCCGCCGTTCCCGAACAAGATCAGGAACGCGAGTCCAACCATCACTGGCGACACGGCCAGGGGAAGGTCAGTCAGCACTTCGATGAGACGCCGCGTCCAGAAACGCTGCCGCACGAGCGCCAGCGCGCCCACCACACCGATGAGGCAGTTGACGACGACCGCGAGGAGCGTCACCCAGGCCGTCCTCGTCAGCGCTTGCAGCGCATCCGCGGATCCGACGGCCGCAGCGGCCCGGGCAAGACCCGTCCGCAGCAGCTCGAGCACGAGCGCTCCCACCGGCCCCAGCAGGACCACACCGAGATAGGCCAGCACGACGCTCACCAGAAGCCAGCGCAGCGGGTGCGCATCTCGGACGAGCTCACGCGGCACCACCGCCACCTCCCATCCCACCGTCGACGAGGCGTGCCGTCAGGTGTAGCCCAACTGCCAGCACGAGGAGCACCACGGAGACAGCGGCACCGGCGTGAGGCGCCCCACTTTCGATCTGGCCGAACACGTGCACCGGCGCGGTCAGCGTCTCGAAGGGGACGTTTCCCGCAACGACGACGATGGAGCCGAACTCGCCAACCGAGCGGGCCAGCGAGCGAATGCTGCCCGACAGCACCGCAGGCAGGATCGACGGCCAGACCACGGTACGAAAGGTGCGCATCGGTCCAGAACCTAGCGTCACCGCTGCCTCCTCCTCGGCCGGGTCGAGTTCGAGCAGCACCGGTTCGACCGCGCGAATCACGAACGGCGACGAGACGAACAGCAGCGCCAGCACGATGCCAGGTCGGGCGTAGATGATCGAGATCCCTCGCGCCTCGAACGCGGCCCCGAGAAGCGAACTGGGACCGTAGAGCACCGCCAGCATGACCCCCGCGACGAGGGTCGGGACCGCCAAAGGCAAGTCCACGGCGGCCGTCAACAGCGAGCGCCCGGGGAAGCGATAGCGAACGAGAACGTACGCCGTCGCTGTGCCGAGAACGCCGTTCATCAGCGCCACCATCGCACTGGTCCAGACCGTCAGGCGGAGCGCCTCGAGTGCCAGGGGGGAGGTCACCGCCACCCAGAATCCGGACAACCCCTGACCGAGTCCGCTGGCAACGACAGCAGCAAGCGGAAGTGCGACGAGCGCCAGCACATATGCCAGGACGCCTTGACGCAGGGCCGTCAGACCGCGAGAGCGGGTCACGAAGGGTGCCATCATGGCGAGGGCGCCTTTCGGGCGCGCGCCACTGCGCGGTCGTAGACGGCACCCTCACCGAACACATCGCGCTCGACCCACGCCCAGCCGCCGAGGTCTTCCACCGTGAACACGTCGCCAGGCTCGGGGAAGCGCCGAGCGACCTCGGCCTCTACCACCCCGGACACAGGCCGCAAGCCGTGGTCCGCATAGGTTCGCTGAGCTTCCGGAGTGACCAGGAACTCGACGAACGCGCGAGCCAGCAACTCAGACCCGTGTCGACGCGTGTGGCCGTCCACGACCGCCACAGGGTTCTCGATGAGCACCGTGGAGCGTGGGATCACGTACTCGTACTGCTTCCCCTTCTTCTGGCCCACCAGCATCTCGTTCTCGTAGGTGATGATCGCATCACCTACCCCCCGCTCGAAGGTGAGCATCGAGTCACGCGCGCTGCGATCCATGATCCGAACATTGGCGAGCACGCGGGCCAGGAGATCGACCGCCTCGTCCGGCTTGACGCCCGCCTGGCCCCGTCGGGCAGCGCCGTAGACAGCCATCACGTTCCACATGGCGCCCCCGCTGGTCCGCACGTTCGGTGTGAGCACCTCGACGCCGGGGCGCGTCAGGTCCTGCCAGTCGTGAATCCCCTGCGGGTTGCCCGGTCGCACCCCGATGACCACCAGCGAACGGGTCACGACCCCGCGAGTCGGACCGCTCTTCCAGTCGTGGGTGATGAGCTTGGCCCGCTCGAGCTGCACGATGTCTGGCTCGAGTGAGAGCGCCGCCACATCGGCTTCGAATCCTGCCGCGATGGCCCGCGCCTGCGCTCCGCTTCCGAGGTAGGACTCCCGCACCTCGAGTTCGCGTCCAGTCTGGGCCTGCCACCGCGCACGGAACGCCGGAATGAGCGCCGACCCATAGACCTCTCGCGGAGTGGTGTAGGCACCTAGGGTCAGCACGTCTTTCTCTCCCTCCGACCGCTTGTCACATGCCAGGGGGGCGACCAGCACGACCAGCACGACCAGCACCGCCCACGCGGCGCGAGTGAAGACGGGTTGTTTCATGGCGACGCCGCCAAGCAGCGATCGTGCCACTCGTCGTGCGAGGAGAAGCGCCGGGAGAAACGCACGGGCGGCGGAGGGTCGCCCCGTTGCATAGCCTGGTCCCAGCGCAGGTGATGGTGCCATCCGTGACGGGCCACGGCTGGCACCTCGCAGAGATGACGAAGCCCGCGCCAGAAAGGGCGGCACGCGCCGTGCTTGCACGCCCCGACCATGCTCGACACTCGCATCTGCGCCCTCACCCTGTTCTGTTCGACCTGCGTCACCCAATTCGCATCGGCCCAAGCCGCCCCTTCTCGTACGGCGTCCGACAGTCCGAGCCCCTCGTCCACCGCTAGCCCGCCAGCTCAGGTCCCGCCGAAGGCGTCCGACCGGACCGTGATGCTGGAATCGTCCGACGGCTCCGTGAAGGTTCGGACCAGAGCCTTGGTTCACGCCGACGGCCGTGTTCGAATCGACAACGAGGGACGGTCGGAATTTCTCGTGCGACGTGCTCGCTTCGGGTTCAAGGCGAAGCTCACGCGGCGCTTCTCGCTCTTCGTCCAGCCCGAGGTGAGCGACAGTCGACTCGACCTCCTTGACGCCTGCGGCACCTTCACCCTGTTCGACGAACTGGAGCTGCGCGTCGGGAAGTCGAAGATGCCACTGGGGCTCGAGCGCCTGCAGCGTCCCGATGGGATGACCTTCGTCGAGCGTGCTCTTCCCTCAGAGCTCTTGCCCAATCGCGACGTTGGCCTAGAGCTGCAGGGCAAGCTGGCCGGAGACCTCGCAAGCTACGCAATGGGCATCTACAACGGCGTTCCTGGCGGGGCGAGCGGCGACCGGGATACGAACGCCGCCAAGGATTTCGCGGGACGCTTCTTCCTTCATCCGCTTCAGCCAACTCGTGTCGCGGCGCTTGCCCAGCTTGGGATCGGGTTCGCCGCTGCCCTCGGCGACCAGGCCGGCCCCCTCCCCATCCACCGGACGATGGCTCGCCAGACCTTCTTCGAATTCACGGACGATGCTGTCGCAGATGGGCGGCGGCTGCTGGTCGTACCGCAGGGCTACTGGTTCGTCGGTCCGGTGGGCTTGCTCGGAGAGGTCGTCGTGGCGCGACAGGAGGCGCGAAGCGGTACGGTCCGCGTGGACGTCGAATCGCTGGCCTGGCAGGTGACCGGCTCGGTAGTACTCGGAGGACGCGCGACCTACGGCGGAGTGCAAGTGGAGCACCCGCTCGACCCGACAGCTGGCCACTACGGCGCGCTCGAACTCGCCGCCCGAGTGCACGGATTCAGCGTCGACGACGCTCCGTTCGAGCGCGGCCTCGCCTCCAACGAGGCCGCGAAGGAAGCGTTCGCCTGCGGTGCACAGATCTCCTGGCACCCAGCCCCATCGGTCCGCTTCATGAATGCGTTCGAACGGACGCGGTTGCACTGGTACGGTCCGGATGAAGGGCTCCCCGACGAGCTGACCTTCGTCACACGCCTCCAGGTTGCCTTCTACTGATCCCAGGACTCGCCTCCAGCTCGAACCGCGCAGTCAGGCGCGCCGGCTGACTCGGTTCCTGAATTAGGCCCATCGCGGGGCAGACAGTGGCCCGGTCGGACCCACTCGTGCTAGGCCAGGCCCAGCAGGTGGGCCATGACGGAATCGACGAGTGGGTTGGGATTCTGGACGATCGTTGTCACGCTCGCCGCGGGCTGCGGGGGGACCACGCTCGGCGGCGAGGGTGATGAGGCAGGGGGCTCTGGTGGCACGACTACCGGGGGGACCGGGCTCGGGGGTAGCCAGCTCGGCGGAATGCGGACTGGTGGAGTCGTGAGCTCCGGCGGCGTCAGCACCGGCGGCCGCGGGAGTGGTGGCCGCGGGAGTGGTGGCCGCGGCTCTGGCGGCACCACCAGCATCTTCACGGTCGAGGTCGACGGTAGGTGCTACCCGGTGTGTTCCGACAACACGGATCCGGACGGCGACGGTTGGGGCTGGGAGAACAACCGAGACTGTGTCATCCACAGCTCGAGTGTCTACGTCGACGGCAGACCGTGCGGCACCGCGGGCGCCGGCGGGACTGGCACTGGCGGCACGGGCGGCTTCACCACGGGTGGTGTCGCAACGGGCGGCGCTGGGGGTGCCGCCGGTGACACCGGGACCGGAGGACTCGCCGGCTGCGAAGCCACCCCCGCCATCCCCGGAGCCCAGGTCGTCTATGATCTGACCTCGGCTCAGGCCGCAACCAGCGCAACACTCGACTTCTTCGACTTTCCATGGCCCGAGCTCCGGCGCAGCCCGAGCGAGCTCGCCCACATCCCGAATCCTACCGCAGCGACAGGCTGCTCGATGGCGAGCAGCGACCCGATGATCCAGCTACTCGCGAGCTCCATCGATCCGGGTGCATACCGGCAGTACGTGACTTCGATGGCCGCGCAGTTTCTCTCCGGCAACGCCAACAGCGCGCACGTCGTGCTGCGCTTCGATCAGCCCATCGACACCAGTCGACTTCCCACCCCCCAGGCATCCCTGGACATCGCGACCAGCACGGTGCTCCTGGTGAACGTGGACCCTCAGCCCTCGACTCGCGGGCGGGTCGTCCCCATCGCGACTCGAGTGCTCGACCAATCCCTGTACGCACACCCCAACACGCTGTCGATCCTCCCCTATCCGGGGTTTGCTCTCGAGCCCGGCCGCTTGTACGCGGCGATTGTCAGGCGGAGCCTTCGCGATGCCAGCGGCGAAGGTCTCGGAAGCCCGGCGGCCTTCGAGGAGCTGAAAGCCCCTGGCGATTGCGCTCCCCTCGCGGACTATCGCGACGCCTTTGATCTTCTGGAGACCCAGCTGAGGCTGCCACGCAGCGAGATCGCCATGCTGACGTTGTTCCGTGCCGGTGAACCGCGTGAGCCGCTCGAGGGGAGGATGGCCGCCATCGATGCAGTGAGCGATCCCGCCGCACTGGCCGATCTGACGGTCACCCGGACCGATCTGGACGCCTTGGGCGACTACTACCTGGTCTCGGGTACTTTCGAGACCCTCAACCTGCAGCGCGGCGCGCCACCGTACCTCCCGCAGATCTCCGTCGCCCTCAACGGTTCGGTCAGCGTTGCTTTCGATCCTGCCAGCGCCGAGGGCAGTCTGCTCACGGGGCCGCTGCCCACCGCGATTGGAGGAACCGATCGCGCGCAGCCACGCACCGAAACCGTCGAATTCCGACTGGCAGTTCCGGCAGGCCTGGCCGCGGATCCATCGGCCCTCGCCCAGCTCCCGGTGCTCATCTACGGGGCTGGCACGGGGGGCAGCATCGATACCCCCTTCGAGACGGGGCTCGTCAATCCACTCACGCACGAGGGGGTGGCGCTCTTCTCCACCACTCCCGTGATGCACGGAGCTCGGGCGCACTCGGAGAACATCGACCCGACGCTGCGCAGCAGCCTCCAGCTGGCGGACATGATCGGGGGAACGAACTACGAGGCCACCCTCGTCAACACCGTCGAGTCCGGGGATCTCTTCTTCAATCCGCTGAACCTGGTGGCGGCACGAGGCAACTCGGAACAGGCGGCGGTGGACTATGCCTGGCAGGCGCAGGTGCTCGCCACCTCGACGCTTCGAGCGACCCTCGGCGGAGACACGGTAACGATCGGGTTCGACCCGGACAAGATTGGCTTCTGGGGCCATTCCCAGGGAGCCGCGACCGGGCCCTTGCTAGCCACTTCATCCCGCGTCTCGGCGCAGGCGCTCTCAGCTCCGTCTGGACACCTGATCACCAACCTTCTCGGCAAGACGCTGCCAGCCGACACCCTGGATATCTCCCGGATGCTCGGCTACCTCACCTGCGACTCTCCGTCGGAGACCCTGGACGCTCACCACCCGTTTCTGAACGTGCTGCAACACTGGTTCGAGGAGGTCGACACCGTGAACCACGCGCCGCGGCTCACCTTCGAGGCACGCGGGGCCGGGACTCACGTGTTCGTGATCGCAGGCACCGAGGATCACTACGTGAACCCAGCAGCGCACGATGCCATGACCTCTGCCGCCCGCCTGTTCCAGCTCAGCCCCGAGCTCACGCCAGTACTGGGACAGGAGCTCTTGGCGCGCATGCTCCCCGATGCTGGATACGGCCAGATCTACTCGAGCCTGTCGGGCAATCTCGACGGCTCGATCACCGGAGCCTTCAAGCAGTACCACAACCCAAACTGCTCGGACGATCACTTCGTCTCGACCTGCGATGGCCAGGCCACTACCGATTGGTACGGCTACATCCTCAGCTGGCGCACCGGGATCCCGGCCGTACCGTAGTCAGTCCAGTCGACAGCGGCGTAGAGAGCTCGCTCGACGAAGAACCAGCCTGGGAACGCCCGTCGGGCGCGAGCTCCCCGCTACTCGGAGCTGACGCAGCGAACGTTGGCCTCCGGGAAGTAGTTCCAGTCCCCGGTTTCTCCGGCGTTCCAGCCGGTGAACCCGTCGCAGTAGGACAGCCCCCACCCCTCGCCGCCCACGCGCGACGATTCGGCTGCCCAGAACCAGTACTGCGGTTCGCGACAGCCCTCGGGATTGTCGGGGAAGACCGCGCCGTTGATGGCACCGCCGACCTGAGCTTCGTCCACCGTGGTGGCAAGCTCGTTGATGGTGGGGACCCTGAATCCACCATGGCCGTCAAGGGAGAGACTCTCGCAGTAGGCGGGCGCATCCGACCAGCTCATGAGCGCCGGCGAGTAGCCCCGCTGCCAGCGGAGTCCGGTGTAGTTGTCGCGGGCCGTCTCCGCGTCGATCGCGTAGTGGTCCGGAGGTTCCACCGCATACTCGTCCGCAGCTTCTCCGCGCCCATCACTGCGCACGCAGCGCGCCACCAAATCGGTGTCACTCTTCACGATCGCGTTCGAGGTGAACCCGTTTGTCCCGTAGCCCCAGACGCGGTTCTCGCTACCCTCCGTCAGGATCGTCTTGTACCAGTCAGAGCCGGTCACGTAGTAGCCACCGGTGACGTCGAACACGCTGGGGTATCCGGTACTGCCCAGGGTAACGTCAGTGATGCTGGCCATCTCGACTCGCGTAGGTAGACGCCAGTCGTCGTATCCGGCAAAGCCGTCGGCAGCCAGTTGGGCACACCGGTCGTTGTTGGCCTGCCAGTTGCCCACGTTGCCAGGGTTGGACTTCTCCCACACCAGACAGGTGACGTTGTCGCGAATGGCCCCGTTGCCCAGATCCTCGTAGGACTGCTGGTTCGGGACCCCTGCGGGGCTACCCACCGGATTGGGCATGGGCCAGCAGGGCCACTTGTGTGTTCCGCACTCTGGGCGACAACCAAGCGGTCCACTGCCACCAGGGCTCCCCGCAGTGCCACCGGTACCCGAACCACCATCGGCCGACGCTCCGCCGGTACCGGCGCCGCCCGTCACGATCGGCGTGCCGCCAGTGGTGGTGCCGCCAGATACGACGACCACCCCACCGGTGTTGGCGCCCCCGCTGGGCGCGCCCGCACCACCGGTGCTGGAACCCCCGCTGGGCGCGCTCGCGCCACCGGTGTTGGCGCCCCCGCTGGGCACACTCGCGCCACCGGTGTTGGCGCCACCGCTGGGCGCGCTCGCGCCACCGGTGTTGGCGCCAGCCACCCCACCGCGCGTGCCACCCTCAGCCCCCCCCGTCCCGGCGCTCGACGACCCCCCGACTTCGTCACTGCCACGACCGCTACCGTCGGAGCACGCCGCGCAGAGCAGAGCGACGAGGAGAATGACTGGATCTTGATTCACGTTCCGGTCTCCGAGAGCGTCCCAGGTGCTCGTTGCCAGCCAGCCTCTCCTGCCGACTAGGTGACGAGCTCCCCACAAGTGGTCCTCGAGATACTACAGCACTCTTCACGCGGATCGAGCCACAGGCCGCGTAGCGACCGAGGACCAGGAGTCATGACAGCACCGGGCGCAGAATGGCCCCTCCGAGCGGAGCCCCCACCCTCATCCCTGATTGACCGCGCGCCGCGGCAGATCGAGGCTTGGCTCAACGAGGTGCAACACTGGCCGCGCGGCTCCCGTTGCTGGGTACGAATCAGCCGGAAGTCGCACCGAGGAGCCCGCCGCATGACCGACCACCACGCCCCCTCCCGTCCAGCCTGGACCCCACGGATCTTCCTCCGCAGCTTCGGATTTGCGTTTCGTGGGATCCTCGCCTTCACCCGATCGGAACCGAACGGAGTCATCGAGTTCGTCGCGGCGCTGGTGGTGGTCGGGCTCGCGACCGCACTGGGGGTCTCCCCTGTCGAGTGGTGCTTGCTGGCCTTCGCCATCGGCAGCGTGATCGGAGCCGAGATGCTGAACACGGCGATCGAGAGCACCGTGGATCTCGTGACCTCGGACAGGCATCCGCTGGCTGAACGCGCCAAGGACCTCGCCTCGGGGGCAGTACTGGTGGTTTCCATCGCGGCCGCGGTGGTTGGGTTCATCGTCTTCGGACCGCGCCTGCTAGCCTGGACATGACTCCGACGGATCGCGCGCTACGTGACATCCAGGATTTCTACGATCGCGTGGCGTTTCTCTACCCACTCGTCGATCTCTTCCTGTCTCGCGCCAAGCGGCGACACCTCGTGGCGGAGGTCAATCGGTTGTCGCCAGGCATCCTGCTCGATATCGGGGTAGGTACCGGGAGCCATCTACGTGGATACCGCCACCATGAGATCACCGGAGTGGATGCCTCCCGAGCAATGCTGGGGTACGCAAGGCGAAGACACCCCTCCCACGTGCGTCTGCTGCAGATGGACGGCGAGAAGTTGACGTTCGCCACGGGGAGCTTCGACTACGCGGTGCTCAGCCACGTACTGGCCGTGACCCCGAATCCGGAGCAGATGCTTCGCGAGGCGCATCGAGTCGTTCGCCCCGGTGGCAAGGTACTCATCCTCAACCACGACTCACCCCGGGGATGGCTCGGGTTGCTCGACCGAGCTTGCCAGCCGCTCACCCCACTGCTCAGGTGCCGGACACACTTCCAAGTCACCCGCATTGCCGCCCTCGGGAGCTTCTCGTCCGTAGAGTCGCGATGGGCAGCGGCTGGCGGCTACGAGAAGCTCTTCGTCTGCACACGATAGATGGCTCGTCCCCAGCTCTGGTTGCCGCCGCTACTCCTCGCCGCCGCGCTCTACCTCGCATTCCGCCCCGAGGAGGTGGTGATCAACGCCTTGTTGCTACCGCGACTGGCCTGGGTGCGCGAGGCGCGCGAGATCCTTTCAAGCGCGGTGTCACTCCCCGCCGTCGTGATCTACTGCTTGCCAGGCGGGTTGTGGGTGCTGAGCGCCACGCTCGTCGCGTCGAGCGCGGTGGTCAGCGTTCGGCAGCGTGAGTTGAGCTGTGCCCCGCTGCCGCTCGGGTTCGTGCTTCTGCTGGAGCTGCTCCAGACACTCGGGGTCACGGATGGGACGCCCGACCCGATGGATGCAATCGTCGCCGTGCTGGCCGCAGGGTTGGCCATGGTGATGCTACGCTTCGTTCCAGGCGCGAACCCCGTCAGCCGCCCCGTGGAGTCCAGATCCCGACTCGCGCTACCGCTTCTCGTGTTGCTCCTGGTGGCCATCGTCCTCAGTGACGTGTTGCCAGGTGGGTGACCCAATCTGGTCGCGGTTCCCCGGTTCGGTGCCACGCGGCGAGCCGGGCGCTCGACTACTCGATCGTGATCTGATCGATGAGCACGTGAGCCGGCTCGGGCAGGTCGTTCGGATCGGGGTTCGCAGGTCCCTGGCCGGTCGCGATCTGGATCCCGATCGCGATGCTCTCGGTCGGATCGAAGCCCTCGTTGCTGTCGTCGGGGATATCGACGCGGAACTCGAGCTCGACCCAGCTCCCCACGCAATCTGGGGAGAGGTTGATCCAGGCGCCGCGACCGTAGACGTAGTCACCGCCGGTCTTGAGGAAGATGTACGCCCCCCCCGGCGCTTTCGGGTCGGAGACGAAGCCATCCAGCACCTTGACGTAGGCGCGGAGCGTCCGGCCGCTCCAGTCAACCGGCTCGTCCATGTTGTTCTGCACGTCGACGACCTCGTCGTAGTCGCCGTAGGGTGCGTAGACGAGCATCACCCCCGGCTCGCCATCGACGCCGAGCTCTTCGTCAGACCACTTCAGCGAGGCGCGACCGACGTACGGGTTGTCACCGCTGTAAGCGAGATTCTTGTAGGGCTCCGTCGCAGCGTAGGTCTCGAAGCTGAACCCCTCTCGGTCAGCGTCGAAGGTGAAGAGCGGCTCGCCCCGGACCTCGACCGGCGCGCAGTCGCCATCCCCGGGCGCCCCAGCGCTGGCCGTGTTCCCCCGCCCACCCTCATTGCCCGACCCGCCAGTACCCGAGTCCACCGCGTCGTCGGTGCCTTCCGAGCACCCGAATGCAGTGAGCGCCGCTGCGGCGACGAAGAGCGCGAGATACCTGACAGATCCAAGCGACATGATTCCTCCGGGAGCGCGGCGAGGGTACACCGGCGGCAACTGGCCAGCGACACGGAAACCCGTGGTATATAGCACTCGCTAAAACGCTTAATCAACGCTCTCCCCTCGCCCTCCCACGGAAGACGGCCCCGTTCCCCGCGCCGGGCGCCCGGCGACGTCCTTTCTCATGCTCCCCACCACGTCCCGCACCCCCTCGCTCGTCGGGTGGGCCGCGGCACTCGCTGCCCTGGCCGTCCTGGACGGTTGCGTCGCCCGCCCGACGACCAGCCCGCCTGCGTCCTCCAGCCCCCCCGAGCCGACGGTGTCCTCGCCCCTATCGAGCCCCCGCATCCAGGACTACGAGTGGATGAGCATTGCCGAGTGGGAGCGTCGCCGCCAGCGCCTGCTCGACATCCCCCGTGCCGAGCGCGAGGCCGCCCGGGTCGTCTTCCTCGGCGACTCGATCACCGAGGGCTGGGACGATGCCGTGTGGAACGCCCATTTCGCCCGCTTCGGGGCGTTGCGACTCGGGATCGGCGGCGACACGACCGCGCACCTGCTCTACCGGATCGAGAACGGCGAGCTCGCCCACACCCGGCCCGCGGCAGCCGTGGTCCTCATCGGGACCAACGATCTGGGCAATGAAGCGACCCCGCCGGAGCGCTGCGCCGCGGGGATCCGCGCCGTCGTCGGTCACCTGCGGGAGCGCTGGCCCGACGCCACGATCGTCCTGCTGGCGCTCCTCCCCCGCGACCAGACGCCAAGCGAGTCTGGGCGCCGCGCCGTATCCGCCACCAACCCGCTGATCGCCGATCTTGCCACCGATCCCCAGGTACGGTTCCTCGACCTGTCGGACCGGCTCCTCGAGCCCGACGGCACCATCGCCCCGTCCGTGATGGCCGACTTCCTCCACCCCACACCGCTCGGCTACGAACGGATCGCCACCGCGCTCGATCCCCTGCTGGAAGAGCTCGTGGAGACCCGCTGAGCGGGGCGCCCCGAGCCCCCCACCGAATCCGAGCCCCCCACCGAATCCGGGCCCCCACCGAATCCGGGCCCCCACCGAATCCGAGCCCCCCACCGAATCCGAGCCCCCCACCGAATCCGAGCCCCCCACCGAATCCGGGCCCCCCACCGGATCCGGGCCCCCACCGACTCCGAGCCCTACACCGGATCCGGGTCCCCTACCCTTCCGCTGGCACCCCCCATTCCGCTACCACTTCATGCTGACAGGCGCGGCACTGGATCCGCGCGCCTAGGA
>JBNLDK010000179.1:0-44540 GCA_050304295.1 Polyangiaceae bacterium
TCAGGTTCGCCAGCGGGCACAGCAACTCGCCGGTGAGGCCAACGTCAAGAGCGCACTGTGGATGTTCAATGCGCTCGACATGGGGGACACCGGCATCGCGATCTACTCGGGACTCAGGACCGCCCTGGGTCTATTCAAGAAGGAGGGGGTCAACGCTTTCGAGACCGACACGCAGCAGGGCATCGACAGTGCACTGAAGCTCCTCGGCATCAGCTACGCGGTGGTGAAGCTGTTCCCGCAGGGGAACAAGATCACCTCGTATCACGCCTGCCCCGCGGGCCAGGCGTTGACCTTCTACTGGGCGTCCGTGGAGGTGGCTCTGCCGTTCGCCGACAACGTGATCCAGGGGGGCACCGGCTTCGCGCAGCAGTTGGTCGAGAAGTACGGAGCCGGCGCCAAGGAGAAGCTCGGCAGCGCTGCAGATGTCACCGTCGCCGAGGCCGCACCAGCGGTTCAAGAGCTCCTCGGACCAGTGGACAACATCGTGGCCCAGGTCGGGCCTCATGCGAAGAAGATCGCGGAACAGATCCAGGGGCATCTCCCCGGTGTCAGCAACGCGACGGACAAGGTTGCCGGTGCGGTCGCCACCGCTGCCGACGCACTGCCGGTGTATCGCTTGCTGGGTGCTCGGCTGTGCGCCGAGTCGGTGGTGCTGCGGGCATCGCGCGGCGAGTAGCGCGACTTTCCAGCCGCGGTTTCTGGCGAAGGGCGGAGGTTTCCGCCCTTCGCGCTCTTCGGAACCCGGCCTCGTGCTGGCCGGTGGCAGTGTCGGTGCTGGGGGTGGTCCAGGGGACCCGAACTCGGGGCACCGCTTGGGCTCAGCTACGGGCCGGATCGAGGAAGAAAGCGTCGACCCAGCGCGCCGGCAGGTTGCGCTGCTCGGCGATTCGGCCGAGGGCGCGGTGGAGGTTGCGACGGGTCGCCGCCGCCGTTTCCCTCCAGGCCTCGGTGCGCGCCTGGTGCCGGCCCAGGTTGGCGAGGGCCTCGGCGCGCTCGGCGAGGGCGCTGTTGCCGAGCTGCAGCGCGGGACGCAGCGTATCCTCGTGGGCGCGCACCTGTTCGGGTAACGAATCATCCTGATCGAGGGCCACCAGGAACCCCATGACCACTGGCAGCGAAGCGTCGAGTCCCATCTCGATGAGATCTTCGTGAGGCTCGGGGAAGAAACGCTGGTAGAGGTCGGAGTTCCGGTCGTCACCGGTCGCGTCCAGGACGTCCTGGACCAGCAGCCCGAGCGCCTCCTCCAAGGCGATGTCCGCAGCGCGCACCTTGGCGGCTGCGTGGATCGCGTCGCGACGCAGGGCGCGCCCATCCAGATCGATCTCCTCCCAGTCAGCGAGCACGCTGGCAGTGCGAGAGGCGAGGCGTCCCAGGGGTTGGTCGTCGGGCTCAGGGTGAGCCAGTAACGCTTCGGCGGTGAAGGCAAGCGATTGAAACTCGGCTTCCCAGTCGGGCTCGACGGCATGCAGAGCAGTGGGCATAGGACTCCTCGGGTCGATTCAGCGGTTGGCGTAGGGATTGTACTGATAGCTGGGGGCGGGGGAGCGCGCGTAGCCGGCCGCCGGGAGCGCGCGGGCCTGGTTGGCGTACCCGTACCCGTATCCGGGTGACGTGGCATAGCCTGGCGCCGCGGCGTAGCCTGGCGCCGCGTAGCCCGGTGGTCCTGGTGGGGGCAGCTGCGCGGGGGTCGTGGCGGCGCCGAGCTGGGCCGGTTGCGGAGCGCTGCCCTGGAGCTTGTCCCAGAGGAAATCGATGGCCATTGGCGTGACGACGGCCCCCACGAGCCCCGCGGTCCGCTTGGGCAATCCGCAGCGGGCCGCGATGACGTGGGCAACGTAGCCGCCGACGATCCCCTGGAGGCCGTCCATCGCCGAGCCCATGAAGCCCTGCCCTCTGATCAATCCCGAGACGGCGGCGGCAGCGAAGTTCATCAGGTAGCTGCTCTCTCCCAGGCTGGGCAGCTTCTCCCCCCGGGCAGCTCCCTGCATGGCCTCCGCCGCGGCCGGAACAGCGGTATTGAGGATCTGCGCAGCCTGAGGTCCTGCGAAGCCGTGCTGGGTGAGCTGCTGGTACGCCTGTTGTCCCTGGGCGGACTGACTGAACGAAGCCGTGAGCTGATCGAACATGCGAGCCTCCTGCGCCGGGCAGCTAGTGTACCGAATCCAGGACTGGGTACATGTGTGGATGGTGGGGTGTCGCGAGCGGAGACGGCCCCGGGCTCTATCCTCCGGCGAGTCGCGCGCACCAGGCGCGGTATCCGTCCCCCGTCAGGCTTCGAGCGCCCTCCGCACGGGTCCAGGTGACTGCTCCGTTGGAACAGGGCAACACACGCGCCCCCCGCTCGGGAAGATCTTGGGGGACGGCCAGGGGAACCCCGGCGGGGTTGCGGTCCGCCCCGCCAGTGACCCACGCCTGGTAGAGGATGTCGCCCCCGAGGAGCGTAAACGGCGGGATGTCCTCGGCTCCTGGGTGGATCCAGTCGATGATCAGGCCATTTTCGAAGCGAGCAATGCGGGCGGTCCATGCGCCGTCCGAGACCTTCAGCTCCGGAGCCACGGGGTAGCCCAGTGGACCGCCCTCGGCGCCGGTCCGTGACCAGCTCTGGAAGAGGGTCCCCACCAGCTCGATCGCCCCCCGTTCCGGGTGCCACACCACCGCGCCGTTCTTGCACACGAGGCCAAGCCCCTGCCGGTCGGAGAGCTGAAACTCGCCGGCCACGACGCGTCCCAGTGGTCCCGTCGCGCCCCCGAGCGACTGCCAGTGCTCTCGGAGCTGTTCGGCTCCCGACTTCGGCGGCTTGGCGACTGCCGCCCGCAGGTCGGGCATGGCGGTCATGACCTGGGTACCAGGTCCGGAGCGAGCCGGTGTCGCGGCCGCGGGGGGCTCCTGACGGGCGTGAGCTGCCTCGATCTTCGGGACGGCCAACAGCTGGGTCTGGTGTGCTCGTCTTGGTCGTTTCGGTGCTGGCCGCTCGGCGGCCTGCACCGAAGCGGCGGCCACCACTCCTCCAGAAGCGACCACTGCCGCAGCGCTGGGCGTCGGGGGGAGAGGGCCGGCAGCCGCTACGGGCGCCGCCGGGACAGCGGGGGTGCCCGTAGCGCCACTGGTGGTCGCGGCCACCGCAGATCGCACCGGACTGGGAGCGTCGGGCTGCACGGCCGACTGCTCATCGTAGGAATCGTCCCAGTGGTGCTTCCTGACCTCGACTCGGGGCGGAGCGGTCCGCAGTTGCTGGAGGATCTGGTCGACCCGGTCCGCTCCCATCAGAACTCCGGGGTCGTACCCGCTGGTGTTGCCGGCGGGCGCGGCCCCCGTTTCGTTTCCCCAGGTCGCTGGGGTCGCCGCGGGTGCCGCACCCAGCGGACTGCCTCCCATGGCGGCATTCACTACCGCGCCTCCGACGGTCCCCATGTCGAGCTTCTGGCCACTCTGCACGGTTGGCGCCAGGTTGCCGATCACGCCGCTGACCATGTTGCCGGCCATCTCGCTCCCCGTCCATCGCGCGACAAGCCCCTTGGAATGGTGGGTAGCCATCTCGAGAGCGATCTCCATCGGGCTCTTCTTGCCCATGGCCAGAGCCCCCAGTGAGCCCAGCAGACCCGGCGGCGCCACTCGGGGACGCACTTCCGCCACCTCGCCGGGAGGGGTCTGGAACAACGCGGCTGCTGGCGCGGCGGGGGAGCCACCACCCACGTTGAACGCCGGAGCCCCGAAGAGGGACTCGGCTGTGGGCATGCCCGCGGGAGTCGCTGGGGTCACCTGCAGGTCCGCCTGCACGTGCTCCGCCTCCTCGAACGTGACGTCCGCGCTGGTGCGGACGGCCCAGCAGGTGTGCGTCCAATGGGGATTGGTCAGATACTGGTACGGCATGTAGCAGTAGCCACCGTTGCCCCAGTCCGTGCCCCAACTGTTGCGCACGATGAAGACCTGGGATCGATCGCAGTACCCGACGATCAGCATCGCATGGCGGCCTTCGCCCCGGTCCCCGGCCTGTGGCATCCGCACCATGCCATCCGGCCCCAGATCGGTGAACGAGGACCACACGTGGGTCCCGAACGCGATGGGGATGCCCCCGGCGAGACAGCCCCGGAGGGCGTCGAGTTCGACGGGCACCTTGCAATAATCGGTAATGCGATGGTCGTGCGCGGCCCGGTAGATGGACTCAGGTGGCTGCACGGCGAGGTTGTCGAAGGTGTAGGGCCACATCTTCTCGTGTGGGACACCGAGGCGCTGGAGCACGCGGATCCCGTCACGCAGCGAGGCTCCCGCGTCGTGTCGAACCTGGTTCGTCCACAGTCGCTGGTTGTAGTAGATGAACAGTCGGCTGACGTCGGCTTGGACGCGACTCTCCCGCAGGACCAAGTACTCGACCGCGCCCGCCAGCGCGCTCGCCACACAGGTCCCCAGCAGTCCCTCGTCCTCGACCGGGCTCATCCAGCGCCGGAGATCCACTCCGGGTGGGATGTACTTCTTGTCGAAGGAGAGCTGGAACGGACGCTCCTCCAGGTCGTCATCGCGGTCTTCCAGGCAGGCGCCCAGGACACAGCGTTTGCCAACGTGCTGCCCCACGTGAACCGCGGAGCTTGCCGCCCCCAGCTGAGGTTGCCCCATGCTCATGCCAAATCGTTTACGCCCCGCGCGCCGCGCAGACAAGCCCGCGCGGAACGGGGCACCCGCGCCGTGGTTGGCTACTGGCGGGCGCCGCTGCTCGCCGACCAGGCGGCAACCAGCGCGAGCAAGGCGATGAAGGGAACGGGCTCAGATGCTGTGGGGCATCCGCCGTTGGGGCAGGTAGCCAGCTTGACGATCCAGGACACCGCGTAGCCGACCGCCGCGCCCATGCCGCCGGCCGTCAGGGTGATCAGCGCCCGGCGTCGTGTCCACTTGGCGAACGCTCGGGGAAAGATGCCTCGAATCGGGCCGCGGTCAGTTTCGAGGTCCACGAGAGTGGGAGCCCGAAGGAGGCTTCTTGGATTCGAGCGTTCAACGAATCAGCCGGACGACCTTTCCGCCGCCGCGCGGTGGCTGGGTGGGCGGGAGGTCGAGAACCAGGCGCTCGATGGCGGGGAGGGTCTGCAGCACCGCCCCCTCCGCGCGCAGTTCCGAGATCGGTCCGTCGAAGACGAGGATCAGCGTGTAGATGGTTGCGAACGAACGAGTCAGGTAACCAAAGCCATCTTCCTCAACGATTTCATGAAAGTGACCCGAGCGCGGGCGCTCCCTGGCCGGGTCCCTGACGCGGGCGATCGACCGCGCCGCGAGCAGATGACTTCGCCACGCCGCGCCCCCGCGCCGCCGGCTGACATCCTGGAGCCGCAACACCTCGTCGTGCAGGGTGGCGACCGTGGCTCGGTCGAGGCCGTGCTGGGTGAGCGCCTCGGTGACCGAGCGAGATTCCTCATCGATGAGTTGCTCGAGGTTGACGCCCGCCGCGTCCGCCATCATGGCGGCCGTCGCCGTGCGCAGCGCTGTCTCGACGTCCTCCTGGGCGATCCGACGGGGCTCGGAGGTGCCCCAGATGACGGGAGAGCGGTCATCCACCACGAGGGCTGCCACCGCCCCGGACCGGATCGCCAGCGCGTGCAACTCGTCGTCGAGTCGCCGCGATGCGAGGGCGCGCAGGTCAAGTTCGGAACTGCGCTCTTCGGCGTCGGGAGCGGCCAGATCGACGAACGACTCGGCGAGCGCGCGCAGCCGCTCCAACTTGGCGGCCGCATCCGGTGGGGGCTCGTCGAAGACGACTACGAGACGCCGGCGAGACGGCAGGGCGCACCACACCAGTCGCGGGTCGTCGGGGTCCTTGCCACCGATCTCGACGCGGGCATCACGGCCGTCGAGCTGGCGACTGGCGAGCTCGATCAGGCGGAGGACGGCGGAATCAGCCACGGGCTCGAGCTTAACCCGCTCCGGCGGAGCCAGCCCCCGAAAAGCCTCCGACGGAACGGTCGGCCTGCCGTGGGTGTTGACAGATCGGCGCGGCTGACGCTCGCTTGTCGAATCGCGCTGAAGACCTGGACCGGAAGGAGACGGAGAGATGAACCGATGGATCAACGGGGGAATGCTGGTCGTCTGCGGAGGACTGCTGCTGACCTCCGGGTGTAAGAAGGAAACCCAGCAGACCAGTTCCGGCGCCGCCTCGGCCAGCGCTGGGGTGCTTGCCACCGCGTCGGCCAGTGCTGCGCACCAGGTGGCCGCGAAGCCGGCAGGGTTCGTCAAGGGCGAGACTCTCACGCACCTGCCCCCTGACTGCCAGCGGGGTCGTCTCTACCTCGATGTCAGCGCCATCGCGAGCCTCGCCGGCGACACCACGAAGGGTCTGGAGAAGCAGTGGCTGGGCGCCCTGGGGACCGCAGACGGCGAGACGGCCAGGAAAGTGCTCAAGACGCTGCGGGATGGCGGATTCGAGCCGGCCGCTCACGTCAAGGAGTTGGCCATGTGCATCACCGAGAAGGAGGAAGATATGGTCTTCGCGGTGGGCCTCGACCTCTCGCAGGTCAAGGGCGATCCGCTAGATCTGATCGTGCAGGCGGCAACCAACGCTGGAGCCAAGGACAAGGTCGAGAAGAAGCAAGAGGGGAAGTTTTCCTACCTGCTCTCGAAGGACAAGGACGAAGGGGGAGCACTGTCTGTTCAAGGCAGTTCGCTGGTGGTCGCC
Source organism: Polyangiaceae bacterium (assembly GCA_050304295.1). GTDB lineage: Bacteria > Myxococcota_A > Polyangia > Polyangiales > Polyangiaceae > JAFGBI01. The sequence continues at coordinate 6,656 of JBNLDK010000179.1, forward strand.
AGGGATCTGAAGGCGCTACTGGGAGCCCAGAAGGGCGGCGGCGCGAAGGCCTTCAAGGATGCAGCCAAGAGCATTGCCTATGTCGATATCTCCATCGAGCAGGGAACCATCGCTGGGTCGATCACGGAGGTGGGTGCGGATCTCAAGGTGGCTGGTTCGATGAAGATGACGGGGAAGGCCGCCGACGACCTCAAGAAGGGCGGAGACGGAGCCGTCAAGCAGATGAAGGGAATGGTCGACGAGATGGCGGATGAGCTCGCCAAGGCACCCCCGTTCCGCGGGCTGGCGAAGCCCCTGAAGGGACTGCAGCTGTCGGCAGACGGCGATACCCTGCGAGCCGAGTTGACGATCCCCAAGAAGACGCTGACGGAAGCGATCCAGGCCACCGGCGAGATGAAGCCTGAAGATTTGATGCAACTGATGAGATAGTCAGCCAGGAGCGAGGCGTTGCCGGTTCAGACCGCCCCGGAGCTTCGGTTCCGGGGCGTCATCGCTTCAGGCTGGCCCATAGCCAAAGCGCCGGGGCTCGGCGCCGACCACACGGAGGTCGAACCGCTCGCCGTCAATGTCAGCGATGGCAACGGCGCGGGCGGGGCGCCCTGGGGCGTCGTCGTCCAGGTTCTCGGTCAAGCTCTGCAGCGTGACGAAGGGGATCCCTCCCACCAAGTCGATACTGTGCCAGTGCGCGTGCCCGTTGAAGACGGCGACCACCTTGCCACTCTCGAGAATGGCCTTGCGGACCGCGAGCCGATTCTCGACCAGGCACAGCCGCGGGAACCGCTCGAACCAGCGGTTGCCCTCCAGGTTCATGTCCGCCAGCGGATGATGGACGCAGACCACCGCAGGGAGTCGAGCCTGCGCGAGATCCTCCCGCAGCCAGGCAATCTGCTCCGCCGGTATGTGGACCTTCACGCCGGTGATCTCCACGGACTTCAGTATGCACAGATGCAAGTTCCCAGCGTCTCGCGAGTAGTGAAGCGGCCCAGCGTGCCCCCACAGTGCGCGGAGATCGTCTTCCGTCATGTGGATCAGGTCGTGGTTACCCGCGACGTGGAGCACGGGCGCTCGAGCGCCGGCCAGGATTTCGAGGAACCGCTGGTATTCCTCGAAATCCTCTGGCTGGCTCGCGTCCTGGATCGCGTCCCCGAGGTTGACGATGAGCTCCGGCTTCTCGATTTCGTTGAACAGCGTCACCGCTTCTTCGAGCAAGGGACCCGCCAGGTGGGTCAGCTTGCGCAGCTTTCCGTCGAAACTGCCCTGCGGTCCGAAATGAACGTCGGTGACGAAGCCAATACGCATGCGCTGGGGATCCTCCCCTTCGGGTTCTAGTGAACTGGAAAGCAAATGTCAGGTCGGGGTGGGTCCCTACGGGGGCACGAGATCCGCACCGAAGGAGTTGCCAGCGTGGCGGCGGAAGTTCACTGTGCGCGTCGGAAGAACGGGCCCGTGGAGAGCCGCCGAGCAATAAAGCAACGAGTTTCTAACCACTCATCCCGAGTGGCTAGGCCCGATCGGTATCGGGGGGGGGCGCTGCTGCTCGCGCTTCTGTGCGCGGTCGGGGCGGGCGCCCTGTGGCTCCGCGAGCCGAATCCAGGGGTGGAGCCCGAGCTGCGGGCCATGGCCGCCGCCATCAGCGCTCCGCCGGGAGACCAGGCTCCCCAGCGACGGCAGCGGATCGAAGCCGCCATCGAGCGCTACCTCGCCGACAACGCTCGACTGCAGATTGCCGAGTTGCCCGCCCTCACTGCTCCCAACGGGAGTCTCGCCGACGCCCTGGTGGGGTTGGTTGCAGAGGGGGAGGAGGCCCACGTCGAGTTGACCCGCGTGGAGGTGGAGGTGAGCGGCGACCACGCCCGCGCTCTCGTGGACGCTCGACTTTCAGGAGACGTCGGGCGCGACCTGCACGCCCCCCATCGTCAGCTGACGCTACAGCTGGTGCGGACCGCTTCTGGCTGGAAGATCGTCCACGTGTCCGTTCCCGCACGCCGGCTCGAGGAGCCCGAACCGCGCCCGTAGCCCCAGCTTCCCTCGCCGTGCCCTGGCTCACGGCGCGTCGCCGAGCCGCCGCCGGACCATTGCATGCGCCGATCGCAGAGTCCGGTTGCACGAGCACTGACCGAGCATTCCGGACCAGTGCTCACGCAGCCAATGGAATCGCCGCTCGACGTCGAGCACTGACGGCGACTGCGAGCCCGGCCAGGGTCAGCCGGACGCGGGCACAGTCAGCCAGCCCAGCCCGGTCGAGCACGAGGAGAGCGCGCGCGACCTGCTGTCGGTCGAGGCCGAGATCGCCGGCAATTCGCCCGATGCTGGCCGACTGAGTATGTTCGGCGAGGGTGAAGAGATAGTGGAGAACGAGTCGAATCGAGTGGCTGTCGTGCATGGAAGCCATCTATTGGAGTACTGAATATCTGTCCAGTTTGTGGTGACAGCCAATGTCCGCTCTTTCGGATACGAGCGGACGCTCGGTCGGACAGATGGGGCTCTTTTTGAACGTCGCTGCGACTGGAAGGCAACTAGAAGCAAGAGTGCTGGGGCTGCGCCCACGTCACGGAACCGCGGGGCGGGGAGTGGTGAATGGCGCGCTTTTTCCTGACGACTTCCAGACGTGGCAGAGGTAAGGCTCGGCTTCTCGACTCTAGGGGGATCGAGGCGGTCGCGTTCTCGCGCGAGCAAAGAGTCACGGGGTAGAGCAGTATGGCGATCGGCACCGTCAAGTGGTTCAACAATGCCAAGGGGTACGGATTCATCCAGCAGGATGGCGTCGAGGAAGACGTCTTCTGTCACTACAGCGCCATCGAAGGGGATGGATACCGAACGCTAGCGGAGGGACAGAAGGTGGAGTTCGACGTCCAGCGTGGGCCCAAGGGACTCCAGGCGTCGCACGTTCGCGCTGACTGAGGGGTGGAGTCGACCGGCGGACCCTCCGCCGGGGTGTCTCAGCGAGCGCCAATCCGTGCGCCGGGGGTTGATCTGTCAGCCGCCGCACATAAATTGCGCGCCCACCGGGGTCGATTGCCCCGGCCCCCTGCACCATGAGCGACACCCAGGTTCACCGCTTTCAGGCCGAGGTGACGCAGGTCCTGAGCCTCGTCATCAATTCCCTCTACTCCAACCAGGAGATCTTCCTCAGGGAACTCGTCTCCAATGCATCGGACGCCCTGGACCGGGTCCGATTTCGCGGACTCCAGGAGCCCGAACTGCTCGACGAAGGCGAGACATTGCGGGTCCGAATCCGCCCCGACCGAGCCGCGAAGACGCTGACCATCGAAGACAATGGCGATGGCATGACGGCCGCCGACCTCGAGCGCAATCTCGGGACCGTCGCCTGGTCGGGAACGCGGGATTTCGTCGAGAAGCTCAAGGCAGCTCAGAGCGCCAAGGACCAGGGGCTGCAGTTGATCGGCCAGTTCGGGGTGGGGTTCTACAGCTCGTATCTGGTCGCGGACCGGGTCGAGGTCGTGAGTCGCGCGGCGGACTCCAGCGAGGCATTCCGCTGGAACTCGGATGGGCGCGAGAGCTTTACGATCGAGCCCGCGCAGCGTGAGGAGCGCGGCACGTCGATCGTGCTCCACCTCAAGGACGACTGTCTCGATCTGATCGAGCCGCTGCGCCTCCGGTCACTGATCGAACGCTACTCGGACTACATCGAGTACCCGATTGAGCTGTTTGTCTCGAAGGAAGGTGACGCCGAGGGCGAGTACGAGGCAGTGAACCGCGCCAGCGCGGTCTGGCAGCGCAAGCCGGCCGAAGTCACGCAGGAACAGTACGACGAGTTCTACCGCCACCTGGCCCACGACTGGGAGAAACCGCTCGCGCAGCGGCACTTCCACATCGAAGGGACCCAGATGTTCAAGGGTCTGTTGTTCGTGCCCCGGCGCCCGCGGTGGAATCTCTTCGAGGCGAATGCCAAGCATGGGGTGCGTCTTCACGTCCAGCGCGTCTTCGTAATGGACGAGGCAGAGGAACTCGTCCCGCGCTGGCTCCGCTTCCTGGTGGGCGTGATCGACTCGGAGGATCTGCCGCTGAACGTTTCGCGGGAACTGCTGCAGGACTCCAAGGCGGTCCGCGTCATTCGCCAGCAGGTGATCAGCCAGACGGTCGATCTGTTGACCGACCTGGCAAAGGAAAAGGACTCTGATTACAAGGAGTTCTGGTCCAACTTTGGTGCTGTCTTCAAGGAATCCCTGCACTTTGATCCCGATCAGAAGGGTCGGGTGGTCGACCTTTTCCGTTTCGCCAGCACCGCCGATGACGAGGTGACGTCACTGGCGGCCTACGTCGAGCGGATGCGCGAAGGACAGCCCGCCATCTACTACGCGACCGGTACCGATGGCGCCGCGCTACGACGCAGTCCCCACCTCGAGGCGCTGCGCAAGCGGGGCTACGAGGTGCTGCTGCTGACCGACGCGGTGGATCCGTTCATTGTGGAACGGATCGGGGAGTACTCGGGGAGGTCGCTGGTCTCGGCGACCGACGAGAAGCTCGAGTTGCCACCCGAGGAAACGCAGGATGGTGAGCCCCCGAGGGACAGCACGGCGTCCACGCCGGAGGAAGCGAAGCCGCTACTGGAACGGGCAGGTGAGGTGCTCAAGGACCAGGTGGGCGAGGTGCGCGTGTCGAGCCGCCTGACGGACTCTCCGGCGTGCCTGGTCGTGCCCGAGGGCGGGTTGGCGCCCCACCTGGAGCGCATGCTCCGAGCAACGCAGAACGTGCAGGGGCCGCTGACCAAGCGCATCCTCGAGGTGAACCTCGACCACCCGCTGGTCGCTGGGCTGCAGCGAGTCCACGCGCGCGATGGTGCCACGGAGCAGGTCGAGCAGTGGATTCGCCTGCTGTACGACCAGGCACTGCTGGCCGAGGGCAGTCCGGTCGAGGACCCCTCCCGGCTGGCCAAGCAACTGGGCGAGTTGCTGAGCGCGGTGGTCGCGGAAGCCGCGACGAAGTGACCAGATACCAAGCCTGGAACGCCGCTCCGTCTCGGTGACTCGGACGCCCATTCCGAGCGCCAGCACCGACCCAGCTCGACCGTGCCCCGCAAAAGGGGGAGCGGCTTGCGCGGCCGCGGGTCGGCGACCAGCGACCGTGGGGAACGAGGGCGCGGCCACGTGCCCACGGTCGCGTGGCCCGCTGCCCACGGCTCGTGCCTCGCGTGGGCGCCTGTCGGCCGGTTTTCTGCCGGTTTCTTTGCTGGCGCGCAGCTTGCTCCTACCTTCGGGGCCGGGCGCGGCCCGGGCAGAAGGAGAAGTCATGAGCAACGAACGAAGCACCCGTTGGACGGCCTGGACCGCCCTCACCACCTCCGCCCTGGCCCTGGGACTGAGCACCTGGTCGCTTGGCTGCGAGCGCGAGGCGAACGCGCAGTCCGACGGGAAGACGGAAGCTCCCGCCCAGCCCGAGCAGCGCAGCGACGCTGTGGCGAAGAACGTGGGGGCGCCGGACCCGGAGCCGCCAAAGGCTCGAACCACCGCGAAGGCGGCCCCCGCGAAGGAACCCGTGGGAGATCCGGCCCAGCCCCCAGCTGAAGAGCCAACCGCGAGCGATGTTCAGCTGCGAGTGAAGCGATTGGTCGTGACCAGCGCCATCGAGCAGCGGGAGCCCGTCGCCGTCGAGGCTCTCACCGCGGATCAGAAGGTGGTGGCCTTCGTCGAGTTGGCGAATGCCGGCGCCGATGAAGGGAAGGTCGTCATCACCTTCGAGCGAGCCGGTCAGGCTCCAGTCGGAAACATCGAGCTCGCTGTTCCGGGAAAGCAGCCCCGCTGGCGCACGTGGGGAAACAGTCGCATGGTGAAGACCGCGGGCGACTGGGAAGTGGTGGTCAGCACCGAGGACGGACAAGAGCTCGCCCGACAGAAGTTCGTTGTGGTCGGGTAGGGCGAGAGCGGCCGAGCGCGCCGGTGGGGCTAGAGACTGCCCCACCACAGCGCGGCCAGCAGCACGAGCCACACCACCCCCAGGTAGTGCCAGTACTGGGCGCAGAGCGTGACCCCGTGATGATTCGAGCTCGAGTACTCTCCGCGCTCGGCGCGCCACATGACCAGCGCAAGCGGCACGAGACCGCCGATCGCGTGCAGGGCGTGGGTGCCGGTCAGCATGTAGAACGTGAACACGTACAGAGTGCGAACGGGGCCGGCGGGCACGTTCATCTGCTGCCAGTTCAGGGCCTGCCCGACCAAGAAGGCGACGCTCGCGACGCCGGCAATCTGAAGCGCGACCCGAGCCCGCTGCGGGTCGTTGTCGCGAAACTGGCGTCGCGCACGCTCGAGCGCCGCGCTGACGCCGATGAGCAAGACCGTCGAGGCGAGCAGTCCCAGGGGAAGCGTCGGCATTTCCGACGTGCGCCAGACCTCGTTGCTGCCGCGAACAATGGCGTAGGCGACGAGGGTCGCCAGGAAGATCATCGAGAGCGAGGCGAGCAGGATACGGAAGGCGAACGTCGCCACGCCGGGGTCCACCGAGGGCGTAGCGCGGTTGCTGAACGGGGTCGCCACACCCAGGGTGTGGGGCGGGACTTGGCGGTCGTCAGCCCCCGCTGCGGGTATTAGAAGGCCTTGTAGCCTGGCGGGTTCTGGCCGCTCCCTGGCTTCGTTCCCGGGCGGGGACCGGCGGGTGCCGGCGGGTCTCCCTGGGGACAATCGTTGGCCCCAACCGCCGCGCAGATCATCAGGAAACCGGCTGCCACTAGCCCCCAGAACACGATGCGGCGATCTCGCGGCGCGCGAAATCGCGGCGCTGCGGCTGCGACCTCGGCCGCATGTTCCGGCTGCGCCGTCGCTGTCGCCGAACCCTGCGCAAGGCACACGGAAGCACCGCCCAGCAAGATCAGGGTCACTCCGAGAGCCAGGGCGACTCGAGACAGTGAACGGGGTCGGCGAGCCATCACGGAGCGACCCTGACGCGGCGGTGGGACCGGGTCAAGAGTTCCGCGAGTTCAGGGCTCGTGTGGCCTCGCCGCGGACGAAGTCGTCGGGGTCATCTGCCGCCACCCGACGCAGGATCGGCTCGGAAGCAGCAGACAGGCGGCCGGCTGCCCAGGCAGCATGACCGCGAACCAGCGGGCTGGGGTGCCGCTCGAGCGCCTCCATCACTGGCGCGACAGCCTCGGGGTGTGCGCTGTTGCCAAGAGCGACCACCGCGTTGCGCGCGAGCTGGACGCGATGGACGCGCTCGAGCGCTGTGCCCCTCACCAGTCGCCGATGCGCGGCGGAGCCGAGCCACAGGAGCTCCGTCAACTGCGGAGCGACCAGTGCGGGACGCGGCTCCATCTCCAGAGTTGCAGGAACCGCCCGCCGCGCGCGGTTGTAGGGACAGACCTCCTGGCAGACGTCGCACCCAAACACACGATCGCCGATCAACGGCCGCAATTCCCAGGGGATAGGGCCCCGAAGCTCGATGGTCAGGTAAGAGATGCAGCGGGTCGCATCGAGCTCGTGAGAGCCGACGAAAGCGCCCGTAGGGCAGGCGTCGAGGCAGCGGGTACAGGAGCCACAGCGCGGGGTCTGGGGCGAATCGGGGACGAACTCGGCTGTCACCAGAAGCTCGCCCAGCAGAACATAGGAACCAACCCCTGGCACGATCGTCAGCGTGTGCCGACCGGTGAAGCCCACCCCGGCCCGCTGGGCGACGGCGTGCTCGAGCAGCGGCGCAGTGTCGACGCACGCGCGGGCCAGCACCGGTCCTGTCAGCTCGGCGATGCGGTCCGCCAGCTGCCGCAGCCGGTGCTTGATGACCCGGTGATAGTCCGCCCCCAGCGCGTATCGCGCAATGCGTCCCCGCAGCGGCGCGGGGGGAGCCGCCACCCGCGCGTGGGGGAGCGCGACGGAGATCACCGAGCGGGCGGAGGCGAGGAGCGCCCAGGGGCTGGCACGCTCGCTCGGCGCTTCCAGGTACCGCATCTGGCCGTGCCGACCCTTCGTCCGCCATTCGTCGAGGCGACGTGCGTCCTCGGCAAAGGGGGCACAGGCCGCGAAGCCCAGGGCGACGAAGCCCAGCTCCAGCGCCGCCTCGCGCACGGACTGGGTCAGCTGGTCCGGCGTTCGATTGGGCACGGGCCCCAGCGGCTCATGGAACGAGACACCGGGCGGGAGGGCGAGGGGGGCGGATGACACGAGAGAAGAGCGGTCCGTCAACCGGATCCGTTCGGGCATTCTGCTGCGATCTTCGCTCGGGAGCCACCTGCCCGCCGCAGGACTTGCCAGCGGGGGCGGCGTTGGGGAATAACCGCGCGCACTTCCTGGTCAATGGCCCGGGAAGGCGTGCCAACAGCACTGGGTCCCGCGGATCTTCGGGCATCAGGGTGGCGACGTGATCGAGATACGAGACCTCTACAAGTACTACAACGACGTCCGCGCTGTCGGGCCGCTCAGCGCGACCATCGAGTCGGGAGAAATCGTGGGTCTGCTGGGCCTCAACGGTGCCGGCAAGACCACCACGCTGCGCATGCTGACCTGCGATCTGATGCCCACCAGCGGCACGGTTCGCGTCGACGGCTACGACGTGGTGGAAGACCCGCGCGAAGTGCGAGCCCGCACGGGATACCTCCCCGACAACCCCCCTCTTTACACGGAAATGACGGTGACCGAGTACCTCGGCTTCGCTGCCCGGCTCCGGGGAGTTTCGCCGGGCGATCTGCAGCGAAACATCGAAGACGCGCTGCGACAGACTCGCCTTCGCAAGCGGCGGGACCAGGTGGTGGGAACCCTCTCCCACGGATTCAAGCAGCGCCTCGGGATCGCCCAGGCCATCGTGCATCGCCCGCGCGTGCTGGTGCTCGACGAGCCGATTACCGGACTGGACCCGGTGCAGATCGTCGAGATGCGCAAGCTGGTGAGGAACCTTGCCGGCGAGCACACCGTCATTCTCTCGAGCCACAACCTCGCCGAGATCAGCGAGACCTGTGACCGCTTGCTGGTCATCCAGGACGGGCGAGTGGGAGCGGCAGGGTCAGAGGCTGAACTCTCGACGAGTCTCCTGGGGCAGGTCACGGTCACGCTGACCGTGCGCCATCCGGGGGAGCTGGACGTCCGGTCGCTGGTGGAGGAACTGCCCGACGTCACGCGGGTCACGACCGTGGCGCCGCCCGAGCCCGGCGCGGGCATCGAGGCGTTCGAGGTGAGCGCCAGCAGCGACATTCGCCCGGAGCTGTGTCGACGGCTGGTCGCGGCCGAGGTGGACATCATCGGCGTCGAGCGCTCGGCCCGGGAGCTCGAAAGCGTGTTCCTGAAGCTGGCCGGTGCCGAGGAAGAGCGAGCCGAGGAGGAATCAGAGGCATGAGCAAGACGCTACTCATCGCCAGTCGAGAGCTGGGTGCCTACCGACGGTCCTGGCTGGGACCGATCGTGATCTCCGCAACGCTGCTGCTCGATGGCCTGGCCTTCTACATCTTCGCGCTGACGCAACCGATGGTTTCAGCCGAGGCGCTCGGAGTGTTCTTCTTCTGGGCTGGAGGGATCGGAGCCGTGGCTGCCGTGTTCCTCTCCATGCGCTTGGTGGCGGAAGAGCGTCAAACCGGCACGATCACGCTGCTGAACACGGCACCCGTCGGCGAATGGGAGATCGTGCTCGGGAAGTTCATCGCTCTACTCGGGGTGATCACCTTGCTGACCGCGCTCACGTTCTACATGCCGGCCTGGCTGATGGTGCGGGGCAAGATCAGCCTGGGGCATGTGCTCGTCGGGTACCTGGGCATGGTGCTCTATGCCGGCGCGGTCGCCGCGATCGGGCTCTTCGCCTCGACGCTCGCCCGGTCACAGATCGTCGCCGGTGTCGTGGGAGGACTGATCGCGGTCGCGATGGTGCTCGTCTTCCACCTGGGGCAGGTCGTGGATCCCCCGCTCAACCAGTTCCTGTCGGCGCTGGCGCTCCACCACTACAACTTCCGTCCGTTCATGGACGGCGTCCTGGAGCTGGACAGCATTGTCTACTACCTAGCGGTCATCTTCGTGTTCCTGCTGGCCGCGACCAAGAGCATGGAGGCGCGACGATGGCGGTGAAGCGCGACGACCAGACCCCCTCGCCCCCCCCCGACGCGAAGGCCGAGGAGCCGACGGAAGCGACCACCGAGACTGCCAGCGAGGCGCCGGATGCCGCTCAGCCCGGCGACGACATCCCCGAATCGGAGCCCGTGGCGGACTCGGACTCGGAGGACACTGGCACCGATGAGGCCGCGCCAGAGCTGGCTGCGGACGATGCGGAGGAGGAAAAGGACGCCCCAGCCAACGAGCCCGCGCCCGATGGCGACAACGGAGAGCGCCCGCGCCACGCGGGGCGCGCCGCGCCGATCTGGATCCTCGCGCTGTTTCTCGGTGGCATGGGGCTCGTGTTTCTCGGCCAACGCGTCCTGCAGGCAGAAGGCACGGCGAGCGTCATTGCTTCTGTGCTGGGCGTTGTGGCCGTTGCCTTGGGCACGACTCTGCGCTTCTCCCCACGCTTCCGGGTGGGTGGACAGCGCAAGCAGATCGAGTCTTGGCTTGGGGGACTGAGCGTGGCCGGCCTCGTGGCGCTCGTGCTCTACTTCGCCACGACCGACTGGCTCGCCGAGAAGCTCGGCCTGTTCCGGCTCGAGGAGGTCACCTTCGAGCGAGTCATGGGGCTGCTGACGGTCGGGTGGATCGTGTTGGTGGTCGTCAGCGTCCTGCCCATGGTGTTCGCGGAGACCGCCGCCTACCCGATGCGCCACGCGGTGCGTCCCGAGAGCCGACGCGTGCGGTTTGCCACGCTCTCGGGGGTGTCTCTCTCGCTCGCGCTCGTCTATTGCACGCTGTTCGTCTACGCCGCCCGAGGAGTGGACTGGAGCGCCGACTACTCGTACTTCAAGACATCCCAGCCCAGTGAGTCCACCCGCAGGGTGGTTGAGGGACTCGACGAGCCGGTGCTGGTGCAGGCGTTCTTTCCGGATGTCAGCGAGGTACGGGACGAGGTCGAGCGCTACCTGAAGATACTCGCTGCCAGCTCACCGAAGTTGCAGGTCGAGGTCAAGGACCGCCTCGCCGAGCCGAAGCTCTCCCGCGAACTCCGGATCACCCAAGATGGCACCATCGCGCTGACGCTCGGCAAGGCACACGAGACTCTGCGGATTGGGGACGACATCACGAAAGCCCGGGAGAAGCTCCGCAGCCTCGACGGCGACTTCCAGGAGAAGCTCCTCAAGCTCGTGCGCTCGCGCCGTGTCGCGTACCTGACCGTCGGGCACGGCGAAATCAACGATAGCCGCGGCCGGGCCAAGCTGGCGACTCGTGAAGCGAGCGTGGTCAAGGAGTTGCTGCGTCGCCAGAATTTCACGTTGCAGGATCTCGGGCTTGCCCAGGGCCTTGGCCGAGCTGTTCCCGAGGACGCGGACCTGGTTGTCGTGCTCGGACCCGCCGAACCGCTGGCTCCAGAGGAGATTGGATCCCTGAAGCGGTACGCAGAGCGTGGGGGCAGGTTGTTTGTTGCCCTCGACCCCAACGCCGAGACGCTCACCGAAGCTCTGCTCCCGAGCCAGATTCTCGAGCGTGATGCTGCGGCGGCAGAGGACGACGATGACAGTGACGGTGCGGGAGAGGATCCCGCTCCTCCGGGCTCAGTGGCGCCTGCCGCGCCGGGCTCAGTGGCGCCTGCCGCGCCGGGCTCAGTGGCGCCTGCCGCGCCGGGCTCAGCGGCGCCTGCCGCGCCGGGCTCAGCGGCGCCTGCCGCGCCGGACTCAGCGGCGCCTGCCGCGCCGGACTCCGACCCCAATGCGGCGCTGGCCGCTGCGTTCGGGCTCGCCTTCGACGGCACCGTGCTGGCCAACGATCGCTTCCACATGCGCCTCCGGCACAATCTCTCGGATCGCACCCGGATCGGCAGCAACCGGTTCTCGTCTCACGCCGCCGTGACCACGCTGAGTCGGAACGCCTCACGAGGCGTTGGGGTGGTGTTCGATGGGGCGGGAAGCCTGGACAAGCGGCCAGGCAGCAAGGCGAAGATCGACTTCGCGGTTCGCAGCATGGATCGCACGTTCCGTGATGCCAACCAGAACTATCGCTTCGATCCCAAGACCGAGCAGCGCTCCACCTTCAACCTTGCCGCTGCGGTGACCGCCCCCGTGAGCAGTAACCAGCCGACCAAGGAGGACGAACTGGAGGGCGGTGAAGACGAAGAGAAGGACGGCGACAAGAAGAAGGACGGCGACTCCCAACCCGCCGAGATGCGCGCCTTCGTCGTGACAGACGCCGCCGCCTTCTCCGATCTACCGATGAGCCAGTTCCTCGGCAACCAGGTCCTCTTCGTGGACGCGGTGCGTTGGCTGGCGGGCGAAGAGAGCATCATGGGAGAGATCTCCAGCGAGGAAGATCTGCGCATCGAGCACACCAAGCAGGAAGATCTCGTGTGGTTCTACTCGACGATCATCGGCATGCCGGCGCTCGTGTTGGGCTTCGGACTGTGGTTCGGGCGTCGCGGAGGACGACGCACGAAGAAGGGAGCGAAGCAGTGAGGGACGTACGTGAGCTGATGGTCCACGCGGTTCTGTTCGTTGCCGCGGCCGTCTTCGCCTTCGTGGTCTGGACTGGAGGCGACGAGGAGCAGGCGCGCGCGGACTCCGGTCTGATGGTCGAGGTCTGGCCGGGCAGGAAGGGAGAACTCAAGCGGATCGAGTGGGAAGGCAAGGCCAAGGTCCGCGTCGAGGCTCGACGCGACGCCAAGGGCGACTTCTACGTGGCCACCGTCGTGAAGCGTCAGGTCACGCTCACTCCGGACAGCGGGGAGCAGCAGGAGTCGCGGGACTCGAAGCAGGAACCAGAGGAGAAGACGATCCGCTTCATCTCCGTCGGTGCTGCAGAGCCGCTGGTCAAGGCCCTTACCCCACTGAAGGCGGTCCGGGCGCTCGGGAACCTCGATGAGGCGCGTCGCTCAGAGTTTGGCTTCGAGGAACCCGATGGGACCCTTCGTGTGGTCTACGGTGACCAAGAGCGGAGCCTGCTGGTTGGGGGGACCACGCCAGGAGGCGGGGACCGCTACGCCAAGGACGCCGACGGTGACACCCTCTATGTGGTGAGCGGCGACGTCATCCGCAACATCGCCAACGCCGAGCAGCGCCTCTTTGAACGGGACCTGCACGAATTCGAACTCGATGACATCGACACCCTCACCATCGAGTTCGAGCGCAAGACGAGAACGCTGGTTCGCGCCCCCGACAGCGACGACGGCTGGGCCAGCTCCGATACCCCCCAGGAAATCGACGAGACCGCCGGAAACTGGGTCGAGAAGCTCAATCGGTTGCGTCCCAGCGAGTACACCGACCAACCGCCCGCGGGGCTGGGGCCCGAGAGCGTCGTCCTTCGCGTTCAGTACCTCGAGGGGCGTCGCCCACGGGGGATCCTGGAGCTATCGAGTGTGCCGGGTGAGAAGGGGCGCGACTACTACGTGCGCACGGAGCAGACCCGAAACTGGTACGCCAAGGTGCTCCAGAGCGCTGGCGAGCAGCTGGAGCAAGATGTGACGAGCGTCGTCCGGTAGCCGCGAGTGCGCCGTCCGCTGGCGAGCGATTCATGGACCAACGGGCGCACCGATGCACCCAGGTGTGCGGCTGCGACGAGTCGCATTGGGGCACGTCCGCAAGCGACGCCGAACCGCCCGCTGAGCGGGCTACTCTCGGCGGGCGCTACTTCTGTGGTGTGCCCTGGTCGGCTGCCTGCTGACGGCGGGGATCCTGTTCGGGTCCCATGGGGCCTCGAGCTGTACGCCCGCTGTGTAGCTTGTTGCCTCCGTAGGGCTGAACCGAGGGGATCTTCGCGAAGGTGGTCTCGAAGACCTGCTTCATCTCCTCGAGCTTCGCGGATTCGCGGTCGGCCAGGTCGGTCTCTTCACCGGGGTCGCGCTTGATGTTGAACAGCTGGTACTTCCAGCCCGAACCTTCGACGATCAACTTGTAGTCGCCCAGGATGATGGCGCGATAGTGGGGGTTGTTCGAGTCCTCCGCGAGCTCCAGCACGATCGGTTCCCGATTGTCGGGATCGGCTCCGAAGATCTCGGGCACCATCGTCTTCCCCTCGAACTGCGGCAACGGGTCGAGTCCCATCAGGTCCAGGATCGTCGGGGCGAGATCGATGTGGGTGCGCCGTGCCTGGATCCGGCGCGGGGTCGCGCCCGGAACGACGAAGATGGCTGGCACCTTGACCAGCGCGTCCCAGATCCGAAATGCGTGCTTGTACTGGCCGTGCTCCCCAAAGACTTCCCCGTGGTCGGAGCTGACAATGATCGCGGTACGCTTGAACCAGGGTTGTTCACGCGCCCAGTCGAGCAGTTTCCCGATGTGGTGGTCCGCGAAGTAGATCTCGCAGTCGTAGCGATCGCGATTCTTTTTTCCCCAGTCCTCCGGACACATCTCGTGGCGGATGTACTGGTCGTGGGGATCCGTGAGATGAGACCAGAGGAACCACTGGCCCTTGTTGAACGACGGCTCGGCGAGGATCTCGCGGATGATCGCCGTAGCCGTGTCGGACGTGACGTTGTTGTCCGTCTCGGCGTCGAAGGTGATTCCGGGGACCATCTTCCAGATCTCGAAGCCCTGGTCGATGTTCTTGCCCGCGTCGAAGTACTTGTGGGCCTGGACGCCAGCGGTGTGAATTCCCCGCTCGCGCAGCACCTCCGTGAACCACGTGTTCGATTCGTGGTACTGAGTGAAGAAGAGCCCGTTCCGGTAGAGTGTGGAGGCGTGCTGTCCCGACAGCATCGTGACGACGCTCTGCGCCGTGTAGCTGGCCACCGACCGATAGTCTTCATAGACCACCCCTTGTTCAGCCAACCGCGTGAGGTTTGGCGCGATCGGCCGGGGATAGCCCTGCCACGGCATGTCCGACCGCATCGCGTCCACGGTTAGGTAGAGCACGTTGAGGGGCTCCTCGGGGCGCTGGGCCGGCTTTGGGTCCGGCGGAGTGGCCGACGCAGACGCGCTGGGTGCCGCGCTGGCCACCGCGTCGGTCGACGCTGCACCGTCGGGAACCGGGGCCTTCTTCTGGCATGCGGCTACGCCACACAGACAGGCAACTGCGGCGAGTCGAGTCGAGATTCGCACGGGCCGATGCCTAACGCAAAAATGCGCGAGCCGCCAACGAACCACCGATCTTTCGGGGGTTCTCGGCGGCTCGACATCCCAACTCGGGCGTCAGTTTCCGATTTCTGCCTCGAGCGCGTCCAACTCGAGCTCGAGGTTGGCTGCAGCCATCTTGTTCGACGCCTCCTCCTCGTAGTCCTCGGGTGTGGGGATCTCTCCGGCTGCGACCCGAGTTTCCGGCTCACCCGCGGTCTGCAGAGTCGCGGTCTCCGCCGGTGCCGCTTCGGAGGCGGCAGCCGGGACCGAACTCGCGGGTTTGGACTCGGAGCCTGGAGTCGGGGACTTTTCGGGCTTGCTACAGGCGACCGCCAACAGCGCGACCGCGCTCACTGCGAACAGCATCCGTGTCATCGGGACCTCCCTATTTCTCCGCCGAGGGGGCAGGGGGAACGGCCGGCTCTGCCGTCTTGGCATCATCGTCAGCGTCCGGGTTGTTCTTGAGGAGCGTCATGCGTCGCTCGTGTCGAGCGTCTTCCTTCGTGATGAGTTGGTCCGCGCGGGCAACGACTGCAGCGTCCCCTTCTTCGGTCGCGATTTCCTTGATTGCGTTGAGGCGCGCGCGTCGCCAGGCATGTAGTTTCAGCTCGGCCTGGACGCGGTCGTGCTTGACGGCGTCGCCCCATTTCTTTCGGATCTCGTCGCGGCGCGCCTGGACCCGCGCGGCGTGGTCCTTCTGCCACCTGGCGTGACGCGCCTCGAGGAACCCGCGGCGTGCCTCGATCTTGGCCGGGGGCACAGCAGGGCGCGCTCGCCGCGGCCCGTGCCTGCCGTGGAGACCGGCTCGCTGGGGGTGGTCTGGGCCAGTCTCCGAGTGCCCCTCCTGCCTGGCTCGAGCGGCGTCGCGCCTGGCCTTGGCGGCCTCCGCTCGGTCCGCAGGGGACATTCCGGGTGGGGCGTGGGCCGGGCCGTGCGCATGCCCCTCTGGCGGCGCGGCGGGGGCACCTGGAGGCGGTCTCTTGGGCGGGGGCTTTCCCGGCGCACCCGGGGCAGGCTTTCCGCCGGGACGTCCCGGGGGCTGCTGCGCCGTACTCGCACCCGCTCCGAAGAGCAGCGCGGCCGCGCAGAGCATCGCGATGGTTCGCTTCACTGACTGCATGTCTCCTCCCTTTCGTGTTCCCTGAGGCGCCGCCATCATCCTCCGTTTGTCGCCTGGCGCCCACCCCGGTATGCCGCCAGCGATCGCCTTGTCTCTGGTACGGGCATTGCTTCGGGGTTTGCCTGTCGCAGCGAGCATGCGACGATGGCGGAACCGGAGCGCCCCGCAGATGGCTGGATGCTGGAGGAGGTGGTGGTGAGAACGTGGACGATCATTCTTTTGATCATCTTCGGTGCAACGGTCTGCGGGTCTCTGGCGATTCTGCTCTCCAACGCGGGCGGGCTGGATCCTGCATCACTGCAACGAGAGACCAGCCGGGCCACCGACCTGGCGTTCCCCGTGGGTCCCTGGCGACTGGCGCTTCTGGCGACCGCGGTGGGGGGGGGAGGCGCCTCGATAGTTTCCGTGCTGGCTGCCTGGATGCGCGTTCAGCGAGGAGTCCAGGCACCTCAGTTCGCTCAGATGGCCGCGTCTGGCACGCGGGATGCTATCGAACAGATCGAAGCTCGCCTCAACGCCTGCGTGGTAGCGGAGTCCCCCCATATCGTCGGGGCCATCGACGAGCTCATCCGCGGCGCCACCGTCGTGCACGCCAGCGACATTCATCTGTCACCCACCCCTGACGGGGTGAAGATCACCTACCGGGTTCATGGCACATTGCATCAGGTGGCGCGTGTCGATCGAAGTCTGGCCGCCCCACTCACCACCCGCGTGAAAGTCCTCGCCCGCCTCGACACCCACGTAAGAGGAGTCCCTCAGGATGGACGCCTCGTTCGCCACCTCGACGGTCGCAACATCGAGGCTCGCGTTTCCACCCTGCCGACGGAAGGGGGGGAGCGGGTGGTTCTGCGCTTGGTTCGGGGCAGCGTCGCTGTCCCCGACCTCGACGCTTTGGGTTTCTCCGACGAGGTGGTCGGTGCCCTGGAGGGAGTGCTCGCCAAACCCCAGGGACTGCTCTTCGTCACCGGACCCGTGGGCAGCGGCAAGACGACCACCTTGTATGCTGCCATGAAGCACATCCACGCGACGCGCGGTGCCATGACGAACATGGTCACGCTCGAGGATCCGATCGAGCTCGAGCTACCATTCGCCACTCAGACGCAAATGAAGCCGAAGGCGGGAATGACGTTTGCTGGGACCCTGCGCAGCGTGTTGCGGCAGGATCCCAACGTGCTGATGCTCGGCGAGATCCGCGACCACGAATCCGCAGACATCACCATGCAGGCCGGGCTGACCGGGCACCTCATCCTAACCACGGTGCACGGCGAAGGTGCAGCGGGGCCGTTTGCCCGCCTGATGGAAATGCAGGTCGAGCCATTCGTCGTGGCCAGCGCGTCACTGGCGTGCCTCTCGCAGCGCCTGGTTCGTGTTCTGTGCACGGCGTGCCGGGACCCCCGCGAGCCCGAACCCATCCACCGTGAGCGATTTGCGCAGTTCGGCGTCGAACTCCCGCCAGGGCCATACTACGAACCTCGTGGCTGCCAGTTCTGCGAAGGCCAGGGCTTCACGGGTCGAGCGCCATTGGCAGAGCTCCTGCTCGTCACCCCCAAGCTCCGAGAGGCGGTCAACCGCCGCGCCACGACCACTGAGCTCTATGGGCTGGCGATGTCGCAGGGCATGACGCCCCTGATTCGCGATGGCCTCGACCGGGCCCGGGCAGGGACGACCTCGCTCACCGAGGTCCTGAGGGTGGCGGGATGAGCGCGACGATCGATCGACTGGAATCGACGGTATGGTTGGGAGTGGCGGCGCTCGCTGCGGCCATGTCGGTGCGTCTCTTCACCGTGCTCGCCAGTGAGTCCCTCGGCACTGCAGCCGACCACTTCAGTCCTCCTCCGGGTCCGAGCGTCCAGCGCAACCAGGTTCCCGTCGGGCGGCAACGCCAGGAGGAGCTCTTGAAGCTCGCGCAGGACGACCCTGATGGGGGCGCGCCAACCAAAGAGGCGGCCGTGCCTGAGCTCATCCACCCCAAGCTCTACATCGACGTGGGGGCAGAACGCTCCAAGGTGTTCGTGAACGGGTCCTACGTGGGGCACACCCCCTACATTGGAGAAGTGGGCTGCAGGGTTGGGGAACTCGTGGAGGTCGACGTCGATCCGCCGGTCGGACTGCCGCTGCACTTCACTGGACGGTGTGAGGGGACCACTCTAACCGTGAAGAAATCTCAATGATCTGGAAGGTTTTCGATCTGATATTGCGAATTCGCAACGATAGGCATTGCAAGACTGCAATCCTGCCACCAGAAACCCTCGTAAGTCATCGTAATATCTAGCGCAAAGCACTCTGGCACGCGCAGTGCAATACCTGAGGGCCGGCGGTAGCCCGAGGCGTCCCCCCCCTCCGCCCGGGCTACCGCCTTTTCTTATTTTTTCGGCCCGACTAGCCGAGTACGGGGCGCGATTTTCTGGCCGCTTGCCCCCCGCTGCGGCTAGGGAAGTCGGCATGAAATTGCGAGCAATGCCGCTTTCTCTACTCGCGACCATGCTGGTCGTGGGATGCGGGAAGCGAGACGGTCACGTGGTGGGGCACGACCCGAGCGCGGTTGCCAGCTCCGAACGGGCCGCCCCTCCTCCCCGGGTCAGCGGGAGTTCCAGTTCTGCAACGCAACGCCTGGAACTGCCGCCACCGCCTGCACCACAGGTAACGCTGGCGGGAAAGAGTCAGGCTCTGGCCGCCACCCTACCCGGAAGCCCTCGAGTATACGCGCGCCGCCTGCGTGTCTGGATTCGAGAGCAGCCCGGAGCCGGCGCCGAGCGACTTGGGTACCTCCGGCTCGGGTCGTCCGCCCCCACGCGGGGCCCTGCCGCAGGAAACGCGGGCTGCGCGGGTGGCTGGTATCCCATCGAACCCCGGGGGTTCGTCTGTGTCGGACCGGAAGCCACCCTGGACGGGGACGATCCCGTGGTCCGCGCCACCCGTGAGTATCCACCCGAACCGGGAAGGAAGCTCCCCTACATCTACGGGACGGTGCGCCGCCCCGGTCCAATCTACCAACGACTTCCAAGTCGTGAGGAACTGAAGAAGGCCGAGCCCGACATCGACGAACGAATGCCCGCCTGGCTGGATGCGGAGGGTGAAGTAGGGGCGAGCTATGCGCAGCACGTGTGGCTGGGGAGACCCGGCGAGCCTCCCGACCCAAGGAAAGCATGGGAGACAAGACTCACCGACTCCGTTCCCTGGTTTCTGGAGAACGGCAGGCCTTCACCCAACCCACTACGCAAGTCGCGGGGGCAGGAGTTGGTGATCGACCGGATGGGGCCCCGCGTCGGGTATTCCTTTCTGCACACCTTCTTCTGGGAGGGACGCCGCTACGGCGTGACCACGGATCTCCGATTGATGCCGACGGATCGATTGCGACCAATCCAAGGTTCGGAGCACCATGGTGTCACCATCGGTCCCGACCAGGATATCGACTTCCCGTTCGCCCTGATCCGAAAACCGAGGGCGAAGTACTGGATCTTCCAGGAGTCGACCGGTCGCCTCGTCGACGGAGGAGCAGCACCCTACTTCACGGCGGTCAAGCTGACCGGGAAGCAGAAGTTCTTCAACCGGAAGCTCCACTACGAGACGGCGGACGGAAAATACATCAGCGACCGAGACGCGGCACGGATCGAGCCTGCCAAGCGCATGCCGAAGTGGGGCAGCAACGGAGAGAAGTGGATCGACGTCAATCTCACGCAGCAGCGTCTCGTCCTGTATGCGGGGACTCGACCGGTCTTCGCCACGCTCATCTCCAGTGGCGAGGCCGGGCTGGAAGACGCGCAGCACACGACGGCGACCAAGCGTGGGATCTTCCGTGTTCACACGAAACACGTCACCGCGACGATGGACTCCGACGAGATTGGTGAAGAGTTCGAACTCCGGGACGTGCCCTACGTGCAGTACTTCGACAAGGAGGGTTACGCTCTGCATGGCGCGTACTGGCACGACCGCTTCGGTACCCCGAAGAGCCACGGCTGCATCAATCTGACTCCAGAAGACGCGCGACGCATCTTCTTCTGGACCGAGCCCCAGCTGCCGATCGGCTGGCACGGCGTATTGCTGCCCCTGCGAGGGACCGTTCTATTCATCCATCCGTAGATGGAGCAGAGCGCCTATCGGCAGCCACCTGGCGCGGCGAGTGTCACCTGCACCGTTAGCCGAACGACGGATCCATCGGAGTCGACCACGGGGTATCCGTCGTCGTCGCGCAGGGTGATCTCCACCGTGTGCTCGCCGGTCGGCTCCTCGATCCCCTGGCACTCGTCGCTGGACGCGGTCTGGGGGCACGGTGCCGCGAAGGGGACTGCCAGCGTAGTCGTGGCGCCGGTGGTTCCCAGTCCGTAGGTGGTGGCATTCCGGGGATCGACACGCACCTGCAGGTGACCGCACGCCGCGGTGCTCCCGCAGGTCCCGGGGGGACGTAAAATCCAGTCGTCGATCGCGGTCGCCGACGATCCCTTGAGCTGAACGAGCAGAGTCTGGTCGGCGTCAGCGCCAAGCTCCGCACAACTCGCGTCGAATTCGTGGCCGTCGACAGTGATGAACCCGTCGAGCCGCAGGCGGGGCGGATCGGGAGGGGCGGGGGGAGAGTCGTCGTTGCCGCCACAGCCAGAGGCGACGACGATCAAGAGGCAAGCAAGGGAGGTTCGGTTCATGTCTTGGCTTCGGGTAGCGCCTTCAGTTCCTGTTCGTCCAGTGCTACCCGCTCGGGGTCGATTTTGAAGCCGCCCACGCTCTGTTCGAGCTCGTTTGCGAGGGTCAGAAGTTGATCGCCCTGGGCCACGGCCTGCTCGCTGGACGCGACGACGTTCGAGGTGATCCGCTGCACCGCATCCATGTTTCGGGCAATCTCGTCGGACGCGACCGCCTGCTCCTGCACCGCGGCCGCGGTATCGTTGATCACGTTCACCAGCGACTGCAGGTCAGCCAGGGTCGCCTCCACCAGGCCGGTGCCCTCCTCGACCTCGCGGGTGCCTTCGCCCATGACGCGCACGGCCTCCGTGGTCTGGTCGCGAATCGTCGCAATCAGATCCTCGATGTCCTTCGCGCTCTGTCCGGTGCGCTTGGCCAGCGAGCTCACCTCGTCGGCCACGACGGCAAAGCCGCGCCCGTGCTCGCCGGCGTGCGCGGCCTCGATCGCGGCGTTGAGGGCCAACATGCTCGTCTGCTCGCTGATCTGGCGAATTACCTCGACGATGTTACCGATCCGCTTGCCGCTCTCGCCCAGGGCGCTGATGCGGTTGGCCGCCTCTTCCACGGTCGAGCGGATCTGTCCCAGCCGCGCGATCGCTCGCTGCACGGCCTGGCCCGTCTGCTGCGCGGTTCGCGTCGCCTCGGCGGCGTTTTCAGCGACCTGCTGGATCGAAGACGAGAGCTCCGTCACGGCAGCCGTGGAATTCGAGATCTTACCAGCCTGGGCCTTGGCACCGTCCAGCATCTGCTTGCTGACCGTCGAGATCTCGCCGCTCGAGGCGTTCACCTGGAAGGCACTACGCTGGACGCCTGCCGCCAGGGTGTGGATCTTGGCGAACACTCGGTTCAGGTTGGTCGCCAGACTCCCCAACTCGTCGCTCGACGAGACCTCGAGACGCTGGGTCAGGTCGCCTTGCCCGCGGGCGAGTCCCTGAGTGGCACGGATGTAGCGCCGCAGGGGACGGGTGATGGCAACGGCCAGCACGTAACCGATCCCCACAGCCAGAACGAGGAGGATCGCAAAGGGGAGTCCCACCTTCTGGTACTCCGCCCAGGCACTCGCCGCCTCGTCTCGCTGCTTGACGAGGAGTAGGGTGCCAAGCGGCTGGAGGTTCTTGCGGTCGTATCCAGAGAGCTCCCCTTCTGATAGGTCGAACACTCGTCCTTGAAGCCGGATCACTGGGACCGTCTGTCGCGGTCCGTCGGCTGCCTCGGCGCGGCCGTTCTGCATGGCCCACAGCAACTCGTCGCGCTCGCTAGCGTTTAGCGCGCTCGCGTAGACCTTGCCGTTGCCGAGCAGTGAGAGTCGGTGTTGCTGGTACGGCTCGTCGTGCGAGTCCTTGGCAATGTCCCAGAACAGGTTCTCCAGAGGCTTCGCGATCAGCACGGCGCCGATCACCTGTCCCGAGTTGCTCCGGACCTGCGCTCCGCTGACCAGGAAGGGCTTGCGCGCGACGATCGCAATGTTGCTTTGCAGTCCCGGCCCTTTGACCAGGTCGGAATACATGCGGTACTCCCGCCAGGTCTTCGCGCTGAGTCCCTTGAAGCGGCCAACGTCGAAAGTGTTGCCGGCCGCGTCGGAGAGGACGAGTCGCTCGGGAGCCAGTGTTCCCTCGAGCGATTTGGCGAGTCTGTCGGCGGCGGCCTTGACCTCCGCTTCATCGCCCCGATCGAGGGCGCCGACGAGGTTCGGATCGGAGGCGATCATGTGCGCCACAGCTGCGGCCCCCACCTCGCCAGCTTCGATCCGCGCCTGATAGCGCTGGAATGGCGCATCGAGGTAGCGGCCGCGCTGTTTGGCAGCCGAAACCGCGTGGAGCGCGAAGGCGGCAC
Source organism: Polyangiaceae bacterium (assembly GCA_050304295.1). Taxonomy (GTDB): domain Bacteria; phylum Myxococcota_A; class Polyangia; order Polyangiales; family Polyangiaceae; genus JAFGBI01. The sequence continues at coordinate 29,332 of JBNLDK010000179.1, forward strand.
CGAAGCACAGCGCGACAGCCGTCACCAGCGCGACAGTGCCGATGATCTTGCCCCGAACGCTGATTCTTCCCCAGATGCCGAACAGCCAGGCCATGGATTCTCCGTCGCTTCGAGCCTCGGGCGGAAGCTAACCCCGGGCAGGGTGAGAACACAAATCGGTCGTGCGGCTAGTCGGCGTTTCTGCCGTGCGGACGACAGATCCGAGCGGCAAACTGGCCCCGGATTCGGGTCGCCGGGGACTTGCTATCCCCCGGGAACTCGAACGCCAGAATCCCCCGGACCGCGCCGTTCGGCCCGAGGTCGACGGAGCTCAGCTGGATCCCTCCGCCTGGATGGAGCAGGTGGCTGCGACTCCCGATGTGAACCTTCGGGATTGCATAGACGGGAGGCAGGGCAGTGGAATCGCCCTTGGCGGGGACGGGCCAGGCATAGGTGCCCGGTCCAATCACGGCCTCGTCGGGAGCGACAACCGTCACCACCAAGAGTACCTGACCCTCTTCTGGCTGTACGTGGCGCTCACAGGAGGTTTCACCTTCGGCCAACAGGATACGCAGCTCGTTGTGGTCACCGGGAATGACCAGAGATTCGGCGAGGGCAGTTCGGGGCTGAAAACTCTTTGAACCCGCGGGTCCAAGATTGATTTCGATGGGATTCGCCTTTTCGGCCTGGCAGCCAACCAGGCCGACCACCAGCACCAACACCGCTCGGCACCACATCACCGATGTCACCCGGCCTGCGCGGCCGCCACGGGCTGGAGCGGCCACGCAAGACTGGCAAGGGGTTCGGCGACGCCTCCCAACGCACGCCGGGTCGCGGTTGCGTCGGGGCGATCGCGAGGGTCGCGTCGGAGGCAGGCAGCGAGCACGACGGCGAGGTCGCTCAGGCCCGCCATGGAAGCGAGAGCGGCAAGGCGCGGTGGCCAGCCGTCGTGGGAAACGTGATGGCTCATCAGAGCCATCTCGTCATCCGCGTCGAACAGCAATTGGGCCGTCAGTACCTCGAAGGCCGTGCAGGCAAAGGAGTACATATCGGCGGGCATCGGTGCGGGCCGGTGCAGACGCGGCACTACCCCCAGGATTTCGGGGGCAACGTACTCGAGGGTCCCACAGCCCGGTCGCAGTGCGCGGCCGCTGAGACCGAAGTCGACCAGCACCGGTGTTTCCTCGTTGCGCAGGATTACGTTGGACGGCTTGACGTCGAGGTGTCCAACACCGACTTGGTGCATCGCCTCAAGCCCCGCGAGCATTCCATCCAAATAGGCAAACGCGCGAGGTATGTCGAGAGCTCGCGATCGGATGAGTCGGTCGAGACCGACGCCCCGGATCAGCTCCATCACCAGGATTGGCTTGGGGCGGGCTGCAAGATCAAACGTGACGAACCCGGCGAGGTTGGGGTGACTGGGCAGTGCCAGCAGCGCCCCGGCCTCCTCTCGGAACAGGTCCATGAACTCCTGCTCCGAGAGCTGGCGGGCGGTAGTGGGGTCGTATTGCGGCACCTTCAGAGCAAAGCTCTCGGCGTTCTTGTCGTGCCGATCCTCGTACCGGCGCGCGACGAAGACGGAGCTGACGCCACCGCTTCCCAGAGCACGGGTCACGTAGAAGGCGCCGACGGTTCGCCGCGGAAGCAACCAGCCGGGGAGGGCAGGGCGCCGCTTCTCCAGGGGGATGGCAAAAACGTCGCTGGTGGCGTGGAGTGGCAGGGACGGAATGCGACCGAACACCGTCCACACGGCGGTGGACACGGCGGGGGGTAGGTCAGCAACGAGTTCGGCAACCGCCATGGCAAATTGTCGCGGATTTGGCGGCACGCCCTTGGCGGCGCGGGCCACGAGCTCGGAGCACGTGGGCACGTCAGCCACGACGTCGATCTCGTCGGTGTGCGCGTCGACGTTCAGCACGCGGCGCTTGGCACCTGCGACTAGCTTGCGCAACTGGTCGCACGCGACCTCCGTCTCCGTGAGAGGGTCGCTATCCGCTTGCGTGGTGGCAGCGAGATCGTCCAAGCCGCGAGCGGCCGCGACGGCCTCGAGGGCACGCCCCAGAGCCAACACGACCTGACGCAAGGCCTCCCCGCGATAGGTGCCGCCCGCGCCGAGACTGCTGGAGAACCGGAGCACACTCCGCGCTCGAAAGGTGACGTCGCTGGCGAGGTCCTCGGAGAGGCTGAACGACTGGGGACCCGTGACACCGGTCGTCTCGTCGTCCATCGGGTCGAGTGCGGTCCCCTCGAAGAATCGGTTGAGCGCGGCGATGGGTTCCTGAACATCGGGATTCGTCGAGGCCTCGGCAATCGCCGCGATGCTTTCCTGATCGGTGAGCGCTGACGCGATCAACAGCAGCACGTCGCTGGGATCGGCCAGCGACTCCCGCACGGCCGCGTCGAGGCTGCGCGCCAGCGAGGCGCTCAGGATTCGGTGTATCGCGCCGTCGGGGCCGGACGCGAGCTTGGTCAATAGCACGTCAATCGCGCGACGGAGTCGCAGGCGAACGCGCTCGGTCGCCGTCTCGTTGTCGGTCTGGCCAACGGTCTCCAGATCGAGCAAGTGCAGGAGTGCTTTCAGGCGTCGGCGGCGCGCTAGCATTCGGATGTGAGTCCACTCTTCTGCCTGGTCCGAGGCCTCCTCGGCGTCGAGAGTCCACGTGCCGATGCTGTCGTACAGGCGGTCCATCTCCGGCACGCTGCTGTCAGTGTCTCCGGGGCGACGGCCGAGCAGCAGAAGATTCCCGAGGCGATTGCGCTCGAGAACGTTCGCGTCCAGATCCCCGAGTAGAGTCAGCATCTCAGGCAGCGTCGTTTCGTCGTCGGGATCCAGCGATGCGATCTCGATCATCTCACGCTGCGCGTTCTGCGCTGCGGCGAGCGCGAGGTCGTAAGCATCGCGCGCTCCCACCGCCTCGAACGCCTGAACCGCGCGGCGGACGCTGGCAGTGATGGTGCCCTCGTCCGAGTTGCGCTCCAGTTCCCGCAGGGCCTGCTCGGTGATCGCCTGGAGCGCCGGACTGTCCGACTTGCTCTTTGATTCCAGCAGTGACCGGAGCTTGCTCGCGGCTCCAGCGCCGAAGCTGGGGATCGCGAGATCCCGGAGCAACTCGGCAACGGCTTCGGCAACATCGGGGCGGCGCACGGTGCTGAGTCGACTCAGGAGTTCCTCGGCAGCATCGGGTTCGGCTTCGATGACCCGCGGCAGGCCCCACACCATCACGGCAGGCAGCCCCGGGTCCTTGCGCAAGATCTCGCTATCGAGCAGCCCGCGGCAGTGCTCGAGCCCTGTCGTCGGGTCGGCGACCATGCTGGCCACCACCGACACCGCGGCCCGCCGCCAAGCAGTCGGATCGAGGCCCGGATCCAGACCGTGCTCGACTTCGCCCCGAAGACGCTGACTCGCCGACGCCAACATGCCCCGCGCCACCGCGGCGTGACGCCACACCAGCGGCTCCCGATCGGCAAGCAGACGTTGAAACACGGGCACCACCGCGTCGCTGGTCAGCAGCTTCCGCGGCTGATGGTCACCCTGCTGCACCATTGTCATCGCTTCGCGCGCTGCGTGCTCCAGCAGCTTGGCGGCGACGCGCCGCTGCGGCAGGGCCCCCATCGAGGGACCCACTACCCAGCGCTGGAACAGCTCCCGGCGACTGACGAGCGCCAACGCGAGCGGATCGGCGTTGACGGAATTACCGATCGGCAAGTCGAAGACGAGGCCGATCCGAGCGCGCACGGTGGCGGCTTCCAGCGGTCGCGCCGCGCCGAGCGCCATGCGCGAGGCCACTGCCACAAACGTCTCGGCATTTCCCTCGTACAGCCGGGCGAAAACCCTCCGTCCCAGCTCCCGCCGCTCGCGTCCAGACGGCAAGATGGCCGTGACCTCGTAGAGCGCTACTGCCGCCTTGCCGGGAGCAATCCAGTCGAGATCGTCGCACAGCCCGTCCTCCAACGCGATCTGGATCGCGCGATGGATCTGGTGCGGGTCCACATCGTCGAGCGGTGGCGGTCCTGTGACCCGGGGGCTCCCCCCGAGAGCGGTGATGGCTTGACGCCAAGAGGCACGGCGCTCGTCGGTGCTCTCGAGCCTGGAGAGGCTGACGAGCGCTTCGACGGGATTGAGGCGAGACCGCATGAGGAGACCGAAAACCTAGCAGAAAACTCCGACCAGGCGGGTCATTGTTCGCTCGGCTGGGTCAGACCACCGCGGCTCGACGAGACGGGTGTCGGGGTGGTGAGATGTGGTCTAGAGTTGCTCGCAATGAGCCGCGACGCAGTATTGCTGGTTGCTCACGGGACCGTCCAGAACGAGGCGGAGATCCCGGACTTTCTCCAACGGGTTCGGCGGGGCAGACCCGCACCGGCGGAACTGGTGGCGGAGACGCGCCGACGCTACGCCTTGATTGGTGGGTCGCCGCTTCTGACGATCACGCGCGCCCAGGCCGCCGCACTGCAGGCCCGGTTGGGCCTCCCGGTGGCGGTGGCGATGCGTCTCTGGCATCCGCTGGTCGAAGAGGTGCTGCCCCGACTCGTCGCGCAAGGGGTGGAGCGAGTGTGCGTCCTGCCACTCGCACCCTTCAGCGTTTCCGTGTACCAGCACGCAGCGGAGCAGGCGGCGCGTCAGACGGGCCTCGCCGATTCCGTGCGGCTCGTTTCGGTACAGCCCTGGGGAACCGAGGAGGAGCTCGTGGCAGCACACGCCGCATCGATCCGGCGCGCTGGGCCGGCCGACGCGACCATCGTCACGGCCCACAGTCTCCCCTTGGCCGTCCTGCGCGAGGGGGACCAGTACGCAGTCGAGGTCGAGGCCTGCGCCCAGGCGGTCGGTGCGCGACTGGGCGAGCCCCTGACGATGGCGTTCCAGTCGCAGAGTGGAGACGGGGAATGGCTGGGGCCCGACCTGAGGACAGTCCTCGAGCAAACGCGGAAGCAGGGAGCAAACAAGGTGCGCCTGGCGCCGATCGGCTTCCTGGCCGATCACGTCGAGACTCTGTACGACCTCGATCTCGAGGCGCAGTCGTGGGCTCGCGAACTGGGGCTCGACCTGCAGCGCATACCGGCACTCAACGAAGACCCCGGACTGATCGAGGCGCTCGCTGCCGTTGCCCAGCGAGCGCTCCGTGCGTAGCATCCCGGACACCGGCGGGCGTGTGCCCACGACACCGGCAACCCAGACGAGTTCCCGATGAAGAGCCTTCGCGCCTCGCGCTCCGTCCGCTGGTCAGCATGCCGGTCTGGGCGCCAGCATGGGTTGCTCATCCTTTGCTTGTTGGTGGTTCCCCTACTGATCACGGGCTGCTTCAAGCGTGCGGCGGGGCCAGGCCTGCGGTGGAAGCTGTTCAGCGCCTTCGGCGCTCGGCACATGTGCCCCGAGATGCTCAAGCGGAGCGTTCCCCTGAAGCTGAACCCGACAGGAAACACGGTTGGGCGCTTCTTCCCCAATCGGTGCCACTACGAGGTCAACGGACAGACGCGTACCGTGACGCTCCATTTCAGCGGCACGGGCTACGCATGGACACCGATGGCGGGACGGGTCGGCTTCGCCGCGGACTCGTCCGTCGAGTACTCGATGGACTGGAAGGCGGCGAAGAAGCGGACCACCTACGTCTGGGGGCGGCTCGCGCGCATCGTCTATGGACCTCATTTCGAGATTGGTGGCGTCGAGAACCCGGCCATCGACCTCGCCACACGGGGGACCCCGCTCGGCTATCTCGTGCAGAACTTCGGTCAGCAGATCGTCTCCAGTCAGCTCTCCCAGGGATTCACCGTCGTTCACCATCCGCGCCGTGGTGACCTGTTCAGCGCAGGTCTGATGGTCCCGCCGCAGTTGCCCCCGACGCCATTCGACACCGGACGCGGAAAGCGGTTCGTGTTCGCCAACGAGACCACCGAGATCCACCACAGCCAGGTCGATTTTCTTGGGCCGTTCGAGGTCGTCAAGCCCGACCAGACATTGCTGGTGAGACTCCGGCATGCCGCCGGTCCCCCCATCGAGGCGATCGTCTATCCAGCCGGGCCAGCCGACGCCTGGCGTGAGGGGCTGCAGAAAGGGGCGGTGCTGGCCCCTCCGCCCGTCGCCCCGATCATGGGCTTTCCGATCCAGCCCGGCACTGAGCAGTACCAGCGCCTCAAGCTCCAGCCCGGCCTCTACTATATCGTGGTCGACAACAGTTCCAAGGTGGGCGTCATCAGTGCCCCCTGGAGTCCCTTTGCAACGCTGGGGGCGAGCACGGCCATCCTCTCCTATTCGGTGGAGCTCGCGGATGATCGCGATGTTCTGTAGCGGGTTGCTTGCTGCGCGGTGGGCAGTGCCCGGGAATGTGAGCTCTGTCAGCCGTTGAATCTGGGCAAGACCGAGACAACGGAGCACTGACCCCAGCGCTCGTGCCCCTCGCGAGGGATGACGCGAACCTCGGCGGTTGCGCGAAGGCGGGCCAGCGATGCGGTGCGCGAGAGTTGTCTAGTCGCGCGTGTGCTGGACGCGCCAGTCGACGGGCAGGTCGAGGAATCCCTCCAGACACAGGAAGTCATAGAGGGTGTCACACAGCACCCGACCGCTGGCACTGAAGATCTGCGGATCGGTGAAGAACTTGAGCGTTTCTTCGCGCAGCTGCGCATCGGGTGCGGCGAGCTGTGCGAGCAGATTGTCACCGCAGTAGTTCACCATCTGCTGAATGAAGACACGCTCCCAGGCAGTGCGAAAATCGTCAAATGCGTCCGGATTGACCTTGTAGGAAAGGCTGCTCGGACGCCGCGCCGAGCGGGCGTTCCGGATCGTCACCTTCGCCATCTGGTCGACACGCGGCGGCATGTGCTGAGTCAGGAAGTCGCTGAGCACCGACGTGAAGACTCCCATCACGGCACGCAGCTCAGGCGATCGCCGCGAGAGGAACCCAACCCTGAGGTCCTGCTCGGTCTTTTCGAGCATGTCGAAGGTCGCGGCGCGCACCGTGTCAGACACGTACTCGAACATCTCGAGTTCGGTGCGCATCCTGTTCTTGTAGCGCTGCAGCACGTAGAACAGTCCCTGCTCGGCGTGATAGATGGTGCGCTCCTTGTCGCCCTTCGTCTTCTCGTGTAGCTCGCTCTCGAAGAAGAGCTTTGCGACGCGCTTTCCGATTGGCTTCAGCGAGGCCGTGAAGAAGGTGGACTTCTCGTCGAAAACCCGGTGCAGCAGGCGGCCGAGAGTGCGGGTCTGGGCCGCCTCCTTCTCCTCCGGGGACTGCTGGGCGCCATCATCGGTGGCCACCACGGCTTGCATTGCCTTGAGCTGTGCCACCACCTGCGCCGTGACGGCGTCGAGCTCCGGGCTGGTCTCCAGATCGCCCTTGTAGTGAACGATTCGCGCGTTCAGCTGCTCGTTGAGCAGCCCGAGAGCCTGAACGGCCACCGCGTCCTTCTGGTTCTGGGACATGCCGTGGTCGGCTGTGGCGTGGTCGGCTGCAGCGGGAGCCGGTCGGCGCGGCGGGGGGGGCGGACGCTGATGGGCATCGGACACGGTGCGGAAGAGCATAACCCGTGGGCACGGAGGTCGGGCAACCCCCGAGCTGCACCTGCGACAAATGCAGGAAGTATGGGCCGAGCGGCGACTTCCCTGGGCGTCCGGTGGCGGATTCTGTATGGATTGGGGGCCATCAGGAGGAGGACTTTATGCGAAGGACTGGGATCACGCTGGTAGGCCTGGCCGTGTTGACCGGCTGCGCTCGGGGGCCCAACATTTCGACGGACGCCTTGCCCCTCACCCGGGTGGTCGTCTACCGCAACGGGGTAGGGTACTTCGAGCGAGCGGGGCGGGTGAACGCCGACGAGGTCCGCTTTCGGATGCGTCAGCGCATGGTCGGCGATTTTCTCGCCACTCTCGCCATCGTCGAGCGAGGGGGCAGCTCCGTCCGTTCGGCATCCTTTCCCCTCGACGTGGAGGAGGACGAGCCGGAGCCCGAGGAACCGGCGAACAGTCTGCTCAAACCCTGGCCCCGCCCCGAACCCGAGGAAAACCCGGAGCAGAAGATGCGCGAGGTCGTCTTGAGCATGGACGGGGCGCGACACGACCTGGCGATTGGCTACGTCGCAGAGACGCCGGTTTGGCGGCCCTCGTACCGACTGGTGGTTCAGGACGACGGGGGAGCCGACCTCCAAGCCTGGGGGATCGTGCAGAATCTCTCCGGAGAGGACTGGAGCCACGTGAAGCTGGCACTGGTCGCCGGCGCCCCACTGGCATTCGAGTCAACGCTGGGGGATCCGGTGATCCCGCAGCGTCCGATCGTCACGGACAGCGGGGAGGTCATTGCGGCCGTGCCCACGGGCGTCACGACCTTGGAGCAAGCACCCAAAGCGCCTGTGGACTACTATGGTGGCGAACCCGAAGAAGAGCTCGTCGAGGCCAGCTCCGATGAGGTGGCCGAAGATGACGGGGAGGGCAGCGGGCGCGGAGTTCGCGATAAGAAGGACCGATCGGTCCGCCTAGCCCGTGCCGAGGCAGCACCGATGGCACCGCCCCCACCGCCGCCGGCCCCGGCGGGGGCGGTGATGGCCGAACTGCAGAAGGAGGGTCTGAGCCAACCGCGGCGCATGAGCGCGCTGGCCGCCGTGGCCGTCGACACTGGGACGACTCGCTACGAGATCCCCAACCCGGTCTCGATCCCCGACGAGAGCGCCACCATGGTGCTCTTGATTAGCAAGTCAGTGCCAGGCGAGGCGGTCTTCCTGTTTGCTCCCGATCCCGGGGTCGCTGAGAGCGCGACGCACCCCTTCCGAGTCGCCCGGTTCGAGAACGCCACCACGGGACTGCTCGAGCGCGGGCCGATCACCGTGTACGAGAAGGGGTCCTTTCTGGGACAGGGCATGGTGGAGCAACTCCCGGCGGGGGCGACGGCGACAGTTCCCTTCGCGCTCGAGCGGAGTCTGGCCGTCAGCGTCAAGACTGACGCTACGCAGCACGGTGCGCGACTGCACAAGATCGAGAGCGGAGAGATCTGGGTGGAGCGCGATCAGGTCCACCAAACGACCTACAACCTCAAGAACGGGAGCCGTGAGCTGGCCAAGGTGCTGGTCAAGCACCCGCGGCGCTCGGGGACGCGCCTCTTTCAGCCGCCCCCTGGCACGGAAGACAACGAGGCTCAGGGCCATGCGCTGATCCCGCTAGAGGTGAAGGCCAGTGGCAGGTCGGAGTTGCTCGTCGACGAACGTCGCGGCTACCCGCAGCGCGTGGGCTGGTTGAGTCAACTCGCAGATGACGCCGTTGCCGCGTTCATCGCGGACTCCCGCGCCAACGCCCAGTTCGTGGCGGCACTGAGCGAAGCCTGGAAGCTGCGCGAGGCCTGGAAGCAGGCCGACGACGAGCGACGCCAACTCGAGACCGAAGAGGCGCAGCTCGACAAGGACGCTCGCGAGACGCGACTCAGTCTCAAGGCGATCGAGAAGAACAACCAGGCCGCCGATCTGCGCCTTCGTCTTACCAAGCGACTGAAGGAACTATCTTCTCGTCAGGAGGAGGTGACGAAGCGCCTCATCGAGGTGCGGATGGTCATCAACGAGCAGGAGGTTCGCTTCAACGAAGCGGTGCGCACCCTGCGCATAGTTGCCCCGCCCCCCGCCCCCGCGGGACAGTGAGCTTGACAATAGGTTCCGTAACGTCATATTTGCGAAAATGATGGAGCCTGAGGCCGTCAAGGCCTTGATATTGCAGAAACTTCCGGATGCTCAGGTGGCCCTGCGGGACCTCACGGGGACCCGGGACCACTACGAGGCGCGGATCGTCAGTACCGAGTTCGAGGGCAAGACCGCAATCGAACAGCATCGGCTCGTCTACGCGGCCTTGGGCAGCGCGATGCACGGGCCGATCCACGCCCTCTCGCTGAAGACCTACACGCCGGCACGATGGAATGAGTTGGGAGACGCTTGATGGACGAGCAAACGCGAACTCGAATCGAAGAACTACTGAGACGCGATCGACTGGTGCTCTTCATGAAGGGAAGCCGGCAGTTTCCGATGTGTGGCTTTTCGGCCAAAGTGGTCGGGATTCTGAAGGAACTGGGCGCTGACTTCGAGACGGTGAACGTGCTCTCGGACGAGGCGATCCGGCAGGGAATCAAGGAGTACGGCAACTGGCCCACGCTTCCCCAGCTCTATGTCGACGGGGAGCTCATCGGTGGTTGCGATATCGTGACCGACCTCCACGCCAGCGGCGAACTCGAGACGCGTCTGCGGGTCCGACAGGACGCATCGGACTGATCCACCGCAAACAACGGCGACGGGTGCCGAACTCGGACCCGCTCCGGCTCAGTTGATCGAGTGCGGGTGAAGGGGTTCTTCGGCGTCCGGCTCGAGGAAGGTGGCGAGGATCTCGCGTTCCAGTGCGGCGCGCAACTCGGGTTCGACGGACTCGATGGTGCCGGCCAGGCGCTCCACGTTTCGCTGGTAGATGAACAGTCGTGCGGTGGGGGACGTTCCGTCGACCTCCGCCGTGATGCCATCCAGGAGCAGTAGTGCCCGGGGGTCGACCCCATCGGCCACCACCTCGGGTCCCGGCACGTCGGAGACGTAGAGCTCGTCGGGGCGAATGAACGCGCGCAGAGGCTCCGGGAGTGTCTCGATCGCCCGCTGAGCCGCCACCGCGAAGGTCTCAGGCGAGAGCGACCAAGGGGGTGGCGCAATGGTCAGGTCCAGGTCGCGAGAGCGGAGGAACGCGAGCGTGGCGCCGTGGAAGTCCTCCCGCTCCTCCCGCACCAGCCCCAGGTAGTACCAGGCCTCGGGGTTGTCGGGGGTCGCCTGCGTCGCCTCCTCGATCAGCGGAATGGCACGGTCCAGGTTGCCGATCTCGAAGAACGCGCGTCCCACCAGGAACAGGTGGTTCTTGTTGTCGAACGGCCCATCGGGAAAACCATTGCAGAGGGCAGCGGCCGCGGCAGTGTCGTTGGAGCCGAGCAGGGCGTCGAACTTGAGCAGCAGCGCGTCGACGAGCTCGTCGGCATTCTCCGCGAGATCCAGTGCTTGGTCGCACATGCGGATGGCTTCCGTGAACTCGCCGAGCGGGTGGATGTACACCTCGGCGGCGTTGAGCATGGCCTCCAGGTAGGTGTCGTCCAGGGCGATCGCCTGACGATAGTGCTCCACTGCTTCCTCGAAGTCACCCTGGAGCGCCGCGGCGTAGCCCAGCAGGTTGAAGGCTTCCGGCGACTGGCTGTCGAGTTCGAGCGCGCGGCGCGCCGAGAGTTCGGCACCGTGGGAGTCTCCACGCTGGGCGAGGTCCCATCCACGATCGAGATGTGCGGAGAATTGGTCCATGTCCGTGCCGTCGTCCCGCGCGCTCTCGTCGCAACCGATTGCCGAGCCTCGACTACTCGTGAATGACGACGCGACTGCCCGGGTTCTTCTCGGTGGACCATACTCCGTGCCAGCCGGCGGGCAACTGCGGATCGGTGAAAAAGAAGACCCATTTTGCGTCGAGGGGCGACAGGTTCACGCAGCCGTGACTCATGCGCACCCCATAGTTGCGATGCCAGAAAGCTGCGTGCACTGCGTAGGAGCGGTGGAAGTACGCGACGAACGGAACGTCCTCGATACTGTAGGGCAGGTCGCCTGCGGCAGACCCGTTGCCGTCCATGGTCGTGGCAACGTGCTTCTCGCGGATCCGCCACTCGCCACGAGGGGTTCGATGATCCTGGTCCTTGACCTTCGACTCCTTGCCGCTCGAAACCATCGTGGCGTAGACGGGCTTCTGGCCCGCGTAGGCAACCAGGGTCTGGGTGCTCACGTTGATGTCGATCCAGCGCTCCCGGGGGCCGATGCCCTCGGGGGGCTGCACCGCCGTGGCAACCCGGACCTGGTACTCCTTGATCCATAGGCCGTCGGCCGTCTCGTGGTAGTTGTTCTTCCCGATCTTGCGTTGCTTCCCTGTCAGGTTGACAGCGCTCATTCGCTCGACCGTTCCGTCGGGCTTGAGCTTGTCGTCACTGTCCAGCTCGTACAACGTTGCGGACTTTGCCGAGCCGTAGACGAACCCGACGGGTAGCTCGTATTTCTTGGCCTCGAGCTCGATGCCCTGGAACTTCGAGCCGGCAACCTGCCAGAAGCGATCTGCGGGGGCGACCAGGCCCTTGGTCGTCTTGTACCAGAGGCGCTCATTCCAACGGAACGTCTTGTCGATCGCGACGTAGAAGCCCTTCATCATCCGCATCGCCAGGACGTCGTCGGCCTCCTTTTGCAGATCTTCGAGGGTGACTTCGTGCAAGTTCGCGTCCTCACCGTCCTGTTGCCACCAGGGAGTGGAGGGGCCTTCCTCGGGTGCGTCGTCGTTCGTTTCCGACTCTGAAGCGGCTGGATCGCCAGTGGGAGCATCCTCGCCTGTCGCCCCCCGCTCCGTTGGATCCTTGGCAGCATTCTCCTTGACGCTCGACGCGGGCTTGACGTCGCCATCAGCCGTCGGCTCATCGCGATCACCAGCAGCGTCGGCTGCCGCCTTCACCTTCCGCTTGGCAATGCCGTCCGCCGCGTCCTTGTCTGCAGTTCGGGCCGCGGCCTCCTTGCGCTCCGCGGCTCGGGCTGCGGCCTCCTTCTCCTGCTTCTCCCGCCACTTCTTGGCCGCCTCGAGATACGGCTCGTACCCGTACATCTGCTCCGGGGTGGGCACAGACTTGTAGAGCGGAGTGCCGTTCTTGGCGTTGCGGGCGTAGGTGTAGGGCAGCACCTCATCGAGGACCGGCTGCTTCTGGACGAACTTCAGCTCCTTGTCGTTGGGGTCCAGCGAACCGGCGTTCTTGCAGATGAAGCCGCCCCCGACCACGGCGCGCCAGCCGCCACTGCATTCGTCCTTGGAGACGATCTCGGACTTGACGGGGATCTTGGCCCCGTTGCGCACGTAGCCGATCTTCTTCTTTCGATCGAATGTGGGCTCGGAGTACACCCCCGCCGAGGTCCGCGTGACGACGAGGAACGGGCCGTCCCAGGCTGGCGGCTGGGGTGGCCCGACGACGAGCGGCTCTTCCGGTTCGGGTGTCGAGGCAGACGCGGACGGGGCGGGCGCGAGCTCCGCCGGCAACGCGGGCTTGGCCGCCACAGTCGGTTGGGCCACGGCCGAGGGGGCTGCCGGCAGCGGCTTCTCTTCCTGTTTCGCGCGGGTGTTGCAGGCCGCCAGTGACGTAGCTGTCGCAAGGACGAGCCAGGCCCAGCCACCGCGCGGGGAACGAGGGAAACAGGCTCGCGCCAGGCGAGCGGCAGGTCGGGGAGGGAGGCCCATGAGATGGTCCGGCTGAGGTGGGGTTGCGCTTACTATCCACATCAAACAACGTCGATCCAATTTGTCGCCATCCTGACCGATTGGCCGATATGGCGGATCTTAGGAATGAGTCTTCGCGAGAACTCATTCGTCCTACTTGGGGTGCACAGCCAGTTCCGTGCCAGCACGTATTCGTCAGTTCGCCGAGCATCTTGCGGGAGGCTATGGTGAGCGGCGTGGGTTTCACGACGCAATGGCGCGGCCAGCCGGACACATTGCGCCGGAGACTGTTCGGACTGATTCTGGCTTCGGCACTGCTCCACCTGCCGGTGAGCCCTCTGATCCTCGTGCTCGCGGCCTTTGGACTCTTTGCGCTGCGCGAGCAGGCACCGTCGGCCCCGCTGGAATCGCTCAACGCGATCCCCGTCGAACTCCTCGAGACGGGCGATGAACCGCCGGCAGAAGAGGCCTCGGACCCGAGTGACATGCAGGTGGTGGAGGACGTGACCGACGAGCCCAGCGAGCCCGTGGCAGCGCCTGCGCCGGAACTCGAGGACGCGGGCGTCGAGGACGCGGGCGTCGAAGACGCCGACCCAGCGGATCTCGACGACGCAGGCCTGGATGCCGACCCCGACGCTGACCTGGACGGAGCAGCGGATGCCGAACCGGACGCCGACGTCGACCCGGACGCTGACAGCGATCCCGGATCACCAGGTCCGACAATCCGTGACCCGGTGGCGCTGGCCGCAGAGAAAGCGAAGGTCGTCGACTCCAACGCGCATGTGACCCTCACGGTCTACGCGGAGAACGTGCGCCGGCATCCTCTGGGGCTTCGCGTCGGTCGAGTCATGGCCCTGTTGCCCCAGTGGCAAGACTTCTTCGGCCCATCCGGCATTGACCCGGTGCGGGACATTGACCGCATCATGCTGGTCGGAAACGACTTTCGCGATACTTCGCGGCTCGCGGTGTTGGTGCAACACAGCCTCCCGAATGCGAAGATCTACTCCGCGGTCGACGCCCTGGTGAAACGGCGGAAGAGCGGTCGGTGGCTCGAGGGGACTCCTCTGCCAGCGGCCCTGGGCTACGCGGACCGCGCCGAACGCGTCTTCGTCATCCCGTCATCCTATCTCGTCATCATCGCCCCGCTGTCCGCGAAGGACTCAGCCCTCAGCGTCCCGCGTTCGCTGCGGATCCCGGCCCCAGAAGGTGATGAGGCCCTCGTCGGACTATTGAGACAGCCAGGGTACGCCTTCCAGAAGCATGGAGCGCCCCTCACCATTCCGCCCACGATCGAGTCTCTGAAGTACTGGATCAGTCCGCTTCCCAACGGGGGGGGACGCCTGCGCTTCGTTGCCCGTGACGCCTCTCCCGAGGAAGCACAGCGCAGTCTGCGGTCCCTCCAGGACCAGATCGACCAACTCCGGGCGGCGGGGGCGGTCGCTGGCCTCGGGGCATTTGCCTTCAAGGATCAACTCGCGAGGCTGGGGCTGACGCAGAAAGACGTGGCGCTCTTCCTCGCGATCGTGAATCGGCTGTCGATGAGCGTGCACGGCAACGAGATCCACGGGACCCTCGACGGCTCCCAGGCCCTCGCCGAGTCGGTGATCGAGCGCGTGGAACAGCAGTTTGGCATGACGCCCACCCCCGCTCAGTAGATGGGTGGGGGGGGGAGGGCCGGATCTCCCCGCTATTCCTTCCCGCTCTCCGGCGACTCCGTGGCAGCGCTGGCAGCGTCTGCGCCGCTGTCGCTGGCAGTGTCTGCGCCGCTGTCGCGGTTGGTATCTGCGCCGCTGTCGCGGTTGGTGTCCGCGCCGCTGTCGCGGTTGGTATCGGCGCCGCTGTCGCGGTTGGTATCGGCGCCGCTGTCGCGGTTGGTATCGGCGCCGCTGTCGCGGTTGGTATCTGCGCCGCTGTCGCGGTTGGTATCGGCGCCGCTGTCGCGGTTGGTGTCCGCGCCGCTGTCGCGGTTGGTATCGGCGCCGCTGTCGCGGTTGGTATCGGCGCCGCTGTCGCGGTT
>JBNLDK010000180.1:0-44463 GCA_050304295.1 Polyangiaceae bacterium
GCCACCAGCAAGACAAGCCCAACCGCCCCAACCCACCACCCTCGCCCACTGTCCACCGCCTCCATGCCGCCCGCACCAACTGCGGCCGCCGCGCAAGCAACCATCATCCGACTCCACGCGCGGAGCGAACTCTGCTCAGCACGCGTCGTGGCAAGTGCGTGGTGCACTGCTAGGTCGTCCCTCACGAAGCTGGATTGTAGCGCGACGGGACGGTTGACGTGAGGGCGAAAGCAACCTGGCCGTCGTCGCCTTCACCCGTGCATGGGGCCGGGCTCGCTGGGGGGCTCCTAGCGGGCAGGTCTGGGGCTCAGAGCCTCGGCGTCGTGCCTCGCGGTGCTCCCCACACAGCGAGCACATGGACAGTCTGCGTCTTCTCGTCCACGCGGAAGTAGATGTGGTTCTCGGTTCGCTGCATCAAGATGCGCCGCAGGTTGGGGCGGCGACGAGTAGGCCACCCGATGCCAGCACCAGGGGTGGTTCGAATGAGTTCGAGGGTGTCTCGAAACTCGCGAGCAAACAGCGTCGGCGCGGCCGGGCGATTCGCCGCCCACCACGCCTCCATCTTCTGCGCCTGACGACGCGCTCGACTACCGAGATTCAGCTTCACGTCGCGCCAGTAGCTCGTTGGCGAATTCCATCCCGTCTACGTAGTCGCCGTTCTCGATGTCCTCGACCCCGTCCTCGATGGCCTGGAGCAGTCGAGCCTTCTCCTCCGGCTCGAATTCGTCTTCGACCACCACCAGCGAGACTTCGAGACCCTCCGGCAAGTCGGTGGGTTCATCGAGCACGAGGCGACCGTTCTTGACGACGGCGTGCAGGGGTTCGGCCTTGCGCGGCTGCATGATGTTCAAAGTGTATGGGGATGCCCCCGGAGTGCAAGCGGCGGGGGGTCGAGGCCCGTGCTCGCTACCGCTGCGCGCGGGCGGGTCGCTGCCTAATCCGGCGCGGGCTGCCGCCCGCGGCGGATGGGGACCCCCAGCGGATGGGGCGGGGGCGCACTGGAAGGGTCGACATGGGCTGGTGGGGTCTGTCCGACTGCAGCGGTGTGGGGGGACGGACCGAGTGGCGACGGCGGGGCACGCGTGGTGGCGCCTCGAGCCGGCATGGGGCCGGGCGACGCCTGGGGCGCACGCTCCCTGCCGGGGCTCCCTATCGGACGGAGTGGCAGCGGCGCCGTGCGACTAGTCCCGTCATGGATCCTGCGCCGGGGGGGCTGTGCCCGGCCCCACGCCGGCTCGAGGAGGTCCCATGCGTGCTCGTCGTCATCACAACTCTCGTCATCGTGCCCAGCAGCTGCAGCAGCGGGCGGCCGCCATGCGGGCTATGCCCACGCCGTCCGAAGCCATGCTGTGGGAACAGCTACGCGGGCGCAAGCTCGGGGTCGCGTTTCGGCGTCAGGTCGTCGTGGGGGAATACATTGCCGACTTCCTGGCGGCCGAGGTCGGGGTCATCGTGGAGGTCGATGGCGCGTGCCATCGCGGGCGCGAGCGGGCTGACGCTCGAAGGCAGCGGCGGCTGGAAGCGGCCGGGTATCGGGTGCTGCGGTTTGAGGTGGCGCAGGTTGTGCAGCAGCTGCCGGCGGTGGTGGCGGCCATTGGCGCTGCGATTGGTGAGTAGCTACGGGGTCGTGCAGCGCGCGATCCGAGACGCCAACCTCGATGGATCAGAATCGTCCGACGCGGAAAGCGACTGAACGGGGAAGGTTCGTGATCTCCGCGAGGGCGGTTCGCGGCGGTCAGGAATCGTTGGGTTTCGGACACTCACTGGGCCGGCACGCTCTCCCCGTCTTGAACGCCAGTACTCACGCCAGGCGGAAAGACCTGACTCCGCTCACCTGGGGCTGGCGCGTGCGCTGCTTCATCAGCACTCCACTGTTCGAAACCAAACCAGCCCACCGTGCAAGTCGAGTCTGGATGAAAAGCAAGCACCGTCCGCTGCTCAATCCTGGCCCGACTACGGCTTCCAGCCCTGGGCACACTCAACTGCAGGGCTTCCTCGCACGACGTCGCACAAACGTACACTGCGTGCGACCCGCAGCCGCAGTAGTCAGACACGACAAACCACCAGCCCTGTTCTTCAGGCGAGACTCCAGCCTCGCACGGAAGTGCGCCGGTAGGCGTTGCGAGCTCGTAGGTGGGGTGGTTCTCGACGCTGTACGTTGGCGGAATCCGATCACCACAGGGACACGGATGAGGAACACACGCAGATACGGTTTCCGCGGCGGCAAGCGCCAGGCAGGCCCTCCGCAAGCTCTTCACCACCGCGGCTTGCCGGTGCATGACACCTCCGGTTCGAGGGGAAAACCGACCTTTCTGCATAGCCAGTAGCGCTCCATGCAGCAGTTTCGGCACTCACGCTCCTTGGCGGGCTTTCCGTAGAATTCAACCTGACAGTCCTGCATACAAGCGTATCGCTTCTTGAGGCACTCCACGTTGTTGCTCTGCTCGCAGGCGTCCCGGCTCAGTCCCCACGGGTCAACTGCATTGACGGGGTCGTTGCCGACGTAGGCGAACAGATTTGAACCATCCTCGAATCGCTCTGGATCCTTCGCCGTCCACCTCCCCGTCTGCGGATCGTAATCCCTTGCGCCAAACCGCACCAACCCCGTCAGCGGATCGTGGATCCCTCCGGCAAACCCGAAGGGGCCCCAGTCGTTCGAGCCCTGTAGCAGCTCCTGCTCGCCAAACGCGGAGTACCGCGCCGCGAAGAGCACTGGGGTTGCCCCCCGCGTGGTGCGTCGGGGTTGCGGTGCGCGTGCTCGGCTTTGCCTGCGCGCGCGCGGCCCGCTGCCTAGCCCGGGCTTCGCCCGGGCGGGGGGCCCCAGAGGGTGGGGCGGAGGTGGGGTGGGGCGGGCTGCCAGGGTGGGGACGAACTGCTGGCGTCGTGCCAGCCGACGGCGTGTCGTATCGGGCGCGTGGTGCGCGACAAGCTCCGCCCTCACGGGCGAGACTGTAGCGCGGAGTGGCAGTCGGCGTGAGAACGAAAGCCAATGGGTCGGGGGGGGGTGGCGGTGGCCCGCGACCTCATGCGGGTGGTCGGGGGGCGAGTACTGATTGCCGTCCCGGTGATCCGCACTTGCCGGCCCAGCCAGGACCGCTGACCATGTGGGAGGTGACTCTTGGGATGAAGCTCGCCATGCTCCTCGTCGGCCTGATCGTGGCGTCCATGGCCGTCCTTGGTGTCTTCGCCCTGGTCCGCCGGCAGTGGAAGCGAGGGTTCTGGTTCGGGATCGCAGCTGTCGGAGCCAGCGTTGCGCAGCACGTGATGATCGGGGTTCTGGCTGCCGGCGTGCTGGCCTCGACCCACGACGGCACCCGGCTTCCCGTCGAGGACAAGGCACGTCTACTCGGGGAGACGATCTCCGTGCTCATGAACTGGAGCTGCCCGGGCATGTTCGCATTCCCCGTGGGGGCCGTGGTGGCGGTGGTTGGCCTGATCGGGTGGATCCGGGGTCGACGCAAGGCTTCAGAAGAGTAGCTGCCCTTCGATGCCCGTTCCGGCCGTTGCTCGGCACCGTGACTTCGTGTTGGCCAGCGCTCCAGCTTTGGCACGCGCCTTCCTCGACGGCATGAGCGGGACCCAACGAATCGTCGCCGGAGCGTCGCCGCCCGCTCCGGCTCACCCCTGCGGGCGTTGGATGGTCCGAGGCTGAGGCGGTGTGTCGCGTCGCGGAGACCACCGCGATTGGCGTCGTCCGCCAAGAGCGGTCAAGCGCCGGCAAGGGCGGGGATTCTTCGTTGCACCATGCTCCGTGTTCGACTACCGGAAATGCATGTTTGGCTTCGGGGGGCCGAGCCAACCAGCACGCAAGGAGGACCCATGCCTGCACGTTCGCAGATCCGCATTCGTCGTGACCTGAACCGCCTGAACGAGCTCGTCGCGCAGCATGCCGCCACCCAGCCCGCGCTCGCCGCCGTGCGGGGGCCCGTGGAGGCCGTCACCGCCGAGGTCAATCGGTGTTTCCAGGCCTATCAGCAGACTGCCGTGGCCGCCGACCGCGAGCGAACCGAACGCGACCAGGCAGTCGCGAACCTGCGCAACTGGGTTCAGCAGTGGCGACCGGTGGTGCTGATGATGGTGCCGGGCGCGAGCGCCAACCTGCGCCAGCTGCCGTCCTCTGGGGCCACGCTCGACGACCAGATCCGGGTAGCAGAGGATCTGCGCAACCTGCTCGCCGCGAGCCCCGGCGCCGCCTCCTTCCGCGACGCCGCCCTGGCCGCGCTCGGCGATCAGATCGATGTCGTGCAGAAGGAGTATGGGGAAGCCGCCACGGCGCTTCCCGCAGAAGCAGGTGCGCGCGCCGCCCTGACCGAGACGACGCTGGCCGGCAACGAGGTGCTGGTCCGCTCCCTGGACATCGTGCGCGCCGTCTTCGGCAGCAAGAGCCCCGAGTACAAGCAGTTCGTGGTGCGCTCCACGAGCCCCGCCGACGCGGACGAAGAGGATCGGGAGGCGGCCGCGGGCGAGGGCAACCCCGCGCCCGGCGACAGGGCCAACCCATAGGCTGACCCCACAGTGGCCCCGCCGTTGTGTGGGGCCCATCCGCCTCGATCGCCGTCTTTTCGGCCTCGATCACCGCTTTTTTCGCCTCGACACCCACCAAGAGAGCCTGCCTCCCCTCCAAGAGAGCCTTCCTCCCCTCCAAGAGAGCCTGCCTCCCCTCCAAGAGAGCCTGCCTCCCCTCCAAGAGAGCCTGCCTCCCCCCCAAGAGAGCCTGCCTCCCGCCAGGAGAGCCTGCCCGGGCTCCGAGTGAGGCTGGATCGCCGTCAAGCTGGGAGGGGTGGCCGTCGAATGGAGGTCGTGGGTCGTTCGTGCACCGCGACCCAGTCGCGGCGCGTCATCGGGGGACTTCGCTCCGTGGCAGGAGCAGGGCCTCCTCGAATTCCTCGAGGCTGTCGCTCACCGAATCGAGATTCTCGAAGGTCGCGACGTGCACCAGCGCGTCCCCTCGACTGACCAGGGGCAACCGCCTCAGACCGATCACGATGCCGTCGTGCGCCGCCATCACCGGCTCCTCGGCGACGCCCACCGGATCCGACACGACGCCGAGCCGCTGCCCTTCCTGCACGCGTCGCCCCAGCTCCACCTTGGTCCGATGGATCCCGCTCTGGGGAGCGCGAACCCAGTGAGCGGACTTGGCGACGAAGACGTCGTGATCGCCCAGCCGCCCCGAGCGGCCAGGATCGACCATGTCCAGGACCCGCATCACGTTGAGGATGCCGCGAAGCCCGCTCCGCACCACGTTCTCGTCGAACCGCAGCGCCTCTCCCCCCTCGAAGAGCAAAGAGGGGATGCTCCTGGCGACGGCGCTCGCGCGCAGCGACCCATCGCGCAGGTTCGAATCGATGATCACGGGCACGTGAAACGCCCGGGCAAGCCGGTCCACCTCGGGGTCCGCCAGCGAGGCGCGAATGTGCGGAAGGTTGCTCCGGTGCACGGCGCCGGTGTGCAGGTCGATGGAGTGCGTACAGTGACCGAGAACCTCCGTGACCAGGAGGTGGGCCATGCGCGCCGCGAGCGAGCCGTTCTCACTGCCCGGAAAGCTCCGGTTCAGATCGCGCCGATCGGGTAGGTAGCGAGACAGGGAGTTGAAGCCGAAGACGTTGACGATGGGGACGGCGATCAGCGTTCCCTGCAGGCGGCGCACCGCGCGGCTCTTCAGCAACCTCCGAATGATCTCGACGCCGCAGATCTCGTCGCCATGAACCGCCGCCGTGACGAGCAGGACCGGCCCTGCGCGCCTGCCCCGGAGGACCTCCACGGTCATGGACTGCTCCGTGTAGTCGTGAAGGCGGGCCACTCGCAGATCGATGGTCCGGCGCACTCCCGCGGGAATCGCCTCGCCGGCGATCACCAGCGGGTGGGGGTGTTCCGGCACTTCGAAGTCTCCTTGCACGTGGCCAAACGGACATCCGCCTGCGCCGGCGTGGTATGAACATGGGCCCAGACCGACTGGAGCGCGGCCATGAAGATCGGCATCCTGTCCCGAAGTCCCCATTGCTATAGCACGCGTCGACTCCGTGAAGCTGCCGCATCGCGGGGCCACGACGTGAAGGTGCTCGACACGGCGCGCTTCTCGATCTCGCTGGACCGGGAACACCCGGATCTATTCTACCGCAGCCGCCCGCTGAGCACCTACGACGGGATCGTGCCCAGGATCGGCGCGTCGCTCACCTTCTTTGGCACGTCCGTGGTGCGCCAGTTCGAGCAGATGGGGGTGTTCTGTGCGAACTCCGCGCTGGGCATCGCCAACTCGCGCGACAAGCTGCGTTCGCTCCAGATCCTCAGCCGCTTCGACGTCGGCATCCCCTCCACGGAGTTCGTCCGGGACTCGAAGGACGTGACCTCGGCCATCGAGCGCGTCGGCGGCGCCCCGGTGATCATCAAGCTCCTCGAGGGGACCCAGGGGGTGGGCGTCATCCTCGCCGAGAGCGCCAAGGCTGCGCAGACCATCGTGGAAACCCTCCACAGCACCCAGCACAACGTGCTCATCCAGAAGTTCGTCGCCGAAAGCAGAGGCCGCGACATTCGCGCCTTCGTCGTTGGCGATCGGGTCGTCGGAGCCATGCGGCGCGTCGCTGTCGGCGACGAGTTCCGCAGCAACGTTCACCGCGGCGGCCGGGTGGAGGCCGCGACGCTCGACCAGGACTACCAGGACACGGCGGTGCGGGCGGCGCAGATCATGGGCCTCCGCGTGGCAGGGGTCGACATGCTCGAGGCCGCGACGGGCCCCAGCATCATGGAGGTCAACTCCTCACCGGGGCTCGAAGGAATCGAGGCGGCGACCGGTGCGGACATCGCCGGCGCCGTCATCGACTACGTGGCTGACAACGTCAAGTATCCCGAGCTCGACGTGCGCCAGCGCCTGACGGTGAGCAAGGGCTACGGGGTGGTCGAGCTCCACGTCGGCAACGATTCGGGACTGGCCGGGAAGACGCTCGAAGACTCGCAGCTCCGAGCGCGAGACATCCTGGTACTCAGTCTGACGCGCGATCGGAAGATCATCCCGAATCCCCGGGGCAGCCGCATGGTCGAGGTGGGCGACCGCCTGCTGTGCTTCGGCAAGACCGAGAACATGAAGGATCTGCTCCCCGCGGAGATCCAGCGCAAGCGCCGGCGCAAGATCGCACGTCGACCGAAGGACTCCACGTAGTCCACGGATCTGGGCAGGGATCCCTGGATTCAACCACCCGGTCAGCGCCCGCGGCCGGAGGGGCGAATCTCCCGAGTCGGTGGTGCGGATCCTCTCCCAGCGGAAACATGCAGGACCGTAGGGAGAGAAAGCTCCCCTGTCCGCAAACTCCAGTCCTGTCACCAATGACATGTAGGGAGCAGTGTGCAGCTCCGATCGAGGGATTGACAAAAGGTGGTGGCCGTGGCGCGACGTTTCGAAGGACTCTTTTTTCTCACCGCAATTCTCGCGGCAGCGTGCAGCGGCGGAGAGGACGACCAGCAAACCAACAACGGGACCGGCGGCAGCGGCGCCAGCGGCACCGGCGGAACGGCGGCGAGCGGCGCGACGAACACCGGCGGGGCGACGCCGACCGGCGGCAGCCCCACGGGCGGTCTGGCCACTGGCGGTCTGGCCACGGGTGGCATGGCCACGGGTGGCATGGCCACGGGCGGCATGGCCACGGGCGGCATGGCCACGGGCGGCATGGCCACGGGCGGCATGGGCGCCGGCGGCGCGACCACGGGCGGCGTGGGCGCCGGCGGCGCGACCACGGGCGGCGTGGGCGCCGGCGGCGCGGACACGGGCGGCGTGGGCGCCGGCGGCAGTGACACCGGGGGGGCCGGAACCGGGGGTGGTGGCGGAACCGGCAACGTTGGACGGAGCGCGGGTTGCGGCACGGAACGCACGCTGACGGACGGTCGCAAGACGATCCAGAGCAACGGGAACCGCGAGTACATCCTCAGGGTGCCCGCCAACTACGACAACAACACGCCCTACCGATTGATCATCGCCTACCACTGGCTGAGCGGCAACGCGACCCAGGTTGCCGAGGGCGGCAACGGCGGGTCGACGGAGGATCCGTTCTACGGGCTGTGGGATCTCGCGGACGACAGCACCATCTTCGTCGCGCCGGAGGGTCTCGACGCCGGCTGGGCCAACAGCGGCGGCCGGGACGTGGCGCTCACCGACGCGATCCTCGCCGAGATCCAGGACGACCTCTGCATCGACACGACGCGCATCTTCGCGACCGGCTTCAGCTACGGCGCCGGCATGTCGTACGCGCTGGCCTGCGCGCGCGCGGACGTCTTCCGCGGCGTCGTCCTGTACGCGGGCGCACAGCTCAGCGGCTGCGACGGCGGGGACACGCCAATCGCCTACATGCACGTGCACGGCGTCAACGACTCCGTGCTCAGCGTCTCGGGTGGGCGCCAGCTGCGCGATCACTACGTGGGGGTCAACGGCTGCACCCCCCAGAGCCCGCAGGACCCGGCGGGCAACAGTGGCACCCACATTTGCACGTCGTACGAAGGGTGTTCCGAAGGGCATCCGGTGCGCTGGTGTGCTCACGGCGGTGACCACAATCCCACCGAGAAGGACAGCGGTCAGAGCAAGAGCTGGGTCCCCGGCGAAGCCTGGGACTTCATCTCGCAGTTCTGAGATCCCGGGCGAACCGGGGTCGCTGGCGAACGCCGGCCCGCGCAGCTGCGGGGGTCGGCGTGCCGACATCGTGGTCAGAATCGATACCCGCGGATCTTTCCGCCTGGAGTCGAGGGGAGCGGCGCCTTCGCGCTCCTTTCTGCGCGGCCCGCTCTCACGGCGGCGAGAGCAGGATATAGTCGACCCAGAGGACCTGGTCCGATCAGACCTTCGCAAGCGGGGAGCCACGAATGCCCAGCCAGAGCGACAACGGGGACCGCGCTGCAGCGTCCCGCGAACACGGTCCGCAGGGACAGCGTCGGTCCCACCGTGCCCTCCTGCTGGGCGCCCTCCTGCCCTGCGCGCTCGGGCTCACGCTCGCGTGCAACGATGACGCCTCCACGGCCGAGGGCAGCGGCGGCGCAGGCACGGGCGGCGCTGTCAGCGGCGGCACCAGCGCCGGAGGAGGCACCGGTAGCCAGGGAGGGTCCACGGGAGGTCAGGAAACGGGTGGGGCGCCGGCCTCGGGCGGCGCGCCGACCTCGGGTGGAGCGCCGACCTCGGGTGGGGCGCCGGCCTCGGGTGGAGCGCCGACCTCGGGTGGAGCGCCGGCCTCGGGTGGAACACCCGCGAGCGGAGGGGATCCAGGCACCGGCGGCGCGACGGACTCCGGGGGAGCGTCGACCGGGGGCGTCGGGGGCAGCGCCACGGGTGGGGCGCCTGGAGGGAGCGGCGGACTCTTGACGGGAGGCACGTCACCCGGTGGTGGAGCACCCGGGGGCGACGGGGGCACGAGCACGGGAGGATCACCCGGCACCGGTGGCGGCGGCACGAACTTCGAGCCGGTGTTCATCCTCGGCGCCGACATCTCGGGCACCCAAGAGTCCGGGTCCAGCTACGTGGACACGGACGGAGAGACCAAGTCGATCTTCGCGCTCCTGGCCGCCCACGGGTTCAACTACATCCGCCTGCGCACGTTCGTCGACCCCATGGCGCCCTACGGCTACGCGTCCAGCGCCAATGGATGCGATGGCAAGTCGGAGGCCTTCGGCGACAAGGACCACGTCATCGCCTACGGCAAGCAGGCCAAGGACCAGGGCATGGGGCTGCTGCTCGACTTCCACTACAGCGACGTGTGGGCCGACCCCGGCAACCAGATCATTCCCGATGCGTGGCGAGGCGCCTCGAGCATCACCGAGCTGGCTTCGCTGGCGAAAGCCTACACGACGGACGTGATCACGGACGCCATTGCGGCAGGCGCCAGGCCGGACATGGTTCAGATCGGCAACGAGACGACGCCTGGCATGATGGCCCACGTCCCCGGCCCGAACACCGACTGCTGGGGCAACAACCCCGTGAGCGCGCCCGTCGGGGGGAGCACCTCCAACTGGGACAACCTCGCTACCTTGCTCACTGCCGGCATCGAAGGCGTGCGCGAAGTGGATGCCAGCATCAAGATCATGCTCCACATCGAGAACACCGACGACCTCGACGGCGTGCGCTGGTGGGTGGACAACGCGCTGAGTCGCAACGTCGACTTCGATGTGCTGGGGCTATCCTGCTACACGGCCTTCCAGGGTCAGCCGAGCGTGTGGCAGAACACCTTCGAGAGCCTGGCCCAGGACTACCCGGACCTCGAGTTCGTCATCGCCGAGTACAATCCCAACCGGACCGAGGCCAACACCATCATCAAGAACCTGCCCGGCGGTCGCGGCCTGGGCACCTTCTTCTGGGAGCCGACGCAGAGCGGAGACTGGGGCAGTTCCATGTTCACCTGGCAAGGCAACACCGCCGTGGCCAACCCAGCCGACTTCGCCGAATACGATCAGATGCTGGCGTCTCTGGGACTCTGACGCCCGCTCGGCTCGCGCTCAGACGCGCTCGGTGCGCTCGGTGCGCTCGGTGTGCTCGGGCTCGCGGTCAGGTGCGCTCGGTGCGCGTGGCGACGCGCTCGTGCGCTCGGTGCGCTCGGTGCGCGTGGCGACGCGCTCGTGCGCTCGGTGCGCTCGGGCTCGCGGTCAGGTGCGCTCGGTGCGCGTGGCGACGCGCTCGTGCGCTCGGTGCGCTCGGTGCGCTCGGGCTCGCGGTCAGGTGCGCTCGGCGTGCTCGGGCTCGCGGTCAGGTGCGCTCGGCGTACGTGGCGACGCGCTCGGCTTGCGTGGCGACGCGCTCGGTCTCGCTTGGACGCCCCTCGCGGCCCACCGCCGCGCGCACCGCGCGCACCTCAACGCGCGGGGAGCCGGGGGGGCGGCCATGTGCCTCGCGATGCGCGTTTCGCGCGCGTTTGCAGGGGCATGGCCCTCGATTTCGGCACCCATGTGCCTCCAGACGCGCGCTTCGCGCGCATTTACCACCACATGGCTCCCACCCCGCCCTTCGCGGCCCACCGCCGCGCGCACCGCGCGCACCTCGACGGCCCATGCGCTCCGCCGCCACCCCGCGCACCTCGCGCACCTCGCGCACCTCGCGCACCTCGACGCGCCTCGCGCACCCCGCGCACCCCGCGCACCTCGCGCACCCCGCGCACCTCGCGCACCTCGCGCACCTCGCGCATCTCGACGCGCCCGCGCGCTCCGCCGCCACCTCGCGCACCTCGCGCACCTCGACGGCCCATGCGCTCCGCCGCCACCGCGCCCACCTCGCGCACCTCGACGGCCCATGCGCTCCGCCGCCACCTCGCGCACGCCGCGCACCGCGCGCACCTCGACGGCCCATGCGCACCGCGCGCACCCCGCGCACCGCGCGCACCTCAACGCGCGGGGAGCCGGGGGGGTGGCCATGTGCCTCGCGATGCGCGTTTTGCGCGCGTTTGCAGGGGCATGGCCCTCGATTTCGGCACCCATGTGCCTCCAGACGCGCGCTTCGCGCGCATTTACCACCACATGGCTCCCACCCCGCCCTTCGCGGCCCACCGCCGGGCGCACCTCGCGCACCGCGCGCACCTCAACGCACCCATGCGCTCCAACGGCGGGGACTCAGCACTCAGAACAGCAGCCACTGGACCCGGCGCCGCGTGCCGCGACCGAAGGCGCGCAGCCGGCGGCGCACCGAGTCGACGACTCCGAGGAGACGGGCCGCAGCCGGTGGGTTCGTCTGCTCGAGCAGCAGGATGCCGGCGAACAGCACGGGGACGGCGAACGGGATCGGGGTCACCGCAGCCACCGCCCCGGTGACCACCAGCACCCAGCCGAGGGCCCCGGCCACACTGCGCCGCAGGGCGGTGAACAGCTGGGTCAGGTCGAAGCGGTGAAGCGCGGCGGTGGTCACTCTACTATTGAGGGTGAACGCTGGCCGCGAGATGTCAAACTCCGCACGTCGCCGGGTACGCGAAACGCTCCCAGCGCGGCTCGGGCGCGCGCGCGACGTGCACCAAGTCGCCGTCGTCCAGGGGTTGCCACGCCTCGTCGGTGATGGGCTCGGTGGTCACCGCAATACAGGGGCTTCCCAGGCAGTCGGGACAGCCCCCGACGCCGTGCGCGCTCCGCTGGAGCAAGAAGAGCGGCGCCCCCCGCCGGTGGGCAAACAGACCGCGCCCATCCGAGAGCAGGAAGCTCGCGGTGCCGAGCCCCGCGTGGTCCCCCAGCTCGCGCACGACCACGCGCAGCACCTCGAGGATGCGCGCGGGCGCGGCGGCCGTGGTGATCCCGGCCGCGTCGAAGCGGGTCAAGAGGAACGCGAAGAGTCGCTCGCTGTCCGTCTCGCCGCGCAGCTCCGCCCGCCGCGCGGGAGAGAGCGCCCGCTCGAGGAACGCGATGTCCTCCACCTTGCCGTTGTGCGCGAACACCCAGCGCCCCGCGGTGAAGGGGTGAGTGTTCGCCATCGACGTGGGGCCGTGAGTCTTTTGCCGCACGTGCACGAGCAGCAGATCGCCCACGAGCTGGCTCGCCAGGTCGTGGAAGGTGTGATCTTCGGCGGCACGCAGCAAGCTCCGGTGGATCAGCCAGGGGCTCGGCGCGGGACGCAGCGTCGACCCGGGACCGTCCGGGCGGACCGGCGTCCGCGGCGTGTGGCTCACGGCCACGCCCCAGCCATCGGGGTGCTCGTTGGAGAGCGACGCGATACTCCGCGGGGCCTGCTCCAGCAGCGCGCCGAAGCTGCGAGCTGCGGCAGAGACGACACCGAGCATCCGGCACATGTCGATTGGGTCCAGGGTGGCGAGCGCGGAGGCGCCCGCGTCGGGTCATGGAGTGGGAGCCCGGCCGAGGCGGCAAGGATTCGCGATTTCTGCGCGAAGGCGAAAGATCTCCCGGCAATGGCCGATCTTCTCCAGGCACGAGAGAAATTGCTCGACCGGGGAATCCTTGACCGCGGGACGGGGCTCCTAGTCGCTGAAGCCGTTGTTCCGCCGCCTGCCTTTACCCGGCAGGCCCCCGCCCCCCCAGAAAGACCATGTCCAACGACGTCCGCGAAATCACCGCCACCGACTTCGAGCGAGAAGTGCTCCAGAGCGACCAGCCGGTTGTGCTCGACTTCTACTCCACCGAGTGTGCGCCTTGCGAGGCCGTGGCCCCGAAGTTCGACGCCCTGGCGGCGCTCTACGGCGAGCACGTCCGGTTTCTCAAGATCTTCCGCCAGGGCAACCGCGAGCTGGCCGAGCAGCTGAACGTCCGCGCGTCCCCCACCCTGCTGTTCTTCCAGGGCGGCAAGGAGGTGGGCGAGCGCCTGACCGGCGCCATCCGCCGCGCCGCCATCCAGTCGGAGCTGAACCAGCTGGTGCCGCCGGGCGTCCCGGAGCAGATCGCCGCGCGGCAACAGCCGACGTCGACCGAGGCGGACCTCCTGATCCTCGGCGGAGGACCCGCCGGATTGACCGCGGGCATCTACGCCGCCCAGGCCAAGCTCCGGGTGATCGTGGTGGACGCGGGGCTCGGCGGCGGCAACCTCACCGCCACCCATCGCATCTCCAACTTTCCCGGCTTCCCCGAGCCACAGCCCGGCTTCATGCTCGCCCACTACATGGTCGAGCACGCGAAGGCCGCTGGCGTCGAGTTTCGCTTCGCCGCCGATGTGACCGACGTCGACCTCGACGCCCGCAGCCTGGTCATCGACGGGCTCGAGACGATCCGCGCGCAGAAGATGATCGTCGCCACTGGCTCCTCTCCGCGCCCGATCGGCGTCAAGGGCGAGCGCGAGTACAAGGGCAAGGGGATCTCGTACTGCGCGACCTGCGACGCGAAGTACTTCGACGGCAAGCACGCGATCGTGATCGGCGGCGGCAACTCGGCCGTGGAGGAGGCGCTCTTCATCGCCCACTTCGCCCGTCGGGTCACCATCGTGCATCAGTTTGCCGAGCTCCAGGCCAACCAGGAGGCGCAGGCGCGCGCCTTCGCCGAGCCGAAGATCGATTTCGTCCTCGAGCACGAGCCCCGCGAGTTCATCCACGATGGCAGCACCGTGAGCCGAGTCGTGGTCGAAGATCTGAAGACGGGCCAGCGCCGCGAGCTGACCGGCGACGGGGTCTTCATCTTCGCTGGCATGCGGCCCAACCTCGATCTGTTCCCGGACCGCTTCGAGCTCGACGACTTCGGCTACGTGAAGGTGGACGCGGACATGCACACCAGCGTGCCGCACGTCTTCGCGGCAGGAGACCTGATCAGCAAGCGCCACCGACAGATGACCACCGCCGTCGCCGACGGGACGATCGCCTCGATCATGGTCTCCCGCGAGCTCGCCCACCGGCCCGCCGTCGCCCGCCCCCAGCCTCCCCGCGCCGCGCCGCAGGCCGTGGCAGGAGTGTCCCCGTGACCAACGCCATCGAGACCCGCTACGCCAACCTCGCCGAGAGCGCTTGCTGTCTGTCCTGCGGATCCGCCGCGCAGCACGTCGCCGCCGAGACGGGACAGGTCTGCGTCGATCTCGGCAGCGGGCGCGGCACCGACGTGCTCCGGCTGGCGGAGCAGGTCGGCCCGGCGGGGCGGGCCTACGGCATCGACATCACGGACAGCATGCTCGACAAGGCGCGCAAGACGGCGCGCAAGCTGGGCGTCGCCAACGCCGAGTTCCTGCGCGCCGACCTCGAGGCGTTGCCCCTCGACGACGCCAGCGTGGACTGGGTCACGTCGAACTGTGTGCTCAACCACGCCAGCGACAAGCCCCGGGTGTGGCGCGAGATCGCGCGCATCCTCAAGCCGGGCGGGCACTTCGTCGTCAGCGACATCTACGCCGCGGAGCCCGTGGCCGAGCGCTACCGCAACGATCCCGAGGCGATCGCCGAGTGCTGGGCGGGAGCCATCACCAAGGACGAGTACCTCGCCGCCATCGCCAGCGCGGGACTCACCGATGTCGAGATCACGGAGGAGAGCGCCCCCTACGAGAAGGGCGCCGCCCTCGTGGTCAGTTTCACGATCGCCGGCACTCGCTCCGGCGCATCCTCGTCGGTCGCTTCGGCCCCCAAGAGTTGTTGCTGCTGTTGAGAACGGCTCGCATCGTGGAGAAAGGAGACAAATCCCTCATGAGATCACTAGTTCAGACGGCCCAGCCACCGCCCCCCGCGAAGGGCGGGCAGGCCCATCCGCGGCCCGCTCGTCCCCAGCGCCAGGTGGCGCAGTGCTGCGCGAAGGTCAGCAAGACCGTCGCCGGCTGTCACGACTGAAAGAAGAGGAGGCCTGGATTGCGCGTCGGAGAAGGCTCCGGCGCGGATCCAGGCCCAGCTAACCGAAGCTTCTCCCATGCAAGCCTCCAAGTTCAACATCGTCGCCCCGATCGCCGACGCGGATGCGTTCTACGTCGTCAACCTGCTGAGCGGCCACGCCGACGTGATCGACGCGGACGAGGCGCGTCAGCTGCAAGAACCTGGCGCTGACCACAGCGAGGCGATGATCGAGCGCGGCTACGTGGTCGACCCCGCGGCGGAGGAGCGCGCCTATCGCGAGGCGTACCTCGACTTCGTCGAGAGCCGCGAGACCGACGAGGTGCAGCTGTTCTACGTCCCCGGCTACAGCTGCAACTTCGCCTGCTCCTACTGCTACCAGAAGTCGTACGACGCGCCCCCGCCCGCGGAGCAGCTCGCCGTGCTCGACGCCTTCTTCGCGTACGTCGACGCGCAGTTCGCCGACCGCAACAAGTACGTGACCTTGTTCGGCGGGGAGCCGCTGCTCCCGAACGAGACCAGCCGCCGCATCGTCGAGCGCATGGTGGAACGCACCCGGGAGCGAGGCCTCGACCTCGCCGTCGTCACCAACGGCTACCACCTCGCGAGCTACGTTCCGACGCTGACCGCGGGACGGATCCGCGAAGTCCAGGTCACCCTCGACGGACCCCGCCCGGTCCACGACGGGCGCCGGCACCTCGCCGGAGGAGCGCCCACCTTCGACGCCATCGTCGCCGGCATCGACGCCGCCCTGGAGGCGGGGCTGGCGGTGAATCTGCGCACCGTCGTCGATCGCGACAACCTCGACGCCTACGTCGAGCTCGCGCGCTTCGCCATCGCGCGGGGCTGGACCGCACACCCTCGCTTCAAGACCCAGATCGGGCGCAACTACGAGCTGCACGACTGCCAGCCCGGACGGGATCGGCTCTACTCCCGCCTGGAGCTGAACCAGGAGCTGTACCGGCTCGCCCGGCAGCACCCCGAGCTGTTGCAGTTCCACCGCCCGGCGTTCTCCATCGCCCGTCACCTCACCGAGCACGCCAGCTTGCCCAGCCCGCTCTTCGACGCCTGCCCCGCCACCAAGACCGAGTGGGCCTTCGACGGGAGCGGGCACATCTTCGGCTGCACGGCGACCGTCGGCAAACCCGGGGAGAGCCTGGGCACGTTCTATCCCGAGGTGCAGCGGCGCGAGGACGCGATCGAAGTCTGGGAGGATCGCGATGTGCTCAGCATCCCCGACTGCCAGGACTGCTCGCTGCAGCTCGCGTGCGGCGGCGGATGTGGATCGGTGGCGAAGAACCGGGTCGGATCCGTCGCCGGATCCGATTGTCGTCCCGTGGCAGAGCTGATCTCGCTGGGTCTCGGGTTATACTCGCACCCGGAGGGCACCGGCCCCTGACGCGTCCAGCGGCACGATGCTTGCTTTGGTCAGCCAGGATCCCCGATGACCCTGGATTGGCACAGCATGGCACAAGGGACCCGCCGCGCGCCCCTCACCGTCACCCTCACCCTGGTGCTGCTCGGTGGGGGCTGCGGCGTCGACATTCCCGGGTCCGTGACGGGCAGCGGCGGCAGGCCACCCGTGGAGTTCGACCTCGCGATCAACGAGCTCGTCTCGAGCAATGACGGCACGTCGGTCGATGAAGTGGGGGAGACCGACGACTGGATCGAGCTCGTCAACGCGAGCGACGCGCCCCTCGAGCTGAGCGAGTACGCGCTCGTCGACGGCAGTGGTGAGCGCGTCTCGCTCCCGGAGCGCACGGTGGCCCCGGACGAGACGATCGTGCTGTGGGCGGACGACGACCCCTCGCAGGGTCCCCTGCACTTGCCGTTCAAGCTCAGCCGGGACGGCGAGCGGCTGGCGCTCGAACACCGCGACGAGCCGGAGGCGGCGACGCTGACCGTGCCCGCCCTCGCGCCCAACGAGGCCTTCGCGCGCTTCCCCGACGGCCGCGGGGACTTCGCGAAGTGTCGCTACGCGAGCCCGGGCCGCCTCAACACCCGGCACTGCGAGCCCCCCGCCCCGCCCGACCTGGATCCGGAGTTCACGTTTCTCCCCTACGATCTCGCCGACGACTACGGCGCCCCACGGGGCCCCGTCGCCCTCAGTGAAGCCGCGCTCCGGCCCGCCGCGTTCGTCGAGCTCGTCAACCTGTCGGACCAGGACATCGCCCTCGATGACTTGCGCCTGACCCTGGCGGAGACCGCCCCGGGAGAGGAGTTCCCCGCGGCCAGCGACGGCGTGGAGATCCCGCTGCCCGACGCCACCCTCGCCGCCGGGGAGTACGTCAGCGTCCCCGTCCGTGCCGCGCTGGTTCGCGACACGCTCGTTCACCAGCGCTTCGAAGGAGTCCTCACCCTCTTCGACAGCGCTGACGAGGTCCTGGACCGCTGGGACTTCGTGCGCTGGCCGGAGGACAGCGTGCTGGCGCGCTACCCGCACCGCAAGTCGCACCCGGTGTTCTGCCGGAGCAATACCCCGGGCGCTCGCAACGACGACTGCGATCCGCTGCCCTCGCGCCGGGTCGGCAACCGGGTCCGCCACCTGTACACGCCCGGGGACTTCGCGGCGCTGGCCGAGGGCGGCACCGGCCTCGACATGGCCCCGGTCAAGTTCGTCTACGACATGCAGCAGGGTGGCGCCGTGCACCTGCTCAGCTCCCGCTCCTGGGCGCTCCACTACACCTTCGTCCGCGAGGTCATCGACGGCGACCCCCCCCTCGATCGGTGCATCCCCGAGCAGGCGACGGAGTTCAACGCCGGCTGGTACGCGTTCAGCCGGACGGAGTACTTCCAGACCGAGGGGCGCCGCTACCTGCTCGGCACGCTGGTCCACCATGGCGGCTCGGATCTCTACACGGTCGAGTACGCGCTGGGCGACTGGATCACCGGAGCCGACATGCGGCGCGGCTTCTACGCGGCCATGAGACACGTGATGTCCCCCAGCCGGTGGGCGCTGCGACCCCAGGACACGAACCAATCCGAGAAGGCGCTCACCGTCGACGGCCGGCTACCGATCGTCGACATGAACGCGCCCTTCGTCGGCGTCAACTTCCAGCCTCTCACCACCAGCGTGGGCTACGGCACGCTCCGCTACGTGCCCACCAGCGAGCTTCCCCAGGCACGCCTGGGGCCCGACGTGATCGTGGTGACGGAGGACGTGCCCAACGACATCGCCCTCGTCGGGGGATTGATCACCGAGGCGTTCCAGACCCCGCTCGCCCACGTCAACGTGCTGAGCCGGAGTCGCGATACCCCCAACATGGCGCTGCTCGACGCCCGCGCCGACGACCGGATCGAACCGTTTCTGGACACCCTGGTCCGCCTCGAGGTGCGCGCCGATGGCTTCACCGTGGAAGCGGCGGACCCGGCCGAGGCCGAGGCCTTCTGGGAGTCGCGACGGCCGAGCGGCGAGGTGCGCTCCCCACCGCTCGACCTCAGCCACCGGGCGGTCGTCGACCTGACCCAGGCGGATCTGTCCTTCCTTCCCATCGTCGGCGTCAAGGCGGCGCAGCTCGCCGAGCTGCGCCTCGTCTCTGGAGCCGTGCCCTCGAGCTGCATGACCGCCGCGAGCTGGCACCTGCCCGCGACCCCGCTCGCGGTGCCCGTCGTGCACTTCATCGAGCACTTCCAGGCGAGCGGCGCGCAGGCGCTGCTCGAGTCGCTCCGTGACGACGTCGCGTTCCGCACCGATCCCGTGGTGCGCAGCGAGGGGCTCGCCGCCGTGCGCGATCGGATCACGGGGCATCCCGTCTCCCCCTCGCTCGTGGCCGAGCTCGAGGCGGCGATCCGCGAGCGCTTCCGCACCCGTCGCGTGCGCTTCCGCAGCAGCAGCAACGCCGAGGACCTGGCCGGGTTCAACGGCGCGGGGCTGTACACGTCCACCAGCGTCGAGCTCGACAACCCGGAGCGCTCGCTGGAAGACGGGCTGCGCCTCGTGTGGTCGAGCCTCTTCAACGCGCGGGCCTACGACGAGCGCGAGCTCGCCCGCATCTCGCACTTCGACGTGGCGATGGGCGTGCTCATCCACCCGGCGTTCCTCTCGGAGACGGCCAACGGTGTCGCCGTCAGCCGCAATGTCCTCGACCCGGCGCGCTCGGACATCTACTACGTCAACGCGCAGATCGGTGAGGCGAGCGTCACCAACCCAGCGCCGGGAGTGGCGACCGAGCAGCTGATCTACCGGTGGCCACCGCGGTCGCCCCCGATCACGTACCAGAGCCACAGCAGCCTGGTCGCGCCCGGAACGGTCGTGCTCGACGGGGACGACGTGACCGCGGTCGCCTGCGCTCTGTGGTCCATCGACTCCCACTTCCAGCCGCTCCTCGACCCCGACGGCGCGAACCCGTACTTCGCGATGGAGAGCGAGTTCAAGTTCCTCCGCAGCAGCAGAGAGCTGATTATCAAGCAGGCGCGCCCCCACGATTTCGGTCGCTACGAGTCCGTCGGCGACTGCCGCGAGTTCTGAGGGGGCGGCGACGCTGGAACCGCCCCCGCGACGGGGCGAACCGGGGCGCCCGCGCCGCGACGCCAGGATCTCGCCGGCGAACGGGAACATCCACGGGGAGGCACTGTCCATTCCCCCGTGACGATGGCGGCAGCGCCGCCGGGGACCGGGCGCCCTCGAGCCACAGCATCCGGTCCACCACGCGTCACGACCCGGTTTCGGCGCGGGACGCGCCGGTCCAGCGGCTGGATCCGTCCCGACCCACGTCAGGCGAGGAACACCATGACACCACCTCTATTCTCCGCTTCATCCACCAACACGACCCCCCAGAACCCCTTCGCTGGCGCGACGGCGAGCAACCCCTTCGCCGCCGGTGCGGCCCTGTCCCCGGCCGCGGCGCGCGCCCGTGCCCTCGAGGTTCCCGACGATGCGGAGCCGGGTACCTACACCTACACCCTGATCCAGTCCGGCCCCGACGTGAACCCCGCCGAGGTGGAGCTGGCCGGCGTGGCTTCGGTCGAGGTCATGATCCTCTGGGGCACCAACGTGCTGCACGTCTCCCACCTCACCCCGCCGCGCGACTACTTCGTCGGGGAGGAGTCAGACCAGAAGCGACCCGCCGACTTCCTGATCCCCGCCGAGAAGCTCGGCGCGACACGGGTACCGCTGGTGCTCGGCGACGCGAGCGCGCTGTCCCTGGTCATCCCGCCGACGGCGACGGGCACCGTCGAGATCCCGGGTCAGGATCCGCTGACCGTCTCCCAGGCGCGAGACCGCGCACAGCCCTCCGCACGGTGCCCCGGCGGCCACGAACTGCCGCTGCCGGCAGGCGCCAAGGCGCGGCTCGTCATCGGTGAGCTGGTCTTCCAGATCGCCACCGTCAACGCCGGGCGTCCCACGCCGCTCAGCTTCGGCGCCGGTCGGGACTGGGCCGTCGCGAGCTACTTCGGCCTGTCAGCGCTGGTGCACGGCGCGTTCATCGCCTCGCTGGCCTTCATCATGCCTTCGATGAACGGGATCGAGGACGACGGGATCAGCAAGGACCAGATCCGGCTCATCCAGCAGTACCTCGCCAGGGCGGCGGAGCCCGAGCAGGCGGCCACCGACACGGAGACACCACCCGACGACCACGCCGACGACCGCGAGGGCGGACGGGGGGAACGCGCCGCCGGCGACGAGGGAACGATGGGCAACGCCAACTCGCACGCGCAGAACCAGCGCTACGGCGTCCAGGGACCGAGCGACAACCCCGACCCGCACCTGGCGCGCGCCGAGGCGCTGCGCGAGGCGGCCGAGTTCGGCATGATCGGGCTGCTCAACACGGGTCCCAGCGGCGATCCGAACGCCCCCACCGCTCCCTGGGGCCGCGATGATTCGCTGGGCAGGGACGAGCTGAGCGCGCGCGGCAACCTGTGGGGCGCGGACATCGGCGAGGCCTTTGGCGCGGGGGGGCTGGGCCTCAGCGGGATCGGCGAGGGCGGCGGTGGTCTTGGCACCGGCATCGGCCTGGGCAACATCGGCGGACTCGGGTCGGGCGCCGGCAACGGTCTGGGTCAAGGCTTCGGCAACGGGCACGGACGTCTGGGCGGCGCACACCGACCACGCGAGATCTCGGTGCGCATGGGCACCAGCACCGTCAGCGGACGGCTGCCACCGGAGGTGATCCAGCGCATCGTGCGGCAGAACTACGGTCGCTTCCGGATGTGCTACGAGCAAGGTCTGGCGCGCAACCCGAACCTCGAGGGGCGGGTGGCGGTTCGCTTCGTCATCGGTCGCGATGGGGCGGTCTCGAACGCTGCAAACGGCGGCTCGGATCTGAGCGACAGCGGCGTCGTGGAGTGCGTGGTGCGCGCCTACTACGGCCTCAGCTTCCCGCGACCCCAGGACGGTATCGTCACCGTCGTCTATCCGATCATGTTCTCCCCAACCTGAGCACGGTGGTCCCCACCTCCGGAGGCCTCTGCTATGGTCGAAGCGTCGCCGGGGCGCCGCGTGGTGAGCGCGGCGCCCGAGGAGGGAATTGCAAGATGACGAGCGCAGCGCGAGCCAGGGCCCGGACCTGGCCCTGGATGACCGCCACCTCGCTGGCGTTGCTCGCTGCCTGCTGCGGCGGACCGCGGGCGGCATCTCCCCTGCAGCAACTCGACCTGGCCCCCATCGAGCCCGCCGCCACTCCGGCGGAATCCGAGTCGGACACCGACGCTGCCGCGGCGGGCACCGACCCCTCGGCGATGGAGAGCCCCTTCGCCCCGAGCGCGCTGACACCGCTCGCCAACCGGATCGTGGACCTGGTCAACGCGATCGAGCTCGACCAGCGCCTCCCGCCGGGCCCCTGGCGAGAGCGGTCGTTCTCCACCCTGCTCGACGACGATCGCCCCCCGAACACTCGGGGCCAGCCACAGACTCCCGTGATCTTCGGTGCGCGCATCGCGCTCTACTTCGAGGAGGGACCCGGACAGCCTGCGTTCGACAACAACGGCGTGCGGCTCGACCTCGCGCTCTTCCCCTTTGGCATGCGCGTTGTGACGCTCGAGTACCGGGCGGAACGCGAAAGACTGTTGAAGCGCCTGCCCAGCTGGCTGGCACCCATCGAGCAGGTCGCCGAGGAGCTGATCACGGCGACCCGCGAGGGCCGCACGGAACAGTACCGTCTGCAACCCGACGAGATGACCCGGCTGCTCCCCGAGGAGATGGTCGAGGAACTCATGCGGGAGGTCTCCACTCCGGAAGAAGACATCCGCGCCGCCCAGCGGGGCCTGAACCAGGGGGCCGTGTTCCTGGGGTACGAGGTGAAGGAGCTGGTGCTGCTGACAACGAATTCCGCCGGGGAGGTCTTCGGGTTCCAGCTGCGGATCGACCAGGATGAATCCGGGGGATTCGAGCTGCGCGAGCCGCTGATCCGAGCACAACAAATCTGGCCCGACTGATCCGCGGCCGCTGCCAAGCTGCGAAGATCTGCCCGGACGGGCACATCACCCCTCCGTGGCACGCTCCGAGCCGGGCGCTCCGCCGCGCCTCAGAACACCACGCGCGCGAGGGCGAACTGGTTGCAAAGCTCCTGCGAGGTCACCACCTCGAACTTTTGCACCTTGCCGAGCGCCCGCTCCAGGCCTTCCATGCGCTTGTGCTCGGTGGTGAAAAACACCACCTTCGTGTGCCGGGTCCGCTGCTCGGCGACCCACTCCTTGAACCCCTTCGGGTCCGAGACGAAGGCGGGCAGTCGGTTCCCCGTGTAGAAGTTCTCCCCCTTCCAGTTCAGCTGGTAGGCCACGAGGGGTTCCTCCGGGCCCGCGCGCTGGCGGTAGTACTCGGCGATCGTCTCGCGCTGCCCCCAGTGGCGCGCCCCGAGAGTGAAGTAGGCGTTCACCCCCCACGCGCTCCACGCGATCCCCAGGCAGGCGACGAGCACCGCCGCGTGAGTGCGCCAGCGCTGGAAGGCGAGCGCCAGCCCGAGCAGGACGGCGAGCAGCACGAAGGCCCCCAGCGCGGCGCCGAACTGCTGCGACGCTGGCCAGGGACGGTCGTAGTTGTAGATGAAGAGGTGGAAGAGTCGAGCCTGGCCCTCGACATCCCCCGGAAGAGAAGTCAGCAGGTCCCGCCCCGCGAGCAAGGTGACCACGGTCCCCAGCAGGACCAGACCCGCGAGCATCACCGGATCCGGCTGCGCCTCATCGTGAGGCGCGGCCCCGCGCCAGCGGCGCGCGAGGATCACCGCGGCGGCCCCGACGAGCGCGCCCCCCAGGATCGCCAAAAACCCCCAGCCGGACGGCGGCGCACCGGGCACGCCGAGCAGGTGACCACCGAACACCGTGGTCAACCCCCAGACGACGAGCACGACCGCGGCCAGGCTCAGGGCCACGTAGCCCACGAGTGGCCTGCCGCGCGGGAGCCGCGACGGGTCGATCGCGCTCGCGAGCACGACCGCCGTCAGAACCGCCAGTGGCGGCACGGCGGGGAAGACGTAGTGGTGGAACTTGGTCAGCGACAGCGTGAAGAGCGAGAAGCTGGCGATGAACCAGATGCCGAGCAGGATGTTGGCCTGGGCGCGGGCATCGCCCCGCGGGTCGTCACGACGCAGCCACCAGGCAAAGCCTGCCACACTGAGCCCCGTCCAGGGGAAGAGTCCGTAGCCGAGCTGCCAGATGTAGTAGCGGAAGCTGACGTCGACGCCCGCGTTCGTGTCGTGCACGTGCACGAACGCGCGCTTGTACATGTCGTGAAAGAGCAGGCGGTTCAGGAACGGCATCCCGTGCCGCATGTAGCTCTGCACGTACCAGGGCAGCGTCACGCAGGCGAACAGCAGGAACAGCGCCCCGAGCTCCATGCGCAACAGATCGCGATAGCGACCCGTGGCCACCACGTAGGCTGCCACGACGAACAGCGGGATCACCAGACCGGGTGCACCCTTGGCCAGCGCGCTGAGCGCGATCGCATACCAGGCCCCGATGAACGCCAGGCGCTGGACCCGGCGCTCCCCGCGCTTGACCACCAGCAGCACGCCCGCGCACACCCCCCACACCAGCGCCCCCAGCGCCGGCTGGAACGCGCGATTGAATGGCCAGTGGGACGCGCAGGGATCGTTGCCAGGGAGCCCGCAGTTGCCCATCCCGGAGCCAACCTGGAAGAAGTCGGCGTGCACGCTGATCGTGTACGCCGCCGGTCCCACCACGTGCCAGGTCACGTTGCGCGACAGCAGGTAGAGCACCTGGGGGAGCGTGGTCAGGACGATGGCTCCGAACAGCAGGTGATAGGCGCTGAACCGCAGGCGCCGGGAACCGAGGGCAAGCTCGTAGGTCTTCACCTGCTCCTGCGGATCCGCGTGGAAGCCGATCAGCAGGAGCCCCAGGGCTGCCGTGAGGGGCGCCACGTAGGGCAGATCGGTCATCGACTGCCGTCCGATGAAGTACCAGTACGGCATGCTCGTCAGCACGAGCGCGGACAGCAGCCCCGTCAGCCGCCCGTACACCCGCGCCACTCCGCGGTAGAGGATGTACGTGGCCGTCAGCGCCATGAGGAAGATGGGCATCCGC
Source organism: Polyangiaceae bacterium (assembly GCA_050304295.1). GTDB lineage: Bacteria > Myxococcota_A > Polyangia > Polyangiales > Polyangiaceae > JAFGBI01. The sequence continues at coordinate 24,657 of JBNLDK010000180.1, forward strand.
GCTGCCCATTCCGGCTGCGGCAAGTAGCCGTCGGCGATCCCGGCCAGCATCCGGTCCGGGGCGAACGGCAGATCACAGAACAGGAAGCTGATGCCCTGGATCCAGAAGTCCAGGATCGGCTTGGAGAAGAAGAGCTTCTCCTGCGCCCACCACAGGGTCAGCCAGTCCTGGCGCGCGAGCATCTCCCGCGCGACCTCGCCGTAGTGCGTCTCCCAGGGGTCGATCAGGGAGCAGCTCCCGAGCAGGGGCAGGTGAATCACCGTCACCCCCGCCACCACCCAGAACCCAGCGCGCCGCACCAGCGGGGTCTTCCCTGCCCCGACGCCCAGCGCCTCGCCGGTCCGGTACGTGGCGACCACCAGCCAGAGGAACGACCCAGTCACCAGCAAGGCGGCCGCCACCACGGGGCTCGGCAGCACCCCGGCGACTGCCAGTCGCAGCGACACGACGAGGCTCACCATCGCCGCCACCAGCTCCACGGCCCGCGGCCAGAACGCCCCCCGGGGCGCCGTCGTCACCACCGCGTCGTCACCGTCGTCGAAGGTGCCCAGCGTGTCCAGCAGGCCCCACGTGGCGACCAGCAGCGCGCCCAGCCCAACCGGCGCACCCACCGCCCAGTGGGCGTTCTTGGCCATCATCAGAAACGCGACGAGCATCCCTGCCAGCGCGATGGCGATGCTGGGCCAGCGAATCGGGTTCCCGACTGGCTCGTCGTCGACGTCCTCGGGCAGGGGGGGGGCGGGCAACGACGACGTGGGATCGTCTCCGACCGTCTCCGCGAGGTCGGCGCGCGCTTCCGCTTCGAGATCCGCTTGCCGGGGCAAGGGCGACGCGGGCGCGGGCTCGGAGTCCCGCTGCGAACCCTCTCCAGGTGCCTCGGGCGCGGGGGATGACGCTGCCGGCGACGGGCTCTGCCGCTGCCGTTTGGCGCGTCGGGGGCGCCCGTGCTTCAGCGTCTTCTTGCCCGCCATGGTTTTTACCGCAGCCGCGCTATCGCTGCCGTGCGCCCTCGTCTGGGCCGTGTTGCAGCTCGAGGAGCACCCACTCCTTGAGCTCGGTGCGCTCGACCACCGTCCACCCACAGCGGCCGAGCGCCGCCTCGACCGCGCTCGTCTCCCCCGCAATGAGGCCGGTGATGGTGAGCTGTCCCTCCGGCTCCGTGACGCGCGCCAGGTCGTCGGCCAGGGTGAGCAGGGTCGACTCGTTGATGTTGCACACCACCAGATCGAAGCGCCCCGTCACCTGGGCCAGCGGCTGATCCGAGACCGCGCAACGATCGAGCAGACCGTTCAGCTCGGCGTTGTCGCGCGCGGCCGCCACGGCTTCCGGCGCCGTGTCGATGAGCTGCGCGCGTTCCGCACCCGAGGCCAGGGCCACGAGCGCCAGCACCCCGGAGCCCGTCCCCACGTCGAGCACCCGGACCCCCGGGTGCTCGCGGCAGTAGCGCTCGACGCTGTCACCAGCGAGCTGGGTGGTGGGGTGACTGCCGTCTCCAAAGGCCCAGCTCGGGCGCAGCACCAGCGGCTGTCGCCCTCGAGGCAACGGCGACTCGTCACCCAGGGGTTGCACCACTAGGTCGTCTCCGATGGGAACCGGGCGCAGGTGCCGCAACCACTCGTGCTCCCAGTCGCTCGTGACGGCGCAGCGCTCGAAGGCGACCGCGGCGGCGACCCCGCCAGGCTGCTCGGTCAGCGCGGCGCGGACCGCAGCCTCGAAGCGATCCAGCTGCTCCTCGTCGCTCGCGTAGACGACGACGTCCACCAGGTCGTCGGCGGCACTCGCCTCCGACTCCGGGTTGCGAGGCCGCTCCTCCACCCCGGGCGCCCCCGCTTCGAACAGCACAGCCACCAGCAGGTCGGCGAGCGCGGCAGAACAGCGGATCGTCAGCTCGGTGAGGTTCGTGCTCATGGCCGGGGGCGAAGATGGTCCATGCCGAAGCGTTCCTCAAGCCCCTCGGACCCTCGGCGCCGGATGGGGAGCCGGGGGTCGGGGTCACCCGGCACCTCGCCACATCGGGAACGAGTTCTCGGGCCCAAAACCTTTGCCAACGGCGCGGGTGGAGTAGGCTGCGGGCATGCGCGGAGGAGCGAAAATCTGCAACGGTATGCTGGTCGCGGCGCTGCTCATGGGGTGCGGTGGCGCGACCGCCCCCCCGGCGGCAGCGCCACCCGCCTCCGCGACGACCGAGGCCCGACCGAAGCCGCGCTCGGCCCGACAGCTGCTCCTGGCAGAGCTCGGCAAGCTGGAATCGCCCGACGTGGTCGCGGCACTCCCCACCGAGACGCGCACCGCGCTGAACGACTGGCTCACCCGAGTGGACCCCAAGGAGCAACGCGAGCTGGGCACCGCGGGGTGGGCCCGACAGCGGCCCATCCTCCATCTGCTGGTCGGAGGCCAGGACCCGGAGGCGTTCTACCAGCTGGCCGCCGGAGCCGCCGCGACCGAGCTGATCGAGACCAGTCTCGCCACTGGCAACCGCGATCTGCAAGGGCTGGCCGAGCCGATCACCCGGTTGACCCGCGCCGCCGCGGAGCGCTGGCTGTTCGACCGCCGACTCGACGTGGCCACCCCGAGCGGGGCGACCCCCGAGCTGTGCGACCGGATCGACCGGATCGCCGGAGTGCTCGCTCGCTACGATCTGCAGCTGCTCGCGCGGCAGACCGCTGCCGATGCCGATCCCACCCCCACCCGGCAGCTGGCCGTGGCCCGCGCCCTCGCCGCCGATCTGGACGTCACCGGCGCGCAGTTCCTCATCGACCGAGTGCACCAGCAGCAGACTCCCGAGAAACCCGCCGCGCCAGCCCTCGCCCGGGAGCTCGAGACCACCGAGCGGTTCGTCGAGCGCGCCCGCGTCGCCGCCGCCGACAACCAGGTCGCGACCCTGGCCAGCGCGGTCGAACGCGCGCGAGCCTGGCTCGACCTGGACCGCCCCGACCCCGCCCGCCGACTCCTCGAGCCCCATCGCGGACGGGCGAGCGAGCACCTGGCCCTGGCCACGACGCTGATGCTGGCGGACCTCGGCGCCACCGCCTGCCCCGGTCTGCCACCCACCAACCCGCACCTGATCGCCTGCGCCGCCGCCTGGCGGGAGAACGAGGTCGTAAAACGATCGCTCCCCCTGCTGGACCGCGCGTGGCAGTCCCGCCAGGGCCGCGACGACCGAAGCATCGAGGCCTATCTCGGCCTGCGCCACGTGATGCCGTGGCTGTACTCGACGATGGGACAGGTCGACGCCGATCCCGAGCAGCTGATGGAGCAGTCCCGAGACCGCATCGCCCGGCTGCGCGGCGCGATCCAGGAGACCGTCGGTGAACGGCAACGCTTCGCCGGACTGGTACTGTTCGTCGATCTGCTCGCCGCCGGCATGGAGGCCGCCGGGTCGCGAGAGCCCGGAACGCGCGTCCAGCTGGCCGCCGCCCGGCAGCAGCAGCTGGTCGACGAGGCGAAAGACCTGGTCCAGCGCTTGCCCCAGGAGCCGCACACCCAGGCCGGGGTCCTGGGCGTCGCGGCGATCCTGGCGCAGGACCGGGACGCCACCGAGCTCCTCTCCGCGCTCCCGGACGAGCTCGACGCTCGCCACCGCGAGGCGCGCTGGTCCCTCGACGTGTGGAACGCCGTGACCCATGGCCGCCAGGAGGTCGCCGAGCGCGCTCGCCAGACCTTGATGCAGCTGCTCGCCACCGAAGACCCGTCACTCGACCGCGCGCAGCTGGTGCTGACCATGGCCGAGGCCGACGCCATCCTCGGGGGGACCCCGAAGGACTATGGCAACCTGCTCCAGGTGGCCGAGCGGCTCGCCGAGGATCCGGCGCTACCGCGCGCGCTGGCCCTCCGCGTCGTCATCGACCAGGCGGGCGTGCACCACCGGCAGGAGCAGCTCGGTCGCGCGATCCAGCTGCTGGCAGCCGTCAATGACGACGAGATCGCGCCGGGCACCACCGCCGAGATCGACCTCGCCGCCGTCGCTCGGGCGTATCTCATCTACCTGCGCGGCCTCGAGAGCCGCGGCGACGAGCAGGCCGAGTACGCGGAGAAGCTCCGCCAGTACGCGAACGAGCTGACAGGACAGGTCTCCGTCGGCGTGATCCTCGCGCACGCGCTCTGGCTCCGCGAGCTCGACTACCAGCTCGCGCTCGCCAAGTGCGAACGCATCGGCTGCAATCGAACCTACCTCGCGCGCCAGCGACCCGGATCTCAGCAGGAGGTGATCCAGCTGGTCGGTCCCGAAAGCGCACAGGTAGTGAAGCGCGGCGTACTCCCCCTGGGCGCCGTGACGGCGAGCTTCACCTACTCGCCGCGGGAGGGCCTGCAGCCGCACGTCGCGCTCGATCCAGTCCTGCTCGCGGCGCCGCTCCCGGAAACTAAGTGAAACTCTGATCTCGCCGGCGGGACCCGCTCACGAGGACGCGGGATAGCGCGCCACGAGCTCTTCTGCCAGCTGACGCAACCAGGTCAGCTCGCCAGACTCGTTCCACTCCTGGTCGAAGCGCTGGAGCCGACGCACGAGCTCTTCCCCCACATCCGCGGGCAAGCACTGCCGCGCGCTGGGAAACAGCTGCTCCTCCTCCAGCCGGACGTGATTCCGCATGAACTGGATGTACATGCGCGCCGTGTCGACGACACGACGGCGGGCGTCGCTGGACCAGGGGTCTCTCTGAAGAGCCGCGTGACGCAACGACCGCATCAGATAGCGCTCGTGGTGATGCTCCTTGCGTACGTCTTCGACCGGACCGTCGTCCCAGGAGCAGCCGTTCCGCACCATCGCCGGAATCAGGATGCCTTCCTCTTTCTCGTGGTGCCCCAGATCGCCAAACTCCCGAAAGAACCCGACGAAACGCGTCAGATCGTGCCGCGTCACCTCGCCGTCGGCCTCGACGGCGTCGACGTACCGCGCGAAAGCGTTGACGACCCGGGTAATGAGCCGGTGCTCTTCCTTGAAATGGTCCACGGCAGTCACGACTGCTCCTCCTCGCTCCACACAGCTTTGCCCGGTCGCGCGACGGGCGCAACGCCTTCCGCCAGCCCCCCACAACGGCCGGACATCTCGAACGTGGGCCCAACCGGCCGCGAGCGCGGCATTTTGGGGCGCGTCGTGGCGCGCCACTCCCCAGCCGGCCCGGCGACACCCGCTGCTGACTGGCGACCCACTGCCGGCTGGTGTTCCGCGCGGAACCCGCGAACCCGCTCGGATTGAGATCGACCCGCGAGTCGTTCGGGCGCCAGCAGCCTGCCCCTGCCGCCGAGCAGCGCTAGCGCTCTGGCACCGATTGTCGCCGCGCGCCCGGATGTTTCGCACCACCGCAAACGATGGCGCGATGGAGCGCGCGGGCGGAGCACAGCAAGAACTGCGCAGCTTCGCCGATGCTGGTCGCTCGACAGCGCGAACCAGAGGCCAGAAGACGGGTCGGCGAGGCCGCAAATGAGTGCCTTTCACGTGCCCCAACTGCAATCTCTCCGAAACACGATCTGGGCCAGGTTCACTTGGACGAAGAAGGCGATGCTGGCCAGAAGACGAAACCACCACGAGGGGACGGACTTGGTGAGGTCGGTGCTGGGCGGAACGGTGAAAGCGCTGCGCCGCCACGTGTTCCTGCTCAACCGCGTCAACGACGAGCACGGGCACGGGATCACCGAGCTTCACACGGATCTGGGAGTGCTGGTCATTGGCACCGGACCGAACGATGGGAGCATCGTCATCGCGCCCGGTCCCCTGGCGGCGGGGTCGCTGGACCCCTCGCAGTGGACCCCGGTGATCACCGATCCCGAGGGACGGTGGAACAGCCTGCGCGGCAGTGTCCTGCGCTTCGTTGACGTGTACTCGAACGGACTCGAGGACGTCGCATTCGTGTTCCATCTCGAGCCCCGGCAGCGCTTCAGCGTGGTGTTGCACCAGACCAACCTGATGCTGGCACGCGAGCTCGAGCCATTCCGAACCGGCCCGCGCCGACGTCTGCCCCGGTTCCGGCAGCGCATCCAGTAGCGCGCCGGCGGGCGCTCCGCGCCTCGTCTCTGTCAAGCGCCAGGATCAGTGCTCTACGACGCGCGGTGCGCCGCGAGCGCGTCGAGCAGGCCATCCACGGTGTAGACGCTGGCCTCCACGTCGACCACCACCCCGCGCTGCCGGATCGCCTCGCTGGTCACCGGCCCGATGCTGGCCACGGTGACCCCGCCCAGCAACTCCGCCGCCGCCGGCCCCAACGCGTCGAGAAAGCTGTTCGCGATCGCGCCCGAGGTCAGCAGCACCGCGTCAGCCCCCTGGGCCTGGAGCAACTCTCGCAATGCCTGCGCGGCCTCACTCGCGATCGGTCGCGTCTCGTAGGCGGGAACGACATCGACCTCGCACCCCACCTCGCGGAGACTGGCGGGGAGCACCTCGCGCGCTTCCAGCGCGCGCAGCAGGAGCGCGCGACGGGGCGTGCCTACCGCCAGCAGATCACGCACCAGCGCCTCCGCCACGAACTCCTTGGCGACCAGGTCGGCGCGGATCCCGTGGCGTTCCAGGGCAGCCCGGGTCTTGGGACCGATGACCGCGACACGGGCCGCACCGAAGGCTCGCGCATCGCGGCCCTGGCGCTCCAGCTCGGCGAACGAGCGCGCCACACCATTGGCGCTCGTGAAGATGACCCAGTCGTACTCGCCGAGGCGCTGAACCGCCGCAGCGAGTCGTTCGGGCTCCGGCGGGTCGTGCACCTCGACGACCGGGTGCAGCAGCGGTTCCGCCGCCCGCGCCCGCACCGCCAGCGCCGTCTCGCCGGCCTGGTGCTCGGGGCGGGGCACGATGATGCGCTGACCGAACAGCGGCTGGTTGTCGTACCAGCGCAGGCTCTCCCGAAGCGAGGTGACGGCGCCGATGAAGATGATGGCGGGATTCGCCACTCCCACCTCGCGAACCCGTGCCGCGATGGTGCCCAGCGACCCTTCGACGACCACCTGTTCCGGCCGTGCCCCCCAGTGGACCACCGCCGCCGGGGTCTCGGGCGCGCGGCCTCCATCGATCAGCGCCTGGGTGATGAGCTCGATGCGGCGCATCCCCATCAGCACGCAGATCGTGTCCGTGGCGGTGGCGAGTCGGTGCCAGGCCTCGGGTGACCAGTCCTGGGCGTCGCGATCCGTACCGGTGATGAAGGTGACACTGGACGAGCGTCCGCGATGGGTGAGCGGGAAGCCCGCGTAGGCACTCGCCGCGACCGGCGACGAGATCCCCGGCACGATCTCGAAGGGGATCCCCGCGGCCTGGAGAGCCAGGGCTTCCTCGGCACCGCGCGCGAAGACCAGCGGATCCCCCCCCTTGAGTCGCACCACGCGCCGACCCGCGCGAGCCAGCTCGACGAGCTGGTCGATGATCCACTCTTGAGGCGGGTTCGGCTTGCCGTACCGCTTGCCGACATCGCGCTGCTCGGCGTGAGGACAGGCAGCGAGCAGCCCCGGGTGGCTCAGCGAGTCATGCAGCACCGCGTCCGCCTGCGCGAGCACCTCACGCCCGCGCACGGTGATCAATCCTGGGTCGCCAGGACCCGCTCCAACCAACCAGACCTTGCCGATCACGAGGGAACGGATAGCGCGATCCGCCATGGGACACCATGCGGCCGTGGTCGCGAGGGGTCTGCCCCGCGGTCGAGCTTCGGTCTGGGCGGATGAGGCTGTCGGGGATCGTACCGCGTATCGGATCCCCACTCAGCACGGGATCCGGGCTTTTCGGCGGACCAGGGCTGGCACCGCGCCCGGCTCTCCGCGGGTTGCCCCCTCATCTCCACGGATGCCGCAGGGCCCCGGACTCGGCGAGGGCAGGCGCTCGCTGCCACCATCGTCGCGGGATGCGGGGATGCCTCGGGACCGGATCCGGTGCCGCGGAAAGCGAACTTCTGGCGCCCGGTCGGCTGTGGTAGACCGCGCCCATGATCGCGGCCCGGTGGATGTGGAGCGCAGCAGGCTCGGTCGCGCTGGCCGTCGGCCTCGCCGGGCTCACCGGTTGTGGCTGCGGCAAGGAGAGCGGCCGCACCGTGCTCTACACGGACGGTGTCGTGATCGATGGCGAGTACCGCTCCTCGCCGGTCGAGGGCCCCTGGCTCCATTTCCCGGGCGGGCGCCGCTACCAGCTCGCCCACCACCTGGGCACCGAACCCACGCGCTACGAGGCGTACCTCGCGTTCGAGGAGCGCAACCCCTCCGAGTTCACCATCGGGTCGGGCAACTCGGCGCGGTTTCGCGCGGTCGACGATCAGTACCTCGTCATCGAGAACGATACCTGCGCGGGGTTCTACCTGCGGGTCGTGGCGAGTGCGCCCGCGCCGTCCGCCGCAGGCACGGCGGGCGCCAAGGGCGACTGAGTCACCGCCGAGGCGCCCCGGTCGTGCTCGTGTCGAGGCAGGCGTCAACGAGCACGAGGTAGAGCGGTCCGCGGCCATCGCGAGTCGGATCGCTGGCGTCGTACGGTTCGGGGTCCGTGTTGGTTGCGGGGAGTGCGATGCCGCGCGTCGTGTGCGGCGCAGGCGCGCTTCTCGTCCTGCTTGGCGGTCGTGCTGCTGCACGCCAGCGTGATCACCGACAGCCCCCCAGACCAGTCCCCTCACCACGGAACGTGGCGTCACCCCCGGGCCACCGCGGAGGCAAGCGCGGCGCGGCCTCCCTCCGCGATACAGAGACGAGGCGCCAGCGGCGCCCTCTGGTCGCGGCAATGCCTTCGGTATCGCCAACCTTGCCCCCGTCCAGCGGGTCGCCGCGTCTCAACTCGGCGCACCCGTTGGGAACCGGCGCTCGCTTCGCACCACAGGCCCATCGGCCGCCCCTGCGCTCCACCAGCGACGCCGTGAACCGTCCAGGCGCAGCTTCGAAAACGCCCCCAGGCGGACCCCGAGGAACGTTCTGACCCCGATGATGACGGATGGCGGACTGGTCACCGCTCGTTTTGGGCCTATCTCCCCCCCGGGAATGCCGATGAGAGTTCTGATTGCGAAAGAGACCCACGCGGGCGAGACGCGCGTCGCGGCGACCGAGGAGACCGTCAAGCAGCTCGTCAAGCGCGGCGCCGAGGTCGTCGTCGAGCCCGGAGCCGGGGAACTCTCGTTCATCAACGACGACGAGTACCGAGCAGCCGGGGCGACCATCGGTGACGACTACGCAACCGCTGACGTCGTGCTCTGCGTTCGCCCACCGCTCGCCGACCAGGGGGCTCGCTTGCGAGCGGGCGCCGTCGTGATCGGCTTCCTGAACCCGTTCCAGAACGACGATTTCGTGCGGGCGATGGTCGAGCAGCAGGTAACGACGCTGCCGCTGGAGCTCGTCCCCCGCATCACCCGCGCGCAGAAGATGGACGCCCTGAGCTCCCAGGCCTCGATCGGCGGATACAAGGCGGTCCTCATGGCGGCCTACCACCTGCCCAAGTACTTCCCGCTGCTGATGACCGCGGCGGGCACCGTCAAGCCCGCGCACGTGGTGGTCATGGGCGCTGGGGTAGCGGGACTGCAAGCGATCGCGACGGCCAAGCGCCTCGGCGCCGTCGTCCAGGCGAGCGACATCCGTCCCGAAGTGCAGGAGCAGATCGAGTCCCTGGGCGGCAAGTTCATCCCCTTGCCGCAGCGCGACGAGAGTGGCTCCGGCGCCGGGGGCTACGCGAGGCAGATGAGCGCGGAGTACCTCGCGGAGCAACGAGCCATCGTCCAGCAGCACGTCGCGCGCGCCCACGTGGTGATCACGACCGCCCTCGTCCCCGGACGTCCTGCTCCCCTGCTCGTCCCCGAGGAAATGGTTCGGGCCATGGCGCCGGGCGGCGTGATCGTCGACATGGCCATCGAGCAGGGGGGCAACTGTGCGTTGACGGAGCTGGGTCAGGAGGTCGTGCGCCACGGCATCCGCATCATCGGCCACCCGAACCTGCCGGCCACGCTACCCGCGGACGCGAGCATGCTCTACGCCCGCAACGTCTATGCCCTCCTCGACAACTGTCTCGACCGGGAGGGCCAGCTCCAGATTGACCTCACCGACGACGTGACGGGACCGACCCTCATGACCCATGCGGGGCAGGTCTTCCACGGACCGACGGCGGAACGCCTGGAGCTACCGCGCGGACAGCTCCCGGAAGCGGAAGCACCGAAGGGGAAGAAGTGATGAGTTCCGAGCTGCTGTTTGGCATCTACGTCTTCGTGCTCGCGATGTTCGTGGGCTTGGAGGTGATCACCAAGGTGCCACCGACGTTGCACACCCCGTTGATGAGCGGCGCCAACGCAATCAGCGGCATCACCATCGTCGGAGCGCTCCTCGCCGTCGAGGGCGCCTCGCCCACGGTGGCCAACCTGCTCGCCTGCGTCGCCGTCGCCTTCGCCACCGTGAACGTCGTCGGGGGCTTCCTGGTCACTGACCGCATGCTCGCGATGTTTGGCAGCAAGAGGAAGAAGTAGACGATGGACGCTGGCACCCTCGAAGCGGTGGTCCGGATCGCCTACCTGGTCGCGGCGGTTCTCTTCATCCTGGGATTGAAACAGCTCGGTCGCGTGCGCACCGCCCGGCGCGGCAACCAGCTCGCCGCGGTCGCCATGCTGATCGCGGTGGTGGCGACTCTGGCGCAGGTCGAGGTGATCGACGCCCAGTGGATCCTGATCGGCGTCGTCGTGGGCAGCCTGGTCGGTGCCATCTCCGCCGCGCGGGTACCGATGACGAAGATGCCAGAGTTCGTCGCCGTCTTCAACGGGTCCGGCGGGGGCGCCTCGGCGCTGGTGGCGATGAGCGTCGTCTGGTTCAGCATCCTCCAGCAGCGGCATGACGGCACGATCGCCCACCACCTCGGCGTGGCACCGGCGATCACCATCGTCCTCTCCGTCTTCGTCGGCGCCCTCACCCTGAGCGGCAGCCTGATCGCCTACCTCAAGCTCACCGGGACCATCGGCGGCAAGCCGACCCTGCTGCCCGGACGCCACGCCATCAACGCGGGACTGCTGGTCGGCACGCTGGCGATCGGTGGCTACCTCGGCTTCGCCACCTCCGACCCGACCCAGGTCGAAGTCCTGATGCTGGTGCTGGTCACCACCAGCCTGGCGCTCGGGGTGTTGCTGGTGATCCCGATCGGCGGTGCCGACATGCCGGTCGTCATCTCGCTGCTCAACTCGTACTCCGGGGTCGCGGCGGCGATGACGGGTTTCGTCCTCGGCAACCACCTGCTCATCATCAGCGGGGCGGCCGTGGGAGCTGCCGGGCTCATCCTGACCAAGGTGATGTGCGACGCCATGAATCGCTCCCTGGTGAACGTCGTATTTGGCGGATTCGGCGCCGATGACTCGACGGGGACCAGCTCCGGTGGCGGTGAGTACACCAACGTCACCTCGGCCAGCCCGGAAGAGGCCGCGATGCTGCTCGAGGACGCCGAGTCAGTGGTCATCGCACCAGGGTACGGTCTGGCCGTGGCGCAGGCCCAGCACGCGGTCCGCGAGCTCGCCGACCTGCTCAAGCAACGCGGATGCCGGGTCCGCTACGCGATCCACCCGGTCGCGGGGCGGATGCCGGGGCACATGAACGTGCTGCTCGCGGAGGCCGACGTCCCCTACGAGGAGCTGGTGGAGATGGAGAACATCAACCCCGAGTTCAAGGACACCGACGTGGCGATCGTGCTGGGCGCCAACGATGTCGTGAATCCCGACGCCCTCGACAACAAGCAATCACCAATCTACGGCATGCCGATCCTGATGGTGCACGAGGCGCGCACCGTGTTCGTCGTCAAGCGCAGCCTGGGCGCCGGGTTCGCCGGGATCAAGAACACCCTCTTCGAGGCCCCCAACACGAACATGGTCTTCGGAGACGCCAAGAAGGTGGTGACCGCGATGACCAACGAGCTGAAGTCCGCGAGCTGAGCGGCCACTCCTGCCGTTTCGCGGCGCAGACCGGACAACCCCGCGGGCCGGAGAGCGGCCGGCGGCGTCCTCCCAAGGCCTGGCAACGTCCACTTGCTGGAAGGTCGGGTTCGGGGTCCGGCGGGGAGAGTCAGAGTGGGTTCTCCAGGATCGGGAACTTGGGTATCCTGCGGCGGGGCCCGGATCTCCGGGACAACGACGAAGGTGGTTTCGGTGAAACGAATACTGTTGGGGGCAGCCGCGGCGCTGCTGGTGGCCAGCACCGCCATGGCGCAACAACCGGACGAGACGGCCACGCGAGCCGCCCGACAACTCGGCAACGAGGGCATCGACCTCTACGAGGGCGGTGACTACGCGTCAGCGCTGGATCGGCTGGAGCGGGCCTACGGGGTGCTGCAAGTGCCCACCCTCGGCCTGTGGTACGCGCGGGCGCTGGCGCAAAATGGCAAGCTGGTGGAGGCCTCCGAGCGCTTCCTGGAGGTCGCCCGGTCGACGCCAGCCGAGGACGATCCCTCGGTCTTTGCAGAAGCCCGACAGCAGGCCACCACCGAGCACGAGGCGCTGCAGTCGCGCATCCCAACGGTTCAGATCACGCTGGAGGGTGCCGACGCGAGCGCGGTCGAGGTGGCCGTCGACGGCAAGGTGCTGGCGACCACGCTGATCGGCGTACCGGTTTCGCTCAATCCGGGGACGCGGTCCATCACCGCAACGCGCGGGAGCGAAGCGGTGACCGAGACGGTAACGCTGAAGGAGGGTGACCGGGAAAGCGTGGTGCTGAGACTGGCCGCGGGGGCGAGCACCGAGGCCGCTCCAGAGACGACGCCCGACCCCGGGTCGGGCGCCACCACCGCGGTCGAACCAGACCGGGGCGGCGTCTCGCAGCGCACCTGGGGCTATGTCGCGCTGGGCATCGGCGGCGCAGGCCTGTTGACGGGGACGGTCAGCCACTTCGCGGCGAAGGGCAAGCAGCGGGATCTGGAGGACGTCTGTCAGGACGAGGCGTGCCCCACCTCCACCCAGAGCGACATCGATTCGTACAACACGCTGAAATCGGTGGCCAAGGTGGGCGTGGTGATCGGTGCGGTCGGAGTGGCCGCCGGAACCGTGCTGCTCATCACGGCGCCGAAGAAGGAGCCAAAGGCAGCGAGCGTTTCGGCGTTCGTCGGGCTGGGCAGCGCCGGCGTCCGGGGGGTGTTCTGATGCGTCGCCTCCGACTCACCACGCAGCAGTACGTGGCGCTGGCGCAGGCCGGCGCCGGGACGCTCCTGATACTGGCCGCCAGCTGCGGCTACCAGGACTTCTCGACCGATCCCCGCCTCGACGGCACCGGCGGCTCCGGGAACACGGGGGCCACGACCGGGGGGCGGGATCCAGGAACCGGCGCCACGGAGAGCGCCGGGAACCCAGGAACCGGAGGCCGCACCCACGGCGGCGAAGGGGGCGAGGGCGGCTGGGGCGGCGCGGCGGGCTACGCGGGCTGGGGCGGCGCCGCAGGCTGGAGCGGCGCGGCGGGCCACGCGGGCTGGGGCGGTGCCGCGGGCTGGGGCGGCGCCGGAGGTGACGGCGGCGAAGGCGGGGACTGGTGGTGGTGGCACTGGGGCGGCGCGGCGGGCGCCAGCGGCGCCGGGGGCGAGGGCGCCGCGGCGAGCACCGCTGGCGCGGCCAACGGCGGCGCCCCGGCCAGCGCCGAATGCACCGACTACTGCGACGCCGTGGAAGGTCAAGGCCTCGACTGTGCCCGTAGCAACTGCCGCAACTGCACCACCGAGCTCACTCGCTTGTGCGTGAACCAGTGGCGCGAGTACCTCACGTGCGCGGCGAGCGCCACCGTCACCTACGCTTGCCTCGACGACGGGAGAGGCGCCACCGTCGCCACCCCGGACGGAGCGGGCGCCTGCGCGGCCGAGTTCTGCGCCTACGACTGCTGCTTCAATGGCCTGCCGGGCAGCCACGTCGAGGCGTGGTGCTACTGCAGTTAGAACGCCGATCAGTTTGCCCGACGCGGAAAACACCTGTCTCCGGGCGGCCAGCAGCAGGGGCGAGCCCGGAGATCCCAGGACCTCGATCGGTTCGAGGTCTCGATGGCTACCCATGCACATTGTCGTCATCTCATCGTGGTGAGACGACTTCGAGAGCGGGCTCCCCATTGACGCCGCAGAAGCGCCGACGCCTGATACGAAGCGATGCGCTGTCGTAACTGTGGCCAGCTGCAATCCCAGCCCGCGCTCGCCTGCTCGCAGTGTGGTCATCCGCTGAGTGATCCGACCGTCGGGACCGCGCCTGGTCGGCGTCCCGCGTCGCGGACGATCACCTGGCTCATCGCGGGGGTGGCACTGGTGCTGGCGGCAGGGGCGATGCTGGTCGTCCTTGCCGGAGGTCTGGCGGCCTGGTTCTGGATACGCGCAGCCGAGCCGGAAGACGTCGAAGCGCTGGACTCCGAGTCCCGCGAGGACCTGGACGCGCCAGTCCAGCAGCCCGCACCTGAGCTCACGGGACCGGTCCGCGTCACCTGGACCGTGCAGAGTCGGAGCGAGAACTGCTTCTTCTTCAGCGGGCCGCTCGATCTCGGCAGGAACGACCACCTCGGCTCGGAGGCGATCTGGGCGGAGCACGCCGGTCGCGTCACCCTGTCGTTCGGGGACCACGTCTTCGAGGGCGCGCGCAGCGGCTCCGCGGTGGAACTGAAGCGAGCCAGCCAGCACCAGTACCAGGGGCCCTGGCGAGCCGACGAGAGCCTGGCAGTGGCGCAGCAGGGTGCCACCGCCGCGGGACGCTACGAGTACCACGAGTGCAATCTCGGGGACGAAGCCGAATGCCCCGGCCGCTGCACCATCGTTGCGAAAATCCTTATTGCCCCGCAGTCGGCCGCTGCGACCGATCTCCTCTAGTGTACCGAATCAGAGATTCGGCACACCGATGGGCAACGGGTGTCTTGAGTAGACTGCCCCAGAAATCTCGTGGATTTCGCAGTCCTCACTCGGTGAGGGGCTGCGGAATCCATGAGACGAACTCCTGACTCGGGACACTAGATTCGGGGGATCGAGCGCACGATCACGCCCTCCCAGGCTCGAGACGCGGCGCCGCGTCACGATGGAGGGCTCGAAGAACCCCTCGTGTCGGCTCGGCGATCCCCAGCTGGCTCCGGATGCGGCGATTCCGCGTCCGGAGAGCCGCATTCGGGGGCGCAACCGTCTCGACCCGAGCCGATTGTAGCAATACTGGACCCCCGATCTTCCTCATTTGAGCATACGAATTCTTCCGCCCCCCCCCCCCAATATTCGTACCGCACCCTTGGCTCCTGCCCGAGCCCCATGCACCATGAGGGAATGGCTCCAAGCCCAGAACGCAGGAGCGAGCTCGACAGCTTCGCCGATGATGCGTTCGATGCCCTGTTCGGCGAGGGCACGTCCCGCGCTTCGACCGATGCGGACGAGCATGCGCTGACGGAAGAGCCGGGGCGGGCCACCGAGGAGGAGGAGGAAGTCTTCCTCGAGGCGGAGAGTCTGCCCCCCTCCGGTCCCCCCCCGGTGCCACGCCCACCACCCCCTCGTCCCCGGCGCTCGACGGCGACGTCTCCCGCGCGCATCTCCCAGACGGTGGTGCAAGAGCCTCGCGCTGAAACCACGAGCGTTGCTGCGTCGCCAGCACCTGCCAAGCCCAGCGCCCAGCCGACTCCCGAGGAGACCTCCACCGCCTGGCTGCCAACTGCCAAGACGAGCCCCGAGCCCCCACCCCGACCGAGGACCGTTGCTCTCCCAGGAGCTCACTCCTCCGCTGGTGATGACCCCACCACCGCCAAGCCCCGCACCGCGCGAGCGGACCCGGCACGAGCAGGTGCCGGAGCGATCGCGCGCCCACCCCACCACCGCCGCACCGCACAACGGCCCGAACCCGTGCGGCAACCAGAAACCCAGACGGAGGTCGCTGCGCCAGCCGTTGCCGGCAAGGTATCGCGCCCCGAACCGAAGGAGGAGAAGCCGGCGCCAGCGGCGCCAGATGCCAAGGCCATGGCGCCAGCCGATCGCCCCGGCGCTGGCGGCCAACCCGAGGTCGCGCTGGTGGCAGCGGAACCAGACCCGGTGCCAGAGGACTCGGAGCCGGCGGTGTTCGACGCCCGGGGCAACGCGATCGTGTTCGACGCCGACGGCAATCCCGTGGTGTTCGCGAGCCTCGACGGCGACGATGAGCCAGCGACCACCACCGCGGCAACGAACGCGGTGGAACCCCAACGTGCGGATCCGGAACCCGCCTACGAGTCACTCTCCAGCGCGAGCGACAGCGGTGAGGCGAGCCCCACCGCGAGCGTCAGCGCCGAGTACGAGTCGCCGTTCGACAGCGCGCGCTCGGACGACGCCAGCCCCACCGCGAGCGTCAGCGCCGAGTACGAGTCGCCGTTCGACAGCGCGGAGAGCGTCGTCGAGGAGAACGCCACGAGGGAAACCGCGTTCGGCTCGATGGTGCCAGATGTCGGGCAGGCCGCGGGCACCGTGGTGCCGCGGGGGCCAGCGCGGGGTTCGCGGCCCGGCGCCGCCAGCGCGGCGCGCGAGGTGCTCGGGCTCCGCCAGTCGCTGAACGCGAAGGACCGCGAGATGCTCGGGCTGCGCAACGAACTCTCGGGCAAGGACCGCGAGATGCTCGGGCTCCGCGACTCCCTCGTCGACGCCGAGCGGCGACAGATGACGCTCACGGAGCGCATCGCGCAGCTGACGGACACGCTCGGTGACACCGTGCGTGCCCGCGACAGCGCCCTCGCCGACAAGGAGCAAGCGCACCGGAAGGCCGACAGCTTCAAGCGGCGGACAGAGAAGCTCGACGAGGAGCTGAAGCTGGTCGAGGGAAAGCTGCAGCAGCTGACTGCTGCCCAGCAGGCCCAGTTCGCGGCGTTCGCGCAAGAACGGGCGCAACTCCTCGCCGACGCCGAGACCCAGGCCGCAGCGTTCGCCCAGGAGCGCGCTCGGCTCCTGGGCGAAGCCCAGGCCCACGCCGAAGCCTTCGACCAGGAGCGCGCTCGGCTCACCGCTCGAGCCGAGGCGCAGGCCAAGGCCCAGGAGGCCGAGATGGCTCGCCGCGAACAGCTGCTGATGGAGGCGCAAGCGCACAGCGAGGCGCAGCAAGCCGCGATCGCCCAGCGTGATCAGCTCTTGAGCCAGGCGCAGCAGGACGCCGCTGCTCAGCGGGTCGTGCTCGCTGAACGGGACGCCGTCATCCTCACCGCGGAGCAGCGCCTGGCCGACACCGAGGCGCGGGCCACCACGCTCGAGGAACGACTGGAGCATGTCACCCAGCTCGCCGAGAGGAACGCCGCGGAGTTTCGCGGGCGACTCGATGAAGCGATGGGCGTACGCGCTCAGCTCCAGAGCAAGCTCGAGGCCGCGGCGGACGCTCTGCTACAGATGAACGCTCAGCTCGATGCCGCGACCAGTGCCCTCGCCGAGATGCAGACGCAGCTCACGGAAGCCGGCTCCACGATCGCGCTGCAGCAAGCGCGGGATGATGCTCGACGCCGCGCCGTTCGCGAAGCACGGGAGTCACTGGGCGCCGCACGCGCTTCCCTGGAACGCGCGGAGAGCGCCGACCCGAACATCGAGCCCGACTGAGCGCACCTCACCAAGCGCGAGCGACCCGCACCCCGCTGAAATCCCGAGCTCCGCGGTGGAAGGCACTTATCGAAGCGGTCGCGCGTCGGGTCGGAATCGCTGAGAGAACCGGCGCGCTCCGCAGTCGGCCCGGCGCCGAAGACGGCCGGCACCGCGACTTTTGTGCCGCCGCAGCTCCCTCGCGGCACTTCAGTCCCAAGTAGAAGTCGGGATTTATCGAGAGCATAGGTGAGTCCCAAACACACATGAGCACACAAAACCTCAGATAGGCACTCTCAGAAGATCTGGTGAACTGGGATCGTCGCGCCGCTCTGACCATTTTTGCTGACAATTCCCTAACTTGCGGCACTGATCGGAAACTCAGTCGTTCGTGGTGAGCCTGCAACACACATGAGCACACAGCTCAAAATTAGATGTCTCGTTATGGACATTGGTGAATTCTGATCATAATATGCCTCAGTACCCTTGGGGTGATGTCGGTCAACGGAGGAGCCATGAAGTCACGAGTTGCTGGAGTGTTGGGCGCAATCGGAATGACGACCCTGTGTTGGCTGGTGGGTTGCGAGACCCAGTCTTCCTCCGAGCCCCAGGAGCAGGGCCCCTTGGGTGTGGTCGTGCTCCAGCACCGGTCGGAGCTGCCCCGGTGCGGCGTTTGGCGACGGGGTGTCGTCTTTTACGTTCAGTCGTCTGAGGAGCTGATGTACTGCGATGGTCGGGACTATCAGCCCGTCCAGCTCGACGGAGTGGATGGCGCCGGCTGGGTACTGGCAACGACTCCCGCACCCGACTGTCCCGCTGGTGGTGTGGTCCTGGTGGCGGGTCCCGACACCGACGGTGACGGCCAGATGGATAGCGTCACCTCGACCGACGTGGTCTGCAACGGGGTCGACGGCGAGGATGGCGAGGATGGCACGAGCTACCTGATCCGAACCGAAACGGCGCCGATGGAGACCTGTGCCAATGGCGGTACGGTGTTCTTCGTCGGCCCCGACGAGGACGGGGATGGCACGCTCTCACCCGAGGAAACGACATCGAGCAGCGCGATCTGCAACGGTCTCGATGGCGGTCCCATCGACGTGGGCGCTGGTGGCGCTGGCGGCGCCACCGGCAACGAAGGCGGGGCCGGCGGGGTCACGCCGGGTGGAGGTGGTATCCCCAACGCTTGCTTCTCCGGACTCTCGGGCGTCGAGTCGGGGGATCCCTGGGTGGTGTGTGCGGCTGACGAAACGACCGCCTGGGTGTCGTCGAACAACTCCGGCGTCTACAATATCGATGTCGTCTGCCAGTCCCTCGGCTACGTTGGCGCCAGCCAGTGGGGCGGCACCTGCGGCAACGTGTGTGGCTTCTGCGAGGGCCCCACGGCCTGTGACGCACCCGGCACGCGGTTCTTCGACGGCGGCTCGGGGTGCAATCCGCCCGACACCCACTGCTACAACGTGATGTGGGAGTGTTCGAACTAGTCCCCCAACGCGCAGCAAACTGGAGCGGAGCCGACCTCGACAGCGAGGCCGGCTTCGCTGCTTTGTGAACGCACCCGCTTTCGCGCCCCCCCCCGCGCCCCGTCAGATGACGCTCAGGCCAGCACGGCACAGAGCGTGTCGCACAGCACGCTGAGTGCGAACGGCTTGCGCAGCACTCTGATCACACCCTCGTTCAAGAGGTCCTCCATCGTCTGGGTCGCCTGGATCGCGAAGGAGTAAGGCTCGACCCGCGGTCTCTGCCGGCGGAACTTGACCAAGAACCGCGACCGCGGCAAGGACAGAACAGCGTCACCCATCGCCCGGGCCAGTCCATGCGCTCTTCCTCTCGGCGGCACAAAGCGTGAATCACCGCGAGCTTCGTCTCGACCCGCGACGTCCCCGCGTACGCGAATACCAGCAAGCGCGCGCGGGATTGCGGCAACGGGAACGAATTGCGAAAAGACGCATCCTCGTACTCGGGCTCGTCGGGTGGCTCGCTCCCGGGTGCGCCTTCGGCCTGTATGACACCGATCGAGGGGATCGCCCAAAGCACCCGCAGGGTGCCGCGGGCGCGGCTGCCGCCGGGCATGGCGGCGCCGCGGGTCGCAGAACCACGGGATCCGGCGGTGACGCGGGAGCCGGAGGAGCGCCGAGAGGAGGCGGCGGAACCCTCGCCAGCCAGGCTGGAAACGCTGGCGAACCGGCCGCAGCAGGGTTGGGTGGCGGCGCCGCTGGCGCCGCCGGCCAGGAAGCGGGCTTCGGGATCGTTCTCGCCGTCCTCCAGGCTCATGCGCACTTCTTCCGGCTCGTTCTGGCTCAACACCGCCACTCCGTTGTAGGACTTCTGCCCCAGGTAGGTGACCCGGTAGCCCGCCTCCTCCAGGGGCGCGGCGGGAAAATCCTTGTCCTGCAC
>JBNLDK010000181.1:0-10157 GCA_050304295.1 Polyangiaceae bacterium
CAGTCGATAGCGCCCGAGGCGCACGCCCTGTTGTAGCGGAGAATCCATGAGCGGGCGGCCGGCTCAGCCGGGGCGAAGCAGACCGTCGGGTTGAGCCAAATTGCCGGCTCTGGTCGCTATTGTGAACCGTTGGCGCTCACAAATCTCGGGTGGATCGCAGACAGGGGGCTGCTGAACGACATTTTTCGGCAAATTGCGCGAAAATTCTTCCCACCTCGCCGGATTTTTACTTCTCTCCTGCGCGGAGGGCACGCTGGAGTTCGGCATCCGAGGCACGCTCCTTGGCGCCGAAGGGCGGCAGTCCCTCGGCGGGGGGCGGGACCGCGTCGGTCGCCTCGGGACCCAGTAGGGTTCCACAGATCGTCTTGCAGCGGACCCGCTGGCGGTTGCTGGGGAGCTCGTCGCAGCCGCAGGTTCCGTCCTGTCGCTTCCGCTCGAGGTGCTCGCGCACTTCCTCACGCGTCACGTCCGCCAAGCGCTCCACCCGCGCGAAGTCCCAGCCCTTCTCGAGCTGCCGAGGCGTCCTCGGATCGGTCGTTTCGCCGTCCGGCTCGGCGCAGCAGCGGAACCCGAGGAAGTAGTAGTAGAAGCCCTCGTCGTGCGTGTAAATCTTGGGTCGGCACTGGTTGCGCACCCCACGGTACCAAGGTCCCCCCGTGTGAATGCTGTCGAACTTCCCCTTCCAGCCGGGATCGGCAAAGTGCTCACTGGCAACGACCTCGTCGTTGTTGGCGGGGAGGTCGTGGACGCCGAAGTCCGAGACGCACTCGGGTTGCGAGCCGCTACGCACCCCTTTCCATAGGCGCGCCAGCTCCTGCGGATCGCGCTTCGCGACCTTGTCCATGTTCGGACCGTCCCAGGGATGGTCCCCGTTGCACTTGCGCGGATCGCGAACGTAGCCGTAGGGGAAAGGCTTGGCGTCGGGCCCCTCGCAGGCGAAGGTCCACTCGCTCTCCGTGCACATGCGCTTGCCCACCGCAGCGCACTTGACCTGTGCCTCATACCAGCGGTTCATCACCTCCGGGCGTTCGCCCTTGACGTTGGGCCACGAGTACTGGTCGATGCAGAAGCGCTTCGTCACCCTTTCGCCGACACACTTCACGTCGGGATCGAAGACCTCGCACACCTTCTTCTTGTTCGATTCGTCGAACCACCACTGCAGGCAGTTCTGCTCCACCTCTGTGCAGTACTCACCCTCGACGAGCACCATTCCCCCGGGACACGCAGCGGCATCAGGACCCTCGGGACTCGGCGGTGTCGCCGTCCCCGCACCCGCACCCGAGTCGGCCTGCGCCCCAGAGCCCACCTCCGGACTGGCACTCCCGGCCTCTGCCGAAGCAGAGGCGGACGCAACCGCCGGCCGACTGGGAACAGACGCGATCTCGAGCTGACCTCCTCCCGTGCAGGCTACCACCAGGACAGGCCCCACGAGCAGGGCAGCGCCAACCGCCCCCAGGGACCTGTGCATCACGAAGGTCCTCCCGACGTGGCCGCCAAGCTCACCCGCGATCTCGCGTCCACGCGGCGAATCCACGCGATCGCGCAGCCGAACACGCTGGTGATCGTGACGATGTAGATGATGTAGAGGAAGTCTCCCGCCATCGCCTTCGTCGTCGACCAATAGAGGAGGTAGACGACCAGCCCCACCGCGACGAGTCCGGCCACAGCACCCAAGATTCGCCCCAGCCGGTCGCGGTTCTCATCAGCGCTGGGAGCAGGCTGCTCCCCGCGACGCCGCGCCTCGAGGTCCGCCTCGATGTCCTTCATCCGCCGATCATTGAGCGTGTAGACGATCGGCAGAAGCGCAGCAAGGATACTCCCCGCTGCCGGAACGAAGCTCATCAGCAACTTCAGACCGGTCAGCGCCGAGGGAACCTGCTCCATATTCGCCTGGTAACCAAAGGACGCCAAAATGGTTCCGGTAACCGTTCCCCCGATTGTCCAACCCATCTTCTGAGCAAAAGACGACGCGGCAAACACGAGACCGGTCGAGCGCCGCCCGGTCTGCCACTCGGCATAGTCCGAAGCGTCGGCGTACATGGCAAATACGAGCGCCGCGGTCGGCCCCATGATCATGTTCGTCAGGATCTGGAGCACGAACATCGCAAGCACGTCCTCGGGGCGGAGAAAGTAGAAGGAAATGGTGAGGACCGACGCGAGGGCCATCAGGATGACGTAGAGCACACGCTTCCCGATCTTCTTCGCGATCGGGGCGGTCAGCAGGGTGCCCACGATGGTGGCCACCGATCCAACCGTGAAGAACATGGGAATGAATCCGTCGGCGGTCCACCGGATGCCGAATAGAGTCTGCTCCCCCACGTAGTACTTGAAGTAGTAGACGACGGCACCGTTGCGCACTGACACGTAGCCGAGCGTGAAGATACCCAGGAGGAAGAGGATCAGCCAGGGAACGTTGGTCAGCACGTCGCCCAAATCGCGCACGAACGACGATTCGGGATCGGGCTTGGGAGTGACCCGTTCCTTGGTCGTCGCAAACGTCACGAGAAACAAGACCACCGCAACGATGGCAAACAGCGACACTGTGAGCGCGAAGCCGACCTGCTCGCTGTCGCCACCCAAGATCTTCACCAGCCACTTGGTGGACAGGCTGACGATGAGCCCCCCACTGTACGCTCCGACGAACCGGAAACTGGAGACCTGGGTACGCTCCTCGCTGTTGGGCGAGATGACACCCATGAGCGCGGAGTACGGCAAGTTGATAGCCGTGTAGATCATCCCGATCAGGGTGTACGTGACGTAGGCCCAGATGAGCTTGCCGTAGTCGCCAAACGGCGGCGTCACGAACGCCAGAGCGCCGCAGATCCCAAAGGGGAACACCAGCCAGAGGATGAACGGACGGAACTTGCCCCACCGGGTGCTGGTGCGATCCGCGATCATGCCCATCAGCGGGTCGTTGATGGCATCCCAGATCCGCGTCACGAAGAACAGCGCCGCCATTGCCGCCGGCGAGAGCCCAAAGACGTCGGTGTAGAAGTAGTTGCCAAAGAACACGAACGTCATCCAGAACAGGTTCGACGCCGTGTCGCCCATCGCGTAGCCCACCTTTTCGGTGAGCGAGAGCTTCTCCGCTTGTGTGCTCATAGCCATTCTCATCTAGCGGGTGCCCCGACCCGCAGTCGCGACGTTTCTGCCCCCAAACCGTCCCGAAAGACAAGCGATAATCCGGCGCCCGGGCCGTTTCGACGCTCCCCCGACACGACCCACCCACGTGCGTCACCAGCGCCGTCGACGTCACCAAGGTGCAGCGAGTATTCTCTACGATCGAGGTTCACATGGAATACGACACGATCCGTCTGGCTCGGGAAAAGGAAGCCAGCGAACACCTCCGCCAGCTGTTCACGGCTGATATCATCGCCGAAATCTTGCGTGAGGGACGGGTTGAGGAGCGAGAGAACTGGGTCCTCGCGACCCTCCAGGGCCACGGTCTCCGGATCACCCAGGCGCTGGCACCCCGGGTGGCGGCCATCTGTGACGATGTCCGGGAGGCGCTGGATTTCACCGACGCCGTCGAGTTCTTCGTACACGGATCCGGGGAGCTGAACTGCTCCGCTGTCCCCCGTGTCGAGGACGATCACCCGCATCTCGTTGTCATCAACTCGGCCCTCCTCGAAAAGCTCACAGATTCCGAACTCCGATTCGTCCTCGGACACGAACTGGGCCACCTCATCAGCCGCAACAGCGAGCTGAAGCGCATCATCGACTTCATCTTCCCGGAAGAGAACATGCCGCTGCCGCTGCGCGACAAGGTTGACACTTGGGACAAGCTATCCGAGATGTCCGCCGACCGCTTCGGATACCTCGCAGAACCCGATCTGGAGGTCTGCCTGGCTGTCTTCTTCAAGTTGTCGAGTGGGCTCGATACGAAGGCCATCCGCTTCGACGCCACTGCCTACTTGCAGGAAATGGACCGCGTGCTCGAGGCGTTTCGCACCGAATTGAGCGACTCGGGGATGAGCCACCCGGTCAACCCGATTCGAGTCAAGGCGCTGCAGGTGTTCGCCGAGAGTGACCTGTTCCAAGCACTGCGAGACAACCGGCACGATGCAGCGGCCAACGCAGCACTGTCGCGAAGCATGGAAGATCTCGTGCAACTGGTCCTGTCCAAGGGCCACTCGCCGCTGGTCGCGGCCCGCCGACGATTCATCGCTGCAGCCGGGTTGCTGATCGCGGGAGCAGACGAACAGATCGTGGTCGACGAGCTGGACGCCATCCTCGAACCGCTGGCTCGCTTCACCCACTATCCGGCACGGTACTTCCGTCGGATGGTGGAGCAGAGCGACGTCCTGAGCGTCTTCCGCGAAGCGACGGCGACCATCCTCGAAGCCAACCCCTCCGAGCGCTTCGAAATGTTCGAGTACATGGTCTCCGTCGCGCTCGCCGACCGCGCCATCGATCGGCGCGAGATCGAGATGCTCTTCGAAGTGGGTGACAAGGTGTTCGGATTCCAGCGCAAGGAAGTCGCCCAACTCCTCGCCAGCGCCGTGCAGCAGCACTACGTGCCGCGCCTCTCCCTGTGGCCACCCGCCCGCGATGACGACGACTAGTCCCAGAGCTCACATGAGTTGAGCTCGTCGCCTTGCGGCGCGCACCCAGGGCGAGAGCCGCGCAAGGCTCCTTTCCCGGCTCAATGTGTTCGCGGGATCATCATCCATTGCCCCAGTTCGGTTCCACACAACCGAACTGGGGGAGCTATCTACCGTTCGGTTGGCGAAGATGCTGACGACTGGAGTACCAGGTCTCAGCCCGCTTGCTGACCGGCATGTTGGAGAGGGAGGGCTGCCCGGTGGACTCCGACACTGCCAACCAGAGGGCTCCATCCGGATCGATCAACTTTCGTCGTGAGGTGGCAAGCGGGAGAGGCACGTGGGTGAACACCCCGTGCCACCTGCCGATGAGCACGTCCGTCTTGCCGGCCATGCCCGCGTGCACTGCGTGACGGCCCAGGATATCGCAGAAGATCGTGTCCGCCGCGTTGGGGGGACCGCTGCGAATCATGTAGCTGGGGTCGATGTACTTCAAGGTGATCGGCATCCCGATCTGCTTGAAGTGCCCGCTCAGCTCGGACTTGAGGAAGAGACCGATGTCAGCGTCGGCGCTGGCGTAGCGGATGTTGCCCCCGGCATCGCGCTCGACGGACCCGGAAAGCAGCGACTTGGCGCACCCCTCGGCGACCACGACCACGGCATGACCACGACGCTTCAGGCGAGCCTCCAATGCGCGGAACAGTCCACTCTCCCCCTCCAGATCGAAATGCACCTCCGGCACCAGACAGAAATTGACGTCACCGCTGGCCAGCGTGGCGGTGGCCGCAACGAACCCGGAGTCCCTCCCCATCAATTTCACGAGACCGACGCCGTTGACCGCACTGCGCGCCTCCGTGTGGGCGCCATCGATCGCCATGCGAGCCACGTCGACTGCGGTCTCGAAGCCAAACGTCTTGTCGACGAAGGAGATGTCGTTGTCGATCGTCTTCGGCACCCCGACCACCGCAATCCGCAGTTCGCGACGCTCGATCTCCTGTTGGATGGCGTGGGCCCCCTTCTGCGTGCCGTCGCCACCTAGAGTGAACAGGATATTGATACCCAGCCGCTCCAGGGTATCCACCATCGTGTCAACATCAGGCCCCCCACGACCCGCTCCCAGAAAGCTCCCGCCGCGCTTGTGAATGTCGCGAACGTGATCCAGGCAAAGCGCCATTGGTTCGTGTTGGGGATCGCGCGCCAGTCCGTGATATCCGTAGCGAAACCCTACGACATCCTCGACTCCGTAGCTGAGGTGCAACTCCTGCACGATGGAGCGAATGACGCTATTCAGGCCAGGACACAACCCTCCGCACGTGACGATGCCCGCCTTCACTTGACCACACTCGAAGTGCAACAGTTCGCGCGGACCCGCTTTCTCGAAAGCGATCCCGACGTCTAAAGGGTCACCCGCACGGTACTCGACATCCATCACGACGCGTATGTCGTCGGGAACGAAGTCGGCAATCTCGTCGTCGGGAATCGTCGACAGATTCAACGGCGAGCGAACGCTGCGCGCACCAAGCGTCTTGACCTCGAGATCGGATTGAGTGGGCTTCATGCGATGTCCTCCGGAACTGCCGCTTGCGGCAACGGTGGGCGGCGGTCGAGACGGGAAGGTTAGGATGTCCCGGCAGGGAGCGGCAACGGCTTTCCCTCCCGAGCTCCACCCTGGCGCGTGTTTCTTCTGGCACCAATCCCGCATTTCTGCGGTGGCGCACCAACCTACACATCGGTTCGACAGAGCACCGCATTGGCGAGCGATCGCACGGATCCACCTCGTACACCGATGGTGACGACGAGTGGATTCTTGGCGTTGAGCCAGTCTCCATGGCCGAGTGCCGTGAACACGTAGGCTTCGTTCGTGCCTCGGATCGACTCGGGGCGACTCACCAGGAGCGTCGCGGGGCGAGCACGGAGAGAGAGTCGCGCGTCACGGCGCCTCGCCTACTTGCACGCGCTCGACGAACATCTGGCAACCCTCGACCAAGTCGGCGCCGTGCCGATGCAGATCACCCCCAATGAGCAACATCACCTGCGATCCGTAGAACTGGAGCAGTTCGGGAACGCGGTCCAGTGTCATTCCGCCGGCTGGCACGGGGAAGATCCCGCGCAGGACTCCCAGCGGCTCTGTCGCGCCCCCAACCAGACTGCGGCAGTCTTCGTGACTGAACGAGAATCGACCACCGAAGCTGGGGAAGATGGAGCCATCAGCCCCCGCCAATCGCGCCAGCTGACCGTAGAGCACGCCGTGCGAGATTCCATGCTGCGGCTCCGTGTGGAACGAGCCGAGCAGTGCCGGATGGCAGAGGATCGGAAGACCCAAGCGAGGATCCTCCGCCAACGCGCGCATGGTGTCCCAACCGCACAGACCAGGAGCCACAAGCAGTCCTCCAGCCCCGGCCTCCTTCGCCAGGTGAGCCCGCTCGATGGCCTGGAGCGGACTCGCCGTGACATTCGGAAAGTAGAGGCACCGGCGCCCGGTACCAGCGCTGACATCACCGATCGCATCCGCACACGCCCGAACCCGTTCGGCGAAGCGACAGAACACCTGATCGGCGATCCCGTGGTCATCCTTGACACAGTCGATTCCTCCCCGAGCGAAGGCCCCCGCCAAGCGAGCCAGCTCCCGCGGGTCCAGCCCCATCGGCTTGACCGCGGAGCAGAGCAAGGGGCGATCCCACACCGCCAGGGCTCGCCGTAGCCCTTCGAGCCCGTACCGTGGACCGGAGAAGGGCGCGAGAAGAGCCGGAACGGGTTCCAATCGCTCGACGCGGATCCCGGGCTTGAGGCTCGTGTTGCCAAACATCACGTTGAGCAGCTGGGTCAGCTCCCCACCAGCAGCCTCGACCGCGTACGACACGACAGCCCGCCAGCTGATCTCGTCACTCCCCGCGCTGGTGAAGGATTCGAGGCGACCAAAGATGGTCTCGCGGATCTGGCGGCTTTCGATGAGATCCGGAGGAAACTCCACCGTCTGCTCGATGCAGATCTCCTCGGCCCTCCGCCGGGCCACCGCTTCGCCTCCCGCGATGCGGTAGACGACCCGAAAACGCTCACCGGAGAGCTGGAGAACGCTCACAAGTCCTCGACCTTCGTCATCGATTCCGGTCCGTCTGCACTCGTGCCAAGCGGCGGCTGCTCGCCAATCGAGATGGCCGCCAGCTCCTGCGAATCAACCGCGAAGCTTCTGCCCAAGAGTCGTTCAATCTCGGTCACGATGCCGGAGGCATCGATCCCATACTTGCTCATCAGATAGGCACGACTCGCGCCGTGGGCGTACTCGTCGCGCAGTCCGAGTCGAACGAGAGGGACACCAGCTCCCAACTCCGCCATCAACTCCGCCACCGCCGACCCCAGCCCTCCCATGATGGTGTGATTCTCGACTGTCAGCACAGCCCGGAAGTCCCGTCCGAGCTCCTGGCGCAATGCAGGGTCCGGAAACGGCTTCAGCGTCGACACATGCCAGTGAGCGACCCCCAGTCCACGCTGACGTAGCGCGGCAGTCGCTCGCATGGCTTCCTCGGTGCAGATACCGGACGAGAGTACCAGCACCTCGTCGCCAACGGTCACCTGACGCGCTCGCCCAAAGACCAGAGGCTGCGACGAAGGGAAGAGACGCGGGACCTCCCCGCGCAGCATGCGAACGTAGACCGGCCCTTCGATGGCATCGGCAGCGTCCAGGACGGATTCCACCTCCGTCGCATCGCCGCAATCGAGGATCCGCATGTTCGGGATCGCCCGCATCAGAGCAACGTCATCGATCGCCTGATGGGTCACCCCCCCCGGCGTGGTCAGCCCAGGCAAGAAGCCCAGCAGGCGAACCGGCAGATTCGGGTAGCCAATCGACATGGCAACTTGGTCGAAGGGACGGCGGCAGATGAACACCGCAAAGGTGTGAACGAAGGGTCGAAACCCTTCCCGGGCCAGTCCTCCCGCGAACCCCATCAGGTTCTGCTCCGCCATCCCCATCGAGAAGAACCGGTCGGGGTAGGCATCGCGGAAGTCGTTGACCTCGCAGCTGCTCGTCAAGTCCGCCGACAGTACGAGCACCTTCGATCGCTCCCGCGCCCAACGCACAAGGTTGGTGGCGTGGGGCCGTTTCACGATTTCCACGAGCATTCCTCCCTGGTCCACTGCGCCAGCGCCACCTCAAGCTCACGGCGCTCCTCGTCGTTGGCGAACCGGACATAGTGCAATCTGGGGGCGCGGGTGCGCAGCACCTCGAGATCGTGGCAGGGATCGGTTCGGGCGATCACGACGAGCGGCTGATGCTCGGGCCATGGAGACGCCGCGTTGGCGAGCGCCGCCACGTCGTGGCCATTCACCTCCCGGACGCACGCCCCAAACGCTTCGAGCCGTGCAGCCAAGGGTTCGATCGTCGAGACGGAGTCCATCCTTCCATCGCACTGCTGCCCGTTCGCATCGACGTAGATGCCGAGATTGCCAATCCGGTGAAAGGCCAGTGCATTGATGGCCTCCCAGGTCTGTCCCTCCTGGAACTCCCCGTCCGACATGTAGACCCAGACTCGACCCGGCTCGCCCTTGAGTCGCCGAGCCAGCGCAATCCCGCCTGCCTGGCTGAGGGCCTGGCCCAGCGAGCCGGCCGTAACCTCGTGTCCAGGCGAATGCTCAGCCCCGATCAGCTCGACGGTGCTCCCGTCACGGTTGAACTGCTCGAGAGCGGTCGGGGCAAGTCGTCCCAACTCAATCAAAGTGGAATACAGAACCAGCGCATAGTGCACGGGTGAGAAGACGAATCGGTCCAGCTCGGGTCGGCGCGGTCCGTTGTAGCCGGACCCAGACTGCGGATGAGGGTTGCTGGCTCCGGGAACGCGGTCGAAGCGTGCCGGTTCGGGCGGCGCAACACTGGCTTCGATCCGCATCACCCGCAGGTACAGCGTCGCCAGCGTTTCCGCAGCAGAGCACGCTTGACTCAGGTACCCACCATTGTTGAGCAGCGTGTGTTCCAACACGCGGCGACGCACCGCCCGGGCGACGCGCTGCGCGTGGCCCTCCCAGTCACTTTCAGGTCGAAGCGCGTCTTGTGCCATGGGGCCTGTTTCTCTCTACCGGGCCCGATGCTGTCAATCCGAATCATCCGTCAACCCCGGGTAGTGCTTCTTCGCGCATTTCTCGCAGAGCCCGTGGCTGACTGTGAGCCCTGCGTGCCGGTGAATGTAGTCCTCGACTCGCATCCAGTACCCCGCACCATCGCGAATACTCTTGCAGTGCATGCACATGGGGATGATCTCGCGCAGTCGCTCCACTTCCGCCAGAGCAGCCTCGAGCGACCGCGTCCGCTCGCGGAGCAACCGGTTGAGTCTCATCAATGCCATCGTGTCCCCGTGCCGGGCAATCGCAATGGCCAGCGCGCGATCCAGCGAGCGACCGTCCGGAGGTTTGGTGAGAAAAGCCTGGACGCCCACCTCGCCAGCCCGGTCGAGGTAGGCTCCGTCGTCGTAGGCGGTGAGGATGACCACCGGAGTCGGGCACCGGTCCTGGATCTCGCGAGCAGCTTCCAACCCATCCATTTCTGGCATCCGGATGTCCATGAGCACCGCGTCCGGTGTGTGCTCCATGACGGCGGCGATGGCCTCCCCTCCGGTTCCCGGG
>JBNLDK010000182.1:0-21766 GCA_050304295.1 Polyangiaceae bacterium
CGGGTGCCTCGCCCCTACTACAGCGGGCAACGCTTGTGTTGACCGCAAGTGTAGAGGAGTGCCCACTTGAGATCTGTGGTTTTCTTCGGAGTTCTTGCCCCTCACCCCTGGGGGGCAAGAACGGAGAATTCAATCACCGCAGGTGGTCGGCACTGTAGGCGCCCGGAAACAGGTGTTTTCCGCGTCGGGCAAACTGATCGGTGTTCTAGAGATCAGCTTGGACCACGGGCGAGCGAGACGCCCAGCTCTGCAGCCATCTGGACGAGGCGCTCCCCCGCGACATCAACCGTGCTGCCGAAGCTGACAATGCCCTCCTCGTGTCCGGCCATGGCGAAGAACCGCACCGAAGCGACATCGGTTTCCCGGAACAGCCGCACCACCTCGTCAACCATGGCTGGCGTTCCGTAGGGCACATCTCCTCTGGTGGTGGGGACCCGACCGAGCGCGCGCTGCCACAGGACCGGTCCGTGGGCGTGGATGACGGCGTTCGCTTCTGCCGCCAGGCGGTAGAGCATCGCGTGCGTCATGGACTCGCTGGAGGCGCGACCAGGACCCCGGCACCAGACGCGGTTCTGTCGTTCGTCAGCACCAGTCACCACGGTGTAGTGCTCGGGCCCCAGCTCGCGCAGGGCGCCAGTCGCCGTGGCCGTGATGACGAAGGTGTCGCCCTCCGCCAGCCGCCGACTCAGATTCCCGAACCCGACGCCGTTGTCGTACATCCCGATCAGACCCAGCCCGTGTAGACGTTGGCGCCAACCGTTGAGCTCCTCCACGACCGGGCTCGGAGGCGGGGGGCCATATTCCCACTCGCACTCGAACTTGACGTAGCCCTCGTCCATCAGCAGCGGTGTAGCACAGACAGTGAATTCCGGTCACATCGCAACGGGCGTCCCCCTCCCCGTTCGCTCGGCGACAGCACGACCGCGTACCGCGTGAGCCGCTTCGGTGGCATATTGTGACCGAGGATAGTCGCGGTCCGTCCTCGGTCGGCAACGTGACCGCGCCCCGAACAACGCCCAGAAAGCCCCGGCTTCTGGGCGGACTAGATCATGGCACAGCTTCACCATCGCAAGGCAACCATCGCTTTTCTTCTCACCTTCCCCGCGGCGGCGATCATCGCCGCAGCCTGCTCGGCGGGGGACGGTCCCGGCAAACCAGGTGCCAGTGGCACCGGGTCGGGAGGCACTGGCGCGGGTGGCGGACTCGACGCCAGTCTCGCCTTCGACACGGGCACCGAACCGGGACCCGTCACCCTGGCGCCCGAGAAACTCTGTGACCCCTGCAACGACTTCGAGGTCGTCGACCAACCCTTCATCGTCGAGGGCGCCGAGTCCGCCCCCGGCCAGTTCTCGCCTTTCGACGGGACGGTCGGAGGGGGACCGTGCATCTCGGACCCGCCGCAGGGGGCACTCTTTCCCTACAACTGGACCCGCCCGCGCATCCGCTGGCAGGGAGCGGCCGGCCCCTACGAGGTGCGCATCAGCTCAGCGCGCGAGGCGATCGACTTCGTGGCGTACACGAGCAACACGGAGTTTTACATCCCGCGCAAGATCTGGTTCGGGGATCCGGAGACCGGCACCGCAGGACTGGCCGCCAACAGCTGGGCCGAGGACATCACCGTCACCGTGCGGGCAGCGGGGGGGGGCGCGAGCCAGGTCACCTTCCAGACGGCGCCAGTCCCGGCGGGCGGAAGCCTCGTCTACTGGGTGACCACGCAGGAGAGCATGGCCAACAACGACGGCTGGCTCATGGGATTCAGCGTCGGGGACGAGTCCTCGGTCGATGCTCTCCGCCGCGACCAGATCCTGATGACCAGCTACGATCAGGGCGGCAACCAACCCAAGTCGAACGAGCAGGAGAAATGCATCGGCTGTCACACCTCGACCCCGGATGGGAACGCGGTCGCCTACAACGACGGCTGGCCGTGGAACGGCCTCATCTCCTCCGTGACCCCCGAGAACGCGGGCGCCGTACCCGACTACGTCTCGCCCGGCGGTCAGGTG
Organism: Polyangiaceae bacterium; assembly: GCA_050304295.1. Classification (GTDB taxonomy): domain Bacteria; phylum Myxococcota_A; class Polyangia; order Polyangiales; family Polyangiaceae; genus JAFGBI01. The sequence goes on from JBNLDK010000182.1 coordinate 2,004, forward strand.
ATGATCAATCTGCCCTGGCAGGGAACGATGACCTTCTCGCCTGGCGACTGGGCGACCGGCGCGCGGCGCGTGGTCACCGCCACCAGCCAGGTCGGGGATCTGACCTGGCAGAGCGTGAACCCCGGCAACAACAACAAGACGACCGCCACACAGCTCGTCTGGATCGACCTGGCGACGCCTCGCCCCTCTCCCGAAGAAGCCGCCTTGCTCGGCACGTCGACGTGGCAACTGCAGAACCTCTTCCCCGAGTTCAAGGGGATCGCCTGGGGCGCCATTGCGCGCAACGGTGACACACGCGCGGCAGTCACCCCGGACTGGAGCAACGGCGGCGACTTGATCGCGTACACCTCGTCCACCAGCGCTCAGGACGGCCGCGTGGGCGACATGAACGACACCGACATCTACGTCGTCCCGTTCAATGGTGGCCAGGGGGGCGACGCGCGCCCGCTCACCGGAGCGGCCCAGACCGGCCCCGTAGAGTACTATCCGAACTTCTCTGCCGACGACAAGCTCGTCGCCTTCAACCGCCTGGCCAGCGCCACGGGGACCGCCGCCATCTACTCTCGCGAAGAAGGGGAGATCTGGATCGCCCCCGTGGCAGACGGCACCGTCCGTGCCGCCGCGGGCGAGACCGAAGCGGGCGGAGCGATCCGTCTCCGCGCCAACGACAGCCACGCGTGTAGCAGCGAGGTCAGCCCGGGCATCTACAACAGCTGGGCCAAGTGGTCACCCCAGGTGCACCACGTCGCCGAGACGGGGCTCACCTACTACTGGCTCGTCTTCTCGAGTGGTCGCGACGCGGTCAACAACTTCGCTGTCGACCACCAGAACCCGGAGAAGGACACCCGATACGTCCAGCTCTACATGGCCCCGATCACCGTCGATGCCGACGGCAACGTGACCACTTATCCGGCCATCTACCTGTGGAATCAGGATCGGACGACCAGCAACTTCACTCCGGCCTGGGATGACTTCACCATCCCGGATGTCCCCGAGGTGCCCGAGATCTACTGACTTCGATCTCGATCGCGCCGGGCGGACTGAGCGGACCGCGCTACTTGAGGCCGATCCACTTCCACCAGCTGGGGCGGCGCGGCAGGGCCACCTCGTGCTCGACACGCTCGAGAGCGGCGTTGGGACCGAGCACGGCGTAACCGCGCCAGCTCTCCGGAAGGCCAATGAACCGCGTTCCTTCCCGTGAGCTGTCGTGCCAGCGGTGGTGGTGCCCGAAGAACCACCACTGAGGCTTGAGGTGCCGAGCCACCCGCGCCAGCCCCGCGTCGCCGGGCTCCCCCAGGTGGGTCATCTGGTCACGGCTGGACACGCCAATCCCTGTCGGACAGTCGTGGCTGATCACGATCTCGATGCTGCCCGGCTCGTGAATCAGACAGGCCTCGATGTCGGCCGGGGTGATCTCGCATCCCCGCGGAGTGGACCAGGCATCCATGTACCGCGCGCCCCCCACGCAGAGCCAACGCCAGGCTCCAAAGCGGTGAATCGAAGTGCGGGGGAGATGCGTCACCACATCCGCGTACTGCCGCACGAGTCGATCGAACGCCACGAAGTCCTCGTGGTTGCCCTCGATGAAGGCGACGGGACTGGTGAAGCGGCCTTCACCGCGCCCGAAGTAGTCGCGCAGATTCGCCGAGAAGATCCCGAAATCGCCCAGCACCAAGACCTGGGAGACCACGTGACCCAGCGATTCACAATGGACCAGCTGCTCGGCGATCACGTGGTAGTGCGCATGAACGTCGCTGAGAAGGAGGATGGATCCAGGGCGCGTCGCCACCGCCTAGGCCCCCTTGAACTCGTGGTCGAGCGCGACCTGGAGCGCCTTGATGTGAGCGAAGGTGGCCTTGAGCTCCCGGCGCTGCTCGGGAGTCAGCGCGTCGGGTTCGATGCGGTTGTCCGGTTCGAGGTGATCGAGGAGCCGTCGCGCCTGGTGACCGAGACGCAGCGCCATCAAGAACCGGAAGCCCCGCGCGGTCTCCTCGGCCGTCTCGCCGCGGACGTGACCCGCTGCGGCGAGCGCCTCGAGTCGGTCCAGCGTGCCCGTCGCGGTAACCCCGTGCTGCAGGGCGCGCAGTCTCGCGAAGTCCACCACTTGCGCCATGACCCCCTTCACATCAAAGGTGGCGCGGGCACCGTCCCGGGTCTCCAGCACGAACCCCCCGAAGGCGCTCAGCGGCGGCTCGTACTCGAGCACGCTGCGTGCCAGCAGGTGATGAAAGCGCGGCTCCCGCCCGACCTCGAGCTGCAGGTGTTCACGCAGCCGATCGGTCAGCCCGGCAGTGCTTAGCGCGCTGCGGTAGTCGAAGAAGATCTTCACTCTCAGCAGGTCTTCGGCTTCCAGCGCACGGATCCAGGAGGAGAAGGTCTGCTGCCATCCAGCGAGAGACTGGCAACAGCTGGGCTCCCCGGACATGATGCGACCCGGGCAGTAGGCGTAGCCCGCCGCGTCGAGGGTATCGGAGAGTCGCGACCCCAGCCGGAGGAAGTAGTCGCGCACGGACGACACATCGCCATCCACGTCGGCGTGGATGATCGCGTGATCCTGATCCGCAGACAGGCTCACTTCGCCCCGCCCCAGACTGCCCATCAACATCACGTCGAAGGCGACGGGCGGGGGACCCAGCTCGGCGATGGCGAGCTCGACTCCCTTGTTGACCACCGCGTCCGCGTTGGTGCTGAGCATCCGACTGACCTGGAGCGCGTCGGCTCCGTGGCTCATCATCAGGCTGGCCATGGTGGCCAAGTTCCGGTTCGCGGCGGCGAGATCCTCGCTCGTGCCCACGGCTCGCAGGTCGAGCTCACGCGGCTGGGCGAGGGGGGTGGCGACCGCCATGAACCCCACCCGTCCCTGGAGCGCGAGGTGCGACAGGGCCAGCATGACCCGCACGGTTTCCCCGTTGCGATGCACGAGCTCTGCCTCGTAGCGAGTCGGGGCCTTGGACCCCAGCATGACGTCCCGCCAGTGCGGGTGACCGCTCTCGAGCTCCGCCGCCGTGGGGCAGACGAGATCCGCCACGGCGAGCTCACCGAACTCCTCGCGGGTGTGGCCGACCATCGCCAGCATGCTGGCGTTGGCGAAGAGACGCTCCCCTTCGATCGACATGAAGATCGATTCCCCTGCCGATTCGACCAGAGACCGATACTTCTCCTCCGAGCCACGTAGCGCCGCAGTGGCCTGTAGACGCCCTCGTTCGGCCTGAAAGCTGGCGCGCAGCAAGACCGCCATCAGGAGCGCGACAGTCAGGAGGATCAACAGCGCTGCCGTGCGCAGGTCGTGAGTAACAGTGGCAACCTCCGCCTCGATGTCGTCGGTGTAGACCCCCGTCCCAATGATCCATCCCCAGGGTTCGAACCCCTTCACGTAGCTGAGCTTCGGGACCACGCGGTTGGCGTCGTCCTTCCACTGCCACATGTACTCCACGTAGCCAGCGCCATCGCGTTCGACGACCTGGACCATCTCGACGAAGATGAGCTTGCCGTGCGGGTCCGTGACGCCCGATAGATCGTCGCCCTCGAGATCCGGACGGTAGGGGTGAACGATCATGCGCGGCCGCATGTCGTTGATCCAGAAGTAGTCCTTGCCGCCTTGACCGTAGTGGAGGCTCCGGACCTGATCGACCGCGGCCTGCTGAGCCTGCCCCCGCGTCATACGACCGGCTCGCTCCTCGGCCTCGAAGCGCGCGAGGATGTTCCAGGACGACTCGGTCAGCTCCCGGATCATGAGTCGCTTCTGGTCCATCACCGCCCGACTCAGAGCGGGGAGGAAATAGAAGAAGACCACGCCCGAGAAGAGGGAGATCGCCAGCAAGGCAGGCAGAACCATCCGCAGAACGAGGCGCTTCATGTGGAGCCCGGAACTCGCCCGCATTCTACAGTGCCGATCACTGCGCTGATGGATTCTCGGACCTTCGCCCCTTTTTGGGGTGAGGGAAAGTCTCCGAGAAATGCCACTTCTCTCCCCTGGAGCTGGTCCACGTTGGCAAGCAACGGCGGCGTTGCTCGCTGGAGCTGGTGCTAACCGCGGTAGCGGGTCAGGCCGGCGGTGCCGCGTGACTGAAATTATTCCCGATTACTGGATCATCCTGAAAAACATCTGGGAAACTGGCTTTGTGAATTGATTCACAGCGTGTAAGTCCGACCGTTAGGTCAAGCTCCGACGCCAGTGATGGGTCATTGGAGCGCCGCCTTACGGAGGACAGGCATGCATCATGGTCCTGCACAGGATTCGGGTCCCGATCCTGCAAGTGGTTACAAGAGTCGTCTCGGCGTGTGGATGTTCGCGATCTACTGCGCCGTCTACGCGGGTTTCGTCTTCATCAACGTGCTGACGGAAGGGGAGGCGATGCAGATCATCGTTCTGCTCGGCCTCAACCTCGCCGTCGTCTACGGCATGGGGCTGATCGTCTTCGCGCTGGTCTTGGCGCTCATCTACAACCACCTCTGCACGCAGAAGGAACGCGAGCTGTCTCAGGCGACGGCGCAGCAGACGGCCGGTAGCGAGAAGGAGACCAGCGAATGAACCTCAGCGGCACGCCTCTCTCGATCGCGATCTTCGCCAGCTTCGTCGCGCTGGTGCTGTTCCTTTCGTACTACTTCGCCCGCCGTGCCAAGTCGGCGGCCGGCTACTACGCCGCCGGCGGCCAGATCCACTGGGCCGTCAACGGCATCAGCTTCGCCGGCGACTACCTGTCGGCAGCGTCGTTCCTCGGCATCTGCGGCATGATCGCCACGCTGGGCTACGACGGGTTCCTGTACTCCATCGGCTACCTCGCCGGCTGGATCGTCGCACTCTTCGTCGTCGCAGAACCGATGAAGCGCCTCGGGAAGTTCACGTTCACCGACGCCCTCGACGCGAAGTACGACAGCCGCGGCATCAAGCTGGCGGCCGCCATCTCGACCCTGGTCGTCTCGGTTTGCTACCTGATTCCGCAGATGAACGGTGCGGGGTCGCTCGTCGAGCCCTTGCTGGGCCTGCCACACTGGGCCGGCGTGATCATCGTCGGCGTGATCGTCATCACCATCGTGGCCACGGCCGGAATGACCTCGACGACCTACGTGCAGTTCCTCAAGGGCGGTCTGCTCCTGATCTTCTCGACCATTCTCGTCATCTCGCTCCTCTTCCGCGGACTGAGTACGACGCCGCCGAGCCTGACCGGCGCCGACGGCCAGTCGCTGCACTACATCCCCGAGAGCGCGACCGAGGCGGAGCTCGCGGAGCAGGGCTACGTGCTGGCGCATACCGCCGGCGACCTCGTCAAGTTCACCCAGGGCGACACGGTCACCTGGTGGAAGGAGGACACCGAAGGTACCTACTGGAAGGCCCAGTGGAAGACCGCAACCTTGACCAATGGCAAGGCGGACGGCCTGCTCTACCCAGTGGGGCGGATCAAGCAGCTGGGCGGCCTGGACGATGCCGCGGCGGCGAAGGGGACCGGCGCGGTGAGTCCCACTGAATTCCTCTCGCGGCTCACCCATCCCGATACGCGGATCGAGCAGTGGCACCAGGGCACCGCCTTCGACGAGACGGGCGAGAAGTACACCGTCTTCTTCCCCAAGACGGTGAGCGGGGCCGACGAGATGAAGCCCGGCGTGAAGTTCAAGGTGAAGACTTTCTGGGAGAAGCTCAACTTCGTCTCGCTGATGCTCGCGCTGTTCTTCGGTACGGCTGCGCTCCCCCACATCCTCATTCGCTACTACACGGTGCCCAGCCCAGCCTGCGCCCGCAAGTCCACCATTGTGGCGATCGCCGCGATTGGGTTCTTCTACGTGCTGACCCTCTTCATGGGCCTCGGCGCGGCGACGAGTGGCACGATCAACCCCGCCGACAACAACATGTCCGCGCCCCTGCTCGCGATGTCCTTCGGTGGCGTGCTGTTCGCGGTCATCTCCGCGATCGCGTTTGCCACCGTGCTCGGGACCGTGGCGGGCTTGATCGTGGCGGCCTCGGGCGCCGTCGCCCACGACCTCATGGACCGCTTCGGTCAGATGAACCTCAGCGAACAGAAGAAGGTTCGGGCGGGGAAGGTCGCGGCCTTCGTGGTCGGCATCATCGCCATTGTCCTGGGGATCGTCTTCCGCGGCATCAACGTCAGCTTCCTCGTCGGCTGGGCCTTCGCGGTCGCTGCGTCCGCCAACCTGCCGGCGATCCTGATGCTGCTGTTCTGGAAGAAGACGACGGCCGCGGGCATCGTGTGCTCGATCATCGTCGGCATCGTTGCCGCGCTCGGCATCATTCTCACGGGACCGGCCATGTTTGCTGGGCCCTACGGCCTGACCGCGAACGATGCGTGGCATCCCCTCGGGCAGCCCGGCATCATCGCCATTCCACTCAGTTTCTTGACACTGGTGGTAGTGTCGCTCGTGACGCAGAAGCAGCCTGATCCGGCGACCGCTCCTGCCGTCTGATGGTTCCACAATCCGACGGATGACTGACCGAGAAAGCACAAGCACATGAGGTTGAACGTTCTCACCTTCTCGATGCTGGCAACCACCTTCGTCGCGGCTGGTGCGGCGGCCCAGGGAGCGGGCACTCAGCCCGCTCCCGCTCCTGCGGCTGGCGCGGCTGACCCGGCAGCCACCCCTGCCCCCGCGGAGGCGGCGCCCGCCGCCGACACGACCGCCCCCACAGCGGAGGCGGCGCCAGCGGCCACCGAAGACGAGGCAGCTGCAGCAACGGCGCCCGGCGCGCCTTCCACCGCGGTGGCTGGTGTCGGGACGGACAGCGCCGCTACCTCCGCGGTGGTGGCCGCACCCGTCCCACTTTCCCCCCCGCCCCCGCCCGTCGCCGAACCCGAGCAGAAGCTGCCCAGCTTCAAGTTCTACGGCCACGGTCGGCTGGACATGACCTACGCGACCCAGCGGATGTTCCATTCACAGTTTGGCCTCTGGGCACAGAGCCCCACCGCCACCGGTAGCGCCGAGCCGGAAGACAAGCCCGAGCTGGTCGTCTATCCGCGCTGGAGCCGCTTCGGAGTGGACGTGCTGGTGGCCCAGCCCGATGAAGACGTCAAGATCACCGCCAAGGTCGAGATCGACTTCCACGGGGGCGGCTCGGAATCCCGGGAGCTCCCGCGCATGCGCCACGCCTACGGCCAGGTTCAGATGGGTGATCTCGCCATCCTCGGTGGGCAGACGTGGGACCTGTTCGCACCACTCATCTACGGCGGCATGGAGCAGGCCATCTTCTGGTACGGCGGCAACCTCGGGGATCGCCGCCCCCAGCTGCGCGCAACCTTCAGTCCAAGCTTCGGCGACGCCCAGCTCGTGCTAGCAGGTGCGATCGCCCAGAGCGGCGCTGTCGACATGGCGGACGTCGATCCCCCGACGGGCCCCGACGATGATCCAGGGAACGGAATCAACGACGGCGTCGCGTCGGCCTATCCCGCCCTGCAGGGTCTGGCCGAGCTCAGGGTGAAGCTCAGCGGCGCGGAAGGAGCGAAACCCATGCGGATCGGTCTTTCCACGCACATCGCGGAGAAGACCATCGCGCTGGCGGGCAATGACGAGACCTTCATGGTGCGCGCTGGCGTCGCCCACATCGAGGTGCCCGTCAGCATCCTCACCCTGAGCGCCGAGGGCTTCATCGGCGAGAACCTGCGAGACGTGCGCGGTGGCATCGGTCAGGGAATCGAGCTGCGCGACACCGACGGCGATGGCCTCATGGACGAAGGCAAGACGATCCCCGGCAAGGGTGGCTTCGTGCAACTCCAGCTCGATCCGATCGCCTGGTACTCGCTCCAGCTCGGGGCTGGCGTCGACAACCCGCGCGGCGTCAACCCCGGCGGACGCGGCCTGAACCAGACCGCGCACATCGGCAACGCTTTCAAACCCTACAAGCACTTCGTGGTCGGTGCGGTGCTGGACTACTACCACACCGAGTACGTGGGCCCGACGAAGGACGCCGACTCCTTCCGCATGACCGCGTACACGATGGTTCCCTTCTGAGCCCATCCAGCGGACTGCCGCGCGACTGCCCTGCCCCCATCGGAGGCAGGGCAGTCGTCATTTGGGCCTCGCGCGCGTGAGGACCGTGGCTCCCGATGTCGTTGGACGTCTTCGCAGGGCCTCCCGGTGCTACAATGCGCGCGCCATGAGAAGACTCGAGCTGGGGGTGGTGCTCGCGGCAGGCTCGCTGTTCGTCGGAGCTTGCAGCAAATCCGAAGGCGGAGGGGGCAACCCCGACGGCGGCTCCGCGGGACACGCCGCGGGCGGCGGAGCCGGCGCGGAGAGCGCCACGGGCGGCGCGGGCAATGTTGCCGGAGCCGGGACCGCAGGGGACACGAGCACCGGAGGGCGTGCCGCCGGCGGAGACCGCGGCAGCAGCGGCGGCCGCGCCACAGCGGGAACCTCGACCGGAGGCGGCGCGACGGGGGGCGAAGGAGCCACGGGTGGAGCCCGTCCATCGGGGGGCGCCGGCGGCGCCCCGGGCGGTGGTTCCGCAGGTGATGCGGCAGGGGGCACATCGCCGGGGGGCACCGGCGGGAGCGAAGCCACCGGCGGGCTCGCGGGCAGCGCGCCGCTGGTCCCTCCGCCACCTTCGTGCGCCGCCGCCGGAGCCTCCGGCACCGCTGTGCAAGCGCCGACCGAAATCCTGCGCTACGGCGAGGGGTGGTCCGAGGGGTGGGCGGCCTCGCCCGGGATCGCCGATCTGGACGGCGATGGCACGCCGGAGCTGGTGGTGGCCCGCGAGGGCGAGGTGCTCGTGCTTCACGCCGACGGGACGGTGGTCTTCGAGGCCAGCGTCGAGGGGCGCTGCTGGTCGTCGCCGGTCGTCGCAGACCTGCTTCCCGCCGAACCGGGCCTCGAGGTGGCCGCCGCCTGCCGCGGTCGCGTGTACGCGTGGAACGCCGCAGGCGCGGGCCTGGAGGGGTTCCCGTTCGAGTGGGAGGACGAGTTCCGCTCGATCGCGGCGGGCGACATCGACGGAGACGGCGCACTGGAGCTCGTAGTGGGCACGACCTCGGACGTGAACACGGGAGGCCCTGCCGAAGACATTCTGACGGCCATCGAGGCCAATGGCAGCGTCGTGGTCGGGTTCCCTCCGCATGGCGCCGGCACCAGCGGCTGCGACAATGCCTGCTACACCCACGCCGGGTTCGACCAGAACGTGGGGCTCGGGGACGTCGACGGGGACAACGTCCCCGAGATCTTCCTGCCCCAGGACAACGCATACTTCTCCCTGCACGATGGCACCGGGCGCGCGTTCGACGCAGCCAGCATCTTCAGTGGTCGCACCAAGGTGCTCGGCGTACGCGGACTGCACGACTACGCCCTGGCCCAGCAGGGCTACGCCGACGACGAGGACACGGCCCTGCAGGCACACTTCACGCAGACCGCACCCGCCATCGCCGACTTGACCGGTGACGGGGTCGGGGAATTGATCGCGCTGGCCTCCGTGCAAAACGCCGCCCAGACGGAGCGCGAGCTCGGCGTCGCGCTCTGGGTGCTGAACCCCGACGGGACCCGTCCTGAGGCATGGATCGAACCGCTCCACTTTCCCGGCTACCTGAGCGGGCTCTGGGACTACGGCGACAACATCGTCGCGATCACCAACCAGGTGACCGTCGCGGATCTCGACCCCACGCGCGAGGGTCCGGAGCTGGTGTTCGCGGACTTCAACGGCATGATCCACGCCGTCGACGCACGCGCCGAGGTGCTCTGGTCGCATCGGTACGCCGACGCCGCCGACATCATGACCGGCGGCGTGCTGGTCGCGGACGCGAACGGTGACGGAAGTCCGGAGATCTTCTTCGCCACCTACTCCACCCGGAGCGATGTCAGCTCACTGGTGATCCTCGACGCGGGCGGTAACGAGCTGCACGTGACCCCCCTCCCCGAACGCGGGGCGATGCCGGTGCCGGCCATTGGCGATGCCGACGGCGATGGCGATCTCGACATCGTGGTGAGCCTGAAGGACGCCGATCCCCAGGTACTGGTCTTCGAGATCCCGGGAAGCGAGGACAACTGCCTGCTCTGGCCCACCGGACGCGGCAATCTCGAGCGCACGGGCTGGGTGCGCTAGAGCGGATATCCTTCGCATGGATCTACGCTTCGTGATCCACGTCCCCCGCTTGGGGGAAGGACGCAGATCACGAAACTCGTGGATCGGTCTGTTCGGCCGCTGTCATGGATGGCGGAGGGCGGAGTCATCCGCTCCCTGCAGCATCAGTACGCGCTCCAAGCGCTCGCGACCGCGTCCGCACGCTCACTCGGCGATCACGTTGGCCACCGGGAAATCGATGCTGCCCGCACCGCCGCCCACCTCGACGAGGATCTTGGCCTCCAGCACCTTGCCCATGTTCATCCCGGCATCGACCCAAGCGTTGAAGTGGTCGGTCACCGAGATCACGCCGCACTGGCGCGCCGACTGCCGAATGCTCCAGAACTGATCCCACTCCTGCTCGCCCTGGTTGCAGCGCGAACCACCGGTGCCACGGGTGGAGTTGCGGAACAGCTTGTAGTCCTCGCCGTCGATGGGCGCGGTGCCGGTGTGCTGCGCATTCCAGGCGTCGAAGGGGAAGCGGTTCCAGGAATCCTCGACGATGTACCACTCGACACAGGGCTCCACGGACCAACCGTACATGCCGATGTACGAGAAGCCTCCGCCATCGCCGGTCTTGGTGTAGGCGAAGTGCGCCTCGATCGTCCCGTAGCTGGTGTACGGCTGCGGATCCCGGTACTCCAGCCCCAGGCGCGCCAGAAAGTCGCCCGACTCGACCCAGCTGGCACCGAAGGCGGTGGTGTCATACGTGGTGATGCAGGAGTTGCTGTTCAGGGAGTTCGACCACAGTGACCAGCTGAGACCCCCCGCGGATCCCTGGGTGTTCTGGCCGCAGTGGGGCGTCCCGCCGGTCGGCATCGGAGTGTTGCAGTCGACGACCGTGGTCGAGCCGCCGCCCGTTCCGTCGCCACCTGTTCCGTCACCACCCGTTCCGTCGCCACCCGTTCCGTCGCCGCCCGTCGCCGCGCCACCCGTCGCCGCGCCACCCGTCACCGCTCCGCCGGTCGGCACGCCGCCCGTCGGTGCTCCCCCCGTCGCCCAGCCCCCCGTCGGCATCCCGCCCGTCGGGAGTGCGCCCCCCGTACCCAACCCACCGGAGCCGATCATTCCACCCGTGAGCGCCCCACCCGTCGCGGTTGCGCCGCTCCCACCAGTGCCCGAGTCGGAGTCTTCGTCTGCCCCGGCACAGCCGAGCGAGACGAGGAGCGAAGAGAGCACTACCGCCTGGGGCAATGTGGAACGCATGAGGACCTCCATGTTGGGCGAGACAGGGTCGTCTGCCAGAAAAGAACGCGCTTACTGGCATTCTAGCCCAGCGAAGTGGACGGCCGAGCAATTCCACGAAGGTCGGCGCGACTGACACCACAAAAGATTTCCCCTTCACGCATATCTTCCGGCGCCGCTGGAACCACCAATATGTCGACTTGCGATTCGCGTCAGCGGTACGCGCGAAGCGCTTCGATCGTCGCTGGAACCAAACCAAGACTCGCCACCGAGCTCTGCCGCGGGGGCAACGTCAGCCAGTCACCATCGCGCCGAGAAGACTCCAACCCACCAACGAGATCCGTCACGTGTGAGCCGACGCCAGCTCGTCGACGAGCTCTGTCATCACGTCAGTGACGGGCCGGAGCTGCCCCACGAGATCCACCTCCGCAAAGTCGCCAGCCTGCACGCGGTCGACGAAGCGGGTTGCGAGCTGACGCGTGACCTGCTCGATGGGCGCGCCCAGCGCGACGTCGGCCGCCGTCGCGAGCAGCGCGTTCAACGTCTGCTCCGTGTCGTCGCTCCGATGCAACGCGAGCAGGGGCTTGCCGTGCAGCACGCACTCGGCCATCAAGTTGCTGCCCGCGGAGCCGATCACGCCCGCCGCGCTCTGCAGCTCGCGCTGAAACTGTTCGCGGTCCGCGAAGGGAACGGGTCTGCCGTCCACGGTGGTCGCCCCCGGCCCGAACCAGCGCACCTCACGACCGAGCTCGCGGATCCACTCGACGATCGGGGCCCCGTTGCCGTCACGAAAGTAGGCCACGAAGTGCTCGCCCGCCGCCGCGTCCGACGCGCGCTCCCCGTCGGGACGCGCCACCACGGTTCCGGGCCGCGTGGGTTCGGCAGGGAGAAAATGCACCGCCACCCGCTGGCGCGTCAGGTGCGTCGGCGCGGCGGCGTTCGCCCACTCGTAGCGCAGCGCGGCACGCGGCAGCGTCGCGGGGAGCGCGCAGCAGGTGAAGACGAGGTCGTGGCCCAGCGCGAGCGCCGGCACGCGTCGCGCTCGCGCCGCCGCCAGGATCGCCTGATCGCCATCGCTCACGACGAGGTCGGGACCGAGCCGACCCAGCTCGGCGACGTCACGCGCCACCTGCGCGGGCAGTCGGACGACCCCGCCGGTGCCCGGCAAGAGCGGTGACCGCGGGCGCCAGTCGAGCGCCTCGTCGGCGAGATCCTGCGCGTTCCCACCGCCGTGGACGCTCACCTCGTGACCTGCCGCGACGAGTCGCCGTGCCACCGGCACCGACCGACTCGCGTGCCCGCGGCCGCGGCCGTGAATGAAGTAAGCGATGCGGAACGGCATGAGCGAGTCGCTTCCTCGTCAGGCCGTGAACAGCTCCTGAGCCGTCCCGATGGGGCGGTCCTGGATGGCCCGGAGCAGCGCGTGGATCTCCCGCACGACGAGCGGCGCGCGCAGATCCTTGGGGTGGATCGCGACGCGGCTCGGCAACAGACCGATCGCCGGTCGCGTCAGGCGGCAGAACGCCACCGTGGAGAGCTGGCGCGCCGTCGTCCGCGTCGCCCAGTTGTAGACGAGGCTGCGGCGCCGCACACCGCGGTCGGGCTGGTGGATCCACAGGTGCTCCTCCGTGTACCGGAGGCCCCGTTCACCGAGCAGGGGCAGCGCCCAGGACGGCAGCGACCAGGCCGGAGGCACGAAGCCATCGATCTGAAAGCCGCAGCGCTCGAGGCAAGCCAGGCCGCGATCGAGGCGGTCGACCGCCTCCGCGGGAGACAGATCCGCGAACTCGGCCTCGCCCCCCGACACCACGCGCTGCCGGAAGTACCACTCCCAGCGCTGCCGATGACGGGCCGTGGTGGGCGGAGCGGGGCGGGAGCGATGGGTGTAGCCGTGCAGGTAGACTTCGTGGCCCGCGGCCTGCCAGGCGCGGACCTCGGCGCAAAACTCCGGGTGCGCCTCCAGGGGCGCCTGCTCGTGGAAGTCGGGCACCACCAGCAGCGCCGGCCGCACCCCGTACGACGCACAGATGCGCTGGGCCTCGCGGACCTCGTCGGCGAAGAGCGGGGAGACGTCGTGGATCGAGACGTGGATCATCGTGTGGAGACCTCACCCCGGGGACGCGACCGCGGTCTGCCGCGTCCCAGCGCGTGCACTGTGGCTGGAGCGGAGCTGCTCGTACAGGGCGATCACCTCGCGGAAGTGATCGCTCTGCTCCCGAATGCTCTCGGCGTGCTCCAGCGCGGCCTGCCGCAGCGACGCCGCGGGCCGACTCATGAGGCGCTCGATCGCCTCCGCGCAGGCGGCAGCTTCACCGCTTGCGTAGGTCTCGGCGCTGGGTCCCCGGGCGTTCTCGAGCGCCCCCCCCGAATCGGGCACCACGGCGGGCAACCCGCAGCTGAGCGCCTCGGCCACGGCCAGTCCGAAGGTCTCGTGGGGGCAGCCGTGCAGCAGCGCGTCGGCGCTCGCGAAGGCGGTGGCGAGGCGCGCGGGATCCGAGTCGAAGCCCGCGAAGCGCACGTCCGCCGAGCTCGCCGCGCGCCGCTCCAGCGCCTCGCGCTCCGGCCCGTCGCCGAAGACGACCAGCACGGCGTCGTGCTGCTGCCGGTAGCGCAGGAACGCATCGACGACCACGTCGAAGCGCTTCTCCAGGGAAAGCCGCCCGATCGCAACGAAGAGCCGAGCGTCGGGACGCTCGGCCCCGAGCAGCTCACGGCGCCGCTCGGCGCTGCGCTGGTCGGGATGAAAGGTGCGCTTGTCGACGCCAAATGGCACCCAGTGGACGTGGCGGACCCCCTGCGACTCCAGGATCTCCGTCTGCCAGCGCGTGGTCGTGATCACCGCGTCGCACCGGTCCAGCACCCCGCGCAGCAGCCACCACAGCGGCTGCACCGCTCGCTCGGCAAAGCGCGACGAGAAACGGCGGTCGAGGAAGGGCCGCGCCCAGGTGTCGATGTGATTCGAGTGCCAGAAGAACGTCCGCACCCAGGCGCGCCGGCGACCCGCCGCGAACACGCCGAGGGCCGCCAGGTAGGGCGAGTTCAGCTCGACCACGTCGGGCCGCTCCCGGCGCAGCACCGCCCCCACCCGATCGAGGCGGGTCAGGAAGTGATACGAGTCGTCGTAGGGCTGGGCCGCGCCCCGCAGGCGGATCAGCTCCGCGGTGTGCTCCTGCCCGTCCACGACGGCGGTCTCCAGGACCCGGGTCTCGTCTCGGGAGCCCGGCACCAGAACTCGGTGGTCGATCCCCTCTGCCACGAGCGCACGGCTCTTGAGCGCGAGGTGGCAACTGATACCGCCCCCTCGTTCGGAGTAGAAATCGGAGACGTCGAGCACCTTCACGTTCGGCGGCGTAGCTTGGTCGCAATCGCCCCGGTTGCCAAGCGCAGGCCAGCCGCCAGCTGGGGGTGCACCAGAATTCACTCTCGTTGGATTCCCCGCGACTTTGCTATGAGGGCCGAAGAACCATGTGGTGGGTGCACATGACCTGGATTGCCCCGCTGGGGCTGGCTGCGGCCGTGGCGGGCTGCACTTCCTCGTCTCCACCCCCATCCCCTCCTTCGAATCCTTCTTCTGGTCACTCTTGTCCTTCGACGCCCACCAGCGCGGCCGTCGACAGGTGGCTCGCCAGAGCCGAGAACCGCGCGCTCAAGGGGTCGAATCCACGGCGCGACCCGCCGGTGAAGCTGGTCGTGGAAGGCCGCTGCGCCTTCGAGCAGGCCATTGCCGAAGGCAATCCACCGCGAAGCCGCAACGCCGCCGCCGCCCTGACGATTCACCCTCGACCCAATGAGACCCGACCGTTCTGGCTCGTCCAGCTGAACTCCAGGGACGAGCAGATCCGTCAGTGGGCCGTCATCATGCTAGCCGATCTGCACGCACCCGAAGATCTCGAGCCCATCCTCCGCGCCTACCTGGGGCATCCGGATCTCGCCCACGTCCTGTCCAGTCGGCTCCGGGACTGGCGCGATCGTAGGATCGTCCCGGCGCTGGTGGAGCTGCTGGACAGCCCCGAGGTACTGGCGTCACTGGGCGCGGGGCTATCGCTCGCTGGGGGGCTGATCCCTGGCGTCCCCGTCCTGGAGTGGGAGAGCGACGACCCGAACTTCGTCAGCGAGCATCGCCCGGAAGGCTACTGGACGGCGCCTCCCATGTCGCATGTCCAGCCGTACCGTCGCTGGTGGGCCAAGACCGGTCGCGAGCAGTTCTCCGCCGAGTGCAACTGGTGGGTGCACTTCGCTGGCTCCGCCAGACCCTCGTGCCCACCCGATTGACGTGCCGGGCGTGTCACCCCGAACTGCACGCGGCAGTGCTCGAAACAACGACGAGGCACGCAGTGCCCAAAACCAAGCCCAGCACCTGATCGCGAGTCGCCGGGGACCAGCGCGGCTCGAAGGCGGCCGTGCACGCCACTGGGGTCGAGTCAGATCGGTGGCTCCGTGTCCGTGACGTGACCCGTGCGCCCCACCCAGTGCTCATTGTTCGATACCTCATCTTCGTGCCCATTCCGATGCCACGTGCTGTCCCACTCAGAACGCTGTTTACCAGGGGAATGGACGCAACGACGTCCGATTTTTCGCGTCTTCTGGAGAGCGCAGGATGCGGCCCGGAGGGCGCGTTCGCTGACATTTTTGCGAGAGACGAGCCCAACCGAGCTCGACGCGAACGCCGATGAGGATTCTCTCGGATCGATCCACCCGCGTCGTGGTGGGTGCGGGCGCTTCGCTCTGACTTTCATTCGGGATTGAGTGGGATGCCCCACCAGTGCAGAGTCGATCGATGCGGAGGTGGCTCGGTGTTCTCGTGGCGGTTGGCACGGTTTGCGGTGTGGCCGGATGCGGAAGTGAGCACGATTCTGGGAAGAAGGGCGCGACGCCTGACGCCGGAGGGGCGATCAGCGCCAGCGGCGGCACCACCAGCGGGACGGGCGGAACGGGCGGGACAGCGACAGGTGGTGCGGCGACGGGTGGTGCGGACGGGCTCGACGAAAACACCTACGTCCCCGGGCACGTCTACGAGTGCCTTGGCGAAGGCCCCTACAGCGACTGCGACAGCAACAACAGCGGTGGGCTTTCCGACACTCTCTGCGACGACATCTATCCGGAGGACGTGGACGAGCAAACCGACTACTGCGAGGGCATCTCGGCAGGCGCCTACTGCCTCAGGATCGGAACGGAGTCGCGAAATGCCGAGGCGATGATCGTGACCTGCACCGGGGGCGAAGCTCAGGTGCAAGACTGCAATTCGAACAGCTGCGCCATTGCGCCCGACGGGCTGTCAGCGCGGTGTCGGTAGGCCACTGGGCGAATTCCAGACAGTCGCCCGATTCGACGTCGGACGGGAGTCACCCCGGTTGACCCACCGATCGCACCGTGAGACAAACCGCGCGCCATGTCCGACGCCGTTCTGGCGAGAATGAGGGAGCTGATGCGTCAGACGCTCGCTCACGACGAGACGCGCGAGTCGTGCGGAGCGGGGGAGCGGCGCCTGGCCGAACGACTCGCGCAGCGATGGCAAGCGCTCGCGGACTCGGTCGTTCTCGAGCGCTTCTCCTGTCACCCCGGAGCGTTCCTGGGCGCTCTGCGGGTCTGGGCAGCAGTCAACGGCGTGGCACTGCTGGCCGCTCTGGCGGGGTACCCGTGGTGGTCCTGCGCGGCGTCGCTCGTGGCCCTCGTGGTGATCCTCGTCGAGGTCGGAACCTATCGCCAGCTGGTCGATCCGCTGTTCCCGCGGGCCACCGGCACGAACGTCGTGGCCACGTTCGCACCCCGGAGCGTCGTCCGACAGCGGCTCGTCGTCAGCGCACACCTGGACGCAGCGTTCGAGTTCAACGTCTGGCGCCTCTTTCGCACCCGATCCCCCGCGGCCATGGGCGTCGCGTTCGCCCTTGGGCTGGCGGGCCACGTCGGTTGTCTCGTCCACGCGCTCGCGACGCTTTGGCCGGGGACGACCTCCTGGCTCGCCCACGGCTCCCTGGCGCTCTTCGCGGTGACGTTCCCCTTTCCGGCCGCCATGACCTGGTTCTTCCTCGGTCGGCGCGTGGTGCCCGGGGCGATGGACGATCTGGCGGGGATCGCCGTCCTGGACGCCCTGGCCCAGCGGCTCGGCCAGGGACGCGGCACGGCCAGCGCGCAGGAGCACACCGAGGTCGTCCTCCTCGCCACCTCGAGCGAGGAAGCGGGACTCCGGGGGGCGAAGCACCACGCGCGCACACACGCGGAGGAGTACCGCAGGATCCCCACCCGCGGCCTGTTCCTGGACGGGCTTTGCGACGAGCGTCAGCTGGCCACATCGCTGGGCGAACGGTTCACCCGCGCCCGCTCCTGCCCGGAGCTGGTCTCCCTCGCGCACCAGGCGGCTGACAGCCGGGGATTCCCCCTGGGGCGGGTGGAGATCCAGGTCGGTGCAACGGACGCCTCCGCCTTCATTCAGGCGGGCATTCCGTCGCTGTGCCTCGTGGGGATGGACGTCAGCACCATCGTGGACAACTACCACAGCCGTCTCGACACCCTCGAGCGGGTGCGACCGGTGGTGCTGACGCGGGCGCTGGACCTCGTCGCTGACCTGGTGGCCCTGATGGATCGCGAGTGCCGCAGCGCGGAGGCGGCGCCCCGGTCCCACTTTCCTCCGCCGCGCGACGCCGACGCCGCCCACTGCGCGTAACCGTCACTCGGCTGAAGCCGCCATTCCGCTCGGCGTGGGACACAGCCGCTCCAGGCTCCACCACGCATGTGCGCTGAATCCGATCAGCAGGTTGAGCGGGATCAGGACGACCAGAAAAGCTTGTTCCGCGTACAGGCCGGTATAGAGCAAGATCCCGAGCAACATCAGGTGAAAGAACACCGGCAGCGTCAGCACGAATCGGTTCGTCGCGTGATCGCGCCGCGAGCTGCGCCCGTGGTACCCGGCCACCGCGATGACGCCGCTCGCGATCACCAGGAACGGCACCGTCTGCTGCCCCGACCACGAGTAGATGGCATTGAGCAGCAGCTGGCCCACGGCGGTCGCCAGCAGCGCGGGAACCAGCGCGGCCAGGGGGAGCCAGTAGTCACGGTGCGCCCATCGCGTCGGCACCCTGGCGAACAACGCGAGCCAGCTGAACACGTAGGTGCCGACGATCATCAGCCAGCCCAAGAAGTTGTCGAACGGCACGCCGCAGTAGTTGCCGCTCGGAACGTTGTGCCAGTGCCAGAATCCCAGCAGCTCCGCGACCGGGTCGAGGGAGAGATCGATGTTGACCGCGAGAAGACTCGCCACGGCGGTGCGCGCCAGGATCGGCAGGTGGAGACGCTCGACGGTCCACAGCGAGGCGTACACGATGGTGCCCCACCCAGTAGCGACCCATAGTGGGACCAGGTAGGGCCCCCACCCCAGCATGACGAGGAAGTCACCGTAGGTGTAGTGAGACCGCGGGCTCCCCGCCTCCGTCACCAGAAAGAACAGCTCCGCGGCGAGTCCGAACAGCACCGCCGCCAGGAGCGTGACGACCCAGCGCCTGCCCCGCCGCCAGGCATCGACCAGGCACCAGCCACTGAACACGAAGCAGGTGAACTCCATCAAGTAGAAAGGTAGGGGCACGGCAGACTCGTCCAGCTGTAGGCTCGGGCCCACGGACGATATCGAAGACGACGTCCGGCGTCACGGGCGCCTGCCCCCCGCCACCCCCGGTGACCGTCTTCACCGGTCGACCCGGAACTGACAGGTGTACTGGATCTGCGTGGCCACGGCGCGTCCCTGCGCGTCGAGGGGAGGGCTCCACACCGAGCCGATCACGGTCTGGCGGCAGGCCTCACCGAAACCCAGCCCGGACTCGCTCGCCACGCTCGCGATGCGAATGCGACCATCCGCCTCGATCCGTGCGAGGACGACGGCGATCCCCTCTTCGCCGCGGCGCTTCGCGTCCGGTGGGTAGTGGCTGGTCAGCTTGCCGCCGAGCGGTGGCGGGGTGGGACGCTGCGACAGGTCCGTGACGGGGACCAGCGCGGGCGTGGCGGCCTTCGCCGGTCGTCGCGGACCGACAGCAGCGACGGGGCGCTCGCTCCGCTCTCGACTCGCGGGCTTCAGCTTCGGCGGCCGCCGGATGGGACCGACCATCTTGCGGCCATTGCCAGTCGTCGAGGACCAGCCCGCTCCAGGGCCGTCGTTGGTGAGGGTGAGGCCCGCGAGCTCTACTGGCGCCTCCTCGGCTGCGGCGGGTTCAGCGGGCTCCGGCTCGGGCTCGGGGGCGGGCTCGGGGGCGGGCTCGGGGGCAGCGGCGACAGCGGCCGGGATGGCCGGCGCGGCGGGCTCGGGCTCGGGCTCGGGTTCGGGGGCGGGCTCGGGGGCGGGGGCGGGGGTGGGGGCGGGAGGGACCTCGAACTCGACGACGGACGGTCCCGACGGCGGGCGCGACGTGTTCGGCACCGTCGCCAGCCAGCCGAAAGCGCCCAGGTGGACCGCGACACTGCCGACCAGTCCAACTGCGTGCCATTTGGTTAGAGCGTCACCCATCACGGAACCTCGGATCATCGGGGGTTGGGGGTTGGGGGT
>JBNLDK010000183.1:0-17773 GCA_050304295.1 Polyangiaceae bacterium
GCGTACCGCTCGATCTCGGCCATCGTGGCGCCAGGGATCATCATGCGGATTGCCTCCTGCCGGGCCGGTGACGACTGGATGGGCAAGTCGGCGGCGTCGATGCGACAGTGCTCCGCAAACACGAAGGCCTGCTCGATGCAGTTCTTCAGCTCGCGGACGTTGCCTGGCCAGGGATAGGCCAGCAACGCGCTCTTTGCATCCTCGGTGAAGCCCTCCATGGTCTCGCCCTCTTCCCTCGCGAGCTCGCGCAGGAAGTGATCGGCCAACAGGAGGACGTCCGACGGCCGCGTTCGCAGGGGAGGGACGTCCAGGTGGACGACGCTGAGTCGGTAGTACAGGTCCTCGCGGAACTTACCGTCCTCGACGGCGGCTTTCAGGTTGCGATTGGTCGCCGCGACCAGCCGGACGTCGACCTGGATCGTCTCGTTCCCTCCCACTCGCTCGAACTCGCGCTCCTGCAAGAAGCGCAGCAGCTTGACCTGCACACCAGGCGGGATCTCGCTCACCTCGTCGAGGAAGAGCGTTCCCCCATCAGCTTGCTTGAAACGCCCATCGCGGCGGGAGACCGCGCCGGTATAGGCCCCCTTCTCGTGGCCGAACAGCTCGGACTCGAGCATCGAGTCGGCTAGCGCCGCGCAGTTCAGCCGGATGAGAGGCGCCTCCTTGCGCTTCGAGTTCTGGTGGATCGCGGCCGCGATGAGCTCCTTGCCCGTGCCGCTTTCGCCCTGGATCAGCACCGTTGAACGGGTTTGCGCGACCTGCGCCACCCGACGCAGGAGTTGCTGCATCGCCGGATGAGTTCCAATGATGGCGTCGAACTTGGCGAGGGAAAGTACCTCGGCGGCGCGTCGCCGAAAGCGGATGGCGTCGGCCGACAGCTGCGCCTGGCGAGAGGCCGTGTCGAGCAGCGCGCGGATCGCGTCTGTGTCTTCCAGCCCCTCGATCCCCGCGTCGGCGCCTGCCTTCAGCGCGGCGGCTAGCGCTTCCGCGTCCGCCGCAACGACGACGACGGGGAGGCCCGCGATGCGCTGCTTCACCTGCAGCAGGAACTCGAGCGCGACATCGCGGTCGGCCAGGTCGAGCAGCACCGCACGCGGCTCGGACTGCTCGACCGCGACGATGGCGTCGGAGCCAAGCTCGACCACTGCTGCCTCGTCCGCGCAAGCAGCGAGCCGGGGCAGGTTCCGGGCGGAGGCGACGACAAGCAGGGAGGCGGGCACTGGGGGGGCGGTGGAATATGCCTCCACCCGGCCCCCGGGTAAAGCCAGTCCGTGCCGACGCGGGGTCACGGGGATGGCCGCGCACCGGGCGAGAGGAGAGACGAACGCGGGAGGAATGAGGAATCGATGGTCGCGCTCGTCGCCCCTCTGGCTCGGTGGGTGGAGCCAGCCGGTCTCCCGGGGCGAACTGCCGGGCCGCCGGGCCACCCGATCCGGTCTCGCGGGCGAGAGCCGACGCCGCAGACCTTGCGCAGGCAGGCGCAGGGGCTGCGGCGAACAGCTCAGAAGTCTTCCTCGCCCTCCTCGTCGGTTTCGTCCGGTCCGCCTTCTTCAGCGGCCTCCTCGGCGGAGTCGGCTTCGTCGTCGTCCTGTTCGGCGGCGGCTGGTTCGGGCTGGCCAGGTGCCGGTTCTTCGGGCTTGGCAGTGGCTTCCGCTGCTGCCGGGGAGGCTTTCGCTGGACCCTCGGAGCTGGGCGTTTCCTTCTTTCCGCAACCCGCCACCAGCGCGGTGGCGAGCAACAAGAGCGCGGTGAACGTCAGTGATCGCATGGGGTGGTCTCCTTCCTGGCTCCACGGGGAGCGCCCGCGCTGGAGCACGAGGCGTGCCAGGTGAAGGGAAACACACCGCGGCCCGGCGTTTGCATCGCCCGCGGTGTGATCTCGAGCCAGGTCCAGCGCAAGCTCCACCGGGAGGGGCGCCGGGTTCGCGCCCTCCTCAGTGACTTGCGCGCGGCCGCCGAGCGGAACCACGATCCACGAGTCGTGGCCTGTGTCGACTCGCTCGAGCAGACTCTGAACGCCCACCTGTCCCTCGTCACCTATGTGATCGAGTCGCTCGAGGAAGACACCCCGCGGAACGACGATGCGCTGGGGACCCCGGGCCGAAGCTCCACAGAACGCGGAACCTAGCATTGGTTCTGGCGGCGTTCAGTCGAACCCTCGCCCCTCGTCGAGACAGGTGGCGAGTTCGGAATAGACTTCGACGATCCGCTCCCGGACCGGCGCGTCGCCCAGCCGCCGCAGGACCCGCGTGGCCAATGGCCCGCTAGCGAGGATCCGCTCCAACTCGTCACTCGCTGGCGGCATGATCTGGGGCACGAGCGCCTGCCAGACCTCGGATGCGGTCATTTGCTGGCGGATCCCAAAAGCCTCGAGGTATTCGCGATCACGTGTGACGGCCGCGCCCCCATGGAGGGTGGTTTCACGCAAGATCGCGTCGAGTCGCTGGGTGTCCCAGGCCGCCTGCACCGCATGTCCGATCCATCGCTCCTGCACCAAGGCGCGCACCAGGGCGACGATCGCCGTGCTGATGGCGAGGTCCGCTGCGGGATGCTCCTGGGTGTCGAGGAGGCGGATCTCGATGCTGCCTCGGTCGAATCGGGCGATCGCTCCGCGGGAGTTGACCCACAGAGGCTCGAGCACCCCACGCTCGCCGATTCGAGCCAAGTCCAGCCGGATGGGCTCCAGTACTCGTGCGGTGTGGTCCTCCTCGTCGCGTACCGGCTCGGGCACCACCGACCCGGTCACGTGCGGCGCGCTCGAGGAGTTGGTTCGGTAGTGACACAGCCGCCAGCACACCGTGCCGTTGGCCACCCCCTCCACGATGGGCGAGCTGGCAGCCAGCGCCGGAATCAGGGGTAGCACGAGTCGCACCGCGGCGTGCAGCCGAGCGAACTCCTCGTCACCGTCGAACGAGAGGTTCAGGTGGGTGCTCTGCAGGTTGGCCCAGCCGTGTCGGGCACAGTCGAACAGCCGGTGAAACTCGCGATAGATCTCCGCGTCGCCGTGAGGCCAGAGGAATGTGTGGGTCCTTGGATTCATCAGCGGGTGCATGCCCGTGGGCAGCAGTCGTGCTTGCTGGCCCCGGAGAATCTGGTTCAGCTGGCGGACGGCTCGTTGAAACCGGGGAGCGACCCCGTCCAGCGAGGAGACGGGAAGCGGCAGCTTCAGCTCCACGACGTGGAGGGCCAGCTCGTTGCCAAGCGTGACATCACCGAATGGCGCCTCGTTTAGGGGCTCACCCGACACCTGCGTGATGAGCCAGTCCGCGATGGGCAGAGGCTCGAGGGTGCGCTCGTCGACGATGGCGTACTCGATCTCGACGCCATGGACCTGGAGCAGACGCCAGCGACTCATACTGCGCCTCGTCGACGATCGTCGAGTCGGCGGCGGAAGACCCCCATGATGCCGAGGTAAAGGTCGTCCCGCGCGACCTGGTCTTCGACTCCGGCGTCGATGGAGGGGTTGTCGTTGACCTCGATGACGACCACCCGCCGTCCGACTTGCTTGAGGTCCACACCGTAGAGGCCGCGGCCGAGCAGGTTGGCTGCCTTCACCGCGGTTCGCACGATCGAGGAGGGTACCTCGTCCAGGTGCAGGGCTCGCGATCGTCCGGAGCGTCGGTGGCCATTCCGACCGTTCTTGACGATCTGCCAGTGGTGGCCAGCCATGAAGTACTGGCATGCGTAGAGCGGTTCGCCGTCGAAGACGCCGATTCGCCAGTCGAACTCGGTGGGCAAGAACTCCTGCGCGATGATCAGCTCGGAGCCCGCCAGAAGGCGCGGGCTGGCCTCGCGGAGTGCGGCTTCGTTGTCGACTCGTTCGACCCCCCGGGAGAAGGCGCTGTCCGGCTGCTTGAGGACGATCGGGAAGTCGAGCCGGGTGGGAAGGAGGCCGAGGTTGTCGCGGTGAGCAACCACGGTACGAGGTGTCGGGATCCGGTGTCGCTGAAGCAACTCGGCCAGAAAGACTTTGTTGCAACACCGGAGGATCGAGTCCGGGTCGTCGACCACCTCGAGACCCTCGGCGCGCGCGCGCCGGGCCAGCTTGAAGGTCGCATGCTGGACGGCCGTGGTCGCGCGAATGAAGAGGGCGTCGAAGCTCGGTAGTCGCGCGGCGTCCGCCGCGGTGATCGCCGTGGTGCCGATGCCCAGCTCCTGGGCCGCGCGGGTGAAGCGAGTCAGGGCCTGGCGATTCGAGGGAGGATCCGGTTCGTCAGGATCGATGAGGATCGCCATCTCGTAGAGCAAGTTGCGCGCCTTGACTCGAGCCGCGCGGCGTCCGCCGCGGAACAGGTCGCGGGCCACTTCTTCGATGAACTCCAGGTGCTCGTCGGGGACCTGGCTGGGGGATACCGGACCGACCGACCGCGCCACCCACTGTCCGTGCTTGCGGCGCACGAACTGGGCGCGCAGAAACGGAGTGTGGAAGAGTTGATAGAGCCGCTGAGCCAGCGCATCGTGGCGGCGAGCGAGGTTTCGCCCGAAGTAGACACTGAGGGTGAACCGGTCGGACTGAATGGGACGGAGACTTCGCTGGATCGCCGTGTCCAGTTGGGCGCAGCGGGCTCGCACCACGTCCGGTGACCGCATCTCCTGGACGGTGCTCAGCGATGGGGCCGGACGGTGTCCGCGGGCCGCCGCCAGCAACGACACGTAGTACCCGACTCCCTGGTATCGGTTGGTCGAGCAGAGGTTGAAGACGCGAACCGCGCGGCGCGTGCTGAACGCCTCATCGGTCAGGTATTCGCGGGCGCTCACGATCTCCGCTCCTGGGAGCTTCAAGCGCCCGTCGATGGGCCGTTCCACCACGACGAGGTGATCCACTAGCTCTCCCGTGGCTCGATCACGAGCAGGTTGGCGTCGTAGGTGATGACGCCGAGGAGGATGGAGTTCTTCAGTCGATCCGACTTGACCCAGTACTGCCCATTTCGCGACAGGGGGCTGGGATGCCACGGGTCGGCGACACGGATCTCGCGGCTTTCCTTCCGCCAGCCGCTGAGCACGACGAAGTGGCCCACCGGGTACCCGCCCACGTCATCGGCAACGGCTGAGATCTCGCGGGTGCGAGGCGCTGGGGACTCACGGGGAGACTGGTAGAGGTACGTGGCGCTCAACCCGGTGAGCACCGGGATGTTGCGGTCCATGAAGCGCGTGAGCAGGGGGGTGGTCAGATCGGCGAACCGGACGTCACCTCCGAGGTCGAGGAACTCCAGGTAGGCGATGGTGGCCTCGCGAAGCTTCCGGCCCGCCTTGCGCTCGTACTGCTGGGTGAGCTTGTCGCTGAGGTCGACGTCGGAGACGAACCAGGTGGGATCGAACACCTGGAGATTGAAGGTGTAGATGGTGGCAGTGTAACCCCGCTGGAGAGCGTGGGTTCCCAGGCAGACGGCGAGGGTGCCGCCCTCCTCGAGCGCGTGAGTCTGGTCGATGACGTCGACCAGGGGCACTTCGTCGCCGTAGTGCCGGTACAGCGCGTGGAGGCAGGTGGGTCCGCAGGTCGTGTCGTTGGGCTGCCGCTGAACGGTGAGCTGGTGGAGAGGATTCATGACCCGGCTGGACCGCAACCCGGCGAGCAGGAACCGTGCCGAACGGCACCCGAGCGCCGAACGGCGCACTCGACCGGGTGGCAGCGCAGATTCTGCGCTGCCACCCGCAGCGATTGCGGGTGCGCGGCGACCCATCGATCCGGCGGGGAAGACCAAATCTCCACCGGAACTAACCGCGCGAGCCCACGCGGCCCGCAGGCGCCTCGGCATTCTCCCGCCCGGACTGAGATCAGCTGGACCAGAGGAGCGGGTTCGCGTTGCCGGCGAGCTCGAGGGCCGCCTTCGGGAACCAGGGACCGCCGGCCGGGTCCAGCGAACAGATTGTGCCGCAGAAAGGAGCCTTGCCGGGCTCTCGCCCTGGATGACCCCCCGGAAGGTGACGAACTCAACACCAGTGAGCTCTGGGATTGGATGGGAATCTGCTGGAGTGCGGGGGCTCGATCGCGCTGCGAGCGGCGCGAAGCCGACGTCCGAAGAAAAGTGAACCGCTATCTGAAGTGGCAGCCACTGCCCATGCGGATTTCCAACTACCCCCCAGAAGAGTATCGATGACCCACCCAGTAACCCGGCATGCCTTCGTGGTTGGACTCTTCAGCGCGGCGCTTGGGGCTTGTGGGTCGGACCCCGCGGACGAGACGAGCGGCGGTGGCGGTACGCCGGATACGGGGGGCGCCGTCGTGGGCGGTACCGGGCCGACAATCGGAGGCGCGCCCAGCTCGGGCGGGGTCGGGGGCGGCGACGGAGGGGGTGGCAGTGGTGGGACGCCTGGCACGGGTGGGGGTTCGGGCATCGGAGGGAGCATCGGCACGGGGGCGAGGCCCGCCAGTGGTGGCGCTTCCATCACCGGCGGAGCCTCGAGCACTGGAGGCGCGTCCGCCACTGGTGGCACGCCGGCTACTGGTGGCACGTCCGCGACAGGAAGTGCGCCTGGCTTCGGGGGAACCCTCGCCACCGGGGGGGCGCCAGGGAGCGGTGCCGGAGGTATGAGCGGCTCGGCTGGTCAGGGGGGCATGGGTGAAGCCCCGCCCTGCGCGACCACCCTGGCGCTGAACATCGGAGACAACCAGGCCACGCTGCAACACGAGGGTCGCAGTCGGCGCTACATCGTGTACGTGCCTGGCTCCATCGCGTTGGACGGTGCCAACCCGCTCGTCCTGGACTTCCACGGTAGTGGCGACACCGCGGCTCGGCAGGAGTCGTGGAGTGGCTGGCGCGAGAAGGCTGACCAGGAGGGGTTTGTCGTCGTCTATCCCGAAGGCGTGGGCAACACCTGGAACGTGGGTAGCTGCTGTGGGCAAGCGCTTGCTGAAGATGTGGACGACGTGGGTTTCGCCAGGGCGTTGATCGAGGCGGTGAGCGCCGTGGTCTGCATCGACCCTCGGCGCGTCTACGCCACCGGCATGTCCAACGGTGCGGGGTTCGTGCACCGCCTGGCCTGCGAAGCGGCCGACGTGATCGCCGCGATCGCCGCCGCCTCGGCGGACCTCGTGACGGACCCCTGCACGCCAGCGCGCCCCATCTCCGAGCTCTCCGTGCGCGGCATCGACGACACCATGGTCGCCTACGAGGGCGGAAACACCGGTTCCACCGGGTGGTACTCCCCCGGTGCGGTGGGAACGCTGGAGCTCTGGAAAGAGATCGATGGGTGCACGGGTGCGGCGCAAACCTCGCGCGAGCACTGCGAGACATATTCTT
Organism: Polyangiaceae bacterium; assembly: GCA_050304295.1. Classification (GTDB taxonomy): domain Bacteria; phylum Myxococcota_A; class Polyangia; order Polyangiales; family Polyangiaceae; genus JAFGBI01. The sequence continues at coordinate 7,242 of JBNLDK010000183.1, forward strand.
CGTGTAGTGACGGCGTGGAAGTCACTCTCTGCTCCCTACCCGGAACGGGTCACGGCCTCTACGAGAATCCAGTTGGGTTCGACGTGCCAGCAGTGGCGTGGGAGATGTTCGAACGTCAGTCGCGCCCGCTCCGCTAGAGCGCATGGCACTCACACCTACCGGGCCTCCCCGGCCGAGTCCCTGACCGCTGCGACTGCCGGAGGGGTGCTCGGGGCGCCATCCACATGCGGAGCGCGCCGCATGTCAATGCAGCGCGCTCTAGAGAGATGCGACCCAATCGTCGAGCTCGCGCTCTGCAGTGCGTCGTCCAATCCCGTAGCGCAACTGTAGCTTTCCGACGAGGACTTCCCGTTTGCCGCGCGCGAGCTCGAGCTCATTGTCAGTCAGTCGCTCCCACTTGCGCTGGAGCTTGTCCTTGTACTCCTTGTACTTCCCTTCCATGGTGTGCCAGTTCATTCTCGGGCTGCCTCCTCGCGGTTCTGCTGACCACTTCCTGTCTCCCTCTACTCGAGCTCGGCCGCGACGGTCGTTCGGTCCCCCGCGAACTCGAACTTGATGCCGTCGAACTGTGGCAACGGAAGCAGTCGACGAACATTGCCCGAGAACGTCCACTCTTCCGCCGGAAGTCCAAGCCAGTTCAGGTCGAGGGCCTTCGGCGAGTGTCAAATGACGCGAGGGGCAGGCTCGTTCGGCCGGTCCTGGGAAGCTCCGGCATCGTCGTTGTGGAAGTGAAGTCCGACCACGTTGATGTTGACCTCGACGACCTCGCGCCCTGTCATCTTGTCGACCTCCGTGGCGACCCGCCGGCGAAGCTCATCGGCCACGGTGCGAATGTCGGCGCCGTACTCGATGACCACGTCCAGGTCAAAGGCGGCCTGCTTCTTGCCAACTTCGGCGTCCACGCCGCGAGTTGGATTGTCGCCCATGGCAATCAGACGCCACCGTCCGAGGGAATGGATTCCCTGGACCTCGCGTGCCGCGAGACCAGCTATCGTTGCCACGACGTCTTCGTTGAGGGTGATCTTGCCCCGCATACCGTCCGTCGGCTTTGCGGTCACCTCGACGCGCGCGTCCTTGGACTCGTGGGAGTTCTTCATTGGTGAGCCTCATCAGGGTTGAGTAGGAGAGTTGCGCAGGATCCAAGCAAGGACCAAGCCACGGTTGATTCCGCTGCAGCACGCAGGATCGGGTGAGGCGAAACGCAACGTCCGTGGCACCGTGCCACGCCCAGTCCAGTCCCCGCGTGCGTTCCAGGACTGCCGGTGAACTTGAAGCCCGATGCTTGAGTGCTACACCGGAGATCGGAGTGGTTGACCCGGAATCGACTCAGTGTATGACACCCCAGCGAACGGATCGGTCCAGTCAGGAATCGTCCGCGGCCAGCGCCCGTAGTGAGCAGCGGATAGTCCTTGCCGCTCGCCTGGCGTCGAGCCTCGCGCACGCCATTGGAACGCCTCTCAACGTCATCATGGGGAGGGCGACGATGCTGGGTCTGAAACCCGACAGTCGGCAGGATGTGATCCGGAACGCGCGCGTGATCGAAGAGCAGGCGCGTGTGATTGATCGCGTGCTGCGCGGAGCAGTCGCGTACCTCAGACCACCCGCTCGCGTATCGGCCGTATGGTCCCTCGGGGAAGAGCTGGATGCGGCGGCCGCGCGATGGGACGGGTGGGCCCGAGACAAGGACGTCCGGTTGGCAGTTGGGCCCACCGATCTGGTAGGTCGGGGCCGGGCTTCCTCATTCGCGGCCGCTATCGACGCGCTCTTGGAGATCGTTCTCGAGCGGTGCTCCGCGGGGGACCGGATGGCGATCACGGCGGGCATCGAGTCGGTTCAGCCGCCAGCCTGGGACGCAGGAAGATTGGAGCGGGGCGATCATGTTTGCGTGACGCTGCGAGCGGCGACGCCCGTCGAACCACCGGCGGCGGGATGGCACGAACCCTGGCTTGACGCCGCGCAGGATCGCGAGCTTCTGCGCTCTGCCCTGGCCCTCGCCGCCGCCTACGAGGCGGCCCGGGAGCACGGCGGCTGGGTCGAGCCCACCGAGGACGGAGCCGGGTTTCGCTTGGTTTGGTCTGTCGTCTCGCTGACCGAACCCCCGCGGTCCAGCTGAGGATGCATTCTGGGGCAGACGGTTTGGCAAGTTCTGGCGAGGCGATTCGCCCCACCGAGGCGGAGTGCCCCGCCGCGACCAGCGTGACTTCCGAGGAGTGAGCGACTCGTCAGCAACAACAACCCTCGTGCCCGGTCCGCGCGGGATCCGGCACAGGCATTGCACCACTCGGCTACTTGAAGCACCGGATTGGCGACGCCGCCTCGCCAGAAACCACTGTCCAACGACGGGATACCGAGTCGCGGCCCAGGGTACCCGTTCTAGTCCAAGCCGCTGGAGAAGAATGCTCGACCGCAAATCCGTTTCCAAGCTCAATGGCCACGCTCTCGCGGACCTATGCGTGCTGATCGCGCCCGCGTTCGCGGGCATTTCCCCACTGGGCTACGTGCGTGGGAAGACACTGATGCGTCAGGTTCTCGTGCGCGAGCTCGACTGTTCGGAGGCGGAGGCAGAGTTGCTGGTCGATCAACTCGAGGCGCGCGGCTTCGTTCGCTTCGACCGTCCCCCAGCTTCGGACACGATGACGCAAGGAACCTGGCGCATCGCGGTACCACCCCAAGCCCCTCAGGAGTCCCCATGATCGAACGACTACGTGACCTCCCAGTTGGCGTTGAAGGCATCAGCGCGAAAGGCAAGGTTTCCGCTGAAGACTATCGCACGGTGATCTGGCCACTGTTCGCGAATGTCGCGCAGGAGGGACGTCGTCTGCGATTGCTCTATCATGTGGCCGTGGACGCTGACTTCACCGCCGGGGCAGTGATCCAGGACGCGCGACTCGGACTCGACCTTCGCACGATGGCGGCGCTTCAGCGATGTGCGCTGGTCAGCGACGCACCGTGGGTTCGTGGTGCCGTGTCGTTCTTCTCCTCGATCTCCCCGTGTCCGCTCCGGGTCTTCGCCGAGTCTGAATGGGATCAGGCGACCGAGTGGCTCTCCGAGATGGAGACGGCGGATTCGATTCCGCACGAGCTGCTCCCCGAGCCGGGAGTGCTCGTGGTGCGGCCGAATCGGAAGCTGAACGCGGGGGACATCGAGGCGGTCGACGCCACGGTGGATGCGTGGCTGAAGACCGGCAGGTCGCTCAAGGGTGTGGTCATCCACGCGACGAGCTTTCCAGGTTGGGAGTCCGTGGGCAGTTTCCTTCGTCATGCCCGGTTCGTGCGTGAGCGCGGCGAGGAGATCCAGCGGATCGCGCTCGTCGTGAATGGCAAGCTACCGGAGCTGGTGGCGACCATCGCCGAACGACTCGTCAACGCGCGAGTGAGGCACTTCCCGTACCAGGAGTACTCTGCCGCCTTCCAGTGGACGGGAGGCGAGGCGCCGCCTGACACGGAGCGCTCGCGGGGAAGGCAGTCGCCGCAGTCGCCCGACGCGCCGTCAGCCATGACGCCGTGACAAGTCTCGATGAAGCGCGACCTGTTGCGCCAGAACCGATGGAGGATCGTCGAATGTTCAGCGACCTTTCCCGCCCCGATCCAAGCTCGTCCAGAAGTCGTACCGGGACCGACGACCTGGTCGTGGACTCGAATGGCGCCCACCAGAGCGTCCATTCTCAGGCACGCGCTCTGCTGGCCGGTCCCGTCTACCATGCCGCCACTCCGCGTCGCCCGCTCGTTGATGTGAACGGTCACGCCGTCTCGCTCGGCTCTGTCGAGCGTGATGGATCGGGAATGGTGCGCTCCATCACCCTCGTCAGAGTAGGAGTTCCGCAGTCGCCGTTTCGCTACGTTGCGAAACGGCGCGACTCCGACGCCGTGGAGGCGGTGGTGACGGCTCTGCGCGAGTTCGCGCGTCATCACCCAGCCCCGGTCGCTCGCGGCGACGAACGCTTGCGTTGACCGACCCAGCGACCCCCCCCCACAGTCCGGCATCGGACGTGCACGTCTACCCGCCCATGGACCATCAGAAGGCGCAAGAACAGAGTCAGGCCGTCGCCGCGGCCGCCGCCTACCGGCGGTTTCGGAGCATGTATGCGAACTCGAAGCCCATTCGCGGTCAGCACTCGTTCGAGGCCGCGGTGAGGGCCGCGAATTGGCCATTCGACGACGTGTCCGACGAGTTCCTGCGCTCGCTCGACACTGACTGGGTACATGGCCTCAACGACACCCCGTTCAGTTCGGCGGAGTCGAATCGGCGATATCGACGGCTCGTGCGCCGTCTCCGGTAGGGGCGTTGGTTCGGAATGCTACCGCTGGTGAGGCAGAATGCCCCGACCGTGGCGTTCTGCCTCGATTCCCCGGTGGATCGAGGCGTCTTGGGGCGTGGCTCCGTGTCCGAAAGCTCCAGGCCCCATGTACTCATCGATCCCCAGGAGCGGCGCGATTCCGAGGCTCTCGTGAACCTGGACCAGAGGAGTCGGCAGTTGCGACCCGCATCGACGAGGTGCTCGCCGCGTTGGATGAGCCTGGAGACCGAGCTCGCTATGGGTGAGCGTTCACGTCTGGAGCGCTGTCAGCCACGCGCGGGCGGCCGGGAGCTTGTCGCCTGGAAAGACGCGAACCCGCTCGGCGAACAGGGGTTGAGTGAGTACCGAGTCGACCTTCGCCTCGCTGCCAACGTCCGGGTTCACAACGGCGAGTCGCTCGATTCGGTGCTGGAGTTGGCACGACAGCTCAATGTCCTGGGAGAGGGCTTGCGGTTCCCATCCCTCGAATCCGTCGAGAATGACGAGCAGACGCAGAGGGTTTCGAGTGCTGGTCAACCGCGAGATCGCCAGATCGATCGCCTGGTAGTCGTCCGGAGATAGCTTGCCGCTCGCCAATATCGTTGGCACGTCATCCTGAAGTTCGAATGCTAGCACTGGTCCCCTTCCGCGCCTGCAGCTGACGCCTTGATTCGCCCTCGGCCGTGCTACGCCGCCGTGAGGAAGCTGATCTCGAGGCCCTCACCGTTCTCCGATTGGACCCGCACGATCCGCTTTCCCACCCCGCATCGATCCACGGCTCGTACCAGCACCTGCTTGAGCTCCCCGACGTGCTCTCCACGGACCAGAACCACGAACTCTGGCTTCTCGTCCGTGCGTTCGACGATTTGCATCGCGTACAGGGCAGCTTGTGGAATGACGTCGTCGCGGGACAGTTGCTCGACCGGCTCCTCGGGGTCGCGCCGGACGTAGTGCTTGATCGAAATCGGTTCGTCGCGCCGTTGCTCGGTGAGGCGTCGCATCACTTCTGACCACTCTTGCTGGGGTACGGGGGTCGGGTTCGGGCTCATTCCAGCGATCCTCTCTTCCGGGGTTGCGCAAGGACAACATGCAAAGCAACGTTCGTGCCGCGTTGTGGTCGATGCCTTGGGCCAAGTCTCACGGCCGCGGAACTTCGCGATGCGCTTCAGGAGAGGCCCATCCGATGTGGGACCTTCGATCGGGGTGAGGCTCCAGAGCGCCTCATTGTGACCATTTGCCACGAGGGTGGATGGTCGTTCAGTCCGCCTCGCTTCGCGGGAGCGGACTCGACGAGTTCGGACGTCTGGCTCGCGAAAGGACGTCTTGGATGGCGTCGAGTCCGGCAGGCTTGGTCAGGTGCTCATCGAATCCCGCCTCGATGGTGTGGGTCACGTCGTCGTCGGCACCGTAGCCGGTCAGCGCGACCAGTAGTGTATCGGCGATCGCCGGAATGCGGCGTACTGCGCGCGCGAGCTCCCAACCGTTGATGCCCGGCAGCCCGACATCGACGATGGCCACATGGGGGTGCTCGCGGGTGATGAGTGCGAGTCCCTGGTGTCCGTCCGCCGCGGACACGACCTCGTGCCCCTGGGCCTCGAGGAGCATGCACAGGGTGTCGCGCGCATCGTCTTGATCCTCGATGACGGCGATGCGCAGGGGGCCAGCGGGGACCCGGACGACGGACATGGCAGTTGGGATAGTGGCGGTGAGGGGGAGGTGGAAGGTGAACTTGCTACCCCGCCCCAGCCCTTCGCTGTGGGCGAGCACCGAACCACCGTGCCGCTCGACCAGATGGCGAACCACCGTCAACCCGACTCCGAGTCCGCCCCGCGAGCGATCGATGGTCTGGTCGGACTGAACGAAGAGGTCAAACACGTGCGGCAAGTGGGCCGGAGCGATGCCCGTTCCCTGGTCGGTCACGCGGACGGTTGCTCGACCGTCCGCGGTGTGGGCGTCGAGAGTGACCGTCTGTCCGGCGCTCGAGTGATTGACCGCATTGGTCAGGAGGTTCGTCACCACCTGCTGCATCCGGGTGTGATCCGCCTCTACCGGTACAATGGTGTCGGGGAGTCGGAGATCGATGGCCACCGAGCGCTGGTCAGCGAGGGGGGCCACCGACTCGACCGCGGAGCGGATGGCATCACGAAGGTCCATCGAGGCCAACTGCAGCTCGACCTTGTCGCGTGTGATGCGCGAGACGTCCAGCAGGTCATCCAGCAAACGGGCCATGTGTGTCGATTGGCGCTCGATGACGTTGCGTGCGCTGGCACTCACCTCGGAATGGGTGGCAGTGTCTCGCAAGACGCGCGCGGCGTTGAGTACCGCGGCGAGGGGATTGCGGAGTTCGTGGGAGAGCATCGCCAGGAATTGCTCTCGACGCTTCGCTGCCAGCTCGATCTGCGCCTCGTGGCGCTTCCTCTCCGAGATGTCGAGGAACGTGACGACCGCCCCCACGATCGCTTCTCTGCGCCAGATTGGGTGACTCCAGTACTCGACGGGGAATTCCGTCCCCGAGGACCGGCGGAAGACCTCGTCTGCAGAGTGGGTGGACGCCCCGGTGCGAAGCACGTCGAGAATGGGCCATGCGTCGTGGTCGGCCGCTACGTGCTGCTCCACGATGGCTCGCAGGTGCCGTCCCACGAGCTCACTCGTCGAATCGTAGCCGAGCAAATGGGCGCTGGCGGCGTTGGCGAAGGTGCAGGTGCCGGCACTGTCGACTCCGACAATCGCCTCGGCGGTGGAGTCGAGGAGCATCTGGACGCGCTCGTTTCGAAGCTCCAGCTCCCGGAGCACTTTCTTCAGCGGTGTGATGTCACGAGCGATTGCCGACACTCCACGGATGCGTCCCGTCCGGTCGAGGACCGGGGCCAAGGCGAGCGAGATCTCGACCAGCGTTCCATCCTTGCGGACCCGAGTGTGCTCGACGTGATCGATGCGCTCGCCCCGCGCGACTCGTCGCAGCAGGTCGTCTTCCAGGGCCCGAGCTGGCTCGGGAATGAGAAAGTGAGCTCGCTGTCCGATGGCCTCGTTGGCCGTGTAGCCATAGAGGTCTTCGGCTCCCTTGTTCCATGTCCGAATCGTTCCATCCAGGTCCTTGCTCGTGATCGCGTCCTGGGATGATTCGACGATGGCAGACAGCTGCCGCACTCGGTCTCGTGCCTCGTCGAGCGTGGAGATGTCGGTGAGCGTCAGGACGACGCCGCTGATCGGTGCTGGCTCGACCGACTGCGAACGCTGGCGATCGCTTTCCGTGGAGCTGCGGTAGGGCAAGATGCGCATGAAGAACGTCTTGCCGTCCTTGCCATGGACTTCGTCCTCCACGACCCGCCCGTGCACCAGGACTTCTTCGATCTCCTCGGCGAGTTGCGGTCGATCGACGCCGTATGCGATGTCGTGGATACTTCGGCCGACGTCGCTCGGGAGGATGCGAAAGACGCTCGCTAGCTGGGGAGTGTACTTCCTGATGCGCAGATGGTCGTCCAGGTAGAGTGTCCCCACATCGGTTCCCTCGAGGAGGTGTTGCATGTCGGCGTGAAGCTCACGAAGCTCGGACAGCTTGCGTTGGTACTCCGCATTGACGGTGTAAAGCTCCTCGTTGACGCTCTGGAGCTCCTCGTTGGTACTCTGGAGCTCTTCGTTTGAGGCGACCAGTTCCTCGTTGGTGCTCTGGAGCTCTTCGTTGCTGGTCTGCAATTCCTCAACGGTGGTTTGCAGTGTCTCTCTGGTGTACGCGAGCTCGGACTCCAGGGCGTCGACGTGGCCGGGGTGGGCCTGTGGCGCCAGTCCTGTCGGGGGCTGGTCTGGTGGCGTGGCCTCCGCGCGGTCCTCTGCTGTCAGGGTGATGATCGCGTACTGGCGGTTCGTTCTTGGGTGGACGACTGGGATGACCCGTAGTCCGAGACGTTCGACCTGGCCATTCATCGGGACTGGAACGCTCGAGAACTGAACGCTGGTGCCGCTCGAAAACACTCGATGTAGCGCGCCCGAGATCGCGACGTTCAGATCTCCCTCCACGAGGTCCAGCAGGTTGGTGGTCGGGCGGCGCGACCTGAGTCGAAGGAAACTCTCCGCTCCGCCGAAGCTGTCGACGAGCTGCCGATCCTCACCCACCAGGAATCCCGCTGGCATGAAACGGTCGAGCACCGCGTCATACAGCGCGAGGAGATGCGCCTCCGCGGAACGGTGGGGGAGCCGGCCCTGTCGGGCGGTGATCGAGGCTTGACCCTTGCCTGGAGAGAAGCTCGTCGGGTCGACAAGGCTCGCGTCGCGCCGCTTCCGGTAAAGCTTCCAGTGGTCGTCCACGGGCTCGAACTCGTCGCTCAGTGTGCCAGGCGTTTCGCTGCTGCCCAGGAACAGGTAGCCGCCGGTTGTGAGGCCGAAGTGGAAGAGTGAGAGCACCTTCTTCTGTGCCGATGGCGTGAAGTAGATGAGTAGATTGCGACACGAGATCAGATGTAGGCTGGTGAACGGTGCATCTTCCAGGACGTTGTGTGGGGCGAAGACGATGAGGTTGCGGAGCTGCTGGGTGATCCGGTGCCCCGACGGCTCCATCGAGAAGTAGCGTTCGCGGCGCTCGGGGTTGACATTGGCAAGCTGCTCCTCTGCGTAGACGCCAGCTCCTGCGGCCATGAGAGAGTCGCGGTGCACGTCGGTGGCGAGGACCTTGAGCTTGGCGGGGCGCTGGCGCTGGACGAGCTGGTCGTGGAAGAGCATCGCCATCGAATACGCTTCCTCCCCGGTGGCACAGCCGGGCACCCAGACTCTCACCTCGGCCTCGGCGGGGACCAGGTCGAGGATGCTCGGAACGACTCGCTGCTCGAGCGCGGCGAACGCCTCCGGGTCTCGGAAGAACTGGGTGACGCCGATCAGCAAGTCTTGATAGAGGGTGCCGAGTTCCTTGGAGTCTGCCTCGAGGACGCGGAGGTAGTCCTCGGCATTTTCCCACCCTTGCAGCATGGCGCGGCGCTCGATGCGGCGCGACACGGTGGTGCCCTTGTACTGGTCGAAGTTGACCCCGAATCTTTGTCTGAGGAGGCGGAGTACGCTGGCCGTTGCGGCCATCGAAGCGGGCTCGACCCAGTCATCGTCCCGGGCGAGTTGCTCGAGCAAGGCAGCGATCTCCGGCGGGCGACAGATGTGGTCGACCAATCCGGTGGCCTGCGCGCTCAGTGGCATTCCGCTGAACTTTGCGCTCTCGGGATCCTCGGAGATGACGAGGCCGCCGCAACGTTTGACATCGCGAATACCGCGGGATCCGTCGCTCCCGCTGCCCGAAAGAATCACGGCGACGGCGCGGTTACCGACGTCGTCGGCAAGCGACCGAAGGAAGTGATCGATGGGCAGTGACAGAGCGAGGTCGCTGTCCTTGTCCTTGAGCCAGAGCCGCCGCTGACGGATGATGATCTCCTTGCGTGGTGGGAGCAAGTAGATGTGATCGGGCTCGATGGGCAGACCATCCTCGGCCATGCGAACGGTGAGGGGGGTCCGCCTGGCGAGCAGCTCGTCCATCATGCTGCGAAAGTCGGGGCTCAGATGCTGCACCACCACGAACGCCAGCCCGCACCCGTCGGGGACCGCCGAGAACAACGCCTCGAGAGACTCCAGGCCTCCGGCGGACGCACCCACCCCGACGACCCGGCATTCCGGAGCCGGACGGCGCCCGGACTCCACGGTGCTCACCATCGGGATGGAGCATAGAACCCCCTCCAGCTGCGAACCACTGGGTCGGCGGTCACCCACTGAGGCGAAATGCATCAACCTCCATGGCGCCATGCGGCATCAATCCAATCTGAGTTCGTTGCGGACGATGGTGGCGCTGCCTTTGCAGGTTCTGTTGGCGGCCAGGCTTCGCTCGAAGGCGGAGTCTACGGTGCCTGGCAGTGTCGCCACCACCCAGCGATGAGGAATCCGACGGTACCTTGTGGTTTGCTCCCAGCGAGTGGGTAGATGCGTCGGGAGAGGTGGTGGCACGCCCGAAGCAGATCGAGCCCGCAGCCTTTCCCCCAACCAGTCGGCAGCCGGCCTACCGCGTTGACTGATCGTATCGAGCGGCCCTGCCCCACGCCGCCCCGTCCAAAGGTGAGCAACGGGTGGGGCACAATGCACCGACCGGTGCGTCTCGTCTCACTCGGTTCTCCAGGCCAATTCTCCTCCGCTCTGAACCCCACCGCCTCGCAACCTGGGCTGCACGGAGAAGTGGCTCGAGCCGCCGACACGGCACGAGTCCTGCTTGGCTGGCGAGGATCGCCCTGGGTT
>JBNLDK010000184.1:0-65925 GCA_050304295.1 Polyangiaceae bacterium
CTCAAATCGTCGAATAGGCCAGCCGGCCCCTGCCCGCCGGTCGACGATCACCTTGGCCGATCTCGTCAGGATCACTTTGGCCGATCCCGCCGCGATCACCTTGGCCGATCCCGCTTCGATCACCCCCGCCGGCCCGTAACATTCAGGTCAACGGACCGCAAGAGGAGAGCGCTCAGCAACGACCGCCGCAATCCGAGGATACCGTTTCGCCAGCGACCGCTCGCTGAACGAGAGCTTGCGCCCTGCCGGGCGCGCAGGCCAATCGCCGGACTCTCGCAACTCGCCGTCCGTCAGCTCTTCGTACACGGTGGCGGCGAGGCTGGCGATGCTCTCGTCACCTTCGATGTCGGGGTGCTCAGCGAGGAGGTCCGGTTGACGGAGGACGCGCTCGAACGTCTTCTTGCCGTGCAAGATCAGGTCGGCGCAGAAGTCGGTGAAGCCATCGTCCGAGCAACGACCGAGGAGCAGGTACGCGGCCCCCCAGAGGTCGTAGCGGTAGGCTCGCTTCATGGTCGCGGTGAAGTGGCGATCGAACACGCGCACTTGCTCGGGTGGTAGCTCTCGCAGCCAATCCCCGAGCGTGCCGGTGGGGTCCGTTGCGTCGCTGGCACGATCGATCAACGCCCAGAAGTCCGCTCGCGTCATCTTGCCCGTCGGCAGCTTCGCGGCAGGCTCAACATGGGACGACCTCGCTGACGCGGCATTCGCAAAGGAGGCAATCGCCTCGACGAGCTTCGGATGCACGTCTCCGCGCATCTGTTCTCGAACGATCGCTTTCGACTTTCGAGACCCGTGAGCGCTGAATACGGCAGTCCAGCTGGGGTCGGCTTCCTTCACCTCCGCCACGGCCACGTGCATGGCCCGGACGACCACCTCGTCTCGCGCGATCGCGATCAGCTTCTCGCGCTCGCGATCAGTTCCAATGGGCGACGTGCCGTACAGGGTCCGGAGCGCATCGATGGCTCGCCCCCACGTGGCGACAATCGCCTCGTCGTCGCCCAGCCCTTCGACGGCCGCTACCAGCGCCCGCACGTCCTTCCCCGCCCACCGAGTCTTGCCCAGCAATGGCAACGAGCGACGAATGAGCTCCGCATCCAGCTTCCGGCAGTCGCGGGACCCCTCGTAGAAGACCACGCTCGGATCCCACCTCTTCCGCGTGAGAACGCCGCGCACTTGCTCGGGGGTACGAGGCTTCATGGCAGTCCCGAGTGTACCAGGTCGCGCCCCCGCCATCGGTGCCTCGGGGAGGCAAAGGGGAATCAGCCGGCGCAAGGGGACTCTGGTGTGGTGGAATCGGTCGGGTATGCGAGCGAAGCCGTTGCTGGGGCCTGGGAGTGCGCTAGTAGGTGGACTGATGGATGAATGGATTGTGTTGATTCCCGTGCGGCACCCAACGGCCTCTCAACTTGCAGAGTTGCGCACAGTTGCTCCAGAAATGTCCCTGGCCGAACTGAAGCGATCTGCTCAGAAACAGCAGCCAGTCTACCGGTGCCTTCCGTTCTCGGGTGAGTGGCCCGCTCCTCGCGCCCAACTGGAGAGCTTTTGCGTTCGGGCCGAGCAAGGGAACGCTCCATTCAGCATCCACCTTCAAGATGAGGACGGCGAGACCGAGGAGATTGGCCCCAGAGGTCTCCGCGAACACCTGGATGAGCTTCGCGGAATCGAGGAGCGGGACGAACGGTTGCGTTGACTCAACCGCTACCCCAGTTCAACGAAATCGTACGTCGACGTCACCGAAGCGCCTCGAGGTTGGAGGCCGCCATCGTTCGCGAGGCGTTCGATCTCTTTCTCCAGCATTGGCAGATCGCGCTCGTCCGAAATACCCTGAACGAAGGCAAGGTCCTGCCCTGCGGTAAGCGACTGGGGCCAGGCAGGCCGCTGCTGTGGACGACAGCGAGCATCGGCTCGAGGCGCGTCGCAAACACTTCATGAGCCTCAAGTCGAAGATGCCTGCGGCCATCGCGCTGCCTTGCCGATCCCTCCGTGGACGGCATCCTCATCGACCCGATGGCTACCAATGACCGTGCGAGGCGTTTCTACGAACGCCTCGGTTTTCGATTCGTGGAGAACCGCCGGTTCGGCGACGATGACTGCGCCGTCTACCGTCTCGCGCGCGGTGACTGGGAGTCGCAACCACCTGGCGGATCAGTGCCGCGGGGCATCAGGCGCACCCGGTTGACTAGCGGCGGCCCGTTTCTCGTGGTCGAGGTCGCGCATGGACACCGGCGTAGTCTCAGGTGCGCAAGCGAAGTCATCGGCCTCGACGACGTCGTGCCCCGTCCCGCGTGTGCTTCCTCTTCGCTACACTACGGCGCCGTCCAATAGCTGCACCAGCTTGGTCGTTGTGTTCCAGTTGCGGATCGTCATGCTCTGGTACATGGGCATTGAAACGATTCGGCTGAGCCGGCTCTGGGAGGCCTTGCTGATGAGCCTGGAAAAATAGAGGACGCCGCTTCCTGAGTAGGCCTCGTCAACGCCGGGCTTTGTGGGCACGTTCGAGAGGGCTTTCTTCGCGGTGAGGGGCTCTTTCAAGAAGATGACGTCGTATCTGTACGCCTTCGGCCGGGTACCAAATCCCTCCGGCGCGTTGCTTACCACCCCACGCATGTCCTTGCGTGAGCGCAAGATCACGCTCGCCTCGTAGTCGAACGCTGCGGCGAGCATGCCTTCCACCTGAGCGGTCAGAACCGCGCGTTTCACCGGGGCCATGCTAAAGACGACGTTCCCGCTCTGGATGTATGTGACGACATTGCGAAAACCCTCGTCTTCAAAACAGGTCCGAAGGTCGGCCATCTTGATCACGTTCTTCCCGCCGACGTTGATGCCGCGCAGCAGAGCTACATAGGTTTTCTGCGTCTTCTGCGCGCCCATCATCCAAGCTCCCGCTGTTCGGCGACGACCACCCGATAGCCCTCTGGGGTCTCCAGCCGGGTCTCGTGCTGCCGCCCGTTGGGGTTGTACAGAGGGCCGTCGAGTACCTTCACGCGGGACCTCTCGACTCGCGCGACCAGGGCATCGAAGTCGTCTGTGGTGAACCAGAGAAGCACGCTGTTTCCTCGCGACGGATTCGACTCGTCGCCGAGGTCTGGGTGCTCGTGGGCTTCCCAGCGGTGCAGTTGAGCCACCATCACGTCGCCATCCATCTGCATCTCGTACTCGCCGCCGCCGTGGCCGAAGGACAGGCCGAGGACGTCCTGAAACCACCTCGAACAAGCCTGGACGTCGCGGGTGACGATCATCGGCTGGGGTCGCATCATCAGCGATTCTCCTGCTTGCCGCGGTCGAGCGCGAGGTTCTCGGCAAGACGCTTCTTGACGATCTTCTTCACCAGCGACGCTGGAATGGGGCTCGCCGGCTGGAAGCGGACCGTGCCCTTGCTGACGCTGAATCCGTCGAGGTCCTCGACGAAAGCATCGAGGGTACTGTCGCTGAACAGGTAGAGCGCGCAGTGCTTCTTCGTCGCGCCGAAGCCACAGACCACGCGCCCCTTGCGAAAGGCAGGCTGTCCATAGCTGATGCATTCCTCTGCACCTGGAGCGGCGGCCCCGATTTGCTGTCGCAAGGCCTCCAGAGCTGCGCGCTGCTCTGGAGCGACGCCGTCCAAGTACTCATCGATGGTCTTTGCTCCCATGTTTGGTTCCTCCGCAGGTCAGGCGCCTCGGACCGCTGACCTACACCTCGACCAGCGTCTCGAATCCGCCGTAGATCAGCCGCTTGCCATCGAACGGCATGGGGTTGTTCTCGGGTTTCATGCGGTCGTCGGCCATCACCTTCTTCATGCCGGCGTCGCGGGCTTCCTTGGACACCCAGGCTCGTCGGATACCTGAACATCATGGGGGAGCGGACAGCGAGCCGTTGGGAGCGGCTCGTTCGCACTCGTCTCCTCCCCAGCACTCGATCTCGCCAGTGCTCGTGAGGCCACAGTGGAAGTAGCCTCCTCCGGCGAGCGCGACGAAGGCCCGGCGCGGGTCGGGGACTCCGTCCAGCGCGCCCCAGCACGTCACGTGACCGCGCGCATCCAAGGCGCAAGTGTGACGGTACCCGGCCGAGATCGCCCGATACCGTCCAGCGGGCACGTTCTCCAGCTGCCCGTCCCCGTTCCTGCCCCAGCAAGTGATGCGGCCCTGAGCATCCAGCGCGCAGGAATGCTCGCCGCCGACCGCTAGCTGTTCATACCTTCCTCTCGGTGGAGTGGACACGCCCTCCTCGTCTAGTCCCCAGCAGGCGATACTGCCGTCGCGACGCAACCCACACGTATGCCACGTGCCGACTCCGAGTGCCGTGAAGGTCCCCGTCTGCGGGGCGGACTGGCCATAGTAGTTGCCGTTGTAGTCCGAGCTCCAGCAGACGATTTCCGCGTCGGTCGTCAGTGCGCACGCATGGCGCGAACCGAGTCCTACGGACTGAGCTCTCAGCTTTGGAGGCGAGGTGAGCTTCTCGTCGGGGCCCCAGCACTCGACGCTGTGGTCCGACCTTACAGCGCAGGTGTGTTCGTTCCCCGGGTTGGAGGCGTTCCCATCGACCAGGATGTACTCTCCGCTGGACAAGGGATCTGGCCCTGTGGGCTCGCTTCCCCAGCACAGGAGCCTTTTAGTTCGGGTGATGCCGCAAGCAGAACGCGATCCCGCACCAAGCTGACTGAACGGCCCCTGCGGAGGCGTTGAATGACCGCAGTCGTTGCTGCCCCAGCACAGCACGCGTCGATCCTTTGTCCAGCCACACCCGTGAGTCCGCCCCAGGGCTATTTCGTCGAATGGCACAGGCGGAACCGTTCTCTCGCGCGGCCAGCAGTCGATCGAACCGTCTTGCCGCGTGCCACAGAAGGTCGATGTCCCCGCGGAAATGGACGTGAACGCGCCGCGCGGAGGCAGAATGCCCGGCGAATCTTGTGAATTGCCCCAACAAGCCACCGTGCCGTCAACCCGCAGTCCACAGGCGAGGCTCGCATCGGGAGCGATCGCGATCGCGCGATAGTGTCCCTCTGGCGGCGCCAGAACGTTCGACTCTGCTTCCGCAACGCAACGGATCTCTCCCAGCGTCGTCACGCCGCAGACGTTCCCCAGTCCTTGTGCCACCTGCGTGAAAGTGCCATCGGGCACAGGAGGCTTTGCGGAGGAGTGCCTGCTCCAGCAGAATACGGCGCCGTCGGTTTGGACTCCGCAAGCATCGCTCGGCGATAGCGAGAGATGGACGAAGCGTTTCGACGAAACGACGCTCGACAAGCCCTTTGCGCACCAGGGGGTGCCGTCTTCCGTGAGGGTGCAGGTCATCCGCTCGGTGGCGAACACCTGCGCAAACTCTCCGCTGGGCGAGTTCTCCTTCGCGCCAAGACCCCAACACACCACCGTCGCATCCGCCGCAATCGCGCAGCTATGCCGAAGGCCAAGTGCCAGGCGACTTGGTGGCGTTGGCTCGCACCCAGCGAGATCGCCGGTCCTGACGAAGCCCGGCGCGCAGCCACACTCGTGGCTGCTGGGAACATTCACGCACAGCGCAGGAGGCTCTCCACAGTGGTGCGTCCCTTCAAGACACTCATCGATGTCCTTGCAGTCCGCGGTCGGCGTCGGCCGGCGGAACCCGTCATCGCAGTCCGGGCTGGCGTTGTCCGCAGCTACATCGACTGGGGCTGTCAGAGGAGGTGTCGTTTCGGCCGGTGCGCAGGCGGCTGCAAAGAATCCAGCAAGCGACATCCAGTCTTTGGGGGCGATCATGTTCGGTTCCAGCCGTAGCACGGTTGCGCCTCCACGCCTCGATCAACGAGTTCGAGTAGGATACTTCAACGATGGATACTCGGGATGGATGAGCTCAGCGTGTGTGATGACTTGTCGCAGAGCGCGCGACGGTTCGGCAAGACGGCTGTCGCCGTGGCGATTCTCGCCGCGATTGTCACCAGTTCCGGAGTCGCGCGCGCCACCACCACTCTTTGCGCAGTCAACGACTGGACCGGAGAGGCCCACGAGTTCAACTCCGACGAATACATGGGGCTCGGCTGGGAAGCTCGCCCCGGTGAGCGCGGTTGCGATGACTTCAAGGCGATCGCCGCGGCAAGTGGCTATCGATACACCAGCTGGCCACACAAGCTCGAGTATGGGCTGCTGCTCCTCGCCGTGCTCCTGACACCGGGCATCCTGTGCGTTGGCTACTTCGCGTCGTCCACCAATTCGCGCGCACGACCATCGCGAGGATGAGCGGACAGGCTCTCACGGCCACTACCCTTCGCCCGCGCGCGGCGTCAGGTCCGCTTCGCGTCATGTCGATGCCCAGGGGGCAAGGGTGGGGTGGGGGTAGCCTGGGGGGACGCTCGTGGCTACCGTGTGGGGCGGCGTCGGCTGTCGAGTTCAGTATCGACGCGCAGCTTCTCCAAGTAGGCGTCATACAGGAAGGATCGGTCCCGCTTCCTGCCTGTGGTCTCCACCAGAACCGCCGCCGCGACGAGCGAGAACCTGCGGCACGACATCGCCGTGCTCGTCTTCGAGCCCGCTTCGGGCTGAGCGATCTCGCGGCTGGGGCCGGCCGACGACCCCGAAACCGGTCAATCGCCAAAGGGGTTCAACGTGGCCACCTCTGTACGTTCGACGTCTCGCGTAGCGGTCTACCCGTTCATCAGCAACGTCCACGCCACGGCGCCCCCGATGAGGAGAACGCCGAGCACCTGAACGAGGATGAGCACGGCCGCCATCGCGTACTGACCACGAGCGCCACGAGGCGACAGGGGGAGAGGCTCGACGCGTACGGCTTCGTGCGCCAGCAATCGAAACTCCCCCGACCGAGCCCAATCGACCCTTCGAGGCTCACCCACGAAGACCTCGACGACGCCACAGTCTCGGCACACCATCGCGTTGTAGTAGCCACGAAACCCGGAGCTCTGGAGAACCGCGGTTGCGCCATGGCCCACGTCCGACACTCCCGCCTGACGGCCGCCGCAGTCCCGACAGTTGCCTCCCAGACTGCGCAGTCCCGTCAGCTGGTCCCAGGGGACCGAGGCGGGCTCGCTCACCCGCAAACGCACCAGTCCGCAGCCAAGACACACCCTGGCGACGAAGTAGGTGGCCAACAAGCGTCGGGGACGGAAGGAGCTCTCAGCCGCGAGGTTCCCAAACTCGGGCACGACATGCACGTGCCGCTGTCCGTCGCAGCGCGTGCATGTTTGCCGCTGCGCCCAAGGCCGCGCCACAGGTACCTGGTGCCAGGGCTCCCGCTGCGCATCCAGCACGATGAGAGCCGTGGCTCCGCAAAGGTGACAGATTTCGGACCGCAGGCTCCCCACTCCTGCAAACCCGCGCCCCCCAGTCTCCAGACGGCAAAGGGAACCCAGCCGGTGCGGCTCCGAATGCTCTTCGATGTCTACGAAGGGGTTCGTGAAGTCCCTCAGCGCGCCCAGCGCATACTCCCCACAGTAAGCGCACTGCCCTGCCACCAACATCTCGCGTGGATGCTAGACAAGCGAGGGCAAATGTCGACCAGCGTTCGCTGAACCCCTGAAGGACTGCAGGTTCAGGTTGGCTCCACCGGTTGAGCGCAACCGGGGGTGGAGCGCTTCTCACGATCGCAGTCCCGTGGGTGATGACTCACCTGCCCATGTCGGACAGCCTGGCGTCTTCGACGGAAACCTGAGCAATCTCAAGGGTGTTGCAGTTGCATCGCAACGGATCGGGAGGTCATGATCCGCAGCAGGGATGGAGCGCGTGGAGGGTGGTGCGTCACGACTGCGCCTTCGCCGGGGCGAGCCTTCGAGTCCGCATCCAGGCCTTCTCGACTTCGAGTGCGACGAGCAGCGACGCCCCGACCAGAACGCTGTATGCGAGATCCACCGCGGGCAGCGGCACGACGCCGAGGAACGCGGCGAGGGGTGTGTATAGCGCGATCAGTTGGAGCGCCACCACGCCAACCGCGATGCCCGAAAGGGCCGGATTCGTAAACGCCCCCTGCGTGACGAGGGACTCGTGAGTGGAGCGGGTACCGAAGGCCTGGAAGACCTGGAGGAAGGCCAGGGTCGTGAACAACATCGTCTGCCAATCGTCTCGACCGGCGAGCGCGTAGGCGGCGCCCACGACGAGGGCGAAGGCACCGATGTAGAGGCCCGTCCAGACGGCCTGCCACCCCATGCCGCCTGAGAAGATGCCGGCGGACGGCGAATTCGGGGGTCGGTCCATCACATCTCGCTCGGCGCGCTCGAAGCCCATGCCGAGGCCGAGCAAGCCGTCGGTGAGCAGATTCAGCCAGAGTAACTGCAGCGGAAGGAGCGCGACCGCCGCGACGAGCGGCTGCGCCACGAGTAGGAACGGCAGCGGCCAGAGGAGCATGACCAGCACCTTGCCGATGTTGCCCGCCACGACGAACTTCACGAACCGGCGGAGGTTGTCGTAGATGACGCGCCCTTCCTCGACTGCGGCGACGATGGTGGCGAAGTTGTCGTCTCGGAGCACCATATCGGACGCCTCCTTCGATACGTCGGTACCCGTGATGCCCATCGCAACGCCGATGTTGGCGCGCTTCAGCGCGGGAGCGTCGTTCACGCCTTCGCCGGTCATGGCGACGATCTTGCCCTCGGCCTGCAGTGACTCGACGATGCGGAGCTTGTGCTCGGGGGAGACCCGGGCGAAGACCGCCATCTGAGTGACCGCTCGCCGCAATTCGGCGTCATCCAGTCGCGCCAGCTCGACCCCCGTGAGGAAGCGCTCGTCATCGGCGATGCCGAGGTCCCGGGCGATGGCGTTCGCGGTCAGGGGATGGTCGCCGGTGATCATGATGACGCGAATCCCGGCGTGCCGCGCCCGCGCGACCACGGCGCGGACCTCGGGGCGTGGGGGATCGATCATTCCCGCGACACCCACGAAGATGAGCTCCTTCTCGAGATCGCCGTCCGCTTCGAGCGCCTCGAGTGGACGCAGCGCGAACGCGAGCACTCGCATGCCGTCCTTGGCCAGCACGGCCGTGGTGTTCAGCAGTCGTTGTCGGCCCTCGTCATCGAGGGGGACAATGCCACCCTCGACCCATTGATGCGTGCAAGCGTCGAGCACCGAGTCCGTGGCGCCCTTGGTCACTGCCACGTGTGCGGACCCTCCAGCGAGCCCGTCCGGGCCCCACAGCTCCGGCAGGCCGGCGTCGCCCTCCTCCGGGCGCCGGTGAACGGTCGTCATTCGCTTGCGGGACGAATCGAAGGGCAGCTCGGCGACGCGGGGCTGTGCTGCTTCGAGGACCGACTTGCTCAGGCCAGCGCGGCGAGCGGCGACGACCAGCGCCGTCTCCGTTGGATCGCCGACGAGGTCGGTCCCGTCCTTTCCGTGCTGGGCGTCGTTGCAGAGCGCACCGGCCGCCAGCACCAAGCGCAGCGCACCGGAGGCCTCGACCGCGTCCTCTCCGGTGTCGAGAGTCAGTGACCGCGAATCCGCGCTGATCGATGTGACCGTCATCAGGTTCTGAGTGAGGGTTCCGGTCTTGTCGGAGCAGACGGCGGTCACCGAGCCAAGCGTCTCGACCGCCGGCAGCTT
This sequence comes from Polyangiaceae bacterium, assembly GCA_050304295.1. Classification (GTDB taxonomy): domain Bacteria; phylum Myxococcota_A; class Polyangia; order Polyangiales; family Polyangiaceae; genus JAFGBI01. The sequence continues at coordinate 9,492 of JBNLDK010000184.1, forward strand.
GCGGATCAGCGCTTCGCGCTTCAGCATCCGCTGCGCACCCAGGGCCAGCGTGACGGTCACCACGGCCGGGAGTCCCTCAGGGATCACGGCGACGGCGACGCTGATCGCGGTCAGAATCATCTCGGCGAGCTGCTCACCCAGCAGGATGCCGAGCGCCGCGACGAGCAGCGCCACCGCGACGCCCCCGAGCGCGAGCTGCTTGCCGACCCCGTCGAGCCGACGCTGGAGCGGCGTCGCCTCCGAAGGCACTTGCTGCAGCAGCTCGGCGATCCTCCCGAGCTCCGTCCGCATCCCCGTGGCGATGACGACGGCAGTGCCGCGCCCGTAGGCGACCAGCGTGCCCATGAAGCCCAGGTTTCGGCGATCACCGAGCGCGGCTTCCTCCGGGAAGGTCGCGTGGGCGTCCTTCTCGACCGCCTCGGACTCGCCGGTGAGCGCCGCCTCCTGCACTCGCAGGTTTGCGCTCTTCAAGAAACGCACGTCCGCGGGCATGAGGGCGCCGGCCTCGACGAGCACCACGTCGCCCGGAACGAGTTCGGGAGCGGGGAGCAGCACCACCGCTCCGTCGCGCAGCACGCGGACGCTTGGCACGCTGAGGCGCTTGAGTGCCTGCATGGCCCGCTCGGCGCGGTACTCCTGGAGGAACCCCAATAGGGCGAACAGCACCACGATGGCGAGGATGGCGCCGGCCTCGAGGTATTTGCCCAGGAAGAACGACAGCACCGCAGCCGCGATCAGGATCAGAACCATCACCGCGGTGAGCTGCTCCCAGAGGATCGCCGCCGGGTGCTTCCCTCCTCGGTCTTCCAGCTCGTTGCGCCCATGCTCTGCGAGGCGGCCGGCGGCGTCGGTTGAGGTCAACCCCTTGGGCGTCGAGTCGAGAGCGGCGAGCGCCGCATCGGTCCCGAGGCGGTGCCAGACTGGAGACTGTGGGTTTGATGGCGGCGAGGTATCGTCCATTTTCCAGGTAGAGGAGTGCGTCGCTGGCGGCTACACGTCAAGGTGCACACCCAGTCGAGGTGAAGCTCCCGTGGTCGCTGAGGCGCGCGAGGGTGGCGAGCCCCCGCGCACCTGCCTCGCCGAACTCAGGACCAGTCGGCGTGAGACCTGCTCTTGCACGAGCTGCCGCACTTGCAGGAGTCACCACACTTGCAGGAGTCACCGCACTTGCATCCATGACAGCCCTCGCGGGAGTCAGCGCAGCCGCACCCCGTCGAAGGGCCGGCGCTGGGAGGCGGCGCCCAGGCGGACACCGCGGCAATGCTCAGAAACGCTGGGAGTAGGTATTGGTACATGAGTGATAGCCTCCGCGGGTGAGAGAGCACCCGCGGGGACCAGGAGTGCACTTCTCGTGCCAGCCAGCGGAGAAACGATTTCTTGATGGAACCGGCCCCCAGATCTTGTTCCGGCCGGGGGGCTGCAGAGATTTCTTCCTCAGCTTCGAGACCTTTCGTCACTCGTGTGCGGCGCCGTGTCGCGGGTGGGCCGCGCGGTACGCGACTCGCCCGAGAGGCAAAACGCGTTCAACCGACTTCTGGCTCTCCAGCTCGGCGATGACACGCGTGAGCTCACTGCCCAGCCCAGCCCGGGCCAGGTCCGACATCCGCATTGCGCTCCCTGTCTCGGCCAGCGCATCGAGAATGGGGAACTGGGCTTGAGAGACGTGCCGCTTCTTCAGGGCTGGAAGGTGCTGGGGGTCGGTGCGGCGACCAATGCGGCTGACCAGGCGTACCGTCTGCTGGTATTGCTGCCTTGCTTCACAGTCTGAAGTCAAATGGCACCTTAGTTTACACTGCAAAGTGACCAGGCTCTTGCCCAAGGCACTACGGATTCGGGGCTTCACTCGTCGCGCGGTTGTCGAACGAAGCTTCGCTGAAGCAATTATCGTCGTGAAACACGAGTCGGATGGAGTCGCCGTCTTCGAGCCGATAGGGCAGCACCGCGCGGAACGCCGCGCCCGCCCAGCCGTGCACCCGCTGACTTTGGCGTCGCAGCGGGAGACTCGCCGAGTAGGCGAGTTGTCCGGAGGAGCCCAACACCGCGAGATCCACGTGCCCTTCGTCATGGCACGCGAGATGCTCGTGCTCGATCTTGCCGTACACTCGCAGCTGTCCGTCCTCCTCCTTGACGCTGACGTATTCGAAGGCATGGTACTCCGAGTCCGCCAAGGCGACCTGATTGGGGACGTTCTTGATGACGTAGTTGTGGGTCGGGGCGCAGGCAGCCGTCATCGCGAGCAGGGTCGCCGTCGCCCAGCCCGGAGAGCCAGGTCCGCCCCGGTCATGTGTGCTGCTTCTCTTCACTGGACTGCCTCCTGTGCCAGGTCCTCCTGAGAGCCCGTGGTGACTCGCTTGGCGCCAAACCTCGCGTACAACGCCGGGACCACCAGCATGTTGAGCAAGGTCGAGCTGAGCAGCCCCCCGAGGATCACGACGCCCATCGGGGCTTGGATCTCGTTGCCCGGTTGGTCCCCGGCGAGCACCAGGGGAATGAGAGCTAGACCGGCGCACAGCGCGGTCATCAAGACGGGGGACAGTCGCTCGAGCGAGCCGCGCTCCACCGCCTCGTCGAGCGAGGCGCCTTCATCTCGTAGCAGGTGCTCGTAGTGGGAAACGAGCATGATGCCATTGCGGGTCGCGATGCCGAAGAGGGTGATGAAGCCCACGAGGGATGCAACGCTGAGCACGCCATCGGTCAAGTAGACCGCGACGACCCCACCGACCAGCGCCAGCGGTAGGTTGAGCATGATGAGCAGCGCATTCTTCACCGAGCGGAACGCCGTGAAGAGCAGGAGGAAGATGCCCGCGATGACGACGATGCTGAGGAGCCCGATCACCTTCGATGCTTCGCTCTCGCTTTCGAACTGTCCCCCGTAGACGACGAAGTTTCCCGCCGGGAGTTGGACGTCTCGCTCGATGGCGACCCGCATGTCGCCGACGACGCCCCGCAGGTCTCGCCCCTGGACGTTCGCCATGATGACGATCTTCCGCTGGCCGTTCTCCCTAGAGATGAAGTTGGGCCCGACGTCTCGACGGATCTCCGCGAGCATCTTCAACGGTACCTTCGCGCCGGTGGGTGCATCGATCAGCGTGTTGTTGATGGCTTCGAGGTCGGCCCGATGCTCCTCGCCGTAGCGGACGATGAGGTCGTAGGTGCGGCCCCCATCCAGCACTTCGGAGACCTTGTGCCCGGCGTAGGCGGCCTCGATCGTCTCGGCGAGAGCGCCCGTCCGGAGCCCGTACCGACTGATGCGCTCCCGGTCAAAGGCGATGTGGAGCTGTGGGATCTCGACCTGCTGCTCCACGGAGAGATCGGCGACGCCGTCGATGCCGTCCACGGCGGCTCGAATCTTCTCGGCGTTGGCTCTCAGCTCAGCGAGGTCATTGCCGAAGAGTTTGATGGCGATGCTGGCCCGGGTGCCGGAGAGCATGTGGTCGATGCGGTGAGAGAGGGGCTGGCCGACGAGGATGACCATGCCGGGGATCGCCGAGAGCTTCTCCCTGAGTTCCGTCAGGAACTCCTCCTTGCTTCGGTCTTTCATCTCCAAGCGCACGTCGAGCTCAGCCGAGTTGACGTTCTGAGCGTGCTCGTCGAGTTCGGCGCGTCCGGTTCTTCTGGCGGTGGAGACAACCTCTGGAAACGACAGCAACGTCTCTTCGACGCGGCGTCCCATCTCATCGGACTGCGCGAGCGAGGTTCCCGGCAAAGTCACCGCGCTGATGCTCAGCGCGCCCTCGTTGAAGTCGGGAAGGAAGGTCCGCCCCAGGAACGATCCGAGCCCGACTGCGAGCGCAACCAAGGCCACCCCGAGACTTGCCACCACCCCGGGGTGGCGCACCGAGGCACGCAGCAGTGGCAGGTACAGGCGCTTGAGGTGTCGAACCACGAAGCTGTCCCCGTGATCCATCGACTTGGATCGCGGCAGAGCATAGGCGCAGAGCGCGGGCGTGAGCGTGAGCGCCACGATCAGTGATGCGAAGATGGCCACCAGGTAGGCGAGCCCCAGCGGCATCAAGAGGCGCCCCTCGACACCAGCCAGGAAGAAGATCGGGACGAAGACCAGCATAACGATCAGCGTCGCGAACACGATGGAGCTGCGGATTTCGCGCGAAGCTGCGTAGACGACCTCCAGCGCCGGTCGGCGCTCGGACTCCGGTTTGCTGCGGTTTTCCCGCAGGCGTCGGTGGACGTTCTCCACGTCGATGATCGCGTCGTCGACCAGCGCGCCGATGGCGATGGTCAGGCCGCCGAGAGTCATCGTGTTGATGGTGGCTCCGGAGAGCTTCATCGCGAGCACGGAGACGATGAGCGAGACGGGCAGCGCTGCCAGCGAGATGAGCGTCGTCCGGAAGCTCCACAGGAAGAGGAAGAGGATGATCGCGACGAGGATCGCGCCGTCCCGCAGGGCGTGGGTGACGTTGCTGACCGCGGTCCCGATGAAGTCCGACTGACGGAAGAGCTGCCGCTCGATCTTCATCCCCTGGGGCAGGGTGCGCTCGATCTCGTCGAGTCGCGTGTCGATCTCCTGCGTGAGCTCGAGGGTGTTGGCCGTCGGTTGCTTCAGCACAGCGAGGATGACTGCTGGTTTCGCACTCGCTGAGCCCTCGCCGCGCTTCAGTGCGGGACCGACCACGACCTCGCCAATCTGACCGACGCGAAGCGGCAAGCCCTCTCGCACGGAAATGCTGACGCTCTCGATGTCCTCGGCGCTCCGGATCCGACCGAGTCCGCGGATCAGCGACTCCTGCGCACCCTGGACGAGGAAGCCGCCGCTGCTGTTCGAGTTCGACTCCCGGAGCGCCTCGGTCACATCCTCGAACGTCACCCCGAAGGAGCGCAGCTTCTGCGGATCGACGATCACCTGGAACTGCTTGACCTCACCACCGATCGGGATGACCTGCGCGACTCCAGGCACCGAGAGCAGCCGTTTGCGCAGCACCCAGTCCGCGGTGTCGCGAAGCTCGATCGGCGAGTGGGCGTCGCTGGTCAGGCCGAGGAAGAGGATCTCACCCATGATCGACGAGATGGGGGCGAGGGTGGGCGGGCCGAGATCGGGCGGGATCTGAGTCCCCACGAGCTGGAGCTTCTCGTTCACGATCTGGCGCGCAACGTAGATGTCGGTGTCCCAGTCGAACTCCACCCACACGATGGAGAAGCCGATGGAGGAGGCAGACCGAACCCGGCGAACCGCAGTCGCTCCGTTGACCGCCGACTCAATGGGGATCGTCACCAGGGTCTCCACCTCCTGCGGCGCGAGCCCGTGCGCCTCCGTCATGATGGTGACGGTGGGCGCGGTGAGATCGGGGAACACGTCCACCGGCATGCGCCAGGCGACAAAGACTCCGTACACCGAGAGTACGACGGACGCGACGATCACCACCAGCCGGTTATCGAGCGACCACTGGATGACGCGGTCCATGAACGACACGCGCGTTGCTTCAGTGGACATGGCCATGCTCGGGGATGGCTCCTGACGCCGACGCCAAGCGAACCTCGTAGGCCCCCTTGGAGACGACGCGCTCTCCTGGCTTCAGGTCTCCGGAGACTTCGACCCAGCCCTGGTCGCGGATGCCCGCCTTCACCACACGACGTTCGAAGGTCTCGCCCTCGGTCTGGACGAACACGATCTGCTTGCCCGCGTCGTCGAGCAGTGCGGAGGGTGGCACGGCGAGCACTTCGCGCGGCTGGCCTGCGGCAACGTACACCTGGGCGAACTGCCCAATTCGAAGCATGCCACCCGGATTCTCCAGGTCGAAGACGACCGGCACTGTGCGCGTCTGCGGATCGATGACGCTGCCCACGGTGACCAAGCGCCCGGTCTTTTCGTCGATGGAGAACGGCTTTTCGTAGCCTTCCAGCGTGAACCATGCGGAGGCCGCGGACTCCACCTTCGGGATGTCGGGCTCGAACACGCGAGCGACGAGCCAGACCCGGGTCATGTCGATCACGACGAAGAGCGGGGCTCCCTCCTCCACGCTGTCCCCGGTGGCGACGCTCGCCTCGACCAGCGTGCCCGCGACCGCGGAGCGGAGCTGAAACGCCCCGGCCCCGGCAGAGACGCCAGCCGCGCCCTGGTTGTACTGGCCCAGCCGTCCCCTGGCACCGTCGCGGGTCGCCTTCGCTACGTGAACCCGCGCTCGCGCTTCGTCGACGCGCCGCTCGGGCACCGCTCCTTCGGAGACCAAGCGCTCCAGGCGGGCCAGGGCCGTCTCCGCCGCGGTGAGCTCCGCTTCGGCGGATTGCACCTCCGCGCGGAGTGAGGCCGGATCGCCCGACGCCAGGTAGGGGATCAATGTCCCCAGCAGCTGCCGCTTCTTGACGGCCATGCCGAGGGTTGGCGCGGGGCTCGGGAGTGAGACACGACCGCGGGTGGGTGCTGCGATTCGCGCCTCGGTGCCAGAGACCGCCTGGATCTCACCCGCGGCGCGGATGCTGGGCTGGAGCTTGCGAGGGAGGACCGAGACGGTGGCGAAGTCGACCTGCCACTGCTGCTCCTTGGTGTAGGCGACGCCTCCCTCTTCCCCCTCGGTCCGCGCTTTCAGCGCCGCGGCGATGTCCGGGTGAGCGACGCAGCTCCCCGCGTCAATGCGATCCGTGATCCCCTGTCCCTCGTAGGCGAGCGTGAGCTTGCACGCACCGCGCTGGTTCGGGCCGAGCTTGAAGCGGAAGATGCCGGGACTGGCAGGGCCATCGGCGCGAGCCTCCTGCTTCTTGCCGCCCGGGAATTCGAGCGTCAGTTTCAACACCCCTTGAGTGACGGCCTTGAAGTCATTCAGCGTCGTCAGGTGCGCGGCGAACCGGCTCTCCTTGCCCACGACCAGCGGCTCGTACTCCATGAAGAGCTCGGTCTTCTCTGCCCAGATCGTCACCGACAGGGCGTCGAGTTCGGCGTCCCCTCCATGCCCGTCGTCGTGCCCGTGATCTCCGTGGTCGCCGGCCTCACCGTGGTCGTGGTCGTGCTTGCACGCCACGAGCGCGACCAGCGCCACCAGGCCCATCACGTGTCTTCGCCAGAATCGTCCTAGCATCATGGTGTCACTCCAGGCTCGCGACCCTGGGCCTCGAGCCAATCGATGTCGCTGAGTCGGGCGCGGAACCTGAGCACGACCAGGCGCAGCTGAGCCTCTCGGTGCGCGCGATGCGCGTCGATCAGCTCGAAGACGCTGTGTTCCCCCTCTCGATACGAGATCTCGGCAATGCGCCGTAGCTTCTCCACCCGAGCGAGGCCAACCCGTTCGTAGCGTTCGAGCTGCTCCTGCGTTCGCGCTCGCTCTTGCTGAGCGACGACTCCTGCACTCGCGATCTGCCCGGCAACGAGCGCCCGCTCCGCACGAGCCCTGGTGAGCTCGGCGCGAGCCTTCTCTTCGCCCGCCTGACCGCGGTCGAAGAGAGGCACCGAAAGGGAAATGCCAGCGACGTAGCCCCACGCGGTGCCATCGGTGCCGGGGGCGGACTTTGCCCCTCCAGAGAGAACGATGTCCGGCACCCAGCCGCGCGACGCGGCGCTGGCGGCGCTCTCCCGTCCGGCGATGCGGCTCGTGGCAGCAGCCAGGCGCGGGTGGTCGTCTGACGGCCTCGCCGTGGAAGCCCCAGGAAGGGCCTGCAGGGTGTCTTCGACCTCGATGGCAGTACCCGGCTTGCCCATCATCGCGCCGAGCTCGAGTCGGGCCCGAGCCCAGGCGCCGCGCGCGCTGCGGAGCTCATCGTCCAGGGTGTCGATCTCGATCTCGATCCGCGCCCGATCGTAGGTCGAGGCATCTCCCGCCGACGAGCGCGCGGCCGTGGCCACGAGCAGATTCCCGAGCGACTGGCGGGAGTCTTCCAGCACGCGCACTCGTTCCCTCGTGGCCAGCGCGCTGACGTAGAGCCGCATCGCGTCGCTCAGAAGCGCCACCCGCCGTGCCTTGGCGCCCATGCGCGAGGCCTCGACGCCGCGCTTGGCGCTCTCGACACGCAAACCTCGTCGCCCGGACACATCGAGAGGGAAGTCGACCCGGAAGGTGTTCTCGGCGAGTCCGTCTCCAGCATCGAAGACCTCCTCGCGGTCGTAGCTGAGGGTCGGATTCTCCCACAGCCCAGCACCGCGAACCCGCGCTTCGGCCACCGCGACGTCCGCCGCCGTCACCGCCAGCGCGGGGTGGCGCCTGCCCACCTCGGCGAGGAAGTGGCTCGCCGTCATCCGAAGCGCGGCGGGCGCCTCGGTCTTCTCGGCTACGGGGGGCTTGGGTGGGGGCTTGGGTGGGGGCTGCGCTGGTGTCGGGCTGGCTGCGTTCGTGGCGGCGGGTGCAGGGGCCGCTTCGGCATCTGGGGTCGGGCTCGGCTCCTGCGCATGGGCGGGTTCCGAGGGAAAGATCGACACGGTCACGAGGGATATGCCTACTACAGACGGTAGTAGGCGAAGGGGCAGCGCTAGGTGAGGCATGGCGTCACGCATGGGACTCCTATCCGAAGAGCGTCTCGAAAATGTGGTGAAGCGTCTCGGCGCCAAGCCCCGTGGCAACGAGCACCACGGTCGCCAGTCCGAGGATCCACCAGGTCACGGGAGAGGGCGCAGACGCGGCACCAGTCTTCGCCGAGAACAAGGCGACGACTCTCTGCTCGACGTCGCAGGCAGCGGCGGAAGCGACGGCCGCCAGCGGGGGACGACGCGAGTCAGAGTGGGCGAGAGCAACCAGCGCGCTGGCCACGGTGCTGGGTCGCCCCACGACTTTCGCCGCCGCGGCGTCCGACGCGCGCTCCGTCGCTCGTGTCCACCGTCCGAGCGTGGCATCGGCGAGCCCTGGGGCTCCGAATGCCGCCAGGACGCCGAGCAGGGCGCGCTTGGGGACGTCCCTGCGGGCGACGTGTTCCGCCTCGTGGGCGAGTAGGGCAGTACGCTCCGCGTCGTCGAGCGCTGCCCAAGCAGCGGACGACACCATGACGGTGGATCTGACGAGGCCGACCGTGAACGCGAAGCGCTCCGGACTCGGCACGAGAAGCGCCGGGACCGGGGCGTCGCTCAGGACGCGCCCCGAGCGCTTCAACCTCTGCACGAGAGCGTGCGCGGATGTGTGCGCCCAAACGACCTGGGCGCCGCGAGCGAACACGTAGGTGCCGGCCGCCGCGACGACGGCCACCGCCCACGGGACGCTGGTCCACCCATCGCCATGAATGGGACACAGATGCAAGTGGTGCCCGTGTCCGAGACAGTGATCGTTGCCCTCGAGCCACGCGATGGTCTTTTCGACCGCGATCAGCGCGGTGACCCCAAAGCCGACCACCGAAGGCAGTACGAGAACCAGAGTCGCCATCCTGCGCTCGGTCAGCGCTCCCCGCTGCTCGAGCTGTCGGTCGAGGACGTACTGCAGCGCATGCAGGAGCAGCGACGTACCCAGGCACACCACGAGCGCTACCACGCCAAACCCAACCAGACTTTCGGGGGCCACTACTCACCCCTCCGGCGACGCTCCGCGATGAGCGCTTCGAGCCGAGCCAGGTTCTCCTCATCGAGACCCGCCGCGGCATCCACGAACGCGGCGAGCACGGGCACGGCGTTCTTCTTCGTCATAAGTCCCGATACGGCTGCCTGAACCAGCCGCTGCTGGAACTCGTCACGAGTCAGCGCCGGCTCGTACACGTAGGCGAAGCCGTCCTTGCTGCGCGTCAGCAGCCCCTTCTTGAAGAGCCGGTCCAGCGTCGTCATCACGGTGGTGTAGGCCAGCCCCTTGCTCGCGAGCTTCCGGTTCACCTCGCGCACCGACAGCGGCCCAGCCTGCCACAGGACGTTCATCGTGGCTTCCTCGAGACTGCCGAGAGCCTGGACCTTCTTGGTTCGGGGCATGGGCCAGGAAGTGTGGGGTCCGAGGGTACTATCGTCAATAGTAGGTGTATTGGCCCCGTGACCGCCTCGGCTTCAGACGTGGTACGGGCGCCGCTGTGGCCACTGCGACGTGGTGAGTTCGCGTTCCATCGCGACATCTCGGAACCACAGCCGGACTCGTCGGGGCGGCGATTCGCCGGCGGCTCGGCGGGAACTTTCAGGACTGCTCAGAAACCGAAACCGAGGTGCACGCCGACGGTGAAGTGCACGTCTTCGGGGTCGAACGCCACCTCCGCCGCGGGACCGAGGTGCATCGGGCCGAGCACGAACTCATAGGCGGTTTCCATGTGCCCCGCGGGGACGACGTGGCCTGGGTCTTCGCCACTGAATGCGATGCCGGGGGAGACGTTCACGCTCCACCGATGCGTGATGCGGTACTGCACCATCGCGCCGACGGTGTTGTGGGCGTGCTCGTCGAAGAGTCGTTCGTAGCCGAGGCCTAGTGCCCATGGACCCTCGCCGACCGTGACCAGCCCGTGCCAGTGCATGCCGAAGGCGAACTCCTTCTCACCGAGCAGGTAGACGAGCCCCGCTGAACCGCCGAGATCGAACCGGTGGTCGTGGTCGTGGCCCTCGCCGCGGTCGTGGTCGTGGTCGTGGTCGTGGTCGTCATCGGCTCGGGGAGCCTCGCGACCGGTGGCGGCCAGGGTATCCGCCTCGCTCGAAGCGAACGCCGACGAGGTCTGGGCGCTCAGAGCGAGGGCCAGGGCGACGGTTCGATACGACACGGCAGGTCCAGTACCAGGCTCCCGCTAGAAGGCAACCCTCCTGCCCCAATCGGCGTCACGCGAGCGCCAACGCCGGTCGCGCGGGCGTCGGGCGGTGCGCCCGACCCTTTCTGGTGGTAGGCCCGAGCATCGCTGGCGGTGGGTCGAGGCCTGGCGCGGTTCGCTGCGACCGCCGGCGCCAACCCGGCCCCACGCCGGACGACGGGGCCGCGGGACGGAGTGGTTCGTCGCGACCGAATCAGCGAGGCTTGAGCTCTATCAGCAACACCTCGGTGTCCGTCGTGCCGATGTTCTCCCCGACGTGAGTCTGGGCGGGGACCCGCATGACGTCACCGGCGCCGAACTCGCGATCTCGGCTCGTTCCGTCCGGGAAGTGGAGGCGCCGGCGGAAGGAGCTCAACGCGTAGAGAACTGAATCGGGGTGACGATGCTGGAGGGTCCTCGCACCTGGGACGTCGTGGTAGCGGAGCACGCGAACCCGCTCATTCTCCATCACTACGTGGTACTTGTCCGGGTCGGTCGTGGTCGCGTTGGCGACATCCGTGGCTCCGACCGCGCTCGTCGTCGGCGCCATCTCCGGTTGCGCGTGCGCGCCTGGTGCTGCCGCGGCGGCGCGCGCTTCCGGTTGCGAGGGAGGCGGCGGAGAAACCGTCGCGCAGGCCGCCGCGAAGACGAGCAGGAACGATGAGAGTAGGTGCGCTCGCGAAACTGGCATGTCTGGCATCACTTCCTTCCGAGCAGGATCGCCGTGTGCAACGTCCGGAACGGGTGCTCGATGTCTCTAGAATCGGCTTGTCCAGGTAGCGACAGCAGCCGGTTCACCGTCCGCCGATGTGTCGTGGCATCGACCGGTCGTGTTGCGGTGGTCACGAACTCGTCGTCCGCGCCGCGGTGGGGAACACGGGTGAACCTGGAACGATGCGCGTCGTGCTGGCGCAGCCCCTGCAGAGTCAGTGGAGCTTGGCGTGCCCCGTCTCGGATAACGCTACCCGCTTGACGACCACACGGTTCTGAAGGGGTCGAATCTTCACTGGCATGATGTGTTCCCCGATCTGTTGTCGCCAGCACCCTGGCGGTCGTGTCGGGCCGCACGCCTTGACGGCGAGTCGGGATGGGTCGGAGCACGGAGCACGATGCGCGCGCGGCGGCTCCGGCGAGCGGTGGCGCCGCCGAAGAGGTGGGTCGGGTTCGGTCGGGTCCGCTGCCCATCGAACTCGAGGTCGGGGTTGCCTGGCTCGACCCAGGCCACGATCACCGTGCCGCGATCGGCCATCATGTGCATCAAGGATAGGTCCACGCCGGTTCGCAGCGCCTCGGAGTCGACGGCGCGCTGGGCCGACCCGAGCGGCCGAGCGCCACGGATCGGCAACAGGTCGGGGCTGACATCCCGTTTGGAGTACGACTGAGCGATCAGCCGGTGGGAGCCGTCACCCGCGAGCGCGTCGCTCTGGACATGGACCCGGTAGCACACCACCGCGCCGAGGCCCCGCGTCGTCTCCGCGAGTAGCGACAACCAAGACCAGTCGGTCCCCACCCTGCCGAGCCGGATGTGCCGGATTCTGGTGGCAGTGTGTTCGAGCCGGGTCCCCATCGCGTCTTACAAGATGCACTTCGCGTGCCAGGCCCCGTGCGTCTCCGGAAGCCAGTTCGCCGCCCCGCGAACAGTCCTTCAGTCGTTCTGACCGATCAACCCCGTCGTTCTGGTTGCGCTGCGGTGCACTCGGTCAAGGGCAGCACGAGCAGGCGCTGGGCGAGCCACCCCCCCGCTGCTCCAACCCGGACGTGCCTGGTTCGCGGCAGGTGCTGCGCTGTCCAGGGCGCCAGTGGCTCGTGCCGCCCGGCACGGCTCGTCGCTCGCGTGGTCAGCAGTCGTCAGGGGGCTCCGACACGCTTCTTCGTCAGCCTTCGAACGCGGTCATGAGGTCGATAGGCAACGGGAACACGATGGTCGTGTTGTGCTCCACGCCGATCTCGACCAGAGTCTGAAGATAGCGAAGCTGGAGGGCGGTCGACGTCTGCTCGAGGAGCTCTGCTGCCTCGTGAAGCTTCCGGGATGCCTGGTGCTCGCCTTCGGCGGCAACCCGTGGAGCCTCGATGGGCGGCCCTCTACGTTGCCGCGTAGCCGGTCAAGGCGCCGGCAGAGCCGCGCTCGCCATCCGTCATCTGGGGGATCCCCCTCCCGCTCGATTCGGCCAGGATCAGTGTGATGTTGTCCTCTCCGCCGCGCTCGAGCGCCATCGTGAGTAGCTTCCCCGCGATGGTCTCCAGCGTCGCCGTCATGGCGAGGGTCCGCTGCAGCTCCTCGTCATCGACCTTGCCCGAGAGCCCGTCCGAGCACAGGAGAAATCGGTCACCGCGACGCAGCGGGAAGCGACCCATCGCGACGACCACGGTGGGCTCGAGTCCCATTCCTTGCGTGACGATGTTTCGATGCCCCGAGGCGTCCGCCTGCTGCTCCGTCATAGCTCCGGCGTCGACGAGTTGCTGGCCGAGCGTCTGATCGCGAGTGAGGCGCACCAGTTTGCCACCGCGCAGAACGTATGCACGAGAGTCGCCGACCTCGGCAACGAAGGCATCGAGACCGGCGAACAGGACGGCCGTGAGCGTGGCGCCCATGCCCGCGTAGGCTTCCGACTGGCTGGCGGCCCACACTCTGCCGCTGGCCTCCTCGACGCACTGTCGTAGAGCCGCGTCGGCGCTGGCTGCCTGCACCTTCATCATCCCCTCGAGCAATGCGTCGAGCGCGCCGCCGCTCGCGATCTCGCCAGCCGGCGCGCCACCCATGCCGTCCGACACCGCCAGGAGGACGCCACGTCCCTTCACATCCAGCCTGACGAGCGATGGCATGTTCTGTACCGGCGCGGCGCTCGCAAGATCCGCCACCACGAACGAATCCTCGTTGTTCGTTCGGACCCGACCCACATCGGTTCGAGCAAACACCGTCAATTGGGAACTCTGAGTCGCCATGCTGCACCTCTGCGATTGGGCCAGCGCGAACCGTGATCCGGCGGTTCCGCAGGCACGTGGAGATCCATGAGCCGTGGAGAGACACTTGCTCCGAGCGAATCCGTCCGCGAGGCGTCGCCCAGTGCCCACAGGGCACGGGCGAGCGAGGGCGACAATGCACTCCCACCACAACCTAGCGCCAGCGACAGTGCCAATGTTCAGAATCCAGACTTCATGGTCAGATGATCCTCGTTGCGCGCATTGCCCGCGGCGCGGGTGCGCTCTGCCAGCTGACCAAGCAACCTTCGGGCCAGAGGCTCCGGGTCCCGCGAGATGGCAGAGGCCCGCGGCGAGAACCACGCGACGCCATCGAGCTTCGGCTCGTTTCGCCCCCAAGGCACACCATTTCGACGGTGCTCCGCGATCGTTTCGATGGGGTCGGGATCAGCGCTCGTCGGGAGGCACCACAACTGTCGCTGCATCGTTCGGACGAGCATCAACATGGCACCAATCGTGCAGCTCGTTGCGCGTGGGAAGTCGCGACGCCCCACGAAGGCGAGCTCTTGGGACGGGCGCGCGGCGCAGGTAGCGGACGACCGCAAAGCATGCAGAATGGACCCGCCGCGGGCGACCAACCAGTTCACGTTCGCGGGTAGCATGAAGCGCCCCATCGCGACGTCGCCCCATCTGCCGCTCCACGCGGGAACGACCGAACCTCCAGCGGACCCCGGAGATCGGTTGTGCGTCGGGTCTGCGGGCAGCGGCGTTCCGCCAGCGGAAGTCGTGGTGGCCTACCATGAGCGGACGAAGCACCACCTCCATCGTTACGCGGCGTCGCTCGGCCGCTTGGACTGGGCCACGCAGCCTGATCCGTTCCGGAGGTATCGAGGCGCGGACCTCGTTCGGCTCCCGCTACCCAGACCCGACCGTCAGCTTCCCTACTGGCATCTCTACCTGCTCGATGGCGTGCCGCCGGAGCCGCTCTCGCTCGTCTCGCTCTCGCTCTTCTTCCGGTACGCGCTCTCTCTGACGGCTTGGAAACGCGTCGGTGAAACGACGTGGTCGCTGCGCGCGAACCCCTCGAGCGGGAATCTCCACCCCACCGAGGGGTATGCCGTCTTGCCCGCCATCGAGCAACTTGGAGGCGCGCCCGCCGTGTACCACTACGCACCGAGAGAGCACGCTCTCGAACGGAGAGCAACTCTGGACGCAGAGGCCTGGGGCGCGCTCTGCCCGGCGTCCTCGGAGGGTTCCTTCCTGGTTGGCGTTTCTTCGATCCTGTGGCGGGAAGCCTGGAAGTACGGTGAGCGCGCGTTCCGTTACTGCCAGCATGATGTGGGACACGCGTTGGCCACTCTGCGTGTTGCGGCGTCAGCTCTTGGCTGGCGCTTGATGCTCCTCGACGGGATCAGCGACAGCGTGATCGCTGGTCTCCTCGGGCTGAGCCGCAGCCGCGACTTCGCAGCGGCAGAACCGGAGGAGCCCGAGCTCCTCGCGCTGGTCACACCTGGTCCTCCGACCCGGCACCTTTCGAGTGGGCTGACGACGGGCAACATCGGCGCGCGATGGCGCGGGAAGGCCAACACGTTGAGCCCGAAGCACGGTGTCGCCTGGCCGGCGATCGACGAGGTCGCGCGGGCCACTCGACGACCCGGAAGCGCACCAATCACCGAAGACTTCCGTCGGTTCCCGACGGAGGAGGAGCTCTTTGGTACCCCTCTCCGCCATGGTCGAACGACCGCAGAGAAGGCAATCCTCGGCCGCCGAAGTGCGGTGGCGATGGATGGATCGACGGCGATCTCGCGAGAATCGTTCTTCCGCATGCTCGCTCGATTGGTGCCGGCGCGCGAACGGCGATCGATGCCCTGGGACGCGATCCCCTGGCGGCCACGGATCCATCTTGGACTGTTCGTCCACCGCGTCGAAGGCATCCCGCGGGGCCTCTACGCGCTGGCGCGAGACCCAGCAAAGTGCGCGGTTCTCCGCAAAGTGATGCGGCGGGAGTTTCGCTGGCAGCAGCTGGCCTCTTGCCCACCGAAGCTGCCGCTGTTCTTGCTCCAGGAAGGGGACTGCGGTGCGCTCGCCGCGACGGTCTCCTGTGGCCAGGACATCGCCAGCGACGGAGCGTTCAGCCTGGGAATGATCGCAGACTACATGGACAGCCTGAGCACGCATGGCGCCGCATTCTACCGGAACCTTTTCTGGGAGGCTGGCATGGTTGGTCAAGTGCTGTACCTCGAGGCCGAAGAGGCGGGCGTTCGCGCGACGGGGATCGGCTGCTACTTCGACGATCTCGTGCATGAGACTTTTGGGATCACCTCACGCGAGTGGCAGAGCCTCTATCACTTCACCGTGGGAAGGCCAGTCGATGACCCACGGCTCACCACCCTACCCGCGTATGGCTTCGAGCAGGATCGATGAGCCCGAGCTGGTAGTCGGGCTCGTATTCGGTGTTTCGCGGGGTGGTACGTGCGGAGTTCGATGCGCGGCCCGCCCCCTCGCGGCGGGCGCCGCAACTCCCGGAGGGCAATCAGTCCGACCACCGTCATTTTGATGGAGACGGGAACGCTCGACCGTCCGGCGCGCGCCCTGAGACCCAGGGACTTGCGGCCACACCCCGCTGGTACAATCCAAGATACAAGAGTCTAGGAAGAGGGTACCGCATGCGAGATAGAACCGGCTTTAGAGCGCGAACCGATTTCGACGTCGTGGCCCGGGACGGGGGCATGGTTTCGCACTGTCGTGCTGTCGACATTTCCGCCAGCGGCATTCTGCTCGACCGTGGGAGAGAGGTGCGTACGACCGACGAGCGCCTGCTCGTCGGCCTCGAGTTGATGCTGCCCGAGCGACCAGGCGTCGTCTTGCACGCAACAGGGCGGTTCGTGTGGTCGCTGGGGTCGCAGCAGGCGTTTCGCTTCGTCGTGATGAGCGACGCCGATCGCTTGTCGGTTGCCCAGCACATCGATCTGCGCATAGGTGGCGCCAGCGTTTCGTAGTGGCGTCAACGGCTCACGTCGCGCTTCCGACCCCGCCCGGCTCAGATCATCAGTGAGTTGGAGCTGCACCCACTGCGGAGTTGCCGAGATCCACATCCACGAATCTGGAGTTCACCCGTTCGGTACGAAGAAGAGCTCAAATCCTGCCGCGACCAAGACTTCGAGGGCGGCCTGCGCCTCTGGCGCACCGAGCGACTCCGCCAGCTTTTTCGCCAGATGGTGTTTCTCGACGCGCGGGAGGGAGCCCGAGGACTAGATCCGTAAACGAACGGGGATCTCCGTGTCGGATCCCCCAGCAGGGCGCGGTTCATCGTCGTCGCGCCCGGCCCATTCGTGCCAGTCGTCGCCGAACAGCTCGCAGGGATGAGGCGTTCTCTCGGAGCCGTTGCCACAGGCGAGGTCGTTCGCGCGGCAGTACTTGTCGCAGCCCCAGCACACGCGCTCGGGGTGCGCTGGGTTAGTGGGAAGCCGCTTCTGCGGACTCCGCTGCGAAGCTGCCATTTTCGCCGTCTCCCATGTTAGCGTTGGGGCTTTGCGTGGCGTCGGGCAGCGAACTGGGCGACGATGCTTTCCCGCGTGCGGGGCGGCAGATACTCGGCGATCGCGGGGATGATCGTTCGCTCTTCGTGCTCGATGTGGTCGAGAAGCTGGTCTTCGAGCTGGAGGGCCACGGTCGAGAGCTCGGCGGAGATGCTCGCGAGCTCTGCTGGATTGTCGGCAAGGACGCGCGTGAGCTCACAAAGCCGTGCGACGAGCGGTTGGTGCACTTGGTGTTCGCGGCTCATGCGGTCCAGCGCCGCGTCGAGCACGCTCGAGCGCCCCCGCAGCCGGGGCTCCAGCGTCTCGTCCTCGTCGGCCGCGTGCAGCGGCAGGGCCTCGATGAAGTAGCGATGTACCCGGCCGGCGGCTTCGGCCGTGACGTCCTCGGAGATACCGGGTTCGGTCAGCCGCCGAGCCAGCGTACAAAAGTCGCGGATCCGCTGGTGGCACTCGAGCAGTAACGCGGCTGGCTCGCGCTCGACCTGGCGCGGCCGAAGTCCGATCGAGTGCAGTCCGGGAGCGGATTCAGAGTGTTCATGATCAGGCTCTCCCTGATCGTGGTTCCGGCGTGACACGTCGTCGAGCACGCGGGAGGGCAGTCGTGCTTCACAGGCGGGGAAGAGCTCCCGCTCTTCGAAGCGCACATGCGCTTCGAGGAGCGTGGCGAAGCTCGTGAGTGAGTCAAAGTCACCGAACGCTGCAGCGTCCAGCAATCGGCGGAGCTCGCGGTGTTCGGCTCGCGTCCGGTTGGCCAGCTCCGTGGCGCCAACCGCCTTGAGGGCGGGCAACAAGACCTGCTCCTCGATCGCGAAGTGCGGCAGGAGCTCCCGATGGTAGATGTCCTCCACCTCGCCCGCGAGGGGCTGGTCCAGGGTGCGGCGGCTCGTCGCGCGGTGGATGGTGCTGGCGAGCCGCAGGGCGTGGTGGTGGTCGGAGGACAACCCGTGGAGTCGAGGATCTCGTTTCACAGCTGATCGATTCGAGTCAAAGGGTTGGCAGGCGGACCTCGAGGCCTCGCACATGGGGAGGTGGTGTCGGATTCGAGTGGGTGTCGTCTTCCAGCGGTTCGTAGACGCAGTCTGGCTCCTCGGCGAACGCGCTGCCCGTGAGCGCGAAGGCCCGGGCGCGACTCCCGCCGCAGATCTGACGGTACTCGCAGCGACCGCATTTGCCCTGCAGCAGGTTGGGGTCGCGCAGCGCACGAAACACTTCCCCGTCGCGGTAGACTTCGACCGGGGACCGGGCGGGGAAGGTGCCCGCCAGTGCCGGAAGAAACCCGCTCGGATAGACCTGCCCCGTGTGTCCGATGAACATCACGCCCTTGCCGTCATTCGCTCCGAGCGGAGCGCGCTGTGGGCGCGGCACCTCGGGGGACGTGGGAACGCCCACGCGCGATCGAGCGGTGCTCGCGCCACTGGTCTCCATGACGTAGCGCCGGTAGTGGGGGGCCTCCGTCGTCTTGATCGCGTAGGGCTGGCGCAGCGACTCTTGCCACAGTACCCCGAAGGCCTCCTCGCACTGCTCGGCCGTGAGCCGTCGATCCGCTGCGGCGCGACCCGTGGGTACCAGGAAGAACACCGACCAGAGCACGATGCCCTGGCTGCCGAGGAGACGAGCGAGGGGCTCGAGTTCGTGGAGATTGTTCCTGGTGAGCGTGGTGTTGACCTGAACGGGGAGGCCGAGCTCGCGAGCGTGGGCCATCGCGCGCACCGTGGTGGCGAAGCTTCCCACGAAGCCGCGGACGGCGTCGTGGGTCTTCGCCTCGGCCCCATCGAGACTCAGAGCGATGCGCTGCAGGCCGGCCCGGACGAGGGACTCGAGCGCATCCCGGGTGAGCAGCGGTGTGGCTGACGGAGTGAGGGCCATCTCGAGGCCCAGCGAAGTGCCGAACGCCACGAGAGACTCGAGATCTCTGCGCTTGAGCGGATCGCCGCCCGTGAGGACCACCACCGGTTGTGGCTCGAACCGGGCGAGCTGGCCCAGCAGCTCCCGTGACTGGTGGGCGTCGAGCTCACCCGGATGAGCCTCTGGCTGTGCGGAGGCCCGGCAGTGCTGGCAAGCGAGATCGCAGGCCTGGGTGAGCTCGTAGAAGACGACGAAGGGGGCGCGGTCGAAGTCCGCTCGCTGGTACTGTCGGCGAGTCATCCGAGAGCTCCTTTCACTCGGCCGCCACGGCGGCCGTCGTCTCGGTTTCCTCGATGAGCGTCGGCTTCGCGTAGGACCAGCCCGTCTTCAGCCCGAGCATGAACCAGGCGAAGGAGCCAACGCCGACGAGGAACACGGTGTCGCCCACGATGCGGAGCCAGCGCAGGTTCTCGATCAGCGGCTGCTGAAGGAACTCCGCGCTCCGGGCGTACCACAGGCCGTGGTCGACGCTCGCGACCGTCTGCATCAAGCCGATGGGCAAGAGGCTCAGCCCGATCATCAGCCCGAGGCCGACGTTCATGCCCCAGAAGGCGACCACGAGCGGCGTCGTCTTCCACTCGCCGGCAGGGGCAAGGCGCCGCGCCACGAGTAGCACGAGTCCGAGCGAGAGCAGGCCGTACACCCCGAACAGCGCGGCGTGGCCATGCACCGGTGTCGTGTTCAGGCCCTGCATGTAGTAGAGCGCGATGGGCGGGTTGATCAGGAACCCGAACACGCCCGCCCCGACCAGGTTCCAGAACGCGACGCCGAGGAAGAATTGGAGCGGCCAGCGGTAGGCGCCCATCCACGGCGCCCGAAGGCCCATGCGGTACGTGTCCCAGGCCTCGTACCCGATCAGGGCCAGTGGCACGACCTCCAGCGCGCTGAAGCTCGCTCCCACGGCCATGATGGAGACGGGGGTTCCCGTGAAGTAGAGGTGGTGGAAGGTACCAGGGACTCCGGAGACGAGGAAGATGGCAGTGGTCAGCAGCACGGCCCTGGTTCCGCTGACCGTACGAATCAACCCCAGGCGTGAGAAGATGAAGGCCAGCGCGGCGGTCGCGAACACCTCCATGAAGCCCTCGACCCACAGGTGCACGACCCACCAGCGCCAGTACTCCATGACGGAGAGGTGCGTTTTGGCGCCGTAGAAGAATCCGGCACCGTAGAACAGGCCGATAGCCGCCGAGGCCCCGGCGAAGATCAGTACCAGCTGCCGTGATTGCGTGCGCTCCTTCAGGGCCGGCCAGAGGCCGCGCAGCATCAGCGTGAGCCAGAGGCCGAGCCCGACGAAGAGCGCGATCTGCCAGAAGCGACCGAGGTCGACGTACTCGTAGCCCTGCCGCCCGAACCAGTCGCTCGCGTCCAGCCCGAGCCACTGCTGCACGCTCACCCATTCACCTGCCAGCGAGCCGCCGACGACGAGGAAGAGCGCGCCGAGCAGCACGTTGACGCCCAGCGCTTGAAGCTTCGGCTCCCGTCCACCGACAGCAGGGGCGAGGAAGAGCCCCGCGGCAAGGAACGACGTCGCGATCCAGAAGACGGCAAGTTGGATGTGCCAGGTGCGCGTCACGGCGTAGGGCAGGTAGTCCGCGAGCGGGAACCCGAAGAACGAGTCGCCCTCGACCGTGTAGTGGGCAGTCAGAGCGCCGAGGAGCACTTGCACAACGAACAGGGCCACCACCACCGCGAGATACCTCCCCACGGCGAGCATGCTCTTCGTCGGGCGGAGTGCTGCGAGCGGATCCTGCGGGGGCGGCTCGGGCTCTGCCTCGGCGTGTTCTTTCTGGTGGGAGAAGGTCTTGTAGGCAACGAGAGCGCCGACACCGAGGATGAGCAGGGCGATGCTCAGGATTGACCAGACCAGGTTGGTACCGGTGGGGGCGTTGCCGACGAGCGGTTCGTGGGGCCAGTTGTTCGTGTAGGTGACGGCTTGTTCGGGTCGCTCGGTGGTGCAGCTCCACGCTGTCCACAGGAAGAAGGATCCGAGCGCTTCGCGTCGCTCCTGCGTCTTCACCGCGTCTGGCTGCAGGGCATAGGACTCACGCAGATCCGCGAACGCGGCATCGTCGCCGAACAGGCTCGCGTAGTGGAGGGCGACCTTCTGGATCGCCTCGGCACGCTCCGGGGAGACCGTGACGGTGCCCGTCGCGCCGTCGAAGGTGTTCGTGCGCAGTTCCTTCTTCAGGCGAACCTGCAGCGCCCCCTGCTCGGCGTCGGAGAGCTGCTCGAAGGGTTTCCCATGCTCGCGCTGCGCGTACACGTCGAGCAACGCAACCGCTTCGCGATGCAGCCAGTCCGCAGACCAGTCGGGGGCCTGGTAGGCGCCGTGCCCCCAGATGGAGCCGACCTGCTGTCCGCCGATGCTCTGCCAGACTTGCTGGCCCAGCAGGATGGTGTCCTTGGTGGCGATGGTGGTGCCCTTGCCCTCGACCACGATGCGGTCGGGGATGGGGGGCGCCTGGCGGTACACCTCGCGCCCGAAGAAGCCGAGCACGCCGAACGCGCCGAGGAGGGATACGATGAGTAGGATCCAGAGTCGTCGTGTGGTCATGGCGTAGAGAGGACGGACGGGTGCAGGTCCGTCGTCCGCTCTCCGCAGCACGTGGCGTGCCAGACCAAGAGCGCCTGAAACTCTAGAGGAATTCTGCCCGTGTTGCGGTCACAACAACGCCAGGTGGTTGCGGTTGCGACAACATGTTGTGCTGGAGACAACACGGAGCCAGTCCGTCGTCAGCCTGATCTGGAAGGTCCGTCTGCAGCGGACTCACGTGGAACAGAACGCTCATTCGTTGATGTCTGGCTCCACGAGCCTTGCCAGTTTCTGCAGGGACTGCTGCCAGCCGAGATAGCAAGCGTCGAGGGGGATCTGATCGGGGATCCCCTCCTGCACGACGACCATCTCCGTACCGCAGGAGACGGCCTGCAGCGTTACCGTCACCTTCATCTCGCCCGGCAGGTTGGGGTCATCGAACGCATCCGTGTAGACGAGCGTTTCGCTCGGGACGAGTTTCAGATAGCTGCCGCCAAAGGAGTGGCTGCTTCCCGTGGTGAAGTTGCGAAAGGACATGCGGTACTTTCCGCCTTCCTTCGCCTCCAGCTCGTGAACGGTGCACGTGAAGCCGAAGGGTGGCAGCCAGCTCGTCAGAGCGTCAGGCTCGACGAAGGCGCGAAAGAGCTTGTCGGGCTTGGCGGCGAAGACGCGGTGCAGGTTCACAGTGCCGGGCATGCTCAAGACTCCTTGCTTTGGCGGTTCGAGCCGAGCTCGACCACCGGTGCGAAGCCGGCGTTGATCAGGCGTTTGCCGTCGAAGGGCATCGGGTTCTTCTCGGGGCTCATGCGCGGATCGGCCTTCTCCGGATTGTTCATCCAGTCGGTCATCTTCGCGTAGGCGGCGTCACGCGTCTGCTTGTCGGGCCACTCGATCCAGGAAAAGACGACAGTCTCGTCGTCCTTTGCCTCGACCGCCCTGAAGAAATCGGTGACCTGTCCCTTGGGTACATCGTCGCCCCAGCATTCCACGACGCGCAGCGCGCCGAGGTCCATGAACACGCTGTCACCCAGCCTAGCGTGCTCGATGAATGCCCGCTTGTTCGCCGTCGGCACGGCGATGACAAAGCCGTCTATGTATGACATGGTTGTTCTTCCTCATCCCTTGATTGCTGCGTCCAGAGCGGCGATGTCGATTCGGGTCATGGTCATCATCGCTTCGAAAGCGCGCCTCGCCTCGTTGCGGTTGGGACTCGTCGTGAGATCGAGCAATCGCCTCGGTGTGATCTGCCAAGAGAAACCCCAGCGGTCCTTACACCATCCGCAAGCGCTCTCAGCGCCTCCACGGTCGACTATCGCGTGCCAGTAGCGGTCGGTCTCTTCCTGGCTTTCGGTGACGACCATGAAGCTCACCGATTCATTCGGGTTGAAGTTCGGGCCGCCGTTGAGGCCGACGAACCGCCGCCCCAGCACTGTGAACTCCACAGTCAGTTCGGTTCCCTCTTTCCCGCCAGGAAAATCGGCAGGTGCAAAGTTCACCCGGTCAACGTGGCTATCGGGAAAGGTTGCGGCGTAGAACTCGGCGGCCCTGCTTGCTTCGCCGTGGTCGAACCACACGCAGGTAACGAGTTCGGTCATGGCATGGCTCCGTGGCTTTCGTGACTCATGAATCGTCGCCGCGTTGGCAGTGCTTCAATGAATCGGTGCGTGCTCGACGAGACGACCGGGGAGTTGGCTGTCGAGCGGACGAGTGCAAGCGCGCGTAGTCACGACGTCGCCGACAGGCGCCTGCCTTGCCCCACTGCTGTGAAGACAATGAGCAGCACCACGTCGCGCCTACCCCGGCTACCTAGGACCAGTGGTCTGCCACCGCAACGGCGACTTCGCCCTGCTCTTGATGCGGACGAAAGGGTCGCCGGCCGCCGAGAAGGGGCCGTCTGCTGACGTGCCCGCCGGCGGCTGTTGGCGACTTCACGGTCTTTTCTGGCGCGCCAGGGGCCCGAGCGCTGTTGCGGTTACGATAACGTCCCGGGGGTTGCGGCTACGACCATGTGTTGTGATAGGGACAACATGGATCCTGTCCTCGATAGCCTGGTCGCGATCGCCCTCGATCTGACATCCGCCCTGAGCGCCGACGACCGTCACGACCGCCTCGTGGCCAGCGTGCATCGGGCGCTCCCCTGCGATTCCGTTGCGCTGATGCGTCGGGATGGGGACGCGCTCGTCGCCATCGCCACTCGGGGGCTGGCGGACGATGTCGCGGGCCGCCGCTACCTGCTTTCGGCGCACCCGCGGCTCGACGCCATCTGCGTTGCTGAACGCCCCATCCAGTTCCCTGCAGACTCGAAGTTGCCCGATCCGTTCGACGGTGCCCTGGCCGTGGACGCGACGGCGCTCGGCAAGGTACACGCTTGTCTCGGGTGTCCGCTTCGGGTCGAGGGCGAGCTCGTGGGAGTGCTCGCCGCGGACGCCCTCGACCCGCGCGCGTTCGATCAGCTGGAGGTGCGCTTCCTGGAGGGACTGGGAGCCCTCGCGGGCGCCGCGCTACGAACCAGCGATCTCATCGACGCGCTGAGTCGCACGGCTGCGCACCGTGGTCTCGTGGCGAGCGAGCTGATGCGGGAATCCTGTCGGGAGCAGGCGCTCCTCGGGGTGAGTGCGCACCTTCAGCGATTGCGCCGCGAGATTGAGCTCTCCGGTCCCTCCGACCTACCGGTGCTGGTGACTGGAGAAACCGGCGTCGGCAAGGAGCTCGTCGTCCGGGCCATCCACTCCGCTTCGAGGCGGAGCCAGGCGCCGCTGCACTACGTCAACTGTGCTGTGCTGACCGAGTCGCTCGCCGACGCCGAGCTCTTCGGGCACACCAAGGGCGCATTCACGGGGGCAACCGCGGAGCGGCACGGCAAATTCTACGTGGCGGACGGCGCCACGCTCTTTCTCGATGAGGTGGGAGAGCTGCCGCTCCCGATTCAACCGAAGCTGCTCCGCGTGCTCCAGCAGGGAGAGGTCCAGCGTGTGGGGACCGACCACGTGCTCAAGGTCGACGTGCGTGTGCTCGCGGCGACGAATCGCGACCTCGACCAAGCTGTCGCCGCGGGCCGGTTTCGCTCGGACCTCTACCACCGGTTGAACGTCTACCCGATCCACGTGCCTCCGCTGCGAGAGCGGCTCGACGACGTTCCCGTCTTGGTGGGGCACTTCTGCGAGGCCGTGCAGCCGCGTCTCGGCGTCGGCCCGATCCGCTTCCAACCTGAGGCGCTAGCCGCGCTGTCTCGATACTCCTGGCCGGGCAACGTCCGCGAACTCGAGAACCTGGTTTCCCGCCTCGCGCTCACCGCGGCCGGAGAGACCTCCCCGGGAGATCCGGTGATCATTCGCGCGGATATGCTGGGGCGGGAGTTCGGCGGCGAAGATGCGCACCAAACCGAGTCGTGGCAGCCTCCCGCCACGGACACGCGCACGCTTGCGGAGCGTTTGGACGACTTCCAGCGCTCGGTGATCAGAAGGACGCTCGAACAGAACGGCGGAAACTGGGCAGCAGCGGCGCGAGCGCTAGGTCTGCATCGCAGCAACTTGCACCACCGCGCATCCCGGCTCGGACTGCTTGGGTAGCGTGGGCTTCACTCGAACCCGAGCTCACGCTTGCGCGTCTCGGCGTCGGGGTGGGGGTCCTGCTTCTCGTTGATGATGGGGAGAGTGGGTGCTTTCTCGGCGTTGATGGCCATCCACTTCTGCAGCTCCTCGGGGAGGTCAGATTCGTCGTAGATCGCCTCGACGGGACATTCGGGGACGCAGGCGCCACAGTCGATGCACTCGTCCGGATGGATGTACAACATCTGCTGGTCGGCGTGGAAGCAGTCGACCGGACAGACCGTCACGCAATCGGTGAAGCGGCAACGTGAGCAGTTTTCGGTGACGACGAAGGTCATGAGAGTTCTCGTCGAACGAGTGAGCCAGATCCTTCACCGCGAACCCACCGTGGCGACCAGTGATAGCGAAGCATGCTGCCCCCGAGCACTCAGTAGCGCGGCACCGATGGGTCCACCTCGATGGACCAGGCGTCAATGCCACCGGCCAGGTTGTAGACACGGCGATAGCCCTTCTCGACGAGCCTTTCGGCAGCGTCCTGACTGCGAATACCGTGATGACAGAAGACGGCGATTGGCGTGTCGTGGTCGAGCTCGAGGAGCAGCTTCTGTCCGGCCGCGTCGAGCGGATGAGCGGCGGCGAGGCTGGCTACGGCGCGTTCTGGCGCGGGTCTGACATCGAACAGATGCATCGCTCCGCGTTCGAGCAGTTCCGCCAGCCGGGTCGGAGCAATCTGACGAACCCCGGGTGAAGCATTGGGGTTGTCGATCTTGAACCCCCGACCTTTGATGAAGTCGATCGTGACCCCATCCGCGCGCCCGGCAGACTTCGGATTCATGTAGAGGATCGGACCGTTGGTCGGGACCTCCATCTCCGAGGGCTGCCTCGGTCCGAAGTAGAGCGCGGGTTCGAGGCGAGCATCGATGTCGAGGTGCAACACCTCCCGAGGATCCGTTGCAGACGCGGCAAATGCCTCGATGGCTCGCTCCGAAACCTCCATCACCGGCACCGTCATGGGCTTGCCCGATGCGGGTGCCCCGCCCCCGCCCACTAGCTGCCGCAGTTCCCCGGATGCGTCCATCTGCTGGACGATGTCGCATCCACCCACGAACCGACCCCCCACGTAGAGCTGGGGAATCGTGGGCCACTCGGAGAACGCCTTGATTCCCTCTCGGAGCTCCGGCGACGCCAGCACGTCGACGGCGGAGTACTCCACACCCAGCCCGTCCAGGATCTCGACCACGCGAGCGGAAAAGCCGCACTGCGGCGCGCGCGGACTGCCCTTCATGAACAGGACCAGCCGGTGGCTAGTCACGACTTGCGCTAGCTCCTCGCGCAGCACTTCGTTCATGGTGGTCACGTAGGGCCGGACCTCACCAAGTCAACGCCGGAGGCGGTTGGACGAGCGGTCGCCGAGCTGTGGCTTGCCGGTGGCGCACTCCCGCGTCGATCAACTGACGTCCGCGTCTGTCCACCGCGAAGATCTCGTGGCGCGCGCGTGTGTCACCAGGAGCCTGAAATGCCTTCGCCTGCTGTCGCGGTGACGGTCTCGGGCGGTGAGACATGACGCGACCTCATGCTACGCAACTCGTAGTGCTGAATCCGGGGTGAGTGCGGGTCCGGATCCAGGTAATAGATTGACGCGCTGGTACCCTCGGACACGGTAGTCCTTGTCGGGGCCCGGAGTGGTCGGGCATGCACTCACTGGCGCCCACTCCGCAAGCTCTCCAGCTCGACGATCTGGTATCCACAGCGCCGACCGCCTTGTAGGAGATGCTCTCCGCGCTCGACCCTGACGTCCTGGCCCAGCGCTGCCTGGAATAGGGCTAGCTCTGCGTCGCAGAGGCAGGAACAAGACCGGGCTGCCATGGCGATCGAGCAATGCCGCTCCACATATTCGAGCGATCCGTCGCGGTCTCTGCGCCACTCGGGCATGAAGCCTTCACCACGTCGGATTCTGGCCAGAATCTGGAGCCGCTTCTCGATGGAGGCGTCGCGTTTGGGCATGCGTTCTCGGTAGCGCTCGAGTTGCAGACGAGCCCACTCCCGGGTCAGTCTCTGGGTCCCATTGTCACCAAACACGGCTCGGGTCGCCTGCAGAATACCAATCAAGAGGTCGGCGTGGCGGTCTGGGAAATGCCCGCTTGCCGTCGACGTTAGCTCCCAGATGTGTGCCGGACGCCCGCGCTTGCGCGGTTCCTTCGTGTACTGGACCAGTCCGTCGTCCTGCAACTTCGCAAGGTGCTGGTGCACCGCTGCCGGGGTCACTCGCATGCGCCGCGCCAGTTGAGAAGCCGTCATCGGTCCCTTCGCCTTGAGCATGCGGAGGATGCCATCGCGCCCGGATCCCGAGGTGGGCTTCTGCATCGACTCGGTATTCATGATTGTCGTCGCTCCCAGAGTAAATAAAGTAGTCGCTTGACAAAGTGGGTCAAGGGAACATGCTGAAAGAAGCGGGGGGCACGCCTCCCGCCTTCGCGTGCAAGTACGGAAGCGATCCCCGGTCAAGCTGCGGCGACGGTTGTCGAACTGACTTCCCAGTTGCGAAGCTGCCGCCGATGTCGGTTTCGCGAGCCGGAGATCAACGGAAGCACTCGCGTCCACCGGGAGACAGAATGGCCATCGACCCCAACATCACCCGAACCAGCACGATGCGCGACGTGGTGCTCGCCTATCCGGGGGCACAAAGAGCGATCTTTCGCCGTTTCCACATCGGCGGCTGCGACGCTTGCGGATACCAGCCCGAGGACACGCTCGAGACCGTCGCCGCCAGGCGGGGAGTCGAGGTCGATCAGATCATCGCACTGTTCCAGCAAACGGCTGCTTCGGACCGAAGCCTGGAAGTGAGCCCCAAGGCCGTTGCGGCACTGCTCCACTCCCATCAAGCGCCGCGTCTGATCGATGTGCGCTCCCCGAGGGAATGGGAGCTCGCTCGAATCGAGGGCGCGGAGCTTGTGGGCGAGGAGCTCGCTGTGCAGATGATGCGGTGGTCCAGGCGAACCCACGTCGTCTTCTTCAGCCACTACGGACAGCGCAGCCTAGACGCTGCATCGTACCTAGCGGGTCACGGCTTCAACGACGTCCGCTCGATGACCGGTGGCATCGACGCCTGGTCGCTGGAGGTAGACCCGAACGTGCCGCGCTACGAAACGCTAGCCGCCTCCCCTCGCAACGCGTCGATACACCCCCTCCGAGCGGTCGTCTCGCAAGCCCGCGGCTGCCGGAAGTAGAGGACGCCATGCAGCAGACTCCGAACGCAAACTTGAGGAAGATCGCCGGCGGGGAGTACAAGTACGGTTTCGTCACCGATCTTGACATCGATACCGTACCTCGAGGACTGAGCGAAGAGATCATCCGGGTCATTTCCGCCAAGAAGAACGAGCCCGAGTGGCTCTTGGAGTGGCGGTTGCGCGCCTACCGACACTGGACCGATCTGGTCGAACCAACCTGGCCCAACGTCACTCACGCTCCTATCGACTACCAGAACATCGTTTACTACGCGGCGCCGAAGCCCAAGGGGCCAGCACCCAAGAGCCTGGATGAGGTCGATCCGGAACTGGTGCGGATGTTCGACAAGCTTGGTATCTCGCTGAACGAGCAGAAGCGCCTGGGCGGCGTTGCCATTGATGCCGTGGTCGATTCCGTCTCGGTGAGCACGACGTTCAAACGGCGGCTCGCTGACGCTGGCGTGATCTTCTGCTCCTTCTCGGAAGCTGTACAGGAGCACCCAGAGCTCGTGCGCAAGTACTTGGGCTCCGTGGTGCCGCACACGGACAACTTCTTCGCGGCGCTCAACAGCGCGGTCTTCACCGATGGATCGTTCTGTTTCGTTCCCAAGGGTGTTCGCTGCCCGATGGAGCTGTCCACGTACTTCCGCATCAACGCGGCCAACACCGGGCAGTTCGAACGGACCCTCATCATCGCCGAGGAGGGGTCTTACGTCAGTTATCTGGAGGGCTGCACAGCCCCCCGCCGCGACGAGAACCAGCTGCATGCGGCGGTGGTCGAGTTGGTTGCCCTGGAGGGAGCGCACATCAAGTATTCCACCGTGCAGAACTGGTATCCCGGCGACGCCGAGGGGCGGGGCGGGATCTACAATTTCGTCACCAAGCGCGGGGCCTGCCGTGGGGCGAAGTCCAGAATCTCCTGGACCCAGGTGGAAGTAGGGTCCGCCATCACACTCAAGTACCCGAGTGTCATCCTCCAGGGCGACGAGTCGGTGGGCGAGTTCTATTCGGTGGCGTTGACCGCCAATCGGCAGCAGGCGGATACCGGCACCAAGATGATCCACATCGGGAAGAACACCACCAGCACCATCCTGTCCAAGGGGATCTCGGCTGGGCGAGGGCAGAACACCTACCGCGGCCTCGTGAAGATCCTGAAGGGGGCCTGGAACGCGCGCAACCACACGCAATGCGACTCGCTCCTGCTCTCCCCCACGTGCGGCGCTCATACGTTCCCCTACATCGAAGTCAAGAACCCCTCGGCCAGGGTGGAGCACGAGGCCTCCACCTCGAAGATCGGAGAGGAGCAGCTGTTCTACTGCCGCCAGCGCGGCATCCCCGAGGAGGACGCCGTGGCGATGATCGTGAATGGATTCTGTCGGGAGGTGTTCAACGAGCTCCCCATGGAGTTCGCCGTGGAAGCGCAGAAGCTTTTGAGCATCAGTTTGGAAGGAGCGGTCGGATGATCCAGGTCAGAAGAGAGGGCAGTGTCAGCCGGGATGGGGAGCCGATCCTGCGCATCGAAGACCTTCGAGCCCGCGTCGAAGACAAGGAGATTCTGAGCGGCGTCAGCTTGGAAGTCCGAGCCGGCGAGGTCCACGCGATCATGGGCCCGAATGGATCGGGCAAGAGCACGCTCGCGCGCGTCCTGGTTGGTGCCGACGGCTACGAGGTGTCGGGCAGGGTGGCCTACGACGGTCGGGATCTGCTGGCGATGTCGCCGGAAGAGCGAGCCGTCGCTGGAGTTTTTCTCTGCTTCCAGTATCCGGTCGAGATCCCAGGCGTGGGGAACCTTCACTTCTTGCGCACCGCCCTCAATGCCGTTCGCCGCCAGCGGGGTCTCGAGGAGCTCGATGCGATGGATTTTCTGGCGCTCGCGAAGGAACGCCTGCAGCAACTGCAGATGGACCAGCAACTCATGAAACGCGCCGTCAACGATGGCTTCTCCGGTGGCGAAATGAAGCGAAATGAGATCTTTCAGATGGCGGTGCTCGAGCCCAGGCTTGCCATCCTGGACGAGACCGATTCGGGGCTCGACATCGATGCGCTGCAGCTCATCGCGCAAGGCGTCAACGCGATGCGGAACGGCAGCCGTGCAATGCTGGTGATCACTCACTATCAGCGTTTGCTGGACTACGTCGTGCCGGACCGTGTCCACGTTCTTTCGGGCGGTCGCATCATCCGATCCGGGGATCGAACGCTGGCGCTCGATCTCGAGAAATGGGGCTACTCTGGCCTCGAGCGAAGTGCCCCCACGGGGCCGGCCCCCCCCGAGGTGACGCCGTGACGCTGACTGCCCCGATCCTCGACGGCGTCGCCCCGTCGCGTGGGAGCCCTGGGCAGCCGTTGGCAACCTTCCGGCGCAGCGCCTTCGAGTGGGTCCTGGATCACGGATTCCCGACTCGCAAGGATGAGGCCTGGAAGTATTCCCACCTGGGGCCGATATTGCGAACCAGGTTCGAACGAGCGTCGTCCGTGGCCGTGACTCGCACACCGCCCGGCTTGGTGGACAGGCTGGGGGACCACGGCGATGGTGTCCGTCTCCTCTTCGTCAATGGTTACTTCGCCCCGCAGCTGTCGTCTGGTCTTGGGCTCGTCGGGGGAGTTCGAGTGCGCAGTCTCGCCAGTGAGCTCGCGAGCGATAGGGGGCCCCACCTCGAGGGCAGGCTGGCGGAGCCCTTCCTGCAGCGCCCGAGCGCCTTCACGGCGCTGAATGTCGCGCTGGCCGAAGACGGAGCGCTCCTCGACATCCCGGCGGACGCGCGGATCGAGGCCCCTATCCATCTGGTGTTCGCTTCCGGCGACGACTCGGGCCCGGTGGCTGCCCACCCCCGCGTGATGGTGCGTGCCGGGCCTCGCAGTCGAGCAACCATCGTGGAGACCCACGTCGGGTTGGAGGGTGTGACCTATCTCAACAACGTAATGGTGGACCTCGTTCTGTCGGAGGACGCAGCCATCGTTCATCACAAGCTGCAGGACGAATCCCGCCGAGCTTTCCACGTAGCCCTCTTCGAAGCAACTCTGCAGCGGGGAGCCCGCCTCACGGCGCACTCTCTTGCCCTGGGCGCTGCCGTCGCTCGTCACGAGGTTCACGTGCGGCTGCTCGAGCCCGGAGCCGACGTCACGCTGAACGGGCTCTATATCGGGAGCGGGTCCCAGCACCTCGACAACCCGACCCGGATCGAGCACGCCGCACCCTCGTGCTCGAGTCGTGAGCTCTACAAGGGGGTTATGGGCGGGCGATCCCGTGGCTCATTCGACGGGCACGTAGTCGTCGATCCGGGCGCCACGAGTACCGACGCCCGCCAGCTCAACCAGAACCTGTTGCTCTCGGAAGGAGCGGAGGTGGACATGCGTCCGCGGCTCGAGATCCGGGCCGAGGATGTGAAGTGCAGTCACGGCGCGGCCGTGGGACAGCTGGATGAGAACCAGCTGCTCTATTTGCGCTCGCGCGGCATTCCGGGCTGGGAAGCGCGCAGGCTTCTGCTCGATGGTTTCGTGCGAGACGTTCTCGACGGGATTCAACCCGCGGGTACTCGGTCGCGCTTGGCGAGTCTCGTTGCCGCTCGGATGGCCGAGGCCGCAGCCGAGGTTCCGGCATGATGTCAGTCAATCAGAACCTGGTCGGACTGGCCAGCGGCGGCGCGTCTGCCCCGGAGCGACGGTTCGATGTCGAGGCCATTCGCCGCGCGTTTCCCATCCTGGCGGAGCGGATCCACGGGAGGTCCTTGGCGTACCTGGACAACGCAGCCACGACCCAGAAGCCGCAAGCCGTCATCGATGCTGTTTCCCGCTTCTATTCCAGGGACAACGCGAACGTGCACCGGGGCATCCACTATCTCTCCCAACGCGCGACGGAGGCCTACGAGGCCTCACGCGCAAGAATGCGGAGCTTCATCAACGCCAAGACCGTTCGCGACATCGTCTTCGTCCGTGGCGCCACCGAGGCCATCAACCTGGTGGCGCAGACCTACGGCAGGACCCATGTCGGCGCTGGGGACGAGGTGGTGGTCAGCGCAATGGAGCACCACTCGAACATCGTTCCGTGGCAAATGCTCTGTCAGGCAACGGGGGCCAGACTCGTCGTGGCTCCGGTAACCGACTCGGGCGAGTTGCTCCTCGACGAACTCGCGCGGCTCATCGGCCCCAGGACGAAGCTGGTCGCGGTCACGCACGTCTCGAACGTCCTTGGTACCGTCAATCCGGTGCGAAGCGTTACCGAAATGGCCCATGCTGCCGGCGCCCGGGTGCTGATCGACGGGGCGCAGGCGGCCCCCCACCTCGGGATCGACGTGGATGAGCTCGACTGCGACTTCTACGCAATCTCTGGGCACAAGATGTACGGTCCCACCGGCATCGGCGTGCTCTACGGCAGGAGCGAGCTGTTGGACGAAATGCCTCCCTACCAAGGGG
Organism: Polyangiaceae bacterium; assembly: GCA_050304295.1. Classification (GTDB taxonomy): domain Bacteria; phylum Myxococcota_A; class Polyangia; order Polyangiales; family Polyangiaceae; genus JAFGBI01. The sequence goes on from JBNLDK010000184.1 coordinate 42,181, forward strand.
GGGGGAGATGATCCGGTCGGTTACCTTCGAGAAGACCGTCTTCCGCGATCCGCCGGCGAAGTTCGAAGCCGGTACTCCCAACGTCGCAGGCGCCGTTGGCCTCGCGGCGGCCGTGGACTTCCTGGAAGGGCTAGATCGCAAGGGCCTTGCGGCGCACGAGCGCTCCCTTCTCGATCATGCCAGTGCTCTGCTCTCCGCGATGCCCGGTGTGCGCTTGGTTGGAACTGCGAAGCAGAAGGCCAGCGTGCTGTCGTTCGTGGTGGACGACGTCCACCCTCACGACGTCGGTACCATCCTCGATCGGGAGGCCGTCGCGATCCGAGTAGGTCACCACTGCGCCCAGCCGCTCATGGAGCGACTGGGCTTCCCCGCAACCGCCCGCGCATCCTTTGCCTGCTACAACACCATCGAGGAGATCGAGCAGCTCGCCGAGGGCCTGTGCCGGGTCCGGGAGGTATTCGCATGAACGCTGAACTTCGTGACCTGTATCAGGACATGGTGGTCGACCATGCCAAGAATCCCCGCAACTTCCGTATACTGGAGAACGCTTCGATCGCCGCGGAAGGGTACAACCCGCTCTGCGGCGACCAGTTGACCTTGTACGTCAAGATCGACGACGGGGTGATCTCGGATATCTGCTTCCAGGGGGTCGGCTGCGCCATCTCGAAGGCGTCCGCATCGCTGATGACCGCGGCGCTCAAGGGCAAGAAGCGAGAGGAAGCTCTGGAACTCTTCCGGCTCGTTCACCGCGTCTTGACGGATGGGCCGGCAACAGAGTCCGATGACCGACGCGCGGACTTGGGCAAGCTTGCGGTTCTGTCCGGGGTTCACGAGTTCCCGCTCCGGGTCAAGTGCGCGACGCTCGCCTGGCACACGTTGCGGCACGCAATCGAGGGCCGCCGGGAGCGAGCATCCACCGAATGAGAGCGCCAGCGATGAAGGCACCGTCGATTCGTATTAGCGACGCCGCACGCAAGGCGGTCCTCGAAGCCATGCAAGCACCAGGGGAGGTCCTGAGGCTCACCCTTACGTCGCGCTTCGAACCCGACCTGTGCGTGGGAGAACCCGGCGACGATGGGTTCGTCAGCGTAGAGTGCGAAGGAATCACGATCGTCCTCGATCCACCGAGCGCCGCTCGCGCGAACGGCATCTTCATAGACTACGTCGACGAACTCGAAGGCGGCGGGTTCAGGATCGACAATCCCAACCGGCCCGGAACGAGGAGAGAACTGTCACGGGAGTGCGCCGCGACGCTTGTGCCGAGTGGCAGGGAGGTGCTTCTCGCCCGGGGCGAGAGTGTCACCATGGCTCAAGCGCTGGGCGGGAGCTTCACGGTTCAGACCGACCAGGGGCTCGCGAGGATCGACACGGGGGATGCGGATGCCCTTGGCATCGAGACCGCGAATACGACCGCTGAACCGGCCGTCACCGGCCCATTCAGTGTCGAACGCGTCCTGGAGCAGCTGAGGACCGTCTTCGACCCGGAGATCCCCGTCAACGTGGTCGATCTTGGTCTGATCTATGGTTGCGATGCGCGGGAGCTCCCAGAGGGAGGGCACCGGGTCGAGATTCGAATGTCGATGACGGCGCCCGGTTGTGGCATGGGCGACGTGCTGCGGGAGGATGCGCGGGCAAAGGTCTTCGCGCTGCCCGGTGTCACCGAGGTCGACGTCGAGATCGTCTGGGATCCGCCTTGGGACCCGAGCCGCATGTCCGACGCAGCTCGCCTGCAGTTCGGGATGCTGTGATGGCGTCGGCTCGCTCCAGCAGAACTGGAGGAGTGCCCGGTGCCTACTACCGAACCCTAGGCGAGCGGGCGGTTCCGAGCCGAAGGGAGGAGCAACGACTGGTTCGACGGATCGCGGAATCCAGGCACGAAGTCGTTTCGATCCTCGCAGCATCGACGACGAGTGCGTCCCACTCCGCCGTCAGCTCCTGGCACTAAGGGGGACAGCGCGAGACCTTGATTTCGACATGAAGCAGGGCCCGATGGTGGTCTAGCCGATGCCCGAGCAGCTTCGAGTGCTCGTCGATGCCAACGCCGCGGGGGCGCGGGCCCAGCACGGTCCCACAGGCCGTGACATGAACTCCGGCCCGCACCATCAGCTGCCAGCCGTATCGGCCCGCGCTCGCCTCGACCACGTTCCCTCGGCGCACGAGACGATGGGAGGCCGAGTGCTGTTGTCGTCAGCACAACATTGTTGTCGAAGCGACAACGGACGGTGTTGTCCTCGCGGCAACGCACTGGCGTGAAGGTACCCATTGCCGGCGTTTCCGATTGGCACGTTTGATGCTGTTGGCTCGAGCAACCGAACAGGAGAACCCCCATGATTCAGCGGAGCGATACCCTTGGTCAGGTAGCAGCAGCGCACCCGGCAGCCACCCACGTCTTTCTTCGGTACCGGCTCGACTTCTGCTGTGGCGGTGCCCAGCCCTTGGAAGAAGCCTGCCACGATGCGGGTCTCGACCCGGAGACGGTGATCGCCGAAATCGGTGCGGAGCAGGCGGAAGCGCCCGCTGAGAGCTGGGAACAGCGGCCACTCTTGGAACTCATCGACTTCATCCAGACTCGCTTCCACGACGCCCTGCGACGCGACCTGCCCGGCCTGCTCGAGGCCGCGGAGAAGGTCGAGCGGGTCCACGCCGAGAAGAGCAGCTGCCCCCACGGTCTTCTCGCGCACCTGGAGAGGATGGACGCGGAGATCCGCCAGCACCTCGGCAAGGAGGAACAGATCCTCTTCCCCGCGATCCAGGGCGGAGCGCGCGGCCCCTCGATCCAGATGCCGATTCGAGTCATGATGCAGGAGCACGAGGACCACGGCGCGAACCTCGGGCGGCTCCACGAGCTGACGTCGGACTTCACCGCACCGCCTGAAGCGTGCGCTACGTGGCGCGCGCTCTACTCGTTGCTGGCGAAGCTCGAGGCCGAGCTCATGGAGCACATCCACCTCGAGAACAACGTGCTCTTCCCGCGAGCGCTGACCGCGTGACCGAGGGCCGCGGCGCCTGGAACGTCTCATCGGCTCTCGGCAACCAGGGTCGTGGGCCGCGCGCTGGTCGTGCGGGCTTGACGCAACCCAAGGCGCATCCGAGGTAGGGAAGGGTACACTTCGGAGCCGTCGCGGGCGGCCGAGCCCAGGAAGGTGCCAGCATGAGTGAGCTCATCGACAATCGAGCCGAGCGGATCCGCCAGCTCAAGACGATCATCAAGGACCTTCACGCGGGCGTCCCGGAGGCCGACGTTCGCAAGCGGCTCAAGGAGATCGTTCGCGAGACCGACTCCACCGAGATCGCGACGATGGAGCAGGAGCTCATCGCCGAGGGAATGCCCGTCGAGGAGGTCCAGGCCATGTGCGATTCGCACGCGGCGGTGCTCAAGGAGATCACGGTCGAGACCGCCGTGCGTGAGCTCGAGCCCGGGCATCCGATCGACACCTTCCAGAGCGAGAACGTGGCGATCCGTGAGCTTGTCTCCAAGCTGCGACAGGCCCTCCACCGGCTGGCTCAGCTCCCGGAGGAGCAACTCGTCGACGACGAGATGGTCGGACTCCGCCATGGCTTCGGAGAGCTGACCGACGTGGAGAAGCACTACCAGAGGAAGGAGAACCTCGTCTTCCCCTGCCTGGAGCGGCATTTCGTGTTCGGCCCCTCCAAGGTCATGTGGGCGAAGGACGATGAGGTGCGGGAGCATCTGAAGAACGTCGACGAAGCCTTGCACGCCTCGGATGTGACCGCCGGCGAGCTCACCGTCGTCGCCGACACTGTCGTGCTGCCCGCTCTCGAGGCGGTCGATTCCATGGTCCAGAAGGAAGAGCAGGTCCTGTTTCCGATGGCGTACCAGACGCTCACGGAACGGGAATGGGGAGAGATCTGGCTCGGTTCCCCGGACTTCGGCTGGTGCCTCGTGGAGCCGCGGGAGGGCTATCGTCCTCCGCCCGCCGCGGAACAGAAGCGCAAGGCTCGGGTAGCTCAGGATGAGGCGGTCCAATTCCCAACGGGCGGGCTCACCCCGCGGCAGCTCCTCGGTGTCTTTCGCATGCTACCGGTCGATGTGACCTTCGTGGATGCCGACGACCGGGTGCGCTTCTTTTCCGAAGGCGGCGATCGCGTGTTCGCGCGCAGCAAGGCGATCATCGGGCGCAAGGTCCAGCACTGTCATCCGCCGAAGAGCGTGAACATCGTCGAGCGGATTGTCAGCGATTTCCGCGCGGGGCGACAGAACGTGGCCGAGTTCTGGATCCAGATGCGCGGACGCTTCGTACACATCCGCTACTTCGCTGTTCGCAGCGAAGAGGGTGAGTACCTTGGAACGCTCGAGGTCACGCAGGACGCGACCAGCGTTCGGGCGCTCGAGGGCGAGCGTCGGCTCCTGCAGTACGACGGTCCAGGGGACGGACCGTGACTTTGCCCATTACTCCCGAGACGAAGGTGGGCGCGCTGCTCGAGGCGTATCCCGAGCTCGAGGAGCGGCTGATCGAGCTGGCTCCGGCCTTCAAGAAGCTCAAGAACCCGGTGCTCAGGCGAACCGTCGCGAAGGTTGCGACGCTTGCGCAGGCGGCGCGTGTGGCTGGCCTGAACGCGCGGGAGCTGGTCACTGCCCTCCGTGAGGCGGTGGGTCAACAGCCGCTCGGCGAGGCTGGGCCCGAGGGGCCACACGGCTCTGGCCAGCACGCATGGATCCAGTCACTTCGGGTCGTCGCGAGGGTCGACGCGGAACAGGTCCTCGCCGCGGGCACGAACCCGCTTCAGGCCGTCAACGCACAGCTGTCCTCGCTCGGCGACGACGAAGCCGTCGCTGTCAAGAGCTCCTTCGTCCCGGCCCCGCTCATCGATGCCGTGGCCGCCCGCGGCTTCGTCTGCCACACGCGCTCTGCTGACGGTACGATGGAGACGCTGATCGCCCGTCAACGCGCGGATGATGTCAACGCGACGTGATCTTCCAGTGCTCGGATCGCGAACCGCGTACTCCAGATCGACCTGGGCGGTGTGGAGATCGAGACCGTCAACGTCGACGGCGTCAGGAGTGGTGCCTTGATTGTCGCTCAGTCCACAGGCGAGCACGAGGAACGACCGCAGCGGATGCGCGCCCAGACCGTGGCTGCCAGTCCCACGACTTGCCCCAATTCGGCGCCTTCTACGCGAAGCGCATTGAGGTTGCTCAGCGCAGCACCATCGTCCACGCACCCTGGCGCCGCCAGGAACTCTTTGAAGACGGGTGGGTGGCGAGGACACGTCGATCGCAGTCGCGTAGCGGAGAGTGCGACCTTCAGCGACTTGCGGCCTCTTCGGTCGGCAACCGGCAGTCGCGTGACAGCGATACGTCGCGCGGTCCGAGGTGCCAGGTCGGCGGGATGGGTCCCTCGCCTGAAGCGTCGATTCTCACCGTCAGCGTCCGACAGTCGTCGAGCCGGCAGTGGACTTCGCCTGGCCACCGCAGTGGGAGCCACAGCGACTGGCCTTCGCGCAGAACGAGATACGGCGCTTCGGCCTTGAGCCAATCTAGACCTTGCACGCTACGGACCCCGTCGCGATCGATGTGTGTCAGCAAGCCGATGTCGTTGACGCGCAGGTACAGGTCGCCACCCGTATCGTTTCTCACGACCACCTCTTCGTGACTACAGGACACGACGATGTGCTGCCCGTACCGCCAGGCGGCGAGGTGGATTGCGATCCCGGGAACGAGCGCGATGCCCAGCGCCGTAATTCCCAGTCCGCCGACCAGGTTCGGCCACCCATTGATGGCTAGTACAATCTCTCCTGGCGTCCGCCCCCACAGAAGCAGGGTACCGTGGGTCTCCCTTCGCTCGTGTTCCGCCCTCCGTCGCCGCAAGCACCAGATCCCGACAGCGGTCAACGCGGGGCCGACGGTGATGCAGCCGCTAAAGACAAAGACCTCCAATGAGAGCGCCACGCGCCTCACTCTACAACCACTGGCCGTCGTTGTCGCTCCCACCCCATTGCCACACGCTGGTCAGCCCGATTCGACCGGGAGCCCGATGCCGTGGAGATTCTGATGGACTGCGTGTTGCTGAGCGGGATGCGGCGCGAGGCCGGGCGCTGGACGATCCACCGGCGGTGGTCGGTTTGCCACCGCGTCACTGCTTGCTGTGCCGCCGCCGGCTCGAGATGCGGTGTTCGGCAACCACTTCGACTGTTTCTCCATCGAGCTCGAAGGTGGCGGCAGTGCCGCTCTCGTTCACGCTGCGAGCGTGACCGAGCAGGGGCTCATGAAGGACGAGCAGGTCGTGGACTCCGGGAGGAATCGACAAGGACATTCGAGGGCTGCGACCGGCGAGGTCGAGAGTGAGCCCACGCGGTACGAGCGGCGTTGCCCGTCCGTGGAGCCACTGCGTGCGTTGCAGTGTCAACGTCATGGGCTCGTTCTGCTTGTTGTGCACCTCGAAGAGCGCGAGTCCGATGCGCGCAGGTGGCCCCCCATGGTCGTGGGTGGCTCGGACCGTGCGCCCTCGGATCACCACCCGCCCCGCGACACCCCACGTGCTGAGCCCCACGCGGACGTTGCTTGCGCGACCGCCCAGCTTGTCGGTCCAGGCCTCGAGTTCTGCGGGAGCGCCGGTGGCGGGCCGCGGATGAACCACGACGTGCCAGCCCGTGTCGACCGCTGCCGCCTCGATACGACAAGCCCCCCCGGGATTGGGGCGCGTCTGAGTCGAATGGGTTTGACGCACTTCGACGCCGGCCAGCGAGGGTGACACTCCCGCAACGTCCCTGCAGGCGACGAGCTCAGCGTTGCAGTCTGCCAGGACGTGCGGATCCACGCGAGAGGCAAGGACTCTCAACACTGACAAGCTGGCTGCGACCGCTGCGCTGGGGCACACCGTCGGGGTGAGCGTTTCGGCGTCGGAGGGGAGTGCGTCGGGAGACGGGGAGCTGGGGGACACCTGCGTGGTCGAGTCGACCTTTCGACGTGAGCAGCCGCTCCACGGCAGGGCAATGGCTGCGATCATAAGACCGACTCGAAAACGTCGCGTCATCGCTGCCGTGTCGCTACCCTTCAGCGTGGTCGTGACAGGTGGTAGGGCACGCGTCAACGCAGAAGCCTCTCCAGCATCCGAAGAAGACCAAGGGAAGACTAGACTCGACGCCGTCATCGAGGGAGGAAGACAGGGATCCACCCAATCTGACGTTGCGGGACTGCGTGGGCACCGCGTAGCGCCACCTGGCCCCTCGATTCGGCCCTCGCACTCCCGCAACCGCCCTCCTTCTTGTGCGCACTTGCCGAAATCGTGGCCAGATGATTTGGCGTGATTCCTTGGGGGAAATGGGGAAGCTCCCCAACGGAGTATTGCTCAGGTCGCCGGATGCGACTCGGGTGCTGGTGCGATTTTCCAGGCAGAGCGTGCGCTGCACTATCCGACCAGACTCATGACGGAATTTCGCGGTCCATGTTACAGTATCGACCATGAGACTTCGTATTCTCGGCACTGCGCTGGTGGGCATACTTGTCGTGGCATGCGGCGAAGATCCAACGAGCACCCCAGGCTCGGGCGGTTCGGGCGCTGCGGGTGGCGCACAAACCGGTGGAGCCTCCAGCACAGGCGGCGCAGCGGTCACTGGTGGCGCTGGGACTAGTACCGGGGGCACGACTCCAACTGGGGGCACGACTCCAACCGGGGGCACGACTCCAACTGGGGGCACGACTCCAACTGGGGGCACGACTCCAACTGGGGGCATGACGGGCGACGGCGGTGCGTCTGGCTCGGGTGGCTCGTCCACGGGCGGGCAGGCAACCGGCGGCAGTTCTCCCATGGGCGGTGCAAACACCGGTGGACAGGCAACCGGAGGTGGGTCTCCCGAAGGCGGAGCAACCACTGGTGGACAGGGAACGGGGGGCGTTTCAACCGGTTGCATCCCGGCGCCCACCACTTACCCCAACCTGTTCGTAACGCTGTCCGGACATACGCAAGAGGAGTCGGACAGCAAGGTCAGCAACGCCTGGTCTTCGCTCTTCAATCCGTCGAGTTCGGGCACCATCTACTACGACGGTCCCGGCTCGGACGAGTCCTACGTCCAAGACATCTGGAACAATGACGTACGCAGCGAAGGGATGTCTTACGGCATGATGGCCGCCGTGCAGCTCGACCATCAAACAGAGTTCGACCGTCTCTGGACCTGGGTGAGAAATCACATGGCCCAGGGTTGCTCAGGCGACGTATGCACGGGTGAAATCGCGTGGTCCTGCACGACATCAGGTTCCAAGAAGTCGAACGGCGGTGCGCCGGACGGTGAGGAGTACATGGCGACGGCGCTCATCTTTGCGCACAATCGCTGGGGCGATAGCGGCAAATTCAATTACGCCACTGAAGCGCAATGGGTGCTCGACATCATCCGGACCAAGTACTTCCACACGAACCCGCACCTCGTGAAGTTCGTCGCAAACTCAAACAACACCGATCCGTCGTACATTTTGCCCGCCTTCTACCAGGTCTGGGCTTGCTTCGATGCCGCCAATTCCGACTTCTGGAACACTGCCATCACGGATGGCCGCGCGTTCTACCACGTAGGTGTTGATGGGAACGGGGTCTGTCCGTACCAGTCGTCTTGGGATGGCTCGAATCCACAAGCGGCCAACTCGGACTCGGTTCGCTGCGTCGTGAACATCATGATGGACCACAACTTCTTCGCGGCAGATCCCTGGCAAAGCGAACCCTACGCGCCCATGTTTGCCGCGCACGAGAGGAACGCGGGCCCACCATCATCCTACTGTAATGCCCTCCTGGGCTTCGGTTTGCCGCCTGATGAAGGCAAGGCCTTCGTCGATAGGCTCTGGTCGGCGAATGTTCCGAACCACGACTACTGGAATGGGGTTCTCTACATGCTGGCGATGCTGCATGTGAGCGGGAACTTCAAGCTGTACTATTAGACCCACTACCCGCGACTTGGGTGGCAGCCCGGCGGGCTCGGCGTCTACACCCCCATGCGACCGCGGCTCGGACAGCGGTGCTGCTCCTCGGCCGTATTGGCGGACCGAACTCCGCGTGTCTTTTGTTCGTTGTATTGTGCCGGCATGTGGGCGATTTTCGACAAGGAACCTCGCTCCGCCCGACCCGGGGGGGACTTCGACCTGGTTCGAGGAACTGAGGCTCCCGCCCCGCGGCGCGTGAAAGCAGGCATCACCGGTGGCAATGCGTCGTCGGGCACTGCCCATCGCCCACACTCCCACTGTCGTCCGATCGCTGCCATCGTCTGCGTCTTGCCAGGCCTGCTCGCACGTTCTCGGAACCGGCGCCCTCCCAGTCGGAGTCGAGAGCGGGGTGGCAGGAGGTATGGACAAGATCCTCGGGCTGAACGTCGACTGTTGTGAACGTCAGGATGGATCTCTCGATGGTCGCTTGTCGGATGGCTGAGGGTGATGACATGGGAACCGATCGGTGCAGGGTGAACTGCTCGTCGCGAGCCCCAGGGCCGGAGATGTGCCCCGCATTCGGGAGAACTCGTGGAGTCGGTGCTCCAAGCGCTGGAGTGACGGTTGTCGAATGACCCGAGCGTTGGTGAACGATTGTCCTGGGAATTGCCGCGCGATCAACATTGTATGCCAGAATCGCGGTGGCGGGAGGTCGAGTGATCCAGGCTGCCACAAATCCGCTGGTCCTGATGCGGTTGGGCCTCTAACGTTTCCCCATGACGCGAAGACTTCTGGGGATGTTGCTGGTGGGTCTCGTTGCAGGCGCGTGCTCGTCGGACAATGAGTCCGGCGACGGGACCAACGGGGGGGATGGCGGCGATGCCGGCGCGAGCTCGGCCAGGGGGGGCGCCGGAGTAGACGGTACCGGTGGGGAGACCATCGGCAATGGTGGTGCGACCGGTGGCCGCGATGCCGGGGGAGCTATGACGGGTGGACAGGCAACCGGTGGCCGGCAGACGGGAGGACGGCAGACCGGGGGACGGGAAAGCGGTGGTACCGAGGCAGGAGGCACGGGCGGAAGGACCACCGGAAGCGGAGGGGCGGGGGGCAGCACGGGGGGGCGCGATTTCGGGAATGACCCCCTTCTGGCCTTTCCCGGGGCGCGCGGCTTCGGCGCACGCGTCACCGGGGGGCGCGGGGGCCGCGTGATCAAGGTGACGAACCTGAACGCCAGCGGACCTGGGAGTCTGCAGGAGGCGCTTGACCAGGACGAGCCGCGGATCATCGTCTTCGAGGTGAGTGGGGTGATCGACGCCGGTATGATCGTAGTCAGCTACGGTGACGTGACGATCGCTGGCCAGAGCGCTCCGGGGGCGGGCATCACCATCGCCGGGCAGTTCTTTGCGGAGTATGACGAGAGCGTTGGCAATATCATCGTCAGGCACCTGAAGGTGCGTCCGACATATGACGGTTCCGACGGTGAGCAGTTCGACGCGATCCAGTTCTCCCGAAACCACCACTTCATTCTCGATCACGTTTCGGTCAGCGGCGGAGTGGACGAGACCGTGGACGTGTACTCGGCGCAGGACGCGACCATCCAGTGGTCGACCATCGAGTCCTCAGGCACGTCTGGACACCCCGAGGGTGCTCACAACTACGGTCTGATCAACGGCCCCGAAGGTGTGCGGTTCAGTGTTCTGAACAATCTGTTCGCTCACCATCAAAATCGCTGTCCGGCGATCGCCAACGGGCCGGCCGAGGTCATCAACAACGTCGTCTACAACGTCCGCCACGGCTTCGTTCACCACAATCCGGCGTCGGGGCCCTTCAACCTGGTTGGCAACACGTTTGTGGCCGGCGACGACGATAGCCTGTTCCCGTTCTACTTCGACGACGAGAATTCGAGCGCCGCGTCCGATCTCTCGTATTTCGTCAATGACAACTGGGTGGTCGGCACCAACAGCCAGTGCCCCGAAGGTGAGCTGACGGACCCCTGGGGAACCTGCGACTTCGACCTGTATAGGGATGCCTCGTTTCGGAGCAGCACGATCCACGACTTCGAAGGGGTCGGAGACGCATACCACGCTCCGGACATTGCCAGCGCCGAAGCCGGCTATGACGCTGTGCTCGGTGAGGCGGGGGCGCTCCCACGGGACGTCATCGCCTGGCGCTCCGTCGACGAGACTGAGGCGAGAACGGGTGAGTGGGGGGCGCGGATGCCCGCCGACCTGATGGAAGGCCTGACCGCGGGCACCTACCCCACCGACGACGACGACGACGGAATGGCGGACGCCTGGGAGCAGGAGCACGGCCTGGACCCGAGCGACGGCAGCGACCACGTTACCGAGATGGAGTCGGGCTACACCGCCATCGAGGAGTACCTCAACGAGCTCGCGGCTGCGCTGCAGCCGTAGGCTGGGGAGGGAACCGCGGTCACGCGGCTGCGCTGCCCGAACCGATTCGGGCTCGCCCGAGGCCTCCCCGACAGGGGCTCGAAGGCGCGCTCCTGTTTGGCTATCGCGTCACCGACCCACAGCGCTATGCGTGGCCGAGTTGAGGGATGCCGGTCAGCTGCTGGGCAGCGAAGGGAAACCGCCGGCGCCGAGGAGTCGGATCGCGGTCACGGGGCTCTGGTTGGAACTTCCGTGACTGGATCGAGCTCAACCATCGTTTCCGGTGGTGGGTCAGGCGAATCTGCCTCGGAATACTCGCCAGATGGGTTCAACCAGCGGCATGCGGGAGGCGTCTCGCGGCACGGAAACGCCGCGGTGAACGTCCCGTGGTCCGGTCCAGTTGCTCGCCTTCGACGATTCAACGCCTGGTCATCGCTCGATCCCCGTCGCGCCTGGCGCTAGTATGGTGCAGCCCCCGCGACACGATGCTCCATTTGGCACGAAGCAGAGACGACCTTCCGCTCAGTGCACCTCGGCGAACCGACCTGGGAGGTCGGAGGGAGGACGGATGATCGAGTATCTAGGGGTCGTTACCTGTGGGGCGGCGGCCCTGTGCGCGGCGGTCCTGGCCATCCCGTCAGTGCGCCGTATCCCGCTTGCTAGAGTCGAGCTAGCGGCGTGGCTGCTGAGCACGGGTACGCTGCACGGTGCCCATGCGGTTGCTCTGTCTCGGACGGAGGTCGAGCTTCTCCCCCTTCGCGTGGCGTTTGCAGCGAGCGTGGCTCAGGCGGCATTTCTAGTCGCCGCTACGAGCACCCTGCGTGAGAAGCTACAGGGGGAGACTTCGCGTTCGCATGCAGCTAGGCGTGCGATCGGGGCTGGTGCCCTGCTGGCGTTGCTGGTGTTCTTGCCCACGGGTCTGGTTCGACAGGTCTATCTCGGGATGTCCTACGTGACTGTCGGACTGGGAGGGCAGGTTGCTTGTGGCGGCCTTCTGCTTCTGTCCTTGTTTGGTGTCGCCGGGCTGGAGCGCCTGCTGCGAACGGTCCGCGATCCGCTTCGCTACCAGTTGAAGTTCTTCCTGCTTGGAGCCGGCGTACTGGCCGTGATCTCTGTCTACGTCTTCAGTACCTTTCTGCTCGAGGGGATCTGGCGACCCGAGCTGGCGGTCGCCCACGCCAGCGTCAGCCTGCTGGGGTTCGCGCTCGCGGGAGTTGGCCTGAACCGGTTGAGGCAGGCCAGCGACTGGCAGGGGCGCGCGCTAGCGAGCGATTCTGGGGGGTCACTGAGCCTGGTCATCGCCGGGGTATTCCTTCTGGCGATGGGAGTCGCGGCGGTGCTGCTTCCGCGGCGTGTCTCGCCGTCGGGTTTCGTCTTGCAGGTGACGTTGGCATCGGCGACGGGAGTGGCGTTGGCGGTGATGCTGGTGTCCCGCAACGTCCGGATTACTCTCCAGCACTTCGTTGCCCGCTCGCTCATGCGCTCGAAGTACGACTACCGGCGCAAGTGGCTGGAAGTGATTCAGGCCTTCTACGGAGTTGCATCCGTGGACGCCATTCTCGACCGCCTCGTGGACCTTCTGGGACGCAGCTTCAGCGCGAGGCGGATTTCGGTCTGGATGCTCTCGGAGGCGGACTATCGATACCACCAAATCCGCTCCGTAAACGTCGAAGCGCCGGCGGCTCCCCTGGACGCTTCTCATCCAGCCGTTGTCGCGGTGGCGGAGGGCCCCGAGGTGGTACGCAACGGTGACCAGATCACGCTTGACGACGAGTTTGTTCGGGCGACTCACATGAGGCTGGTCGCGCCGCTGTGGGGAGGAACGTTGCTTGGCTTCGTCGTGCTGGGGGAGGACCGAGGGCGTCAAGGCTACGACCAGGACGACGTGGATCTGCTTCAGGCGGTGGCACACCACGCTGGTGTGTTGCTGGCTCATGCGCGACTGGCGGATCGCGACCGGGCGGCCAGCGAGATCCGCGCCCTGCACGAGCTGTCGCTCTTCTGCGTCCACGATCTCAAGAACCTGGCCGGTCGTCTGTCGCTGGTGGCACAAAACGCGAAGCGTTTTGGAGACAACCCCGAATTTCAGCGGTCCGCCCTGCGTACGGTGGCCACCACAGTGGACCGAATGACTCAGCTGATTCGGAAACTCTCGGCAGGTGCAGGACCGGACTCGTGTCGAGAGCGCGATGTCGGGGGAGCGGACTTGTTTGAAGCCCTGGCGGGTGCTACCGAAACGCTGCGTGAAGGCATCGTGCTGCACCTGCCGGATGCGCCCGAGCCTCGTCCCAAGGTGGCCATGCCTCCCGATGCTCTGCGCAATGTCCTGCTCAACGTCGTTACCAACGCCGAGCAGGCACTGTCTGCCGAGGGGGAGATTCGAATATCAGTGGTCCACACCGAGGGGCGCTGTACCGTGACCATTCGGGACAACGGACCCGGAATCGGAGCACCCACGCTGGCGCGGATCTTCGAGCCGTTTCACAGCACGAAGCGAGCCGGGCTCGGGATTGGTCTCTACCAGTGCCGGCAAACGGTCGAGGCTTCGGGGGGAACGATCGTGGTAGACAGCCAACCGGGAAGCGGAACGTGGGTGAAGATAGGTCTTCCCCTGGTTGCGGCAACCGAAAGTGTGGCATGAATTCGAGTTCGGACATGACGTTGCAGCTGCCCAAACTGTTGATTGTGGAGGACGACGCCGAGATGCGCGAGCAGATGCGCTGGGCGTTCGCGTCCGACTACGAGGTGTACGAGGCGGCGGATCGCGAGTCGGCGCTTGCGGAGCAACAGCGGGTGCGTGCGCCGCTGGTGACTCTGGATCTCGGGTTGCCCCCGAACTCGGACGGGTTCGAGGAAGGCTTCGCCACTCTTGAAGCCTTGCTGCGGATGGATGCTTCGACCAAGGTCATCGTGATCACCGGCAAGAGCGAGGAAGAAGCCGCACTTGGCGCGATCGAGCACGGCGCTCATCACTTTCTGCACAAGCCGGTTGTCCTCGACGAGCTGGAAGTCATCCTCAAGCATGCGTTGCCGCTACAGCGATTGGACCAGACGCTGCGTGAGGCTCATCCGGCAGCGAGCCAGAGTTTCGAAGGAATACTGGGCAGCAGTCCCGGGATGCGGAGCATCTTCGATACCATCGATCAGGTGGCAGGCTCGTCCGCGCCGGTACTGGTGCTCGGGGAGAGCGGTACCGGCAAGGAGCTGATTGCGAGGGCGATTCATCGACGCAGCTCGCGGCGCGACGGACCCTTTGTGGCCATCAACTGCGCCGTGTTTTCGGAAGGGCTGCTGGAGAGTGAGCTGTTCGGGCACGAGAAGGGAGCGTTCACCGGCGCTCAGACCCAGCGTCCAGGGCACTTTGAGGTGGCGGATGGGGGAACTCTGTTCCTTGACGAGCTGGGGGAGATGCCGCTGGCGACGCAGGTCAAGTTGCTGCGTTTCCTTCAGGAGTTGGTGGTTGTCCGCGTCGGCGGACGACAGGAGATCAAGGTCGACACTCGAGTGATCGCCGCCACCAACGTCGATCTCAAGAACTCCATTGCAGGCGGGAAGTTTCGCGAGGACCTGTACTATCGGCTTGCCATTGTCACGATCGATGTGCCCGCTCTTCGGGATCGGCGCGAGGACATCCTGCCGCTCGCGCAGACCTTTCTGGAGCGTGACCTCCTGGCCGAAGGTAAGGCGCCCAAGGCCTTTGCGCCGTCGGCGCGCGAGGCACTGGAGCGCTACGCTTGGCCGGGGAACGTGCGTCAGTTGGAGAATCACGTCCGCCGCGCGGCGCTCATGGCCAAGGGGAGTCAGGTGACGGTCGAGGACCTGCGATTGCCGACGTCGGGCCAGTTCAACGCGGTCAGGCCGGTCGCTACGACCTTGCGTGCGGCTCGCGAGGCCACGGAGCGCGAGTTGATTCGGGCCACCTTGGAGCGCCATGGGGGTAATATCAGTCGCTCGGCAAAGGAGCTGGGAGTGAGTCGGCCCACGCTCCACGACCTAGTGCAGAAGTACAAGCTCAAAGGGTAGAGTGGCCTTGCGGGGTGGAGCGGGGCTGTCAGCTTCCTTCGATAGGTCGCGCGCTGCGAGGCGGTCACCGAGGACTCGAGTGCAGTGGGTGCTAGCCCGGTCGTGAGCTGCGTGAGGCAGCTGCCCGCCGCCCGTGTTTGCCCGCTTCCTGTTCTCCCAAGCGGGCAGCAAAGTCGGCCGGCGGCAGCAAGTAGCCCGGTTGGCGATCGACAACGCTCCTGGTCGCACCTGCGTCCTGTAGCCCGGGACGCTCGTTACCTTTGCTTGATCACTCGCGCGGGAACACCAGCAGCGATGGAGTTGGGAGGAATGTCTCGCGAAACAACAGCGTTGGCGCCCACGATCGAGTTGTCACCGATAGTGACCCCCTTGAGCACGGTGACCTTGGCGGCGAGCCAGACGTTGTTGCCAATGACGCAAGGAGCATCGACATAGCCCTGTTCGTTGATTGGCAAGTTGACGTCACTCGAAGAATGGTCGTGGTCGCGAACAGAAACTGACTCTGCCAGCATGCAGTCCGCCCCAATCAACAACCGCCCTCGGCAGCTGATGCTGCACGATCTACCAATCAACGTCCGATCGCCAATCGCGAATTCCCCTTCTACCTTGATCTCGGAGTACTTGCGGATCGACACGCCATTACCGATCCGCACTCGGGCGGCACCACTGAGCACGAACTCAGTGCCGAACGCAATCTCTATGTCGTCTCCCAGTTCAACATCAAAGCCTTGCTTCCGGCTCTCCGTCAGCAAGTAGGCTAGATGGTCGCTCGCCAGTTGCCTCTCCAGCGCCTTGTAGATCCTGTAGCGGAAGGAGGCGAGCATGCTCGCATGAGCAAGTGTCATCGGCGCGGGATAGCGGAGTTGCACCCACTGAGCAAGGATTGCCCTGTGGAGATGGCCCCAGCGCGCCAACGCTGGTCGGACGCCCGTCACCCACCAATCCGCCGCCGTCGGCTGGTCGTCGTCGGCCGCGCCAAGCGTCAGGTGCTCGGTACTGCGGCCGCAGGAACCGCACTTTGACTCAGATGCTCGTGGCCGGGCCCGCACGTCCCGTCTCACTGTCGTGGCGTGCCATCAGCGCTCTGCGGGAGGCTGGAATCGCGGATTCCGCACGGACTTGGTGTCGGCAGACTCGTCGGATTCCGCAGCGACCTTGCGATGACGGAAGTTGAGCCAGCCCGTGCATCAGGACTTTCCGCGCTCCCTGCGAAGCAATTCTGAATCGAGGTGAACCGTAGTGGCACGGCATCTGCAAGGGGCAGCGAGATGAACCGAACGACACCGATGTACTGGCTTCTGGTCCTGGTCTGCCATGCGGGAGCGACGACGACACGGACGATTGTCCCGGCGGCGCGGTAGTGGACACTCGTGACGATTGCGCCCAACACACGACCTGCACGCGCCTGGCCTCGGGCAGGTACTGCAGCGGCGGGGGGAGCCGCCCTGTTGCTGGGAGGGCTGGCAATCGGTCAGTCAGTGTCCGACGCCCGTCTGGTGCCGCGCCGATCCAGACGGGCAGTCGTGCGAGCTCGGGGAGGTATCACCCGAGGAGTACCTCACCGGTGACGGCGTGAGCGTAGGGGGCCCATGCGACGGGTCGGTGCCGAGTCAGGGTGTCCGGATGGACGGCTCCGGCTGGGGTTCGTGGTGCCTGGTGGCACCGAAGGCACGCTCTGCTGTCTGCCGTGAACGGGTCATGCCCACCCAGGGGCAAGTCTCCGAATGCCATTTCTCTCCGGTGGCACTGGTTCCCATCGGCGATCAACGCAAGCTTGCACGCTGGAAGCGGATGGTGGCTTCCCGGTAGACGGGTTGGTCGTGCCCGACCGTGATTGCGTCGGCGTTCTGGTGCTAGAAGGAGGTCGGGGTAGCGATCGCGCGGGTTGCAGCGCTCGCCGCGGACGTGGATGCAGCTCAACGCGAGGCCAAGCTTGTCGCGAACGAGATTGGAAAGCCGTTCATTCGCAAGTCGCGTTCGTAATTCTTCTCGCCACCATCGAAGCCTGATGAGCTCCGAGCACTGTACAACTGGCTGGGCGAGTGGATGGCTGTTTGCCAGTGGGCCGTATTCGAGGTCTGGTTCCATCTTGGGGCGGAGGCTATTCCGGCACTACGTCCATCCTGCATTTTTCAGCGCCCGAGACGGGGACCGCGACGATGATGTATCCGTTGCACTTCTCGCCGCAGGCAGTCGCGGTTACTGTCATGGGCAGTCGCATCGGTGGGCCTCGAGGAGGTCCTCCCAGCGGATGTTCGGCTCCCCTTGGCTCAAGTAGGCGGTGCAGCCGTCAGCGCTCAGCGACCCCAGCGCGTCGTTGTACGGACTGCTCAAGTCGGGAACGATGACCGGATCTCCCCAATCACCGTCCAGGCTCGGGCGCGTCGTCTTCCAGATGTCCAGCCATCCCTGGTGGTGCTCGTTGGCGCGCACGGACGAGAAGTACAAGGTCAGCCCGTCGTGGCTCAGTGTCGGGTTGCGGTCCCCCCCCTCGCGAAGAGCGGCCACCAGTGCGGGGGCGCCGAAGTCATCCGCGAGGCTCGGCCTCGTCGCCACCATGATGAACACCGGATCCCCCGGCGCCCCCCCTCGCGCGAAGAAGAGCTCCAGGCCATCGAAGCGAATCGTTGGGTCCATGTCGGGGCCAGTCGTGCTCACCGATTCGATCACCTGCGGAGTCGACCACGACCCAAGTGTGCTGGACCTCGACGAACTGCACACATCCCAAGAACCCGCACGGAAACAGCCGAAGACCATCGTGAGCTGGTCCTCTGTGACACTCGCGCCCCCGTAGCCGTAGACCCCTGTGGTGGGAGCCGTAGCGGTGGACATGAGCACGCTCGACGATTCGAACGGGTCGGATTCCGACTCTCGGCTGGCCACGCGGAGCTCACTCCAGTCGAAGGTCCCCCGGCCGAAGTACAGGGTCTTTCCGTCTGCGGTGACACGGGCCGCCCCTTCCCCGTCTTCGGTGTTGAGAGCGTCCATCGGGACATGTGTGCCAAAGGGCTGCAAGGGATCGCACGAGGGAGCGCCGGCGTGACCGGCGTGACCGGCGCCCCCAGCCACGCCGCCACTGCCACCAAGCGAAGCACCTCCGATGCCTGCCTCACCGCCGCCGGTCAAGCCCCCAGCATGTGACGCGCCGGCTGCGCCAGCCGGGCCGAGTCCACCTGTCGCGTTGCCTCCGGCCGCCGCTCCCCCAACGACGGCCGCACCGCTGGCGCCGCCATTACCCGCGGCGCCCACAGCACCCCCCTCGGGCACGCCTCCGGAAGCTTCTCCTCCCGCGCCACCAGACGATCCTCCGATCTCCGCTCCTCCTGGTTCACCCCCACCCGAGGCGAGCAGGTCTCCCCCGCTTGCGATCTCCGCCCCCCCCGTCCCGGCCACGCCGCCCGTCTGGACGAGGCCGCCCGCTCCGACCTTGCCCCCTTCCGTGGGGGACGGTGAGCCGGCGGAAGCCCCCACTCCCCCGGCGTGAGTGGCGATGCGCTCATCGTCCTCGATACCGAGTACGAGCCCGCATCCGGTAGTGGCCAACACGAGCCAAGTGAGGCTGGGCACAGCCGCGATGGAACGGACGCCGAATTCGGGACTAGTCATGCCTTTTCACCATACGAAAACCTAGCCGGAATGCACCGGAAGCTGTCTTCAGAATCGAGCGGTCTAGCGTAGGGGCACGCGCAGCTCCACTCCCGCGCCGTGAGGGGAGCCCTGTGGGCTCAGGCGGATCGCCTGTCTCCGGGTTCGAGTCCGACGAACTTGGTACGCAGTGAACAACGTCCCGGCGGCGATCGTGCCAACGGCGCCGATCGCAAGACTGACGTTGCTGGTGCGAGCCCAGCGACGGGCGTCATCGCCCTGTTCTTGGGCTGCCGGTTCGCAAGTGTCGCTGCAGAGCGACTCACGGCGGTCCCACGCTCGGCCTGCCCGCAGACCGAAGTAGGTCATGGCCGAGAAGCCCGCAAGCCCCACGCCGCTTGCGGCAAGTGAACCAGCCAGCAGCCGACTCGTCTTGTCGTTCTCCTCACCCGGAGCGGAAGAAGGGTCGAGCACGGGAGCGTCGTGGTGACGAGCCACCACCCGAGGCGGCTCCCCATGGGGAGGATCAGTGGACTCGGAGGGCGGCTCGATGACGAAGGCCGCGCCCGTTTCGAGCTGGGGGATGGCGTAGCACTCAGGCTCCATTGCTGCTCGCTGTTGGCAGAGCTGGTGGGAAATGGGCGCAACGGCTAGCGGGGCGAGAAGGCGAGCCTCGATCGGTGCCCCGTCGAGTGTCCACTCCGAAGTGCCGTCTCTGAGCTCCGGAGCCAGGGTCACGAACACCACTCTCGCTTGGAGCTCGGCCAGGCGCGTTTGGGCGATTCTGGCTCGTTCGTTGTCTTGGGCGGTCCGAGCCTCCAGAAGCAGTTGCTGGTACTGGCGGTAGGCCTCCGCGGGTTGGTCCTGCAGCTCGAGGCAGAGAGCAAGATTGAGACGAGTCCCCCGACTCGACTCCAGCTGCTGACTGCGGGCGAATGCCGGACAGGCCCGTTCGTAGTCACCTGCCTTGAGGTGGCGTCGGCCTGCAAGGAAGAGCTCCTCTGCCTCACTCGAAGGCGGATTCTCTCCCGATGCGACTGGCGCCAGCGTCAGCATCGCCGCGAGCAGCGGCCACCCGCACCTCATTGCCGCGTACTCGATGCGTCCGCCTCGATCAGACGCAGGAGCGCCGGATCCTCTTCGCTGGACTGCGATGCTCGGTCGGCTGGGTCTAGCGCGAAAGACGCGGTGGAGGGAGCGGCGGGAGACGGAACCGTGGAGGTATCGACAGGCTGGTGTCTGTTGGATGGCGGGGGGCTGGCGGCTGGGGGTGGGGAAGCGCTTCTGCCCACACTGGGGGTGGGAGCCGACTGGTCGGCTTCGGTCGGGGCGACAATGGGACCATCATCGGGGATCGGGCCGGTCCTGGCTCGGCCGAGTTCGCTGGCAAGCGGTGACGTGGTGGCGCGCGGCTGGCGCGCCCCACGAGCGGCTGCACTGAGCGGAGTGCTCTCTGTCGTGTCATTGGCGGATAGCTGTGTCAGGACCATCGTGCCTGCCAGCAGGGCACCGGTTCCGAGCGCGAGATAGGACCAGGGGCTGCTCCATCCCTTTTCACCATGTGATCTCCGCGCAAGTACAGAGTGGTGAACGGTACCGGTCTCGTCTCGCTTCTGCGTGCTGAGATCTCTTGCGGGCGACGTCGCGGAGGTGGGTGCGGCCGACGAGATCCGAGCGGGCGGAGCTGCGCCAGTGGTCCGCACGGCTTCGAGCAGGTCTTGCGACTGGAGCCAGCTTGGATCGACCTTCACTGGCGCAAGCGCCTCGCGGACTTCACGCCAGAAAGCGTTTGCGTCCGGTGGGCGACGAAGCGGCTCGACTGCCACGGAGCGCAGGAGAACGTCCCACAATGGATCGGGAATGACTGCCAGCTCGGGTCGCGTCTGACGACTGTGCGAATTCCACGTTGCAGGTCGTTCTACCTCCCCAACCAGCAACGACACGAGGAGCACCGCGAGAGCATGCACGTCGGTCCATGGTCCAGTGGGCCCCAGTCGCGGGTCACATTGCTCGGGAGCCGCAAACGCAGGAGTGAAGGCCGTGAAACCCGTTGTTTCGGTATCCCAGCTCGCTTCGGCGTTGCGCACCATCTTGGCGATCCCGAAGTCGAGCAGTCTCGGGTGGACGCGACCCGACTGGAGCGCCAGGAAGATGTTGCTGGGTTTGAGGTCGCGATGACACACGCCGTGTTCGTGGACTAGCCCCAGAGCCTCGACGACGGGGTCCAACAGCGTCAACGCCTGGGCAGCGGACAGCCGGCGCGGCGAGGGAGCCGCGCGAGGAGCGGTACGGTCGGAGGGTGATGCGAGGTAGTCGCGCAGGGAGCAGCCCTCGAGCCACTCCATCACGAGATAGGGGGCGGGTATGCCGTCATCGAGCACGGCGGTGCCGACTTCCATGGGTCGGACGATGGCGGAATGCAGCGACGCCAGGCGGAACGCGATCTTGCCTTCGGTCGCGAAGCGCTCGAGGGTCCGCTCCCGGGCCTCTTGGCTCTGGTGGGTTGGCAGTTTCAAGAGCTTGACCGCGATTGGGGCGTCGAAGTGAACGTGGTGAGCGCGGTACACGACACCCTGACCACCACTCCCGCAAAGCTCGACGATTCGGTACCTCCCCTCGAGCTGCTGTCCAACCAGTCCGTAGGTTGCTCTACGTGACGAGGGAGCGTCAGTCATGGGTCTCCCGGGGAGGCTCGCTCCGCGCCCGGAGGCTGGCTGGGTCGAGGTCGTACTTGCGGCAATAGGCGTAGAGGGTGGTGCGCGAGATGCCGAGCATTCGGGCAGCCTCGCTGGCGTTCCCTCGCGTCTGCCGGAGCACGCGGTCGAGCGAGTCAGCTGTGAGTTCATCGCGCTTCTCCGCGTTGGCGTCGAATCGAGGGAGATCGTTTCGCTCGATCTCGGTTCGACTGGAAGTGGCGGTCTTGGCGATGGCGTGGTTCAGCACATAGCGGAGTTGGCGTACGTTGCCCTCCCACCTCGCGAGCAGCAGTTGTTCTGCGGCCCCACTGCTCAGGGTCAGCTCTTCGTCGCGCTGGGCGAGGTGGCTGGTGGCGAGGCGAAGGATGTCCTCGCGTCGCTCTCGCAGCGGGGGGACGCGGAGACGCATGCCAGCAAGGCGATAAAAGAGGTCCTGGCGGAAACGACCGTCTGTGCAGGCCCGATCGAGGTCGACGCTGGTCGCCGCCACGATGGTGAGATCCACTGGGACGTCGGCGGCCGCGCCGAGTGGACGGACCCGGGACAGCTCCAGCGCACGGAGCAACTTGACCTGCAGATCGGTGCGGAGATCCCCGACCTCGTCGAGAAACAGGACTCCGCCTGAGGCTTCACGAAATGCTCCCTTGCGGGCATTCGAGGCGCCAGTGAATGCACCCCGCTCATGACCAAAAAGCTCTGCCTCGAACAGTCCCTCGGGAATCGCCGCCAGATTGACTCCAACGAAGGGCAGTTCCCGTCCCCGGGCCTGGTGGATGATGCGAGCGACGACCTCCTTTCCGGTGCCCGTCTCACCTTCGAGCAATACGCTGGCCGTGTGCCTGGCGATGAGGGCTGCCTGGTCCCAGACTGCAGCAAGCGTGGGCCCAGCGATGAAGTGCCGCTCGGGGAGGTCGAGGTGGTGGCCGGGTAGCATGCGGGGAGCTGCACCCAGCGTCCTTCCGTCGCGAACCACGAGGTGGAGCGTCTCCCCAATCCGCACGACGCTACCAACGGTCGCCACGACTTGGCCCAACATCTGCCCGTCAACGGCGCTCCCGTGACGACTGCCGAGGTCGCTCAGACTGAAGCCGTTCGTCGTCGGGACCACCTCCATGTGCCGGCGAGAAACGCTGCGATCGTCGACGTCGTAGTCTGCCTGTTTACCGCGGCCCAGAACCCCCGGCCTGTCGATGGTCAGAACACGAGGGGCGGGGTCCGTACTGGGGAAGAGCTGGACGAGGGCCAGTTGAAGACAGCGCTTCGTCCCTTGATTCGAGGAGGCTCGATGTGTGGCTGTGGTCTCGGCATCCATTGGGGGGGAACCAAAGGAACAACGTGCTGGCGCGTTTCGGGTATCACCCCCGAGAGAACAGGACAACGACGATGCAGAGTCTGCCGATGGTTGCTCGTCTCAAGCTCAGCTGGTCCGCGCCTCGTCGGCGCGTCCTGGTCGCTCGGAAGTCCTTGAATATCTTGCCATCGCTACGTAGTGGCGAGGCGCTCGTTCCAGCGCTGTTCAGTGAACGTTCACTCTTGTCCAGTTGAACGGTTCGGGAGCTGATCGCGTTGGAGTTGAGCATGTGAGATGCCGGGATTTCGGGCCTGGATTGCGACCAAATTCATGCGCTGACAGAAGGCATGGTTCTTGCATTAAGGCTCGGAAGCGATGACATCTGGCAGGAAGCCGAGGAACGGGACGCACCAGACACCGTCGCCGCCGCCTTTGGCGCCATGTCGTTGCTGGCATGCGGCTCGAAGTCCGACGAACTGAACCTGGACCGCGCTCGGTAGGCGCGTCGGAAGAGATATGCGGCCCCCAGCGGGCTCAGGAGGACACCACTGATGAAGTCGAATTGGACGGTACTTGGATTGCTCGGCACACTGGCTGTGTCCGCGTGCAGCAGTGACACCACACAGGTGGCGGACGGCCCGTCCGGGGGCACGGGCGACGTCGCGGCTGGCGGCGACGCGGGTGATGTTGGTGAGCCCCGCACTGGCGGCTCCAGCACCGGTGGGGCGAACGCGAGCGGGGGTTCCGGCAACACGGGTGGTGACGACGCAGGCGGGGCTGGGGGCGACGACGCGGGCGGAGCTGGGGGCAACAACGTGGGCGGCGCCAACACCGGTGGCGCCCACACCGGCGGCATCACCGCAGGCGGTGCCAACCCCGGCGGCGCCAACC
>JBNLDK010000185.1:0-92612 GCA_050304295.1 Polyangiaceae bacterium
GTTCAAGGTAGGGCAGACGCAGTCCTCGCCGTCGGTGCAAGGGACAACCTCGGCACCGCCGGCCGCCACCGCGTCGGGTATCAACAGATCGGGGACCCCGGCGTCCGGCACCGAGCCCCGACCGCCACTGGTGGAGGTGGACCCCGACGCTGGGCTGGGACCCGCGCCCGCATCGCCGCCAGTGGCAGAACAGGCAGCGGCAACGAAGACCAGGGAGGCGACGGCGGTGAGGGTGCCCTTGCGGCTGGGGGCTTTCACGTTCATGACCTCCATTCCGAAATCCCTCGGCGTTGGGGATGTGCTCCCCTGGTCTAGCATGGGCCTGCCAGCAAGTGCCTCCAGCATGTCAGCTGGCCAAAGACAACCCTCAGCGCAGAGACTCCCGACGTGGTCCGCGACGTCGATCGAGAAGCGCTCGGGCCAGGATCACAGCTCGATGCGCACGACACCAGCGTCGGTTGGCGTGTATGTATCCCCGGCGGTCAGGGTCACCTCGCTCCTGTCGCCGGTAATGTTCACGGACACATCCACCGCTTCGGACTGATTGACCAGCGTGTGCACGGAGTTGTCAGTTCCCGGGATGCTGTAGGTGACGGGAAGATCGGCTTGAGCCCCCAGCGGGTTAGTGGAGAAGAGCACTACCTGGTTGTTCCAGACCATTCCCTGCAGCTCGCCACTGTCGGATTCGACGTGCTCGGCCGCGAGTGCCGGGGGGTCCTCGCCATCCGCAACCAAGAGCAGGTTCAAGAAGCGGCTGACCTCCCCCGTGGGCGCTTGCTCGAGCCGCCACACGCCGTCGGTGTTGGCGACGGAGACGTCGCCGCCGACCAAGGGCAGGAGCGCCATGGAGCCCCCCCCGAAGACGTTGGTCCAGGCATCCCCGGCTCGCTCGGGTTCCGACGAGAAGTGGAACCGACTGTGATACGTCACACCCGGTGTCGCATCGACGCGGTCGTAGACGACCAGCAGATCGGGTCGCAGGTAGACAAACTCCCGAGTCCACTCGTCCAGCAAGTAGTTGTAGGTCTGTGAGTCAGGGCGATCGAGGGCCGTCTGAGTAGCGTTGACCTGCGCGTAGACGTAGCTGTTGCCGTCCTCGAAATGGGTGAGTCCCCCGCCGGTCTCTCGCACCCACTGGTGGTTCGACTGGTCGACGACGATCATGCTATGGCCATCTGCCGTTGATCCCCCGGCCTCCAGTGACTCGACGTCCACAATCTGCCAGTCGCGCTTCCAAAGCTGGAACGACCCGGTGTCGAGGTGCTGATGCGAGATACTGCAGGTGGGCGCGCCGGAGATGACGAGGCTCGTAGCATCGTCCTCCCAAGAACTGCGGATCAACGCCCACCGCGTGCCGCCTGTGATGTAGGACAACGGCAGACTCTCGGGACTCAGCTCTGGTAGATCGAGCTTGAAGACCAGGTCCTTCCAGAGCAGATCCCAGCGATCGTAACTGCCGTACTCGGTCCCGAGGTACCCTGGAGCCCAGTGGGTCAGGTAGTACTGACCACGCCGACGAGCTTCCGAGTCGCCCATGTAGTAGACCATGGTTTGAAGGTAGTCGCGATCGGCGGGGGAGATGTGCTCGCGTCCCACGCGCGTCATGTCGCCGGCCACGTACAGGATGTGCTTGCCCGGCTGCGCCTGGTAAGTGACGTACTCGATCGCTCCTTCGAAGAAAGGGTTGTCCGCGAAGTGGTTGGTCCCCAGTGTCGTGGCCACTGCGCTCAACGCGCTGGCGAGCCGCTGGCGACTGCGCTGGCCGTAGTTGACACCCTCCCAGAAATCGCCGCTGGGGAGCTCGTCGTTGAGATACTCGAGGGCATAAGGCAACTTCTCATCGAGCACGTCGTAGTAGGTCTGGGCGTTGGGGTGGCCAAACTTCTCGAGAATGTACGCCCCATGCGCCGTTGCTTCGAGATAGGCCTGGTGGAAGTTGTTGCCCGGATCGTCCTGCCCCCAGCCGACCGTGTAGTGCATGTCGAACCACACCTCGTTCAGGATGTTGTCCGTGAACTCCAACAGGAAGTCGATCTGCTCCTGGGTGAGGTCGGCTTCGCAGTAGTCGAGGGTCATCGAGATGGGGCGGAGATAGCTTCCGACGCGGTAGTAGAATCCGCCGTTCTCGTGTCCCTCCTCGAAATCCCAGTGCTCGAGAACGATCTGCTCGCACTCGGCATACGCTGCTTGCGCGTACCGCGCCTCCCCAGTGAACAGGTACACCATGGCAGAGTTGGCCGCGTCGTTCCTCGGGGAGTCGGGATCGTCCATGTAGTTGTCGACCGTCTCCTTCAGGAGCTGCCATTCCGGGGAGTTGGCGGCCACCGCCGCCTCGATCTCGCCAAACTGCTCCTCGGAAATGTGCAGATACATCGGCGTGCCCGATCGTGCCGGGCCCGGCGGGATGTCGATGGCGCCGCCCGCGCCCCCGGTGCTCCAGCCCCCGGTGCCGGATCCGCCGCTTCCCGACCGCGTGCCTCCCGCAGCGGCGCTCGAGCCTTTCTCCGAACCCCCGCATGACGCTAGGCACAGCGCTACCCCCGCGCACGTCACAACACTGCGTAGAATCATCCGAACCTCCAGGCGCCTACAGTAGCGGTGGGGGGACGAAACGCCAGCCTTCCCGTGATTCAACAAGTGGGCGCGTAGACAAGTCCAGCCCTCTCGTTCCAATCCGGACAAGGCTCCGGTCCGGCGACTGGATTCCTGCTTTCGCTCGAACCTGGAAGCGTCGGTCCACCCGACCCGGGCTCCCGAGGCTCGCCCCTGGGTGATTGGGCAGAATTCCTGCCAGCTTCGTATTGGTCGCGGCGACGAACGTTGCAGGCTCGAACAGTGTCGGGCCAGTCATCACGGAGCGTCCTGGTCTTGGCCCGCGTGGTGGGTGCGAGGGCAATCCCGTGCCAACTTGGAGGGCCACGATAAGCGCTTCCCATTCACCCGGTTGTCCGCAGCGACACAGCGACGGCGATCTTCGCTGCCGAGTGATGGATTGGTAGTCTGTCAGCTACGTTGGACGAAACCGTGACCAGAACCCCGACTATCCCATACCACTCGTCTGCGCCGTCGACAGCGAGTGTCCGACCAACCGCGACTGCGTGCGGGACCAGCTCTGCACTGCTGTCGAGTTCTGCGCCGACCTCGACGAAGTGGACGAAGCAGGAAACCTGATCGTCGCCAGAGGGGCCGGTGGTGCAAGCAATGCGGGAGGAACGAGCGGTTCCGGCGGTCCTGATGGCGCCGGCTTTGCGAGTGCATGGGCGGTTCTGCTGGCACCGGCGGGGCGGCACAGCGGGGCGCGACGCCGGCATGGGGGGAGAAGAGGGGGGCGAGGTGGCGTCGCATCGAATGGCGACCTGGCGCTGCGGCCAAGCTGGATCGAGGACCCAAGGGAGGGGCAAAGTCGGAGCAGTCGTGAGAACCACTCGAATACTGCTTCTGGCAGTCGGGACCGTTGCCTGTGCGAGGACGGCGCCCCCACTCGAAGACCCCAGCACCACCTTGCCCTGGTTTGCGGCACGCGTCGGAGCGCCGTGCAACGTCGCCAACGAGTGGGGCGGCGGATTCGAACACTGCACGGCTGGAAGGATCACCTATGTAGTCCGCTCGGGTTGGGGGTGCACTATCTGATCACCGGAGCCGTGCCCGGCGACGGCTGCTGTTCGTACGGGCTCCCATGTCGTCAGCTCGGTTGGGAGCCGACGGAGCAAGGCCCCACCTTGGCGTTTCCCCCGCACCTGCTCACCACTCGGACGGTGGCTCGGGTGGGGCATGGGGTCAATCTAGACAGGATCTACGTCGATGGTGTGGATCGTCGCTGTCTCTGAGGTCTCCGTGAACTGCTATCGCGGCACAGTCTTGATTGCCGACCGACGGTTGCTATCCGACGAAGACGGGCAGTTCCTTTGCAATGTTGTCAACGTCGACGACCGTATCGACCTCGACAGCAACGAAGAGCTGAGGCAGGCGCTGGAAGCACTCCCATCCTTGCGATCGGGCGAGAACGGTCACGTCTCGACCGCCTCGACGTCGACGAAGAACTCACGCTGATCCTCGGGTCGAAGCACGCGAAACACTCGCCAGTGCGCCGTTCAAGAGCTGCTCGCGAAGAATCCCGAGCTGGGTGCCCACCTGCCAAGATGAGGAGACCACTCGTCGCTGCACTGGCAGTGGAATCGCCGCTGAGACGAACAGCAGCGGCAACACGAACACGGCACGCAGGGCCATCAGGCTGGGAGCGCCCCTTGCGAACCCACCTGACATCTTTATGGAGCAATGCATGGGTCTGGAAGAGGGATCCGGGCGCGCTTTGCGCACCCATGTCCAACACCGTACGGTGATCGAAAACGTCCACCCCTCCGTGGATTCGGGGCGCGTTCCGATCAAGCGGGTCCAGGGGGACCTGGTCCACGTTCGCGCGGACATCTACGCCGACGGACACGATGTCCTGCGGGCGGAGTTGCTCTGGCGTCGTGCTGGCACCGACGAGTGGCGCGTGACGCTGCTCGACCACGGCGTCAACGATTGCTGGACGGGAGCATTCTGCGTCGAAGACCTAGGTGACTGGGAGTACGCCGTGCGCGCGTGGGTCGATGCCTACACGACGTGGCAACAACGACTCGAGAAGAAGTGCCAGGCGGGCCAGGACGTCGCCCTCGATCTGCAGGTGGGCGCCGTACTGGTGCGGGCGGCCGCCGAGCGCAGCGCGGGAAGTCTCGCGCGGGATGTGAACCATCTGGCGGACCAGCTCGACGCGCCGAACACGCCACAATCCACGCGAGTGGAGCTGGCCACGAGTCGCGATACGCTCTCACTGATGGCGTCCGTTCCCGACCACGACCACGCCACGACGTCCGACCCACCGCTGCGAGTCGTCGTCGAGCCCAAGCTGGCGGGCTTCAGTGCTTGGTACGAGTTCTTCCCGCGGTCAACCGGCCCCGCCGACCGCCACGGCACGTTCCGCGACGCGCTCCCCATGCTCGACTACGTCGCAGAACTCGGCTTCGACATCGTCTACCTGCCGCCGATTCACCCGATCGGCGTCACTCACCGGAAGGGACCCAACAACACGCTCGACGCTCGACCCGGCGACCCGGGGAGCCCGTGGGCGATCGGCAACGCCGATGGCGGCCACAAGTCGATCCATCCCGAGCTCGGCACCCTCGACGACTTCCGCGCCTTCTGCTCGAAAGCAAGGCAACTCGGTCTCCACGTGGCACTGGACATCGCCTTTCAGGCATCACCCGACCACCCCTACGTGCAGCAGCATCCGGAATGGTTCACGCAGCGCCCCGACGGAACGATTCAGTACGCCGAGAATCCACCAAAGAAGTACGAAGATATCTATCCCTTCGAGCTCAGCGGCCCGGACTCGGCAAGTCTGTGGGAGGAACTGCTGAGCGTCCTCTTACACTGGGTCGAGCAGGGAGTCCGGGTCTTCCGCGTCGACAACCCCCATACGAAGCCTCTGCGCTTCTGGGAATGGTGCTTGGGTGAGGTCAGGCGTCAGCACCCTGACGTGATCTTCCTATCCGAAGCATTCGCCCGACCCAAGCTCATGTACGGGCTCGCCAAAGCCGGGTTCAGCCAGTCCTACACGTACTTCACGTGGCGCAACATGGGCTGGGAATTTCGGCAGTATGTCGAAGAGCTCACCACCCCTCCCGTGAGCGAATTCTTCCGGCCAAATTTTTGGCCCAATACACCCGACATCCTGCCCGAACACCTCCAACACGGTGGTCGACCTGCGTTCGTGGTTCGCGCCGCCCTCGCCGCCCTGCTCTCGAGCAACTGGGGCGTCTACGGACCTGCCTACGAGTTGATGGAGCACGAAGCGCGTCCCGGTTCGGGTGAATACGCCGACAACGAGAAGTACCAGCTCAGGAGCTGGGACCTGGAACGACCCGACAGCCTGCGATGGGTCCTCGCCCAGCTGAACCGAATCCGTCGCGGAAACCCGGCTCTCCAGAGCAATGACCACATCCGATTTCACGGCACGGACAACGATCACCTGCTCTGCTTCAGCAAGCAGACCGCAGACAGTAGCAACGTGGTCATCGTGATCGTCAACCTCAACCATCATCGAGCGGAGGAGGGGTGGACGGAGCTGGACCTCGAAGCCCTGGCGCTCGACCAGCACCGACAGTTTCAAGTCCACGATCTGTTGCGCGACGTGCGCTACCAGTGGCGGGGCAGCCGCAACTACGTGCGGCTCGACCCTCACGACCTACCCATCCACGTGTTCCGAGTTCGTCGCCACGTCCGTGGCGAGCACGAGTTCGAATACTTCGCCTGAGCCCGGACCCAAGGCAGCATGACCAATTCAGACATCCGACTGACCGATCTCGACCTCCACCTCTTCAACGAAGGAAATCACGCCCACCTCTACCGGAAGATGGGAGCTCACGTCTCCACCACCGGCAAGCAAGTGAGCACCATCTTCCGGGTATGGGCCCCAAACGCCAAGACGGTGAGTGTAGTCGGCTCGTTCAACGACTGGAAAGAGGACACCGCGCTGATGTCCCCGGTTGGAGCCTCGGGGATCTGGGAAGTCACGCTGGACGGGGTGGGGAGCGGCACCGTCTACAAGTACCAAGTCGCATCGCGACTCAATGGGTATCGCGTGCAGAAGGCGGACCCGTATGGCTTCGCCTGCGAGGTCCCCCCCGCGACCGCATCCGTCGTCTGGGATCTCGACTACGAGTGGGGTGACTCCGAGTGGATGAGCGTTCGCGCAGAGCGGCAGTCGCTGAACTCGCCCACGTCGATCTACGAGGTGCACCTCGGGTCGTGGATGCGCGTTCCAGAAGACGGCAACCGGTCGCTGAGCTACCGCGAACTGGCCGACAAGCTCGTAGCGCACGTGAGTCGACTCAACTTCACCCACGTCGAACTGCTCCCCGTCACCGAGCACCCGTTCTTCGGATCCTGGGGCTACCTCGTCACGGGATTTTTTGCTCCGACCGCTCGGTACGGAACGCCCCAGGACTTCAAGTACTTGGTCGACAAGCTTCACCAGGCGGGCATCGGTGTCATCATCGACTGGGTCCCCGCCCACTTCCCGAGCGATGAGCACGGGCTCGCATACTTCGACGGAACGCATCTCTACGAGCACGCCGACCCCCGACAGGGACGACACATGGACTGGGGAAGCCTGATCTTCAACTACGGGCGCAACGAGGTACGGTCGTTCCTGACCTCGAGCGCGCTGTTCTGGCTCGACGAGTATCACATCGACGGGCTGCGCATCGATGGCGTGGCTTCGATGCTGTACCTCGACTACTCCCGCAAGGCGGGCGAGTGGATCCCCAACCAGTACGGCGGCAACGAGAACCTCGAAGCGATCGCACTACTGCGACAGCTCAACGGAATGGTCTTCTCCGACTTCCCTGACGTGCAAACCTACGCGGAGGAGAGCACCGCGTGGCCCATGGTGTCGCGGCCCAACTACTTGGGCGGACTCGGGTTTGGGTACAAGTGGGACATGGGGTGGATGCACGACACGCTGAACTACTTCAAGCGCGACCCCATCTTTCGCCGCTACCACCACAGCGAACTAACCTTTCGCGCGCTCTATGCCTTCAACGAGAACTTCGTCATGCCGCTGTCGCACGACGAGGTAACTCAAGGCAAGGGATCACTGCTCGGCAACATGCCGGGCGACGCGTGGCAGCGATTCGCCAATCTTCGCCTGCTCTTCGCGTACATGTACGGTTTGCCGGGAAAGAAGCTCCTCTTCATGGGATCGGAGTTCGGGCAGTTGGCGGAGTGGAACCACGACACCTCACTCGATTGGCAACTCGCCGATGACCCGCCGCACGCCGGAGTGATGGCGCTCCTCACCCAACTCAATCGCGTTCATCGCGAGTTCCCCGCGCTGTACGAACTCGACACTGACGCGCGGGGGTTCGAGTGGGTCGACGCCAATGACTCCGAAACGAGCGTGCTCACCTTCTTCCGCAAGGCCAAGAACGACTCGCGCGTTCTGGCTGTCCTCAACTTCACGCCCGTCGTGCACGAGAGCTACCAGGTGGGAGTCGACCGCCTCGGACTCTGGAAGGAGATCATCAACACGGACGCCGCGGAGTTTGGTGGCAGCGGCGTCGGGAACTTTGGTGGTGTCGATGCCGTGCCGGTTCCGTGGCACGGCAGGTCGGTGTCGCTGCGCCTGACGGTGCCGCCACTCGGAGCCATCTTCCTCGAGGCACCGGCGCGCGCGCCACGGACCAACCAAGATTCCCAGCCAAAGGTCTGACATGCCGAGCCGCGACCGTTCCGCTACCGACCCTCACTGGTACAGAGACGCCGTTATCTATGAGTTGCACGTTCGGGCCTTCCACGATTCCAACGGTGATGGCATCGGCGACTTCGTCGGCCTAACCGAGAAACTGGACTACCTGGAGGGTTTGGGCGTGACCGCCCTGTGGCTATTGCCGTTCTACCCGTCACCGCTACGCGACGACGGCTACGACATTGCCGACTACTCGAGCATCAACGGCAACTACGGTTCCATGCGAGACTTCAAGCGGTTCCTGCGGGAGGCGCACCGGCGAGAACTGAAAGTCATCACCGAGCTAGTGATCAACCATACGTCGGTGGAGCATCCCTGGTTCCAGCGCGCTCGGCGTGCACCAGCCGGCTCGGCCTACCGCGACTTCTACGTCTGGACGAACGACCCAACCAAGTACCGTGACGCACGGGTCATCTTTCGCGATTTCGAGACTTCGAACTGGACGTGGGATCCCGAGGCCCAGGCATACTACTGGCACCGCTTCTACTCCCACCAACCCGACCTCAATTTCGACAATCCTCGCGTCGAGCAGGCGGTGTTGAAGGTACTCGACTTCTGGTTGAGCATGGGCGTCGATGGGCTCCGACTCGACGCCATCCCCTACCTGCACGAGCGCGAAGAAACCGACTGCGAGAATCTGCCGGAGACACACCAGTTCCTCAAGCGGCTGCGGGCGCACGTCGACGCGAAACACGAGTCCAAGATGCTGCTCGCCGAGGCGAACCAGTGGCCCGAAGACGCGGCTGCGTACTTCGGCGACGGCGACGAATGCCACATGAATTTCCACTTCCCGCTGATGCCGCGCCTGTTCATGTCGCTGCAGCAGGAAGACGCGCGGCCGATCATCGACATCATCGAGCACACTCCACAGGTGCACGAGAGCTGCCAGTGGGCCATTTTCCTGCGCAACCACGACGAACTCACGCTCGAGATGGTGACAGAGGAAGATCGCGACTACATGTACCGCGCCTACGCGGACGACACACGCGCGCGAATCAACCTGGGGATCCGGCGACGACTGGCGCCACTGCTGCGAAGCCGCCGCAAGGTCGAGCTGATGAATGGCCTCCTGTTCTCTCTACCGGGGACGCCGGTCCTCTACTACGGGGACGAACTCGGCATGGGCGACAACGTGTTTCTCGGTGACCGCAACGGGGTGCGCACGCCGATGCAGTGGTCGGGAGATCGCAACGCCGGCTTCTCACGAGCCAACCCGCAAATGCTCTACCTGCCGCCGATCACCGACCCCGAGTATCACTACGAGGCAGTCAACGTGGAAGCGCAGGCGCGCAACCCGTCGAGCCTGCTCGCGTGGATGAAACGACTCATTCACCTGCGCAAGAGCAACCCCGTGTTCGGCCGAGGCACTCTCGAGTTCGTGGAATCGGGGAATCCTCGTATCCTGGCGTTCGTCCGCGAGCACGGCGGGGATCGGGTGCTCGTCGTCGCCAACCTCTCGCGCTTCATGCAGCATGGCAGGCTCGAACTGGAGCGGTTTGCCGGATCGGTGCCAACCGAGATGTTCGGGCGGAACCCCTTCCCCGAGATCGGCCAGGATCCCTACTTCCTGTCCCTCAGTCCTCACGGGTTCTGCTGGTTCGCGCTCCAGTCCACCAAGGTTGCCAGAGCCTCGTTCGAGGACGGAGTGCTCCAGGCCAACGGTAGCTGGCGGGACGCCTTCGTCGGAGCGCGAGCAGAACTCGAGCAACTGCTACCGGCATTCCTGCGCGAGCAACGCTGGTTCCGAGCCAAGGGTCGCGACGTGCGCGCGGTGGCGGTCGTCGATGCCGTGGAGGTACCCGGCAGCAATGCGGAGATCGCGATCCTGGAAGTCAGCTACAAGGACCAGGACGCAGAACGATATGTCTTGCCGATGTCCTTCGCGGCAAACGATTTGGCGACGGCGATTCGGCACGATCACCCTGGAGCGATCATTGGGCGTATCCGTGTCGAAACGGCAATGAGTGCCACCGAGGGTGTCCTCTACGATGCGACCATCGAGCCTGCCTTCGCCACGGCTCTCCTCCAAAGCACGCGAGCCCGGGCCACCTTGCCGGGGCGCACCGGGCAGATTGGAGGCGGCAGCCTGCGCGGCCTGCGCCAGATCTCGCCGGACGAACTGGCACGACTCCCGGCCTCGGTGGGCCGGGCCGAGCAGTCCAACACCAGCGTTATCTTCGGGAATCGCTTCATCATGAAGCTCTTCCGCGTGCTGGAAGAGGGGCAGAATCCAGACGTGGAGATCGGCCGGTTTCTGACCCTTCGCAAGACCTCGGCGCTGGTGCCAAAGCTCGCAGGCTTTGTCGAGTACCGCGCCCCCGGCCGGGCCAACGCGGCCGTGGCGATGGTGCAGGATCTCGTCGCCAACGAAGGTGACGGATGGTCGCAGGTTCTGGCAACGCTCGGTCGGTTCGTGGATCGCTGCCAGCGCAAGAAGGGCGGCCCCCCCGAGATCGCAACCACCACGCCGCTACTGGAGCGAGCACGGAGTACCCTCTCCCCGGGCCTCGCTCGCCTGCTCGGCGACCAGCGAGGCCAAGTGGCTCTTCTGGCGCGACGCACCGCCGATCTTCACCTGGCGCTGGCAAGCGACTCGGAGGCAGCCGACTTCGCCCCGGAGCTGTTCAATGCGATGCACCAGCGATCGCTATACGAAGGTGCCCGGGTGCGACTCGATCGAACCTTCCGTCTCGTCGAGCGCAAGCTGCCACAACTGCCTGCTGACACGAGAACCCAGGCCTCCGAGGTGCTGGCCCGCAAGAAGGAGATCGACGCACGCCTGCGGCGCGTCGTGGACGCACGCATCGAGGCACGAAGGATCCGCGTCCACGGCGACTACCACCTCGGCCAGGTCTTGTGGACGGGCAGCAACTACGTGATCATCGACTTCGAAGGCGAACCCGCGCGACCCTTGAGCGAGCGCCGCTTCAAGAGGAGCCCGCTCGTGGACGTCGCGGGCATGTTGCGGTCGTTCCACTACGCGGCCGTGACGGCTCATCGCGACCCACGACTGCGTGGCCCGCAGCGGAGGCAGGTCCGGCCCTGGCTCGAGGCCTGGCACGCGGCGGTCTCGGCCGTCTTCCTCGCCACGTACGTCGAAGCGCTGGGTGACGACCTGCTCCCACCCGAAGACGAGCACCTGGCCTTGCTGCTCGACTTCTTCGTGCTCGACAAGTGCATCTACGAGATCGGCTACGAACTGAACAACCGCCCCGACTGGCTCGCGATCCCCCTCGAGGGGATTCGGGGGATCCTCGACGCCTAGCTCTCGAGGAGAATTGTAGGCGGTTTCGGCACTCGAAGGCCCATCCATCACGCAATCGTCCGCCCCTTCGGTTCCACACCACCGAACTAGAGTCTAGAGCGTATCGTACACCCCCGCGCCGTACCCAACGACGAGCGTCCAGAGCCGTGCGCCACGGGCTTCGCGGTAGCCTACTCCCAGCCGCAGCCCACCCTCGCCGATCTCGTCGGCTCCAACGAGTGGAGCGAGGAGCACGGTGCCTCGCAGCAGGAGTTCGTCCCCCAACGGCAGATCGGTACCCCGGTGACGCTCCTCGATGCGCGGGTCCGTCCACAGGGGTCGAGCCTGTAGCAGCAGACGCCCCCACTCGCCCGCTTCGAAGGTAACAAAGAGCTCTCCGGAGATCTCCCACGCGGGTGGCAAGCGTCCACCACTCCAGGAACTGGCACCGACCCCCGACAGCAGACCGAACGAAAGCCAGTCGAGGCTCGTGCATCCGAACCCGACCAAACCGCTAACGTCGTATGCAAACCCTGTCCCTCGGGCCACGCCGAGGTCTGCTCCCAGCGCGAGGTGATAGTCAGGTGCGGGAACCATGCCTCGTGCACGGAGCGCCGGTCCGACTGCCCAAGACGTTGAGTTGGGGTCCGGCGGTCCATCGAAACGAAGCCACTCCGCATGGAGTCCCACGTCCGCCATGTCATCATCGAGACGCCGTGCCCCTTTGGGCCTTCCTTCTTCCTCCGCTTCTGGCGGGACGGGCTCGTCGTCGGAGGGTTGGAGGGTTGGGAGAGTGATGCGGATCTCCGTCACCTGGTGGCACCCTGTCTCCACTTCTGGTTCCAGCGCCTCGTCGTCCACCGGGGCGGGTTCCTCGGTGGTGGTCTCCCTCTGTAGCCCAGCTTCCGCTTGTGTCCCGGACACCGGGGCGGGTTCCTCGGTGGCGGTCTCCTTCTGTATCCCAGCCTCCGCCTGTGCCCCGGACACCGGGGCGAGAAGCAGCATCGCCGCTGCCCACTGCGCTGCGATACCTCTCCCCAACCCCTGGTGCCGACCCACTGGCAGCAGAGCCGACCATGCGGTGGCGGCGTCAGCGCTCATGGTTCAGCGGTCCGTCCACCACCTCATGAACTCGCCGAAATCGACGTGCCCGCTGAGGTTCTTGTCGACCTCCAGCAGACCGGCGCGGATCTCGCGGTCCGAGATCAACGGTTCGAGCACGCGGATGAACGCGGCCCATTCCGAGGCGTCGATGTAGCCATTTCGATCCCGATCGTAGTGCTCAAAGATCGACCGAATCTCGTCCACTTTCAGGTGGGCCATGCCCTAACAAGGTACCCTCAGACAGCTCGCGGTGTCCAGCTGACGGTCCCGGCGCCCGACCCCACAGAAAGCTACTGATCGGCAGGCGAAGCGGGCGGCGGCTCGTCTGGCGCTTCGGCGGCGGGCGCTTCGGCGGCTCCGGCGGCGGCGCCGTCCGCGGCTCCGGCAGCGGGCGCGTCGGCGGTGGGCGCTTCGGCGGCGGGTGCGGTTTCGGCGGCGGGTGGAGGGCCTTCGGTCGCCGGCGCACCGGCAGCGGAAAGCGTCGCGTCGGCCGCCGCCACATCGAGCGTCGTGCCGTAGCCCACTTGCCCGTTCATCGCGATCCGACTCAACATCGAGATGAAATCCGCTTGGGTCTTGTCGAAGTCATCCGGAGTGTTGGCGTGGACGGCGAGGGCGAGCACGGGGAGCGCGACAGTCTGTGAGGTGGGACCGAACTCCCGGGTGAAAGGCGTCCGCGCGAGCACGATGTGGAGACGACGATAGCGGTGGTTGGGGTCGAGTCGCAGCTGGTCAAGGTTGGCAACGTCGACGATGGCCTCGTACATCTCCTGGGCGCCCAGGGTACCCGCTCCGCCGGACGCGATCTTGGAGGCGTAGGTGCGCTCGGCGCTCGAGACGACCGCGGTATCCCAGGCCACCCACACGACGTCGTAACCCGCGCCCGATATGCCGTTGACGTAGTTCTCCACCAGCGCCTTGAGTGACTTTTCTCCAGTGCGGGTCGAGACGGGGAACGCGCGCAACCAGATGGCTCCATTGGTTTCTCGGTGGATATAGCGGAGCGCATAGGCAGCATCCCACCATTCCTTGTCCGCGTTGCCGTCTCCATCGAAGTCGATGTAGTACGACGCCCAGTACTCCGGGCCATCCTTCAGCTTCAGTGTCGTCGTGGTGGTGAGCTTCGGCGCGTCAGCTCCACCGGAGGACGCAGCCGTCGGAGCGGTGGGGGTTGTACTCGACGGCGCGGTGGTCGTCTCCTCGTAGTAGTTATCGAGGACCCAGCTCTCCGGCATGATGGCGCCGTCGGCCTGCGCCCGTACTTGCAGCGCATAGTCGCCGTGCTGGAAACCGGCTGGGGTGAAGGCGCCTGGTGTCGGAACGGCGCAGCCAACAGAGGCAAGGGCCAGGAGTGCGACGAGCGTGTAGGTCTTCCATCCCATGCGGTGGAGCATACTGACCCAGCGCGTGACAGTAAATGCACCCCTACTGAGCTGGCGAGCGTGCGACGCCGCCCGTGGCGCGCTCCACGAGGCCAGGTCGACGGCCCGCTCGCGATGGCCCGCTGGCGTCCGCCGCAGCGGCGACCGCCACCGCAGGTGAGGTCGAAGAACGCGGAAGCGTCGTCGTACTGCGCCGCGAATGAAGAAGAACGCCAGCTCAGCAGGAGCGGGAACGCGGGCATGACCGAAGTCGACCATCGCGCGAACCGAACCTCGGCGACGACTTCAACTGGCGGCGACACGGGTGCGCGCGCGCCTCGCCGTAGCAGCTGAGCTCTCTACGGTCGGCACCACTCTCGCACGGCCTCAGCCGGTTGGCGCACGTGTCCGTGGCGGCGGCCATGCGATGAAGTGACCGCCAGTGAGCGGCCTTGGAACCGCTAGTCGTTCAGAAAATACCGAACGGTGCGGTCCGCCGTCGAGCTCACACCACTGACCATTTCGACGGTGTACCCGTACTTCGCGAAGCGGATATCGTCACCCGTGTAGAGGTAGTCCGTGCTGGTCACGACGGCAATCACGACGCCATCTTTGGGAGCCTTGTCTAGGTTGAGGCAAGCCTCGCCACTCTCGACCGGCTGGCTGTAGACAGCCGAACCATCTTCGGCCCAGTAGGCAATTTGCAGACGCATGTTGTCCGCCTCCGGGTTGAAGTCGAGCCGCACCTGGTCGCCGTTGACGGTCAGTGGGATCTGGTTCGAGCCCGACCAGCCGGGGAGCGTGTAGTCGTCGGGGACGATCGTCGAGCCGTTGGTCGTCGTGGGCGCATAGGACACCGCTTGATAGTCGGGGATATCGGCGGTCCCAATCTCTCGGCGAATGGTGCTGTTCCACTCGGAGTTGATGTACTGAATCATCGAATCGCGCCATTGACCGAAGTCGACCAGCGCCTTCCTCGCGTTGTACTCCATCACGAGATGCCTGGTTTGCTCCTCGCCCAGACCCGTCGCGAGGGTCTCGAGAATGTTGCTGGTTCCCGTCTGCTGCCAGACCCAAGCATTGGCGCCCTCGGACACGTACAGGTTGAGGAAATGGGGGAAGATGGAGTTGTACTGCGTCCCGCCCAGATACCTGCGCCAGTTCTCGCCGCCGACGCCCTGAGCATCCGGACCGCCGAAGCTGCCATCGATGAGCCAGCCGCTGTAACATTCGATGGGCTGGTGCGGAGCGATGAACGGAACGCCGTCGAGGAATCCCAGCCCATGGGAACCGTCGCGGTGCGCGTAAAGCTGCTGCTGGATATAGGTGTTGCCGCCTTCGTTGAACCAGGCCGCCTTGTTGCGGCCGCCCGGAGTTCCCTGGACCATCGCGTGAATGGCTTCGTGGGTGATGCCCCCGCGGTCGTAGTTGACGACCGGCGCCCAGGAGATCAGCACCATCGGGTAGCCGCCGATCGCCGACTGCCATCCGCCCATTTCCGTGTTCGAAGCGCTGTCGGTGCAGAGACCCGAGCCGAAGAGATAGACGGAGCTGTAGTAGCCATCCTGGGGCATGAGGCCAGGCGGCCAACCCAGCTCTTCGCGGATGTAGCCGAGATCCTCGTCGAGCCCCTCGAGGACCGTCTGTATCTGAGCGTCGGTGATGTCGGGGTTCCGATCGTGACCCCAGATGAAAGACCACCAGCCATGAGTCATCGTTCCTGCAACCAGGCTCGGCTCACAACCCTGGAAGATGCTGAAGTTGTTGGGGTCGATGTTGGCCGTGGGCTCGAATCTCCAATCGAGATCTGGAGCATAGGCTGGCCACACGTAGGCATCGCACTCGCCCAGCGGAGCGCCTCCGGTGCCCGCGCCGCCCGCATCGCTCCCGCCGGTAGCGCCACCCGCACCGCCCCCCCCGGTCGACAAGGTGCTGCCCGCGCCCGCTGCCCCACCGGTGGGGAGGGCGCCCCCAGTGGGGAGCGTGCCCCCAGTGGGGAGCGTGCCCCCCGTGGCGAACGCGCCCCCCGTGGCGAACACGCCCCCCGTGGGAAGCGCGCCACCCGCACCGTCGCCCCCGGTGGGAAGCACCGCACCCCCCATGCCAGCGGCGGCCATTCCGACGCCACCGGTTCCCGAGCCGCCAGCTCCGGTTCCACCAGTCGCTAGGCCGGTCGAGTCGTCGTCGTCTCCCGTGCCACACGAAATGGCGAACATCGAGCTGCATGCGACAGCGAGGAACGGCACCCAAGCGAGTCTGGACATGATCGGCACCTTGCGACGATATTCTGAGGTTCTGCCAGGTTAGTCGCCGCAAAAACACGATTGGCCTCGAAAAATGTGGGCCCACGACCTCCGCGTGTTCTTGGGGGCTGCATCGAAGGCGGCCCAGCGCCGACGTTGCCACATTGATCGCTCTCAGTGAGCGAGACCCGATGTCGGTGCGGCCGCCGCCAGCGGAACAACCGAAACAGGGGTTCTAGTCCAAGTTGTTTGGCTATCCCCCAGTTCAGCTATGTTGAACCGGACTGGGGCAATGGATGATGATCCCGCGAACAGATCGACCCGGAAAAAGGAGCCCTGCAGGGCTCTCGCCCTGGGCGAGCCCCGCACGGTGACGAGCTCAACACAAGTGAGCCCTGGGGATAGGTGTGCGAGCGCAATTGTCGATCACTTCTCACCGAGCCCCCATTGGGATGCTCTCGTGGCAGTCAACTTCCCTGGGCGCGGCGAGCTCCACGAAAACCGCTGCGGCGCTTGACGGCGGCCGCGCACCGACCGATAGCGTGGTGGTGCCGTGGTGGGGAAGTGGGGGTGGTGGTCCGCGACACGCCCGGTCCTGGGCAGTGCTCACGCTGATCGTCACGGGGGGGACGGCTTGCCTGTCGCCGAGCGCAGAAAACGAAGGCACCTTGGCGCTCCCGGCCAGTAGCTCGGCCAGTCTGACCCTCTACGCCGCGCCGACCAGCGTCGGGCTGCCGGTTGCCAGGGCGAGGAAACCGCAAGCGGACACGGAGCTTCCGCGCCCGCGCCGCCACCGACACCACGATGCCGTGCGAAGGAACGCACAATGTGTCGAGTGCCACCCTACCACAGCCGCGAGCTGGCGCTCATCACGCCACGCGCAGTCCTTCACCAACGCGGCCTTCACCCGTGGGTACGCCGCCGAACCTCGAGCGTTCTGTAGCGATTGCCACGCGCCA
Organism: Polyangiaceae bacterium; assembly: GCA_050304295.1. Lineage (GTDB taxonomy): Bacteria > Myxococcota_A > Polyangia > Polyangiales > Polyangiaceae > JAFGBI01. The sequence continues at coordinate 17,202 of JBNLDK010000185.1, forward strand.
GAGCTCGATCCGGAACAGGGTAACGAGCGCGTCGTCCACGAACTGGGCGTTGGCTGCGTCACGTGTCATCTGACGGATGACGACGCCATCCTGGCTGCCCCCGGCGCGGCTTCCGCGAGAGCAAACGCGGTACCTCTCGGACAAGGCGCAGACCACCCCGTCCGCCGTTCGCAAGCCTTTGCCGGGCTCGGTGCCTGCGCCGCATGCCACGAGTTTCGCTTCCCCGGGCGCTACGGTGACGATCCCGAAAGCTTCATGCAAACGACAGTGAGCGAACACCTCGCGTCTCCTGCCAGCAACAAGCCCTGTGCGCGCTGCCACATGCCGGTCCAGCGCGGTTCGCGCTCCCATGCCTTTGCCGAGACTCGCGACCCTGAGTGGCTCAGGAGAAAGCTGACCGCCGTCGCCGAGCGACAGGACCGTCAGTTTCGCATCACGCTCGCGCAGACCTCGCCCGGTCACGGGTTTCCCACCGGCGACCTGTTCCGTCGCCTCGAGGTCGGCATCACGCTCGTCGACGCGACAGGAACGACAGTCCACCGCGAGCAGCGCTACCTCGCTCGGCACTTCGTCATCGAACCGGGGACGCCAGGTCGGCGGTTGGTCAGTGACAATCGGGTGTTCGACGAACCTACCACCGTGGACTTTGCAATCCCGGGCGATCACTCCACCGCGCGCGTCGAGTGGTGGGTAACCTATCAACGGGTGCTGACTCCCGGCACCGGCTGGGAGCCGGAGTCGGCTGTCATCGAGTCAGAGATTCGCCTACACTCCGGAGAACATGCTGGTAGATCCGCACATCCGGGGACGGAGAAGACCGACGAGCATGAGCGATCCAACTCCAGCAACTAGCGCGAACCACCTCGCGACCCTCGCCCTGGGAGCGGTCTTGCTGGCTGGCACTGCCCGGTGCAAGGAAACGCCCAGCGCCGTCGAGCAGTCCCCCCCGGCGTCAGCATCCGCCAGCGTCGCCGTGAGCTCATCGCCTCCACCCCGGACGGTGCCCATCCTGAAGGCCGCCGAGTTCGCTCGAGACGAGAAGCTCGAGGGACTGTTTCCGGTCGAGGGCGGCCTCCTCGTCACCTCGAAGACCAAGGTGGGCCGCATCGAGGGACTCGGAAGTCCCGAGCCGAAACCAGGAGTTGCCTGGATCGGTAGCATTCCGGCGCTCTACCCCGCATTCGGGCCGAATCGCATCGTGTCAGCCCACGGTCGCCTCCCCGACATCGTTGGCGTTGTCCACCAAAACGAAAACGGAAGGATCCCCGCACCCACCTACGTACCCTTCATCGGCAAGGGCGAATCGTACACGGTGGCAGGAGGAGGCGGCTGGGGCCACATCACCGGAGTGGCCGTCTTCGGAGAGTCTGTCGTACTCTCGGTCAACTCACACCTGATGCCCTCACGACTGCTTGCCGTGAGGGGACCCAAGCTCCCGCGCTTCGTCACGAAGGCAGCGGACTACGGCTGCACCAACAAGGAAGTCGGGGCCGAGGTCGACGGCCTGAAGCGAGGTGCCGTCTCGCCCTACGCCTTCGGAGGGTCGGACGGTGGCACCCTCGTCGTGGTCGGGGAGCTCTGTGGGGACCGCGGACCCACCGCGGAGGTGTGGGACGTGGGGCAGGAGCGCTCCCGGATCGTCCCCCTCGAGAAGTACTGGCGGGACATCTCGTACTCGTCCAGGGTCTTGTCGGGCAAGGGCGACCAGCTCTGGGTGTACTCGGATCGGTGGTCACCAGTGCTGCGATACGAGAAAGGAGCGTTCACTCCAGAGCCCCTCCTCGAGCGCCCGATTCACACGATCTTCGTTTCCCCCGACCAGGTCCTCCACGCCAGCGACGGGTCGATGATCTACCGTCGCGGCAACGATGGCTGGGTGCCCGCGGCCCGCCTCGAGAAACCCTCCGAGTTCACCGCGCTCGCGCTGGACTCGCTGGGGACATTCTGGGGCGCCAGCGGTGGAGTCTTTCGCCTCCTTCCCACCGGCAAGCGTTCGGAGGGGAAGGACGAGTGCCTGACCTGGTTCGTCGACCTCTATGCCGTCAGCTATCAGAACCAGAAGACGTACACGTATCCGGCAACGCGCCAGGCGCTTTCTTCGTTTCCGGAAGTCGCCGACATCGAGCTGGTCGAGCATCCTCGGCAGGGGTTCTCGCGACGCCTCGGCATCACGGTCAAGAGCCGCGAACAAGCGAAGGCCGTCGCCGCTCACGTCCGCAAGACAATGGAGGGCGAGAACCCACAGGTCTTCTGCTACGCACCCCAGGACGCTCGCAAGATTGCGATCGTCCAGAGCCCGGACGCCGGGCGGGAAGGCACTCATGGCCACCAGTGAGCGGCGTTGGAACCGCTACCCGCAATGGTGCTCGCTGCGGCGTTGAGGGTCCCGCGGTCGATGGTGGTGGTGACCAGGCGACGGGCCCGCGACGCCATCTCCATCGTATGTGGGCACGAGCGTATTGCTTTCAGCGAGAAGTTCGAGGAGCACGCGTGCTACCCATTGGGGGATGTGTGGATGGCGTCTGAGCATTTGGGGGAGGCTGGCGATCTACGTGGGCGGGGCTACCGCGGTGGCTGGCTGTGGTGAGACCTCGGAGGAAAGTGGCCGTGGAGCGACCGGCGGCGAGACGGCACTGACCGGAGGTGTCCCGTCGGGCGGGGAAGGACCGGAAACGGCTGGAGGCGTCTCATCGGGCGAGGGCGGAACGGGAACGGTCGGAGCGGGGGGGAGCATGAACACGAACTACTCTGTGCATGCTGCCGTGCGGGTACAGCCCACCTCGCCTGGTTGCGGTGTTGGGCCCTACCTGATCCCTGCGGACGCCAATCCCACCTCCGATGATCCTGGCACTAGCTTCCAGAGGAACTTCAGCGGTGAGGTGCGTTGCAGTGCGGAGGCGTCGGGAACAGGGTTCACCATCGTTGCCGGGGTGAGCAGCTACGACACGGCGCGTAGCTTCCGAATCGAGGGTGGTGTGAGCATGAGCGGAGAGGGTTCGGGAAGTGTCGTATTCAGCGATCTCGAGGTCGGATACGTCATGTCGGATGACTGCACGATTGTCGTGGGGGAAGGCCAGGAGGTGGGTCTCGAGCAACTGCATGCCGATTTCTTCTGCACCGACTCCCGCGCTGTCGACGACAGCCCGACGTGCGACATCGAGGGCACGTTCTACTGTGTAGACTGGTAGCGAGAAGCAGGGGGGGCGTGACGCGCAGAAATGGCGCGGCCATGCGCCGATTGTGCGGTCCGCTCGGGGCTCGAGTCAGCGCCCCCATGACCCGTCCCACACCGGTCGAGTGCCGCGAACCGCATTGGCGGGCGGCTACGCCGCCTCGTCTCGGTCACGCGCTCCCGTCGGGAGGGTCGCCCGGTCAGACGTGGATCGCGTAGCCGTCGCCGCGCAGCAGCGGTTCGTACCGCAGTCGTCCGCGTCGACGAAGTCGCCTAGCTATACATAGTCCCTGATCGAGTGCTCAAGCGCCCCGCGAGGGCTCGACGGGGTCACCCCGCACAGGGAGAGCCGTGGCCATGCCGTGCGCCCACACCTACTCCTGCCAGGCGAGCACCTCTTCGATAGTAACGCCGTGGTCCAGATCGAAGATGGCCATGTCGTCGAGATAGTACGTAATGGCATCAGTGCCGCCCACGGACCACCAGTTGGTGTACACCCCCATGGCCCACTTCATGTCGCAGGTGCCCGTCTGGAAGTCATCCAGCAACGTCTTGATGCCGGTCATCTCGTCCAGCAGGGATCCGTTCCGGTACAGCCGGTAGTACCCGTTGGAGGTATTGGTCCAGTAGACCTCCATCGCATACGAGGTCCAGACATCCTTCTCGAAGGTGTGGGCGGATTCGTGACAGCTTGGCTCCGCCCGAAACCGGAGACTCAGTTCATCGGGGTCGGGATCGAGTTGCAGACCACGGTCATTGAAGATGCCGCCACCCCCGCAGATGAGTTCTCCGTACCCGCCGCTGTACTCTCCGCACGGGTACGTCTTCCACTGCCCGAGAGAGAGCCAATGAAAGTCTATGTTGTCGAAGGTGGCGCTGGGGAGATACTCCTTCCAGGCGTAGATGTGCGTCTTCTCGTCGGTCGCCACCGCGTTCGCCTCGTATTCCGCGCGGACGTATCCCTGCTGGGGTACATGGGATTGAAACACCTTGGTGGAAGGATTGCGCTCGGAGGGAACCGGGTTGTCCACGATGGTCGTGTATTCCAGGTGGTACTCACTGATGTCGTTTTCCTCGTCGAACACGTGCTGACCCAGGACCAGCCTGCTGCCAATGTCGGGATCGTAACTACCGCTCTCGAACGTCTGCAGGAAGCGAGCCGGCACGTTGCCGGGAGGGAGAGCCGAAGCGATCAGGTGGTCGAGGTGCACCGTACGTTCCGTGAGCGGCACGTGAGCATTGGAAACGAACAGGTGAATGTCAGTGATGGCCCCCCACCCTTCCGGGTTCTCCGACCCCGCGAACGACCGTTTCTCCATCGCGTACTGCCTCCAGCCGGCAAAATCCAAGCGCACGAGGCTATCGTAGCTTCCCCCATCATAGATGAAGTTGATGTAGATCCAGTCCACCACGGGCTCGTAGTACGTCTCATGGTACGATGTGTCGTACTCCGAGCGGGTGTCGTTGTGGATCCACATGCTGATGAACTCAACCTCCGAGAGATCGAGCGGAAAGTCGTCCCGCTCGAGACGCAGATAGCAGAAGGTGCTGCCGCCGTAGTCGAAGCAACCATCGGCGTCGAGGGAGTGCTCCCACCGCAGTGACCCGGTTCCTTCCACCAACAGGGTCTCGTCAACCGTGCCGGCGCCCCACTCGGGCGTATCGAAGGAGGAGAGGACCATCGGCTGCGCCAGCGTGCTGAAGCTCCCTCCCTCGGTGAGGATGCCACCCACAGCGCTCACCAGGCCCCCCGAAGAACCGCCACCACCTCCAGTCTCGTCGTCTCCGCGCTCGCTTCCGGAGCCACCCGAGCTGCACCCGACCCCACCCGGCGCAGCCAACACCCCAAGCCATACCAGCAGCGCTCCAATGCCCCGGCCATCTCTCCGCATAGGCTGCTATGATGAATGATAGTCTTCATCCAGGGAACCTGGAACCGTGCGGACGAAGCGGTCTCGGGGTAGTCGCGGGATCACCGGGAAGGTGGCGCACCCGCGCCTCGCATCGCGCCTGGGGCGTGAGCGTCCGCGTGATCCCTGAGTGGCGACTCACCCAACGGATGGCCTCGCCGCGAGGGGACCTCGCGACCCTCAGCGCCGTTGAGCCCGAACCGCCCGTCCGGCGGCAGAGCCGACGTTCGCGATTCGCGGTCTAGATGAGCGAGCGCAATTGTCGATCACTTCTCACCGAGCCCCCATTTGGGTGAGGGCTCGGCGAGAAGCTCCGTTCGTCAAGTTCGCTCGACACATTCAATGTCTGTTTCTGAGGGGCCTGTCCCAGACCCCTCAGCCGCCGCTTCGCACCCCCACTCGCCCTCCCACCCGATCATGACCGGGTGGGGCCCGCGGGCGGCGGGGCCCCGGGGCCCCCTCCCCAATCGTAAAATGACCTCCTAATGAGTTGCTCGAGAATCGCGCTCGGTCATTTAGTCCGCGAAGCTCAGATCGTCGAGATACAGCACGAAGCTGCTCGGGTTGTCGAACGACGACGATCCGTCCGTTCCGTCACCCTTGTACAGGAAGTGGATGTTCAGCAAGTTGGCGAGGTCCAGATCCACGTCGACTCCCCACCCCTCCTGCTCCAGGAAGGATGAGTTCAGGTTGATCCAGTACTGCTGCCACGCAGTACCAATCGTCAGATAGGTCCCGTGGTGGTCGTAGCAGGGCACCGTCGAGGTCGGCACGCAGCTGCCGCCAACGCTCACGTCGTTGCTGGCGTCGGTGCTGAAGTCGACGCGAATGGTGAGCTGGGTACTCGCACGTGCCCAGAACACGAGCCCGCGATGCACCGTGGCATTGTAGCCGTCCCCAGAGTTCAGGCTGACTGCTACGACCGCATTGTCCGCGTTGGCGTTGCCAAAGCCGGAGCCGGAGAAGGTGATGCCGTAGTCACTGCCGTCGCGTGCCAGGCTGCCCAGGGCAGAGGCCTCGACGACCGTGCCCTGGGGGGGATCGATCGTGCCACTGCTCGAGTTGTTGTGGGTCCACCACCCGCCATTGCGGCCCTCGTTCTCGCAGATCCCCCCGTTGCCGTCCTCCATGTCGTCGATCATGGTCTCCGGCGCGCATCCAATGGGCTGCGAGATCTCCGTGCAGGCATCGCTCTGGCATTCCAGCCCGGCATTGCACGTCCCGTTGCCATAGCAGGCGCATCCCACCGTCCCATCTGGGCAGGGAGCGTCGCCTGCGCCACCGCCAGTGCTCGATTCCCCACCGGTGCTGGAGTCACCGCCGGTGTTCGCACCGCCGCCGGTGTTCGCATCGCCGCCAGTGCCGGATTCGCCACCGGTACTCGAATCGCCGCCGGTGCCGGAGTCGCCACCGGTACTCGAATCGCCGCCGGTGCTGGAGGCGCCTCCAGTGCCACCCGTGCCACCACTGCCCTCCTCATCGGCACAGGTATCGTCGCTGCACACCAAGCCGTCGTTGCACGTCCCGTTGCCGTAGCAGGGGCACCCTTCCGTACCATCGGGGCACCCCGCGGTGCCACCGGTCGAATCGGTTGCCCCGCCTTCGCCCGCGCTCGCGAGGCCTCCCGCATCACCGCCAGCGCCCGTGTGCGAATCGCCGCCCCTTCCACCCGTAGAGTTGGCGGAGCCGCCCGTCGCAGCGCCGTTCAGCACAGTATCCCCGCCCCCGCAGGCAACACACAGCGCTCCACCGTAAAGACACAACCCGATCGCCGTCAACCGCGTCATCGTTGGCTCCCCGGGGCGCCCTGGTCCGGGTGCGACCCCTCGTGAACATCGCATCCTGGTACGGCAGTTCGCAAGTTCGTTCCGGGTTTCCGCCAGCCCGACGCGGGGGTGGAGGGCCGGCAGATACCCGGAGACGCACCCGTCCGAACTGGGCACCCGATCACGTTGGGTACGACAACCCGGAACGCACTTCCGGGCTGTCGTACTAGCCCCCTGGCTCGCTGGTGTCGATCCGGTCGGCGTGCGGGATGGCGTTCGCGGGGTGCATCCCCCCACCTCGCTTCGCCCTGGTTCCATCACCAGATCCAGACTTCGCATCGTACCTGGATGGTGGGGGGACATTACACGTGCGGCGCAGGCGCTCCAGCCCAGAGCAGGGAGCCGCTCGAGCGTCCTGCTCTGATGGCCTCGTTCACCGTGGGAGGTGGCAGACCAGTGATGTGCCTAGGATCTCGAACGACCACAGTGACTCCTCGGGCGAGTCGATCCAGTGGTGCATCTCAATCGTGTTGGCGTTGGCGTCGTAGGTCGTCGAGAACTGGATAAGGACGTCCGCGGGACAGTCTCCTGTTCCCGTGCTCGGGTCGTACGTCTCGAGCCACTGCCGCTGGGCATCGTCGTATGTCCAGACCAGATCGATCCCCGTGCAGGTGCCCGTCGAGAGGGTGCCCGCAGTGGGTCGGTCTCGATCGTCCCACTCAGTGAACGTGCTGACCGAGTCGGAACTGGTCTCGCCGTTGAGCCGCCCCGCCTCGTAGGTGTACGTGCTCGTGCTCGTCGAGCCCGACGTCAGCACCTGCTCGACGAGGGTCTGCCTCCCCACGGCCTTGGCCTCCCAGACGAAGTCGTTCAGGCCTGCGTACCGATAGCTGGTAAGCGTGGGCCCCCCCGAGGGGCTGGGGTCGAGTGCGCAATCGTAGCTCAGGGCGGTCACATCGAAGGCACAGCTCATCGCACCGGTCTCGCCACCACTCTCCACGGTAGCGGTCAGGATGGGCCGGCGACACTCGGCTTCGCTGACGCGCTGATAGACCAGGTCGACGGACGTGCCCTGGTCATCGAAGTACCCGGCGGAGCAATCTTCCGCGCGGTGCACCGTGAGAACATTCCCGTTCACCTCGAAGACCGAGTAGCAGCGCTGACCAACACTGATTGGGGGAGCCGTACCTTGGACCTCGATCGCTTCGGTGGCGAGCTGGCCGCTCGCGGGATCGTGCTCGATGATGATCTGGTCGGCGAAGTAGGTGCCATCGCTCTCTCCCACGCTGGTTTCGCCGATCTCCAGCACCGAGTACAGATCACCCGGCGCTCCCGACTCGTACAGCCAGATCCCGACCAGCGATCCGGACACCGCAGGCACGGGGGCTGCCCCGCCAGCGCCTGCACCAGCGAACGCGCCGCCCGTTGCCTCCAAGAGCTGTCCCCCGTTGCCGGCGACGCTCGTCGTGGGCTGCCCCGCGGCGCCCGCGGGTGTCACGAGGCTTCCCGACGTGCCCCCCAGGACGCTCTGTCCCCCGGCGTCGCCCCCCCCGCCAGCGATGCCTGTCGCCCCCGATTCCCCACCACTGGTGGGATCAGCCGCGCCGCCGGTCGCTGGCTCTCGACCACCGGTGGGTTCCGTGGTGCTTCCGCCGGTGCCGCCACCGCCACTCGGATTCGACGCGCCGTGGTCTCCTGCCGCACCAGCAGCGCCACCACTCGGCGAGCTTGGGGTTGATTCATCACTGCCATGGCACGCTCCGATCGAGCCCATGGCCCCCACCGCCAGCACCCTGAGCAGAGTACCACACGCCGCGCGAGCTACCTTCCGCATATCCCGTCCTTCCCCTGTCGAGTCCCGTTCGACTCCCATTGCCTAGTCCGAGCCCCGTCACAGCGATCCGAGGCAGCGCAGAGCGCCCTCGATGCCGAGAGCCACCCGGGCCATCTTTGCATAGTTCAGAGTATCTGGAGTGTCCGTTGGCTGGTGGTAGTGCGGGTTTCGCATGAAGGCAGTGTCCGTGACCATTACTGCGGGGTAGCCCTGCCGCCAGAACGAGCGATGGTCACTCAAACCGACGATCACGGTCCAGCCCGGGGCGGATAGACTGTGACAGGGGAAGGTGGAGCTCTGCTCGAATGCCACCTTCAACGCCCGACACGCCTGGGTGGAGCGAACGTTGGAGACCAGCCCGATGAAGTCACCAGTACTCGGGTAGAACCATTTCAGACCGGGCGGATACCGCTGCGACCCGGGTCGCTCGTCGTAGTAGCCCAGCATCTCCAACGACAGCATCATCCGCAACCCGACACCGTCGACTCGCAGCTGTCGCGCATACGCCTCGCTGCCCATGCCGCCACGGAAGAAGAACGGGGGTTCCTCGTTGGGAAAGAACACGAGCCGCAACGTACGCGCCGATTTCCACCCACGCAGGGCCCGGGCGAGCTCGAGCAGCGTGGCGACCGCGCTGGCGTTGTCGTCAGCGCCCGGCGTCTCCGCCACCGTGTCGTAGTGGGCTCCGACCACCAGCTGGGGGGCGGCCGGAACCGTGCCGCGCAAGACGACCTCGATGTTGTGGTACTCCACCCCGGAAAACGAAAAAGCGAGGCGCTTGCGGGGCGCGTGCATCTCGTCCAACGCCTCCTCGATGTAGTCCCGCGCCGATTCGAGCGGCATCAGCTGTCCGTGGCCGGGGCGCGGCCCAATCTCGCTAGCGAGCCGAACGACGTGCCGCTCGAGCCGATGCGAAAGGGTCTCGACGCAAGCCTCCGGATGTCGTGAATCGGTCTGCGGGAGCTTCGGCACGCGGGGGGAGTACCGCGGAAAGCACGACCGCGCCAGCGAGACAGGCGCAGGTCGAGTCTTCGAGAGCCTCCTGCCACTGCCGGAGCCCCTCCGGGTTTCAGCCGCCGCAGGCGACCAGCCCACCCGCAGACAGGTGGCAATTGACGCAGTCCGAGTTGGCCGAGTAGCTGTACACGGTCGCGTTGTGGCACCCTGATCCCGTGCAATCGTCGGTGGGACTGTGCGCGCGGATGCTAGCGTTGGGATCGCAGGCGCCGTTGCCACTGTGACAGTTGGCGTACACGGAGTAGCTGTTGCCGGCACCCCAGGTCGCCCCACGGCAGCGCCCACGTGGATTGCACACGATGGAACACGCTCGCTCGCGAAGGAATGTGAGGGGATCGGCGACAGCGGGCAACGCTTGCGTTGACCGCAAGTGTAGAGGAGTGCCCACTTGAGATCTGTGGTCTTCTTCGGCTTGCCGAGGCTCGGCGGGGGCGGCCGCGAGGCTCGGCGGGGGGGCAGCCATGTGCCCGCAAATGCGCACCAAGCACGCGTCTCGAGGCACATGGCTGCCAATTTCGGAGCCATGCCCCACCAAACGCGCGCCAAACGCGCATCGCGGGCCGCTTGCCTACCCCCGCGGGATCCCAGCGCGGCGGAGTGCGGCCCGTGAGGCGCGTGGTCATTCCGTCCGATTCTCCAGTCTTCGCGGTGGGCACCGTGGCACGATGTGAGCGTCAAGCTCGCCCCCGGAGGCTCGATGGCACGTTCACTACGGCTTGCAATTCCCCTCGCTTCCCTCGTCCTGGCTACGTCGAGTTGCGGCTCCGTGGCTTCTGACTCCGTCGCATCCGGGAAGTCCGGCACCGGAGGCAACGGGCTGGGACTCGGCGGCGCGGGCTCCGGCACGGGTCCGTCGGGGTGTCCAATGGACCCCGGGCTGATGCAGGCGGGCAGCGAGTGTGAAGGGCCCGACCGAACTTGCGGCGAGTGTCCGGACGACCCATGCGCGTGGTGCAACCTGACTCGCTGCGAGGCGGGCGCGTGGGTGCTGGTTTCGGCGGCACCACCACCTGGCTGTGGAACAGGAGGCGCTGGCGGCTTCGTCGAGGAGCCGGCTGTCGGACAGCATGTCTGGACCGACTCGAGTCGGACCGCGCTGTGGGTCTTCTCCACGGGCGCGACGATGCCGGGGTTCGAGTCGAGCTCGCGCACGTGTCGCGTGCTGTCGCGCGGGACGCTGAGCACCGCGCAGCTTCAGCAGCTCGACGCTCTGGTCCTGGTCGAATCCGATGGCCTCTGCCTCGAAGACGGCTGGGAAGAGCATCAGCTCAGCGTCTTCGACGAGGATGGCACCTCGCGGACCTACTCGACGAACGGCTGCAACGTCGAGTTCATGTTGCCCAGCCAGCCCATGAGCGACTTCCCGCTGGGGAATGCTCCCGAGTGTCCGGAGGGATAGGACCCCGACGCCGAAGCCCCGCTGTCCCCAGAGATCACTTGTGTTGAGCTCGCCACCCTGCGGGGCTCACCCAGGGCGAGCCCCGCAGGGCTCCCTTTTCCGGGTCGATCTGTTCGCGGGATCATCATCCACTTCCCCAGTTCGGTTCAACACAACCGAACTGGGGGATAATGTCGGCCATGGCCGACATCAAGCAGCAAGCCGAGCTCTTCCGGGAATTCTGTCGTCAACACGGCATCACCAGTCACCTGGATGCCGTCGAGCGCCTGAAGGATGATCTCATCGACCTACTACAAGGCGAATTCGAGGACGAGTGGGAGGATATCGCCCGCATTCTCATCAGCGATCAGGCACCGGAAGCAGCACTCAGCGACTTGAAGGCGGAGCGCCGACGCTATGAGCGGGAGCTGCGCTCCCTGCAGATGGAACTCATCAAGCTCCAGGACTGGGTCGTGGGAACGGGACGGCGCGTCGTCGTCCTCTTCGAAGGGCGGGACGCTGCGGGCAAAGGCGGAGCCATCAAGACCATCACCGCGCGGCTGAATCCCCGAGTCGTGCAGGTCGTTGCTCTGCCAAAACCGACCGCGGAAGAGCGCACCCAATGGTACTTCCAACGCTACGTTCGTCACCTGCCCTCGGCAGGTCAGATCGTTCTCTTCGATCGAAGTTGGTACAATCGCGCTGGGGTCGAGCGCGTCATGGGTTTCGCGTCCGAAACCGAGGTGGAGCACTTCTTTCGCTCGGTTCCCGAGTTCGAGAAAATGTTGGTAGGTTCGGGTATCGATCTGGTGAAGTACTGGTTCTCCGTATCGGACCAGGAACAGGAGTTTCGCTTCCTGGCGAGGATCCATGACCCACTCAAGCAGTGGAAGCTCAGCCCGATGGACCTGCAGTCGCGCATTCGCTGGGAAGACTACACGCGGGCGAAGGAGAAGATGCTGCGGCGGACCAGTACGGAAGCGGCCCCGTGGAGCGTGGTTCCTGGTGACAACAAGCGAAAGGCTCGCCTGAACTGCATCGCGGACCTCCTGAGTCGATTCGACTACTTCGAGGTCGAACGAGACGAGATCAGGCTTCCCGAACGCAAGCACGACGAAGCATATCGTCGAAACCCCGTCCCCGAATCCATGCTCGTCCCCGAAAGGTTCTGAGGCAAGCTCCTGCCCGCCCCACTACGACCTCGGTCCCCTGAGCAAACTCACGCGCGACGCTTCCGATCCCGTCATCCGCGGCATCGCGCTGTTCGACCTCGGGTCTCTGAGGGGGGCAGCGCGGCCCGACACTTTGTCGCAGTCCGACTTCGAGCTACTCCGCGCCAGTCAAGCACTGCTGCGCGGGACGCCGTATGCCATTCGTATCGACGCGCTCGAGGACGGCCTGTTCTTGCGTCCAGGTACTCTTGCCGCCTACGAGCGCGACCGCGACCGGCCCCCGCTCGCCCGAGGTTGGGACTGGACGGGGCGGTAGGGCGCCGCTCGGCCCGGGCGGTGTCGAGGCTCTGGCGCGCCGCGAGGTGGTCACGTGTTTTGGCGGAGCGTCTCGCCCTGGAGGCAAGCCTTCACGGCTGGAAATCCGCGATCCAGTCCCAGGTGATCCACGGTGAGAGTTCAGTGACCGAGGACGCTACAACCGCCAAACGGGTCTGAGAACGCGAGTTCACGACCGGGGCGTGTGCCCCGGGTTTCTCAGCTGCGCCGTCGCGATGTGGGGAGCAGCAATCCTGCGTGCCAGCCTCCCTCGGAACACGGTACGCTCCTTGCTAGTCTCCGTGGGCGGCGAAGAGCCAATGCGTCGCCCGGATGGGATGGGCAATCGAACGAGGAGAAGGGACCCAATGCGGCACGCGATCTCTGCAGTCATGCTACCCCTGGCGCTGGTTGGCTGCACCCTGGCCGATGGCGACGACGAGGGCTACGACGCGGCGCTGCTTCAGCAGTATCGGAGCGCACTGCCGACGACCGAGCGACTGGCGTCGGGGGTGCCTACGCCGGGGAGCCACCCGGGAGCGCTGGCACTCGAAGCTGACTCGGAAATAGCACGGATGGCGATCGAGGCTGCGGTAGGCGTGAACGAGCCAGCCATCCAGATGGTCCGCGTGCTCGAGGTCATCACCGCCCTGCCGCCGACACTCTACAACTCCGAGACTCGGGAGTTCATCTGGGGGCCGTGGCCCAACGACGACGGCGTCGGCAATGTGGTCGCCTACATCCGCGAGAACGACGTGGGGGACGATTTTCGGTACTCATACGCCTTCGCGCGGTTGATGGACCAGGACATCGCCACCGCGGAACCGGTCATCGCCGGAGGCGCCACACCCGACCCCGACGACCCCGATCTCGGCGTGGGTGCGACGCTCTGGGACATGCAGATGAACAACGCATTCGACAGAGCAAACGACCCCGAGTTCGATCCGGAGGTGCCGCGCGACCAGGGACGGGTGGCGATGCTGTACGGGGCGGGCACCGACGGGGGAGAGAACCATGCGTTCAACGTGGCCATGCTGCGCGACTTCGTCGCCGATGACGCGGAGCCCGGAACGCAGCCCGCAGACGCGGAGCTCTTCTACGGGCACACCCGCGTGGACGGCGTCTCGCTCCATTTCCTGGACTGGGTCATCCAGGGCGATGTCTGCGATGCGACCGTCGACTCCTGCTTCGAGAACGACGCCGTCGACGACGCCGACGAGACGTTCGCGTTCCGCGCCGCGTTCCTCGGTACCGCCGGCCGCGGGGAGGCGACCATCTCTGGCGGCGACCTCACGAACGATCTCGCGCTCGTCGAGTGCTGGGACTCCATGCTCGAGACGACGTACTTCGCGGTGGACGATGGCACCGCGTCCGTCACCGATGGATCCTGCGGTGGCAACGAGGACGTCTCTCTCGCCGAGAGCGGCGTGCCTACCCTCGATCAGGTCGAGCCGGAGCTGATGGACGCGCTCGACTGCGTCGCCTCGAACGGATTCGAGGCCTGCGAGTAGGGGCACGCAAGTCATTCAAGCGCCGGCGCGTGGGTCAGTCAGGCGAGCCTTCACCGAGACGCCGCCAGCCCGAACCGAGGTCCCCCCCGGAGTCCCACTTTCGCTCACATCTGGGAGCGTATGCGGGCGCGGCGCGTCTCACCCGCCTCCGGCGAAAGGCGAGCCAGTGCGCGAGGCGGGGGTGCTACCATCGGGCACGACCCATGTTCGACGACTTCATCCCATTCCGGTTCCTCCCCGAATCCATCCGGTCCGACCTCGCCAAACACGTGATCTCACGCGAGTTCGCCCCGCCAGAGCTGGTGCTCCATCCAGGCAACGACGACAAGAGCGTCATGCTTCTCGTCCAGGGTGAGGTCGAGGTATTCGACCCGGTTCACGATCGGGTCGTGGGGCGAATCCACGCGGGTCACTACTTCGGAGAGCGGGCATCGCTCTTCTCCGAACCCCGCAGCTACGCCGTCAGGGCCAGTAAACCGTGTCGCGTCCTCTGCATCAGCGGGGAACGGTTTCTGCAGCTGTTGGGAGAATCCGCGGTCTTTGCTCAGGGCATGGCCACGATCCTGCGTCACAAGCAGGGGATCTTCGCCCCCTTCGAGCGGTTCATGGCCGAGCTGCTCCGCGCGCTCGGAAGCGGGGAGGTGCTGATCGGCAAACTCCTCCCCTTGTACCAGGACCTCGATCCTGCGCTGCACCCGGGCGCTCGCTCCCCGGATGTGAATCTGTCGGCGCTCTCGTACTCCGTTCGGCGGCTTCCGGACAACGTGGCGCGGTGTTTCGCCTACTACGTCACCGAGGCGCTGCCCGATCACCAAGACCGGCCCGAAGAGCTGTTTGCGGAGATCGGGACTGCCGCACGCCGCCGAGCCGTATTCGAACTGATGCCCGGCAAGAATCTAGTGTTGATCCGCGACGGCATCTCGGACGTGGTGGACTTCATCACCTGTCTCTGCCTGTACGTCTGTGAAACACGAAAGCTTCGCAGGCGGATGCTCGATCGCGACCTGCTGAGCGCTCTCATCCGTGGCGACGAGTCATTCCCCCTGCCCTTCACCGCCGACGAGATCGTCGAGCTCGAACGAATCTGGCCGGTGCGGATGCGAGATCGCCTTCGCGACGTCCTCCTCCATCACGAGGATCAGTACATCTCGGTATTTCGCCAGCTGAACAACTACAACAGCGCTCATGCCGAAGCATGGACCCACCATATCGCGACTCGGACCCGGGAGCTTCTCGGCACAGACCCAGCGCTGCTCCCTGACGACCTCCCGGTACACATCATCAGCAGCAACACTCACTCGGTGCACAACTGCCTCAGCCCCTGGCTGGGCGCGAACCGCGACGTGATCCTCGAGTGGGCGCACGCCACGCACCACTCCCTCGTCAACGAGCGCTGGTTCAACCAAACGGACGCCGTCTACGCGATCGCTCGCGACTATCTCCGTGCTCATCCCCGCTCAGCCGAAGAGAAGATCGCCGCCGATGCAGAGGCCGGAATCCTGGTCCTGACCGAGACGGGATTCACCGGGATCGAGGTGGAGCTGGTCGACACGGATCGCTTGCGCACGGGCACGGCCCTCGACCCGCTCCTCGGGAGCCTGGCGCCCGGGCTGCTGATCAACATCGACTACGCCTTCGGCCAGCAGGCAGAGCACATCATCGGGAATCTCGTCGCGCTCTTCGGCCGACGGATTCGCAGCATCAACGTGCTGGGGAAGGCCGGCGCTCTGGTGGGCAAGCGAGGGGACATTCTCGCGGCAACGGGCTTCATCGAACAGCACCAGGACATCTTCCAGCCGATCGTGAACAACGCCACGGACCTCGATCATCTCCGGACTCTGACCGACCGCGACGTTCACGTCGGGCCCGTGCTCACGGTGGGCGGCACCTTGCTACAGAACCGGCGGATGCTTCACTTCAACAAGCACGTCTGGGGCTGCATTGGCCTGGAGATGGAAGGCACGTACTATCTGGCCCAGATCCTCGAGTCGATGCACCGCGGGATATTGCGGCCCGACCTCGACCTCAGATTCCTCTACTACGTGTCCGATCTGCCCCTGGATCACACCGCGAACCTCAGCGGGGCACTGCAAGCAACGGAGGGGATCCCCCCGCTGTACGCCATCACGAGAGAGATCCTCCACGCCACGCTCGCCGACCCGAGGTGAGTCTGCTCAGCCGCTCGACCATTCCCAGGTCGGGCATCGAATCGCTACGTCGGACAGCACGGGATCGGGGATCTCCCATGTCTCCTGCAACCAGCGTGGGTCCCCCCCCCGTGGCTCGACTGGGCGCTATCCGGTCCGAGCGTCGTGCTTCGAACTGGCCGCTACACGCTCGAGGAGGAGCCGATGGATCTCTGCTGGTCCGGCGGCTTTCATGATCTCGCAACGCATCGACTGGTCCTTCAGTAGTCTGGACAGGAGGCTGAGCCAGGGCAAGTGCAGCTCCTGGTAGCGGAGACCCAAGAGCACGACGATGTGAACTGCTTTGCCATCCATGGAACCAAAGTCGATCCCTTGCCGGGAGCGCCCGACCAGAACGAAGGGAGCCCGGACCTGCTCTGGATGACGACGCAACGTGTGGGGAAACGCGATCCCCTCGCCAACGCCGGAGGAGAGCACATTCTCTCGCTCAACCAACGCACCCAGGAACCAGGTGCGGTCGCGGACGAGGTCGAGCTCGCCTGCCATGGTGCAGAGCTCTTCGAGCACCTGGGTCTTGGTCTGGCCCCGCATCTCCGCGATGACCTGGTCTTCACGTAGACCCTCGGGGAACTCGAACGTCGGTAGAGTGGGAGGGGCGTTGTTCGACGAGCGCTGCCGAATCCCGAGCATCTGATCGTCGAGCCACGTATCGATCACTGCTCTCCGAAATCGCCACTGGTTGCCGAGGCGGACTCCGGGAATCTCTCCCTGTGACGCGAGCTTGAGAACTGTGCGTTCGTTGAGACGGAGGTACTCGGCCAGCTCTCTGGTGGTCAGCAGATCGGTGGCCTCCGCCGAGGTCGGCTCCCCTGAGTCATGGTTCGCAATCGATACGCCCGAGCTTGACATTAGATTACGTTAAAGTACTACACATGACGCAAAATGTCATCACCAGGGCCCACCCGTGGCGAGCTCAAACTCACGAACTCGCGGGTGCTGCTCCAGGATATCGCTAGCCATATCGGGCACTTGCTGCCGGCGCAGGGACCTATCAGTGTATTTGTCCACCACAACCCGCTGCATCCGTTCGAGCACTTGCCGTTCGAGAGTGCGACGGAACAAGCGGCCGAGGCCTTCAGCTGCGCGCCCTACCTCACCGAGGAGCGTTACCGCGAAGCGTTGCGGCGCGGACGCATTCTCGACTCCGATATCGATGCTGTTCTTGCCACGGCACAGGACACAACCTCGAGTCCCACCGTCGCCGGTGGGATGAGTCGACGCGAGATCCGGCGGCGCATCCTCCGCCATGGGCTGCCCGAGCTACGCGGGCCGGTCCTCACATGGACGTTGAGCGAGACGAGGGTGTTGCGCGAGCTTCGTCGCGATCTTCCCGCAGATGCGCGCGAAGCCCTCGGATGCACTCCCACGTCGGGGTCTCGAGACGGCGAGGAGGCTCGCCTGGTCTGGGCGCTCTGGTCGGCGTGCTGCAGGGCAGTCGAGCGAGCGGAGCCCCAGCCCGGTCGACCACATCCCCGACCCGTTCGGCACCGCGATCTGCTGCACGCGATGTACGACATTGACGTCGATGAATGGGTTCACCCCCTGCTGATCCGGGTCACGGGTGCCTACCTCGACCAGGGCCTCGCTGACTGGTCCATGCCCGGGCGTGAGCGGGGACTGTTCTCCTGCTTTCTCGATCTCTATCGGCGTCGACTCGCACGTCTCTGCCGTCCCTTCGGACCGGAGCTTCAACGCATCGTCCGCGGCGAAGCGGAGTCCGGTCGCGACGTCTGGGCATCACTGACCACGTCCCTCCTAGACCTTGGCGTTCCCGAGGCGGAATGGCAGCCATTCCTGGTTGCAGAGGCGCTGGCCCTGCGCGGGTTCGCCGGCATGCTCCACCAGTTCGAACTACGCCCCGACCGAGTGCCCTCCTTGTCCCTGCCCGCGCGCCTGGTCGACTTTCTGGCGATCAGGATGTTGCTCCTTCGCGCCAGTCTCCTGGTCGCTGCCAGACGGGTCGGGTTCGTGGGGCCCCTCTCCAGCTTCCACGGCTGGCTGAGTGCCCAATTCCCCGAACCGATCGCACCGTCCGTTGCCGAACGAGCGTGGCCGCTTTTCCATGTCGCGCAGCTCACGGGGATGTCAGCTCGAAGGGTCGATGAACTGGACGAGACGTCCGTGGCGCTTCTCGAGCGCGAGGTTCAAGACTTCGATGGAGTATCGAGGCGACGACTGCTCCATCAGGCCTACGAACGCAACCTGCGCCATCGCTTTTTCGATGCCTTGGTGGGGCATCGAGCGGGGTCGGCGCGGCAGCCGGCCTACCAGGTCATCCTCTGCATCGACGAGCGCGAGGAGTCCATGCGGCGGCACATCGAAGAGGTGGACCCAGAAGTGGAGACGTTCGGTGCTGCCGGATTCTTTGGCGTGGCGATGTACTATCGCGGAGCAACGGACGCGCGAGCTCGACCCTTGTGCCCGGTCACGATCCGGCCGCGGCACTTCGTTGCCGAGATCGACGCGAGTGGACCAGTTCGGCTCTCCGAACGTCTGCGCCGGCGGTGGCAGCGGGTCGGAGCGCAGCTCGACAGGAATGTGCACCTGGGAGGGCGCCATGCTCGAAGTGGGGCACTTCTGTTCGCCACGGTCGGCGCGCTCTGGGTGGTCCCGCTCGTGTTGAAGGTCATCTTCCCGTGGCTGCAGCACGGCGTAGCGTGGCTCTACGGTCGGATGCATCCGCCACAGGGGCGCCTGGCTCTCGAGTACAGGGAGACAGATCCTCCCGCCGCCACAGGTGGGCAGACGGGATTCAAGACCGAGGAGATGGCTGAGATCGTGCTCTCACTGCTCCGACCCATTGGCATCCGGGACCGCTTTGCGGGGCTCGTGCTGGTCCTAGGCCACGGCTCCACGAGCCTCAACAATCCCCACGAGTCGGCGCATGACTGCGGCGCGTGCGGCGGGGGGCGCGGAGGCCCGAACGCTCGCGCCTTCGCGCAGATGGCAAACGACCCCGCAGTGCGGGAGCTCGTCGCGACCCGGGGGCTCCGAATCCCGCAAGAGACATGGTTCGTCGGAGGTGAGCGAAACACCGCCAACAACGACCTTCATCTCTTCGACGAAGCTCTGGCTCCTGCGCTTGCGCACCCTCTGCTCCGGCGACTGCGCGCGAGTTTGCAGGAGGCGCGCCGTCGCGAGGCCCACGAGCGCTGCCGCCGCTTCGACAGCGCAGCGCCGTGGCTACCGCCCGCGGGCGCGCTGTTCCACGTTCAGGCCCGCGCCACCGACCTCGCTCAGCCGCGACCAGAGTACGGACACGCGACCAACGCAGTCTGCGTTATCGGCCGACGCCGGAGGACACGGGGTCTCTTTCTCGACCGGCGTGCTTTTCTCCTCTCCTACGACCCGGAGGGGGATCCCGAGGGAGCGCTCCTCGGAGAGCTGCTCGCAGCCCTGGTTCCGGTCGTGACTGGCATCAATCTCGAATACCTCTTCGGCTACGTGGACCCCACCGGATACGGCTCGGGCACGAAGCTACCTCACAACGTCTCGGGTCTCGTTGGGGTGATGGACGGAGCACAGAGCGACCTTCGCACCGGCCTCCCGTGGCAGATGCTGGAAATACACGAGCCTGTGCGTCTGACCATCGTGATCGAGGTGAACACCGACCTGCTCCGTCGATTGCTCCAGCGAGACCCCAAGCTGGCAGGGCTCGTCGATCGTCGCTGGATCTTCATGGCCGCGCTCGACCCGAACTCGAACGCCCTCGTCGAGCTGGACTCGTCAACAGCTCGCCACTACCAGGCCGAGAGATCGATCCCGCTCGGTCGGGGGGGCTCACGGCGGTACTACGAGGGTCGGCGAGGGCCCCTCCCGTTTGCGACGATCGAGGTAGACCACGGGGGAGCAGTGTGAGCTCGCTCGTCGAGGCCGGCGTACTGGTGGCATGCGCCGGGCCCCCAGTACTGCTGCTCATTCTCGGGGTCTCAGCCCTCGCCGGAAACCTGTTGGGCGAACGGGGGGTGGGCATCGCCGTTGGTACGGCGCTGATCGGTTCGCTGGCGGGCGCAGTCACTGCCCTGTTCAGTCTCGTCGTCGAGGGGCTGCCGAGCGTGGTGCTTCGATACGGAACGTGGTTCTCCTCGTCCCAGACCAAGTTTGCGTTCGATCTCGCGGTCGACTGGATGTCGCTCGGGTTCGCAGTGCTCAGCCTAACTTTGTGCAACGTGGTAGCAGCCTTCTCGTTCCGATACCTTCATCGTGAGCCGGGATTTCAGCGCTACTTCGTGCACATGGCGATGTTCGTCGTCGGTATCGTGTTCATCGCGCTGGCCGGCAGTATCGAGGTTCTCTTCGTGGGCTGGGAGCTTCTCGGCCTCAGTTCTGCGCTCCTGGTCGGGTTCTTCCACGAACGATCCGCTCCGGTGAGCAACGCGCTGCGCGTGTTCGCCGTCTATCGCCTCAGTGACGCCGCAATGCTATCGGCGGCCGTTCTGTTGCACCACTGGGCCGGCAGCGGAAGCCTCGTCAACTTCTTCTCTGCCCAGACGCACTCGCAGACCCTCCTCGGTCCCGGGCAGGCGCTTGCCATCGCCGTGTTGCTCATCGTGGCGGTCGCCGGAAAGAGCGCGCTCTGGCCACTGTCCGGGTGGCTCCCACGGGCGATGGAAGGGCCTACCCCCTCGAGCGCCGTGTACTACGGGGCCTTGTCCACTCACGCGGGTTGTTTCCTGTTGCTCCGCGCGCAGCCATTGCTGCAGATGTCCTCCGCGGCGACAGTCCTGGTGGCGATGGGCGGCCTGGCGACCTCCTTGTATGCGAGCGTGACGGGTCGCGTTCAGACCGACGTCAAGTCGGCCATCTCATACGCTACGTTGACGCAGGTGGGGATCATCACCATCGAGATTGCGCTGGGACTACGCACCCTCGCGTTCATCCATCTGGTTGGCCATACTTGTTTTCGCCTGCTGCAGTTCCTCAGCGCACCGAACGTACTCCACGACCTGCACGAGCTCGAGAACCGCCTTGGCGGTCATCTCCCGCGGCTGAACCGGCCCACGTCGAGGCGCGACGGGCTCGTGTACCTCGCCGCGCTCGAGCGGGGATTTGCTGACTCCGTGCTCGATCGTTGCTTCGTCTGGCCATTCCGGTCAGCTGTCGCGGTGCTGGATCGTCTCGACCGGTGGCTCGTCGGCAACCCAGGCCGGTCGGGAGACGCGGAATGATAGCCGCAGCGCTATGGCTCGCTGGCCTGGTGGGTGCGCCACTCGCTTTCGCGCTCCTCTCCACCTCGGGTCGCAGGATCGTGCCCCGTATGCGAGCGCTCGCGATGGCCTGCGCCGCCGTATCGTGCGTTCTTGGAAGCCTCGTCCACCTCGTTCCGAACCTTGCGTCGCTCCGGGTGCCCTGGCCTTGGGGCGGGTTCGCGTTTCTCGGTGAGTCCTTGCTGTGTGTAACGCCTCTTGCCCGTCCGCTCATCGCGCTTCCGCCAGCACTCTGGCTGGTCACCGTCGCCGTGACGCCCGGCGCACGCCTCGACAAGGTCGGCCTGGGACGGACCGCGGTCGCCACGAGCCTTGCCACGCTCGCCTTCCTGACCGAAAGCCCGATCGTGCTCGCCTGTTGCTGGGTCGCGTCGGGCACGTTGTTGCTGAAAGGCCTCACCACCAGCGCCAGCCCGCGAGTCCAACGCGTCGTCGGAGCCTACCACCTGGCGAGCACGCTCGCCCTTGCTGCTGGAATTACCCTGCTCAGCGCCTACGGCGACCGCAGCCCACTGGGACTCTGGTGCGTCATCTTCGCCGTGCTCATCCGCAAGGGCGTCTTTCCCTTTCACGCGTGGATTCCCGAGGCCCTGGACCAAGGCCGGATCGGCCCTACCGTTCTCTTCAGTGCTCCCCAACTGGGGACCTTCGTCGCGGCGACGCTGGTCGTGCCGCACGCCACGCCGACAATGCTGCGGGTCGTGGCGATCCTGTCGCTCGTGACGGCCATCTACGGTGCCGCGCTCGCCCTGTTCCAGACCGACGCGCGCCGGGCGCTGGGGTACCTGTTCGTCAGCCAGTCGTCCCTGGTGCTTGCTGGACTCGATTGCACTTCAGTCGACGCGCTGACGGGGGCGCTGATTCTCTGGTTGTCGTCGGCCTTCGCATTCACCGGACTGGCCAGGACCGTGCTCGCCCTCGAAGCGCGCCGTGGTCGGCTCAAGCTCACGAGGTATCACGGTGGCTTCGAGCAGATGCCGCTCCTGGCGACGAGCTTCCTCGTGTTTGGCCTCGCCTGTACGGGGTTTCCGGGAACGCTCGGGTTCATCGGACAGGAGATGCTGGTGAACGGCGCCGTACGCAGCTTCCCGGCGATCGGATTTCTCACAATCGGGGCGTCTGCTCTGACCGGTCTCGCGATTCTGCGTATGTACTTCTCCCTGTTCTGCGGCAGACCGAGCGACATCCCGGGTCTCCGACTGCGGCTCCGAGAAGCGATCGTCTTCGGGGCCGTCGCCACTCTGCTGGTCGTTGGTGGGGTTGCGCCAAGTGGCATCATCGCGTCTCGGGAGTGCGCGAGTGTGGACCTGCTGGGACGGCGCCCGAGCACGCTGGCGAGCGTTCCGTAGTACTGTCCGTAGTATTGCTCGCCGTCCACCCGAGAGCCGAGACGGTGGGGGTCGGCGGGGGAGCTGGGACTGTGGTGGACGCGCCATCGGATACCGACGCAAGGCGCTCGATCAGGTCGCGGGCTCCGGACCGAGCGCCGTCGCCTCCCCTGGGTGCCATCGATTCCGTGCCTGCCACCGAGGGCGAGTCGCGGCGCTCGGCCTGACTGTCCCTGACCCAGTCGTCGACAAGCGGCGTCTCGTGCGCGATACGAGGTCCTCGTGACACACTCGACACCTTCGCTTGCCCCCCAATCCAGCAGCGCCTCGGCGCCCACCCCCCTCTGCAGACCCAAGTGGCTTCGCGGACGTCTGTCGAGCGAACGTGTGAGCGTGCTCTCGGCGGCGACACTGCTGGCCGTCAGTCTGCTGAGCTGTCGCCGCCCGGAGATCCTGGGGTCCGGGTCCGAAGCTCCTGAGTCCGTCAGGACCAACCAGGCCGCTTCCGGCGACGAGTCCCCCGCGTCCACGACGCTTCCGGGCAAGCCGCAACAACTGACCAAAGACTACGCTTGCAACGTCATCGTGGACGGCTCGGACGTCTTCTACGCGAAGGACGGCTTGAAACAGGTTCCACTGGCAGGCGGGACGCCCCGCACGGTGGCGAAAGGGTCGGGGTACACCTACGGGGTAGATGAACAGTTCGTTTACTACTCGAACCGCGACGGCAACGGAGTCCTCAAGGTGCCCCGCGCAGGAGGCGAGTCCATGCCGGTGGCGAAGGTGGAGGGCACAGTCGCGTCGTTGGCAGTGGACCGGAGCCACGTGTACTTCGGAGCTGCCTACTCGGGCCTTCATCGGGTGTCCAAGGAGGGTGGGGAGGCCGAGCGTATTGGAAATGTGTTCGAATCCACCCCGCTGCTCATCGATGATCGATACGTCTACTACTACGGGTCGGAAACCGATTCCGACGGGCTGTGGAAGCTGCCGAAGACGGGCGGCGAAGCGATCCAGCTGGTGGACATCGCCGCGGTGCGCGAGCGGGCTACGGCGGCGAACAGCAGTGACTGGATCCGGATGGTCGGCGACCTGGCCCAGGACGAGAAGTACATCTACGGTCGAACGGCGGATTGTGGTGTCTACCGCGTGTCGAAGAACGGAGGCGCCCCGGAGTTCATCGTGCACGCCAAGTGTGACGTTGGCACCCACGTGGCGGTGGGCGAGTCGATCCTGCTGAGCTCCGACGAGCAACTGCTCGAGGCGCCCCTCGAGGGCGGCAAGCCTCGTGTCCTCCTGGACCAGGTGGACGTGGTCTGCAGCATCGCCACGGGACCCGGCTACGTCGTGGCGGGGACCGGTGGCATCGGCCTGGTTCGATTGGATCGTCCGTAGCTGGAACAAAGGGCGCTCCGCTCGGAGGGGCCAGCCCGCGCCCGGTGCTGTGATGGCTGGGAGTCGGCGGAGTCATCCGCCGTGAAGGCTGGTGTAGCGCGGCGGGACTCGGTGTCTTCCTGCGTGTGACAGGTGTGCCATTGTGTGTCGAAGCCGCGGCGGGGACCCCAGCCGTGGCAGTCATTCCCGGCGCGGTGGGTCGACGATGTCCAACGACACCGCTGGTGGCACGATGATTGCCGTCTTGCTCTGGAACAGTGGTGTTGTGCCAAGCCAGAGGTGTTGAATGCGATCAGTTGGGATGTGGGGAAGGAGCTTCGGTGTAAAGGGTGGAATGGCGATTCTCGCAGGCCTCTTCCTGGTCGGGTGCGTGGTGTCGGGCAAGGACTCGCCAGCGGCGACCGGCGGTGTCGGGAGCGGAGGTGAGTCACCCGAAGGTGGCACCGGTGCCGTATCCGCTCACGCGGGCGCCAGCGGATCCCATCCGGGACCCCAGACGGGTGGAGAGCCCACCGGGACGGCGGGCGCGGCTGGTTCCGGTGGTGCGGTGGCGGGTGCGGCGGGCACCGCAGGTGCGCCAGTGAGTCCCACCGGTGGCGCCGACGCAGCGGGTGCGGGAGGAACTGGCGGTGCGGTGGCTGCGGGTGCGGCAGGTGTGCCAGTGAGCCCCACCGGTGGCGCGGGCGGCGGGGCCGGCGCGGGAGGAGAGGGGGGGGGTCGCACCGAGTGTCCCCCGGAACGAGTCATCTATGGGGACCCCTGTGACGTCCACGCGAACATCGAGTGCATCTACTCGCAGCTCGTGTGCACCGAGGCGGGAGGAGCCGGTGGTGCGGTTCCCGGATACGCTGTGGACGGTTTCCGTTGCGTCAACGGCACCTGGCGGATCACCTTCAGCGGCGATCCGTCCTGTGCATTCTGAATGCGCCCACGCGCCAACCGCTTGCGCAGTCCTTGCCGGGAGCTCCCGAGGCTGGCGAAGGGGTTGCTCTCGTCGGGCCCGCTCGTGCTGGGTGCTGGGAGCGCTCGCCTGGATGGTGAGCTGCGGCGGTACGACCGCGGGCAAGGAGGGCGTCGCCGGAGGGCAGGCGAACGCGGGAGGCTTTGCCGGACGCACCCTGGCGCCCGGCGCGGTGGGTGGCATCACCGACCCCGCGGGCGCGACGGGCGGCGTGGGGTCCGGTGGCACAGGCGCCGGCGGAGCCGCGCCGGGCGGCGCGGCGGGGTCATCGCCCCCGGTGTGTGAGGTGATCAGCAACGCGCACTGCGGAGACGGCTACCCAAGTTCCGTATGTCTGGACTGCTCCCACGCAGGGGTCGTGACGCACTACTGCCAAAGCGGAAGTGTCCAGAGCAACGCCTCCTCGTGCGGTCCGCATCGCTGTGTGCGCGAACCCGCCCCCGGAGCAGACGACGACTGTCTGCCCGAGGAACTCTGCGTTCAGCATCTGCGCGCCAACCTGCAGCCCATGCGGATGGAGTGCGTCCCAAACCCATGCGAGCCCGGTGTCGTCGACCCCACATGCGCTGGCACTGCGGTGTGCCCCGCAGCTCACCGATGGTGGGTGAACAGTGATGGCGGGGGAATCTCGCTGGCGTGTGTGGACTGGCCACCGGACTGCCCCGCGAGCCTGCCGAGCGCGGGTGACTCCTGTCCCCTGGACACCATGCAGTGTCTCTATCAGGACTGTGCAGACTACGGGGTGGCGGACGTCCGCTGCGCCGCAGGCGCGTGGACGGTGGAGCTGGCCGCCTGTACCGATTTCGACTGCGCCTGGGACCTCACCTGTGCGGCTGGCGAGATTTGCTCGGTCGCGGGTCCCTACTTCGCACCCCGCGGATACTGTGGACCCACTCCCACTGAGCCCGGACTGGTGGCGGGTCCGATCGGCTTCCAGCTGACGTGCGACAACAGCGAGTCCGCCGGCATCGAAGGTGGGGGAATCACGACGACCTGCAGCTGCGCAACCGAATCCCCCTACGGTTGCTAGAATCGAAATGACTACACGAACTGTGGCGATGGGAGCCGGACAGCGCGGAACGCAGGTTTCGACGAGAATGAGGTCGTCGCCCGGCGACAGGGTCCAGAATCAACCGGGACCCTGTACGCCGCTGCGACCTGGCCAGATACGGGAGCCACTTGGCATTGTGGTCGCTGCCAGCGTGTGATGAAGTGGATGTCAGACACGGGTAGCCAAACAACGAATGAGGAGTGAAGCAGTGAAGACCATCGTCGCCAGTTGGAAGACTCTCACCGGGAACGGGGTCCTGATCGCGTCGATCGTCACAGTCTGTGTGCAGTGCGTGGTGACGGATGACGAGACCGAAACGAATGGTGGGACAGGCGCGGCCGCAACGACGGGGGGTGTCCCGGCCGATGCCGGCGCGGGTGGGGCAACGCCTGCGACAGGTGGCGAAACCCAGGGCGGCGAGGCGGGCAGCGCCGGCGAACCTGTCGCGACGGGTGGACAGGGCGGGGAGCCAGGAGTCGACGGTGGACGCGGGGGTATGGCGGGGGGAGCGGCGTGTCTCATGGTTGGTGGAGGCGGCGCCAGCTGCGTGTCCAGTGAAGGAGTGCCCAAAGCTGGCGATCCGTGCGAGGTGGAGGGGCTCGAAGTCTGCAACCAACCGCCCGGAACCGGCGACACTCCCCCACGTCAACTCTCGAGATGTGTCGACGGGAGCTGGACCATCGTCGACGAGAACTCCGATTGCAGGGCCACCAACTGCTACTGTCACAAATGGTCACTCTTCCAGGGAGCCTGCTGTCTTGGTGATGGTGAATACTACTGTGAGGTAGCCAGCAGACATGGGACCAGGCGCGCCGTTTGCGACGGCGAACGCATCCACATGCTACCGGACGGCCCATCGATTGGTGGAGCTGGAGGGCAGGGTCACATCTGAGGTCTTCCACGTGTCCGCCCAAAGATCGACTTTGCAGAGTCCGGGCAATGCCACTCGTGGACTGCACCGACTGCGGGAACCTTCCATCCGAAGTGTGGTCGTCCCACCGACAAGCGGAGATCAGCCCCGCGCAGGATGCTGCTACGCACCCTCGTCGTAGGGGTCAACGTCCTGCTCGGGATCGTGAACACGTGGCAGCTCTTCGGGGAGCAGCAGCAGCTCGCGCCCCCGTGTCAACGCTTCGAAGGCCATGCAGAAGACCCGCCGCCGCTACACAGCCAACCGCAGCCAGTTCCAGATCCCCCGCGAAGAGGGCGACCACTGGATCCCCCGTGACGTCGATGAGGAGACCGAGCAGTGAGCAGCCCGAAGGCCAGGAAGGCAAAGCAGGCTCGTGCCCAGCGAGCCCGCAGGACCGCCCGTGACGCGCGGATCGTCGAGGATCTGCCCATCGAGGAGATCCGGAAGCTGCCGAAGCTCAGCGCGACGATCCTCGAGTTCGCGATGCCCATCACCTCGACGATGCCGACTCCGCCACGCCGGAAAGACATGGAGGCGGCCATGAAGCTAGCCCAGATCGCGTGGAACCTGCCCCTGGTTCGGCAGCACGAGGCCAATTCCGAGCTGGCTGCTCAGTGGGACGCCCTCGCGCCGAGACTGGCACCGGCCATTCACGCCATCCTGGACTCGATGATGACTACGCGAAGGACAGCGTTTGGCCACGACCCTCGGTTTGCCACGGTCGAAGTGCGCGTCAACGAGGAGGGCGAGGTGTCCGTCTACGCCGAGGCGAGATTGGTCTCCCGTCAGTCGCCGTTCTGACCAGCGTTCGACCCCGGGTGCGCTCGGAAACCCAGAGAGCTTCTGGGACGAGGGCGATGAGTAGCCTCCGCCAGTTCGGATCGTGGCAGAATGCCTGTGCCAGTACTGCTGGACCGCGGGCTCGATCAGGGCCTGCACCGCGACGGCCGACACCATGGATAGCTCTCACCCTCCCACCGGAGCCCAGGTCTCGTTCCTGTTGTTTCTCTTCGGCATGGGGTCACTGGCAGCACAGGGCTGTGGCGCCACGACCGTTGACTCCACGTCTCCAGGTGACGAAGGGGGAAACAGCGCGGGGGGAAGCTCGACTGGGGCCGTCGGAACGGGAGGCGGGGAACCAGGGGGGCGCGAATCGGCTGGAGGCGCAGCGTCCAGCCCCTCGTCGGGAGACTTCTCGGCCATTGCTGTTGGTGATCAAGGCACCTACGCAATCCGGGATTCCGCAGCATACCGCCTGGGCACCAACGGCCCCGTACTCGTCGAGGGACTCGGCGCAGGCGTCACATCCATCGCAGCAGCAACCGAGCAGGCGTGCGCCGTCGTGAACGGTTGCGCGGTGTGCTGGGGCAGCTTCGTCGGAAACTGGTACAACCAGGACGATCACGCGGCGCCCGCTCAGGTCGAGGGGATCACCTCGGACGTCACCGCCATTTCCACCAACGTGGCGTACAACGGTCTGGACAATGCCTGCGCCGTCGTGAGTGGCCGAGTGATGTGCTGGGGGTGGAGCTACGGCGCCGGCATGAATGGCGATCACTGGCCCCTCGTGCAGGTGGATGGCCTCACCTCTGGCGCGACCGCCATCGCCACCGCTGGGTACCACTCTTGTGCCATCGTCAACGGTGGGGCCCAGTGCTGGGGACAGAACGACGCGGGCCAGCTCGGCGACGGCACGACCACCGCAAGCCGGGTTCCCGTGCCAGTCCAAGGCCTCACCTCGAACGTGCTCGCTGTCAGTGTCGGCGAGCAAACCAGCTGTGCCATCGTCGACGGCAGCGTCTGGTGCTGGGGAGTGAATGCGAACGTGCTCGACGACGGCACGGCAACGAACAGCGAGATCCCCGTCCAGATGCCAGGCCTCGCCTCGGGCGTCACCGCCCTTTCCGTTGGCTATTCACACGCATGCGCGGTCGTCGACGGCGGGGCCAGGTGCTGGGGTGGGAACTACGCGGGCCAGCTCGGTGACGGCACGACCACCGCAACCCGGGTTCCCGTGCCAGTTCGGGGTCTCACCTCGGGCGTCACCGCGATCGCGTCCGGACACGAACAGAGCTGCGCCATCGTCGATGGCGGGGTGTGGTGCTGGGGAAGCAGCACTCTGACACCCGCGAGAGTCGCCGGGACCTGAACCGATTCCGAGGAGGCCACGCCAGTGGCCGATCGCGGGCACATCGCCCTCGAACTCGCGGTCCGCCACCTTCACTCGAGGAATTTGGAGAATCAGCCAAGTGGGAGCACCAGTCGAGGCCTCTTCGAGAGATGTGCTCTCGACATGGACCACCGCCAGCACGGCAATTCTTGTTCGTCGCCAGCGGCGGTGTGAGGAAACAGCGGTGAGGGGACCGCGCGGGCTACAGTGAGTATCGTCCGTTCGTCTCGGAGAGCGTCAGGTCGATCGATCCAGTGTCGTTGCCAATTGCGATCTCCAATGACACCTTGGAGTAGTCGCCGGGGAGGATGCCGGACTGCGTGTCGACGAGGACGAAGGAGTACACCCGCGGATCGCTGGTTGAATCGAGGCGAAGCGTCTGGAGGGCGGTGCGATCCCGCTCTGCAGCACAGAGCCCCCACCCGGCGCTTCCCGACGCGAGCCCCACCGGCAGTTCGTAGGACTGAGGGTAGAGCGGACCCGTGGGGGTGGTGAGACGCACCTCGATCCCCTCCGCGTCGGGAGCAATGCCGTCGCTGTCTTCGGCCAGTGTCAGCTCCCCTCGCAGCTGAACCTTCTCGGCCCCAGCGGGAAACACCTGAAGCTGGGCAACGGTCAGAGTGATCGGCGCGCTCGGAGAAGTCACCACCACCGAAGCGTCGACCGCCACATCGTAGTATCCGTGACCACCACTCCGCCACCCGTAGACGAACGTGAACGGATACTCGCCTGGCGGCCGCCCTGGCATCACGTAGGTCTGCTCGAACTGCGCGCCCCAGTTGAAGCCACTCCGATCGATCGATGCTCCGGTGATCGACACCCGGTGGGCCGCGTCATATGCCCACTGCGCATCCTCGTAGACCCCGTAGGCGCCAACGCTGGAGGTCGTCCCCCCGACGATCTCACCCTGGACCGCGATCTCGAATGCTTCGCCCTCAGAAACCGAAGAGGGAACGCTGAGGCTCGCGATCAGATCCAGGTAGCTTTCGCTCGTCGTTTCGTCCGCGGCAACGAGTTCCTGTCGCACCATCCCCGGGCCATCTTCCAAGGCGAGTCCCGCATCCGGAGCGCACCCGGAAGCCAGCGCTCCTCCCACCAGCACCATCGTCATTCGTCGACTCATCGGCCTCTCCTCCTCCTTTGGACCGTCACAGAGCATCCAGAACACCCTGCACGGCAGTGGACAGCGCCTCCCCCGTCTCCTCCGCCAGACGCCCCGAGAGCACGAAGCCCGCCACCGCCTGGGAGAACGCGGTGAGCTGCCCGGAGACGGAGTCGAGGTTACCCCGTTCGAGAGAGGCCGCGGCCGCGTCCAGCATGCTGAGGAGCGCCCTACCCTCACCCCGACTCAGCACTCCGGACGCAACGAGTGCCTGTACGTCGCGAGCGATCGCCTCGATCGTCGGGAGCTGACTGTACTTGAACACGACCAGATCGTCGCCCCCGGCACAGGGAGCGAAACACCCCTCGGCACCCACGTAGACGTTGAGCCGACCATCGACGTGGAGCTCGGTCGCAGCGCCCAGGTACAGGTCGGGCGCCTCGAGGAACATCACGAAGCGTTCGGCCCCGGACGGATCGTAGGACAGGACCGCTGGGCGCCGCTGGACCTCGGCCAGCAGGTACACGTTGCCCGCAGCGTCGAAGGTGAGCGCCTCGTAGTACCCTTCAGGTCCATCTTGCAGCGACCAGACCGTCTCGCCCGTGGCCCCGTCAAACACGAGGAGCTGCAACCTTTGTACCCCGAGCTCGTCCGCATCGTATCCGGCGTAGGCGACGCGACCGTGGAGAACGTCAACAGCAAGCGGTCGGTACGCCTCCCGATACGTGTGGGGAAGAAGGTGAAACCACAGCTCCTCTCCCTCGTCGTCGAAACCGGCGATCGCGTATCCCGCATTGGTGCGCATCCCCTGGTACGAGAGAGCACGGAGCGAGTCGTGAGCGATCTCACCGGCCAGCACCAGGGAGTACTCTTGCCCCACGCGCACGCGGTACCACCGGAGATTACCGTCAACGTCGTAGGACGCGACAAAGGTCCGGTTTCTGGCCTCCGCCCCACTAATGTAAGAGTTGCCGGTCGCCGCGCTCGTGGCCACATCCGACGAGAGAGCGCCGTACGAGCCGGGACTCGCGAGGACCGAGTGGGACCCATCGGGCCACCAGTTGACGCCCAGGACCCCGTACTCGGAGTAGGCTGACAGGAACGCTCCGGATGCCGGATTGTGTTCCGTTGCCCAGCGAGTCCTTTGCGGTCTGCTCGCCAGTCCGTAGAACGACGCGTACTGATGGGTGCCTTCGAGGTCGACTCCGAGGGCGAAGAGCTCGGCGGCGTATCCCCCAGGACTGGGCTCGCTCGGCCAGGACTGCCCGTTGAGCAGCACCGTTCCCGTTTCCTGGTCCATGGCCATGCCCGCGAGAACGCGGGCATCTTGCTGGTCTTCACCCGAGGATAGCGACCACAGCGGCTCGCCATCGGTCTCGAAGGCCGCCGCGAGGTAGTCCAGATTCGCCACGCCCTCGATAGTCTGGGGACGATAGCTGTTGCCCCCGACCACCACCGTTCCCGTCGCGTCGTGCACCACGAGGTCCTCGACACGCTCGGTACCGTCCCAGCGTCCCCCAGCCGTCACCGTCCATTCGAGCACGGGTGGTTCGCCCAGAGCCGTCGTTGCCGCCAAGAAGACCGCAGCGCTCCAGAGCGCAGAATAACAACGCATGTTCTCTTTCCTCCAGTTCCCGCGCGAAGCGAGTTCGGACTCAGCCAGACGTGATCAGGCCAACCGCGTCAATCTCCTCCCAGCCGTCAACCTGGGTGTGGATCCTGACGGACCGTACCGGACGGGGCGGCGTACCCCACTCCACCTCGAACCACCCCGGGCAACCCGTCGTATCGACCCCTGACCAGACGGACGTCGAGACACCGTTGCCGTCGATCAGCTCGATCTGGGTCACGAACCCGGACTCGAAGGTTTCGTGAATCTTTAGGCCAATGGCCTGCGCCACGCGGCCGAAGTCCACCTCGATCCACTCCGGGTCGGCACCCCATGGCCGCGGGGCCCAGGCGGTAGCGGCGTCCGCACAGAGCACCGTATCGGGCGCACCACAGGCCCGCTCGGCGGACCACGCCGTGGCGGTGTATTCGCTGCTCGCGATGGCCGACACACCCCAAATCACCGTGGATCCCCCAACGACACAGATATCGTCAGCTCCGGAGATCAGCGTTCCATCAGTGAGTCGCGCACGCACGGTGGCCATGCCGTTGCCGAGGTCGAATACCCCATCCTCGTCCTCGATCTGGACCACCAGATCCTCGAGTCCGTCACCATCAACGTCCTCGTACTGATAGAGAAGCTTGTTTTTGCCCACCACGCGCACGGACAGAGACTCGAGGCGCACCGACGCGGGATCGATCTCACGCACGTCGATCACGTCATCCCCGAGGATGGCCACCGGAATGGCGCCCCGACCATCATTGGTAAAACAGTTCTCATCGGTGCCGGGCTTGATATCCACGCTGGCGGGGAGGCCTGCGGTGGCCAGGAAGACCCGTGCCCCGTAGTCGTAGTCGTGCATGATCCAAGCCACATCGCCGTGAGAGTTGATCTTCGGGTAGTAGTGCAGCATTCCTCCCGCGGCGCCGTCATCGGTCAACCGCTCGACGAGATCGGTGCTGCGGTCGTAGAAGAAGATGTCCCAGCCGGCGGGTCCGCCATACCAGGTGATGTCCCCGCGGGCGTTGATCTGAGGATCCCGGTGGTAGCGCTCGCCCGTCAGCTGGAAGACGGCACCGGAGGCGCGCTCGTAGCGGTAGATACCCACGGCCGAGCTCCCCTCCCAGACGACGTCTCCGCTATCGCTGAGTCGAGCCTTCCCGATACTGCCCGGTATCAAACTGATGGCACGATGCTCCCCGGCCGCCTTCTCGTAGACGTAGAGCGTGTCCGACACCTGTTCGAACCACAGGACATCCCCGTGACCGTTCACGTCCCACACTAGCGGAGAAACACCAGGGGCGTTGACGAGCGGCCGCGTTTCGCCCGTGGTCGCGTCGTAGAAGAGGACGTCACTGCCCCACCCCTCCGGATGTGGCCCCGTGCGCGCCACGTCACCGTTGTCCCCTATGGCGAAGCTCGAGGAGGCGTCCCCGAGTCTTGCGGTCGCTTCGGCATCAGCGTCGTACAGATAGAGACCGGACGCGCCATCGACCACGCCCGACCACAGGACCGTGCCGGGCAGATTGATCGCCGGACGCACCCCAAGGCTATCGCTGGGGATCTGAATCAACGTGTCCGGCTCGTACCGATAGAGGTGGAGGCTGGAGAACACAACATCGCCACGTAGGTTCACCTGCGTGTCCCGGCTCAGCCTCGCGATCGTACGCGTGGTCCCGTTCAGGTAGTCGTACAGAACGGTCTGGCCGTCACCCGACGCCCCCACGCCGTACATCACTACATGGTTGTCCGCAATGCCAACTTCAGTCTGGTCAGTGCCGATAGCGAGTTGCTCGACCTCGTGGGCCACAGCGGGAGAAGTTGCACCCAACAGTACCGAGACGAGGAGCGTTCGACGCATTTTTCAGCCTTTCGGTGGACCCAGCACACACCTCATCCGGGAAACGATGGAACGCCCCCGGAGCCGTCGACGTCTCCATACGCACTCACTTCCGTCCCGGCCATAGTCAATTCTTCCACAGCGGGTTGACGATGACCTCCTGCGACCCAGTGCGCGCGAAGGCGAGCCCGTCGGACACGCCACTACGGCAACGAGGGGTCGGCCGATGCTCCTGGCAGCAGCAGGTGCCGCAGTGAGCTCCACGCCCAACACCAAAGCCCCCGTTCATCCCTCTGGTCATGGAAGCGTGGTCCAGCAGCGGGCATGCCACGGCTCACGAGAGCCCAGACTCGTGACACCTATCTGACCGAGCGGGCGACCGCCGTGACAACCTGGAACACCGATCAGTTTGCCCGACGCGGAGAACACCTGTCTCCGGGCGCCCAGCAGGGGCGAGGCACCCGGAGACAGGTGCTTCCCGCTGGCGCTGCTGCCCTGTCGATGTTCTAGGTCGTTGATTTGGAACAACAAACAACCTGTTTGTTGTTCTAGGCGCGGTGAGCCCCCCATGCTCAGTGCGCATCCGCTGTTGGAAGTGTCTGCGCCGACGCAGCCATCAGCTCGAAGAAGTAGCGCGCCTCACCGGTCCTGAACAATCCTGTCCAGGCTTCCAGAGTTGCGCTCTCATATAGCTCCAGTTGCTTGAAGATCGCTGCTGCGAAGTCGACGACGGCCGTACTGCCTGCCGTGATCACCCCGCGGTCCACGACGACCGCGCTGGCTTGGTAGTGCGCGGCGCCAGCATAGCCACTTTGGGCGATGTACTCAGCGGCGTTGCTGGTGTGCGCCCTGTCGTCCAACAGGCCCACTTGGGCGAGCGCATACGTAGCACCGCAGATTGCGGCCACGCTCCCCCCGAGGTCGAGGACTGCGCGTGCTGTCTCCAATGCAGCCCCGAGCTGCGTGGTGTGCCAGGCTTTGCCGCCGGGCAAGATCAGCATAGCCGTTCGCGGGACCGCGACATCTTCCAGGCGCGCATCGGGCACGACATTCAACCCACCTTGCGTGCGCACCGGATCGAGGTTGACGCCACAGGTCAGCACGCGATAGCGCCCCGGTTGCTTCTGATAGTCCGAAGCGTTGATGTGCGCTGTCGCGTGGCCGATTTCCCAGTCAGCGATGCCGTTGAAGACGAAGACGCAGACGTTCTGTTCTGCTGCCGCGCTCCTGGCAATTCGGGTTGTGGGCTCCGGCTTGACGTTGGTCATGGCTTGAATTCCTTTCGTCGCTTGTCTTGCGGTACGCATTGGTGATAGCCAGGTGGGTGTCAGAAACTGTCACCAATGGCACGCGCCACTCGACTCATGGACCTCCTGGAGCTGCTACGCGGCAGCGAGCTACTTTCGGTCGACGGCATCGCCGAACGATTGGGCGTGGGTCGGCGCACGGTGTTCCGAGACCTGGCAACGCTACGGGAGCGCGGCCACCCGATCCTGGCGGACGCGGGTCCCGGTGGCGGAGTGATGCTGGACCGCCACCGGGGCGTGGCGGCCGTGCATCTCAGCACCGAGCAGATGGCGTCCTTGTGGTTGCACGCGCAGCTGGCGACGCTGCACGGCTCGCTGCCGTTCGGTGCCGCCACGCGGGGAGCGTTGGACAAGCTGCTGGCGGCGTTGCCTGCAGAGCAACGACGCAGTCTGAACGCCTTGATCAAGCGCGTCATCGTGGGACGACCCGCGACGCCGGCGGTGGTGAGCGGACTCAGCAGCGTTTCGCCGGCACTGCTCCCCGTCATCGAGCAGGGGCTGCTGCAGCATCGCGCGCTCGCATTCGACTACCTGGACCGACATGGCGAGCGCAGCCGTCGACGTGTGCAGCCGCACGGGCTGCTGGTGGAGGCTCCCGTCTGGTACGTGCTGGCCTGGGACTTGGAGAAGCAAGGCGCCCGCATGTTTCGCATGGATAGAATCGCCAAGCCGCGCCTGCTGAACACCGAGGCTTTCGTTCCTGACATCGACGCCCTGCATCGCAAGTGGCGGGAGCAGCTTCGCGAGCGACACTGAGCGCCAGGGACGGTCTTCAAACCAGGCCAGATCCGGCGCTACGACGTCTGATCCTAGGGAAGTGGTCGATTCCTCGCTCGCATCGAGGCAGTCGAGATCGCGAAACGCCGTCGCGGCGTGAGCTTCGTCCGGGCAGGCCACGCCGAGTCCAGAGAACTACGAGTCAACTACTGGCTGGCACCGGTCACATGCCATACTCCGGCCGATGTTCACGCCGAGCTGCCCCCATTGCGGAGGTCCACTCGGAGCTGCCGAACGCCAACACGGCGACCAGCGAGTGGACATCTGCGAGCACTGTCGGGCGGTCGTCGTCTCGGGGAAGGTTCGCGGGAGAAAGCAGTCCGACGCCGAGGTCGACTGGGTTCACGCGATCTGCTGCCGTCTGTGTGGCGGCGCGCTTCCCGAAGAAGAGGCGGCCAAGGCAGAGCACGCGCGCTGCGTGTACTGTGGGCATCGCGCGCGCATGCGCCCGGGGATCGCATCGGCGCTGCGGGTACTGTTCACCGATCCGCGGCTGCTGCCAAGCTCGGTGCGCCAAGCCGCCTTCTTCAGCCTTGCGGTCATTCTCGGTTCCATCGTGCTGGCGGCGTATGGGGTGTGGTGGAGCAGCGGTCTACCCGCGCTCGCCGACGTCGAGATCCCCGCGGACCAGGTGACCGCCGGAGGCGTGCTGTTCGACGATGACGTGCTGGTTCCGCCCTTCTCCGACAAGCTGAAGTTCCGGTTCGACATCGACGACACCAACGAGGGACGCGCGAGCTTGTTGGTGGTCATGCGCCACGCGGCTTCTCGAACGTGCCAGGGCTACCCCATTCACGTGAATCCGAATCGCGTGGGCGGGTTCCATCCCGAGGAGGTCGAGCTGAAATGGGCGCTCCCCCCGCCAGGGCCACTGCACGTTCGCGTCGAGGTGAGCGAGGTGGAACGCCAGATCGATGCGCCGATTCGGATGCGAATCGTGCGCTGGGGCGGACTGCCGCTGCTCTACCTCATCGTCCTGCTGAACGTGCTCTGCTTCCTCACGCTGGCGAACATGTACGTGATGGTCGATCTTGCTTCGACGCGACGCACCAGCGGGCGCGTGCTCCAGGCCGTTGCGGTCGTGTTCCTCGTCTACTGGATCGGGCTGACCGTGTTCGGATACGATCCGTTAGCACCCACCGACATCGAGGCGCAGTATGCGGGAACAACGGGCTGTGACGAGCAATGAAGAGGCACTCGCGGCGCGGGGTGAAGCATACGTCGCTCGGTTTCTGTCGGCCAGCGAGCGACAGCGGTCCCGCATGGTGGACGACGGCATCCAGCTGTCTCGCGAGCTCGGTCGTGCCGCGATGGAGCTCGGCTTCGACAAGGCAACCGAGTTCAGCCCGTTGATCTCCACTTACGAGCTACTCCGGGGCAAGGTTGCGCTGCTCGCCGAAGGGCCGTTTGGTCGAACCGCGCGCTACTTCGACGGACGCTGGGATGGCATCGACGGCGACGAACGCGGAGTGAGTCGGCGCTATCACCGCTTTCGCATCGACTATCTGGCCGGGCCGAACCTGCTGCAGTGCGTCGAAGAGAGCTGGGGGTGGGCGTTGCCCGCGCTGGTCGATCTCTGGGCGATGAACTGGTTCGGAGACCTGCTGGTGGAGTGCGCGAACGCAACCGTGTGGCGCATCCGTCCCGAAGCGTTGACCGCCCAGCACGTGACCCGGGTTGCCGAAGGACTCGGTCCCAGAGGTCGTGATGTGACTTTTCGCAAGGAATGGGAAGTCGCGGACTGGGTCGAGACCGCTCGCGCGAAGTTGGGTGATCCGGGTGTCGGTCAGTGCTTCGCGTTCGGCACCCTGCCGACGACGGGGGACCGACACGGCTCAGAGAACCTGGTGGTGCGCCCGATTCGGCAGTGGCTCTCGGAGAGCGGGGACAGAGCGCGGCGCCTCAGCGACGAGGATCGATGACGGACGTGCCCGACGACTCCGGCTCCCGCAGCCGACATCGGTCACCCTTGACGTCCCCCTTGGGGGTGGGTGCGTGATTCGACTATCATAAGTGGTGTCATGCTCGAGCGTCTCTGGGTTGGCTGGCTCGTCGTGGTGCTCCCGCTCGCACTGCTGACGTGGTTCAGGGCGAAGGAGGGTCGTCTCGAGCGATTCTTGCGCGTGCTGGTGTGGGGGGGAGTGTCCGCGTTCGCGGTTTGGTTGACCAAGGGTCGCCTCATCGCCTTCTGTTCGTTGGGCGTGCTGCTGGCAACGGCGACGGTGTTCGTGCTCGCGGTGCGCCGCGCAGGCGTCGCACACCTGGCCAGGGTTTCGCTGGCGATGAAGATCATGCTTCGCCCCATCGTTGGGTATGGGGTGCTCATCGGGGTAAGCACCGAGGTAGGAGGACGCTGGTCGGGTAGCGAATTCGTCGTCTGGCGCGCTGGTGTGGGAGGGGGAGCCGCATTTCTGCTTGGCGTGGCGCTGTTCCTTTGGCTCACCCGACGGCAGGCACGCGAGACCCCTGGGGAATCGCCCCAGGACTGAGCCCTCCTGCCCCCGGACACCTCCCCCGCATGAACCAGCGGGAGGCTCCCACCTCCCCCGGCGTCGGCTACCTGCGGTGCAGGCCCCAACGGCTACACGCTGTGCGGCTCGGGTTCGACGGCGGCGCCCACCGGTGACTCGCACGGGCTGTTGCGGGAGAGCTCTCCGTCTTGCGCCGCGGCCACCAGGTTGTCTGGGGTCAGCACCGTGGGCACCGGACGTTCCCCCACCGAGGTACGACCGCCCACATGGTAGTCTTCGGGCTTGCGATTCTTCTCGTCAAGAGCGTCACGCGGAGCCCGAGCGTCGGTCGGTACTACTGCCGAACGGCGGGGCAAGGCCATGCGAACTCGCCGGGTCTTCGTCGTCCTCTTTCTGGCTGGAATCGGACTGGGTGCTCCGATTCTGGTCGTCGCTCTCGGTAGCTGGCCCGAGCGCGTTGGCTACGAAGTCTACGCTCCTGGGGCAGGCGCCTGGGAAGACCTTCGAGGGAGAAAGGCGGACTGGAGAAGACAGTTGACCGGCGTCGTTCGCATTCGGGATCTGCGGGACCACTCGAGCAAGGAGCGCTGCTACACCCTGGACGGTCCGAACGTCGACGTTTGCGACAGCATGGAAGGAGCCACCGGCATGCGTGGACGCCTGGCGAACGCCGAGATGCGCTCGGAGGCACCGGTGGAGAAGCTCTTGCCTTTCGCATCGTGCGCCGTCGAGCGCGTCCCGTTCTTGCCGGCGGGCAATGTCAGAGCCGAGATGGAGGTGAGGATCGGACCGGACGGAAACGTGACCTCGCTCCGGTCGGACTCCTCCGTGTTTGCGGGCTTGAGGCAGTGCGCCGAGGCCACTGCACGGAGCTATCGAGAGCGCGAGGGTCATCCCGGCATCGTCCAGATCTCCGCCAGCTTGTGGTACCGCGGGTGGTGTACCGAATTGCCCTCGGGACAGCGTCCGGTACCTTCCGGCGGCTGGGTTTCGCGCGGAGGCCTCAAGGGTGGTGGCACCGAGTTCGTCCTGCATCTGGCCGACTTTGGCTACTGGCTCACGTGGTGCACCCGCCCGGAGACCAGGCAGGTTCGAGTCGGCGATCGGGTGGTGGAAGTGGTCGAGCAGTCAGGAGCAGTCGTCTCGCGAGCGCAGCGTACCGCGCACGGATTCACCGTGACCGATGCGGCCGGAAACGTCGTCCTGTCCGCCGCTGGTGCCCCCCACCGGTTCGAGCTGTTCGTCGGGAAGCGATCCGTGGGATCGTTGACGCGCACCGTGCAGCCGGGTGCACCTCCGGTGGTCACGTTCGCTATGCCCAACCAGGAACCCTTGAGGGTAGAGCGTGACGACGCGAGTCGGTGGGTGTTGCGCCACGATCTCGGGACACTCGTTCTCGATCGTCAGGGCGTGCCAGACGCGCTTCCGCTTCTGACCCCAGAGTACCTGGGCGGACATCCCCCCGCGCTCGACTACCAAGTGGCGGCGTTCGCCCTGCTATCGAACTGGCAGAAGTAGACGGCAACGACCGCTCGCGGGTCAGAGTGCGGGGGGCTCCGGCGCCTACTCACGGCTTCGCAATCACTCGCACGAGACCTGTCAAGGGCTCGGTCCAGTAGACCCCCACGTCGGTGACGACGAGGCCCCCGGGCTCGATCGCCGGTGCCAGCTGCGTGGTGGTGCCATTGGCCACGTTGCCGCGATACACTCCTGTGATCGTGGCCCAGTAGACGTAGGACGAGTCGATGGCAACTGGCTCCAGGAGGTTGTCGGGATAGAGGGTGGTGACAGAGTTTCCGGAAGCCACTTCGAAGCAATCCACGGCCCCAGCGGCAACGTCGACACCACACAGCGCCGACGAGGAGACGGCGACTCCGTTGTAGGTTCCGCTGTCGGCGTGAGTCTCGAGCGTCCCACCTAGCAATGGCTTGCGGCAGAGCGCTGCGTTGGCCACGTAGACGAAGGAACCGGAAATAGCGATGTCGTAGGCCCACCCGGAGTCGATCGTCTCCGCGGTCGAGCTCGAGGATAGGCCTCGCTGCCGGATACCGGCCGACTCCTCCCAGATCACCCAGTCATCGTTGGCGTCCATGATGCACGGGTTGTCGAGCCCCGACTCCAGCGCGAGCATCGTTCCGCCGTCCTTGGCCCGCTGCCAGAGCCCACCGGCTGCTCCGGTCGTCCACACGAGCGAGCTTGGCACGGCGAAATCGCAGATGGTCTCTGCAACCAGCACGTCCTCGGCAACGCCACCCCCGAGCTCGACTCGCCGGATAGAGCTGTCAGCGGAACTGGCATCACTCAGCCAGTACAGGTGCGTCTCGTCAGCCCGCAGGCGAGTCGGGCTGAGTTGCCCGGCGGCCAGGTCATGGGGGAGGCAGGTGCCCGCAGAACACTCGCCGCCCAAGCAAGAATGCCCGCAGCGGCCACAGTGCTCGGAGTCCGTGGCGATGGCAGCCTCGCAGCCGTTGGTGGCGTCGCCGTCACAGTCTTCGTAGCCGAAGTCGCACGTCAGCTCGCACCGGCCGTCGCTGCAGCTCGCTTCAGCATTGGCGCCGTCACATAGCGCGCCGCAAGTCCCGCAGTGACTCGGGCTGGTCGCCAGGTCGGCCTCGCAGCCGTTGGCACTGTTGGCGTCGCAGTCGCCGTGGGTCGCGTCGCACGTCAGGGCGCAGGCGCCGGCGTTGCAGGAAGGCGTGCCGCCCTGGTCGGGACAAGCGTCACCGCAAGCACCGCAGTTCTCCGGATCGCCCGGCAGGAACGCCTCGCAGCCGTTGCCCGTGTCGCCGTCGCAGTTCGCATAATCCGTGTCGCAGGTGACGGCGCAGTTGCCCGACGTGCACCTCGCGTCGCCGTTGACGGCGGCGCAGCCTCGGCCGCAAGCGCCACAGTGAGCGGTGTCCGTCTGCAGGTACGACTCGCAGCCGTTCGCGGCGTCGCCATCGCAATCGTCGTAGCCTTCGTCGCAACTGGGCTCACAGATGCCATCGACGCATTCCGTGCCCCCGTTGTCGTTCTCGCACTGGACGCCGCAGGCCCCGCAGTTGTCCAAGTCCTCGGTCACATCCGCTTCACAGCCGTTGTCCGGATCCCCGTCGCAGTCACCGGTACCCGCGGGGCACCCGACATCGCACGCCCCGGCGATACACACGGCCACATCGCCACCGGCACAACCGCGTCCGCAAGCCCCGCAGTGCTCCACGGTGCTGTTGAGGTCGGTCTCGCAACCGTTTGCTGCATCGCCGTCACAGTTTCCGTAGCCAGCTTCACACGATGGCTCACACTGCCCACCGTCGCACCCCGTCGTGCCGTGTGAGTTGCTGCAAGCAGCGCCGCACTCACCGCAGTGCTCGACGGACGTGTGCGTCACGGTCTCGCAGCCGTTGTCTGGGTCCTCGTCACAGTCACCGTAGCCCGCGCTACAGGAGACGAGCGTGCACAGCCCGTTGGTGCAGGCAGTCGTGCCGTTCGCGTCGTCGCACTCGCGACCACACGCCCCGCAGTTCGACTCGTCCGTCTCCAGTTCGACCTCACAACCGTCTTCCTCGTCGCCGTTGCAGTCAGCAAAGCCGTCGTCGCACTCGAGCCGGCACTCGCCAGTACGACACGAGGCTTCGGCGTTGGGCGCGCTGCAATCGTGCCCGCACTCCCCGCAGTGTTCGGCGTTGCTGCCAAGATTCGTTTCGCAGCCGTCGGCTGCGACCGTGTTGCAGTCAGCCAGGGGAAACTCGCACGTCAGCCGCACGCCGTCCGTGTCCACGTCTTCTCCGCAGACACCGAACTGCAGGCCCGCATCGCAGCTCGCCTCGGACTCGCAGGAGAGCTCGGTCCACTCCGTCTGGGACTCGTTGCAGATCACGAGGGTGCGGCCGTCGCAGTATCGGGCGCCGCGCGGGCAGTTCGCGCCGCTGCGATTGTCTTCACTAGAAATGTCGTTGTTCTTGCCGCAGGCGGGCAGTATTCCCGCCGTCAGTACTGCCAGCGCCAACCCGTGCAACCCGAACTGCTTCAGTGCTCTCATCCCGTGCTCCTCGGTGCATGCCGACCTACGGATACTTGGAGCGGAAGCTACCTGAGGAATTGCTCTAGGTGGACCAAAAGCAAGAGCCAAAAAACTCACGTTTCGTAACGCACAACGTCTCGTGCTTCCGCCAACACTGTCGAACAATTCACACCGCGGTACCGATGGCGAGCCCGACCCCGTGCGTGTCCCGTGCGCACGGCGAGAGCCCTCGACAATCGCCTGCGGGAGCCCCACATCGCGGGACATGAAGGTCCATGTGGCGATTTCCGTGAGTGATCTGAGCGCCTCGATTGAGCAATACACCACGTTCCTGGGAACGGCGCCGGACCTGGTGCTCGACGACTACGCGCTCTGGCGGACCGATGTGCTCAATCTCTCGTTGCGCGTGGCCAGCGAGCAACCGGGGACGATTCGCCATGTCGGTTTCGAGGACCCCCATGCAGCGGAGTTCTTCGAGTTCCGGGACCGCGATGGTGTCGTGTGGGAGCGCTTTTCTGCTTCCCAGCAAGCCGCGGAGATCCGCTCGGTGTGGCCCGAGGCTCGCTACGCACCGCGGTAGCGATCGATTGCTTTCTGGTCCGCCCAGAGATCCACTTTCCAGAAGGGGGACACCGGGGGCCCGCGCTCAGGATCTTACCGCGAAAGGCGGGGCCATCACCAGGGTTGCGTCAGAGGCCCTCGGGAACCATGTCCTCCCGGATGAGGGTTCAGAGCGGGATGGCAGCGCTGGGGATCGCGGTCGCGGTTGTCGGGTGCTCGCGCAATCGAGCAGAGGTCGGGCCGGGGCCCGTCGCCAACGATCCTGCCCACCACGACGAGGCATCGCCCCAGCAGCAGCACGAAGCCCGGCACGAAGCCCCTTCCGAGGTCGACCGCTCTTGTCAGGCGGACACCGACTGCGTGCCCGCGCCATCGTGTTGCCCGATGCCGTGCAATGCCAACGTCATCAACAAGCGTTCGCTGGCTGCCGCGCGTGACGCCGTGAAGCGCACCTGCGACACACCCCCGGACGCCTGCCCCGTCGCCGGCAGTTGCTCCGAGCACGCCTATCTCTGCGTCGGCGCCACCTGCCAGCTCGTCTACGGCGACGACCCCGCGTACCGCCCCCGGGGCTCGCCACCGCCCGTCGCCAGCGCCGAAGCCGACTCGCGGTACTACGTGACCGAGGGGGCCCCGCCACCGCGCGCCTGCCGGGCCGACGAGGATTGCACGGGCAACACTCTGACAGACGGTTGTTGCGTGACCGAGCCGACCCCCCAACCCCAGTCGACGGCGTACGCCCGCTGGCTCCAGTCCCTGCGCCTCACCGATCACTGCAGCGATGTGAAGTGCCCCCCACCCCCCGTCCCTACCCAGCCCGCGGACTGCACCTTCGACGTCCACTGCGTGCACGGAAGGTGTGAGAACACCTGTCCGTA
Organism: Polyangiaceae bacterium; assembly: GCA_050304295.1. Taxonomy (GTDB): domain Bacteria; phylum Myxococcota_A; class Polyangia; order Polyangiales; family Polyangiaceae; genus JAFGBI01. The sequence goes on from JBNLDK010000185.1 coordinate 61,054, forward strand.
GGTTCCGCGCTTCAGACTCGGTCTCCGCATCGCCTGCGTGACACCCACGCACCCAGCCCGACCGGGCCAGTTCCGATCGCCCTCAGCGGGATGCCCGGAACCCGCTCACGCCCCTGACAGGTGGGCGCTCCTCCCAGCTTGCGATGACCCGACTCGCGCCGTCCCGCGGCCCCCTCAAGCCACCCGCGCCCTACGTTCGTGTGGCGACGACCGTGCCCGTCGTGGTGGTCGTGGTCGTCGGGCTCCAGCGGTCCGGGGTCAGCGTCAACGTGTTCCCGTCGACGCAATACGAGAACTCCAGGCCGTGGGTGGTCACCACCACGCTGTCGGAGGTTCGGTAGGTGCCGGAGATCCCGCGGCTGTCGATCACTGCCGTGCACGTGCACCCACCGGCGACCAGATCGTCGACGCACTGAACTGCTGCGTACTCGAGTCCCTGCACGTAGCTCACCCCGAGGAGGGGGCCGCCAAGCCGGGCGCACGAGGTGACGGCCCCCGAAACCTCCAGGCACGCAGCATCGAGCGTGAAGATCTCCTCGCCCGTCCAGCTCAGCTCGTCCCGGTAGCTTCCATTGCTCTCCGCGGTCCAGGTGCCCGTCGCACGAACAGTGCTTTCGATGATCGGCGCGGAGGAGCAGCCCAGGCCGACCCCCGACAGGTCGAGTGCTCCCGCTCTCGTGAGGCACGAATCCCCAACGGTCCAGGTTCCGACCACGCTACCCCCGCACGGCTCCACGCTCGAGCACGACGCTGCAGTCCCACCCGTTCCGTTGCTGCCTCCCGCACTGCCCCCCGACCCACCCTCGGCGCGCCCGCCGTCGCCGTCCACGACCGGGCGACCTCCCGCGCCGCCCTCCACGGATCCCGAGGCACCGCCTGCTGGTGCCCCACCCGCACCGGCGCCACCCGTCACGCGTCCGCCCGTCGTGTCTCCCCCCGTGGCGCTGGGCTCACCGCCGGTTCCCCCACCCCCCGTAGGGAGGCGCACGCACTGGCGCCTGGAGCAGACCAGATCGCCATTACACGTATCGTTGGGGTAGCACGCGCAGCCCTCATCTCCGGTGACACAGCTCTCCGTGCCGCCCGCTGGGGCCTCCGTGCCGCCGGTGGAACCGCTCGCGGTCGCTTGTCCACCGCTCGCGCTCGCTTGTCCGCCAGCGGCTTCCCCGTCCGCGATGACCCCGCCACCGCAGGCGACGAACGCCAGAGGGGCCCACACTGCCACCCAGCTGCCAGAGCTTGCCATGGCTGGCAAGTGTAGCACTGTCGTTGCGGATCCAACCTGCGCCTCGCCAATCGCTGCGGATCCGCCACGGCGCCAACCAGCCACGATGTCCCCCCAGAGACCGACTTTCCACAAACCACTCCGAAATTGGTCCGCATGGCCATGCGATCACGACAACATCGCCATTCGTGACCCGCCGGTGAGCCGCGTTGGAGCCACTACCCGCTTCGCCCCGTCGGACTGGCGGCGATTGTCGTCCGCTCCTCACTGCAGGGCTGCGGGCCGTCGGCCGAGCGAGAGCTCCACCATTCGCTCGGCGTGTTGGCAAATTTTGACGTCGACAGCGGTGGCTTTGACCGCGAGGAGCCGCGCTGCGAACGCGCTCGCCGCGGTCGGAGCACCAGCTCGTCGGAAACCACGTGACGTGTTACGCCTGCAAGCAGGCAGGGAGGTATTCGAAGGGAAGACCAAGATGTATCTTCAACGTCGTTCTACTGGTTCGGCAATCGTGACCCTCGCCACTCTCACGCTCTCCTTGTCGTGTGGCAACACCGGGGACTCATCGACGAGCACCGGTGGAGATTCGCCGACCGGCGGTAACGAGAATTCCGACGACGGCGGGACGGGCGGCGGCGTGACCAACACCGGCGGAACCGGCGGCGGCGCGACCGACACCGGCGGAACTGGCGGCGGACTGACCGACACCGGCGGAACCGGCGGCGGCGACGGCACCGGCGGAGCAGCTGGCACCTACGGCCCAAGCCCAGGCTGCGGTACGGCTACCCAACTGACGAGCGGCCGCGCGAGCATCGACGTAGACGGGAAGACGCGCGAGTACATCCTGGCGCTGCCCGCCGACTACGACCCGAACCAACCGTACCGGCTGATCTTCGGCTGGCACCCGTGGGGAGGGTCGGCGCAGCAGACGGCAAGCATGGGCTACTTCGGGCTCGAGAGCCCGAGCGGTGGCCAGGCAATTCTCGTCGCGCCCGAGGGGCAGGACTACCAAGACAACGGGCTCGGATGGGGCAACGAGAACGGTGAGGACATCGCTTTCCTCCACGCGATGCTGGACCGGTTGGGCGCCGAGCTCTGTATCGATCGAGACCGGATCTTCTCCACCGGGTTCAGTTTCGGCGCCATGTTCTCGTTCACGCTGGCCTGCACGGAGGCGAGCATGATGCGCGCCATAGCGCCCCAGGCCGGCAACACGTTCGCGAGCGGTGGCTGCGAGAACGGCACGCGACCAGTGGCGACGATGGCCTTCATCGGTACCGACGACACCCTGCTCGACGGTCACCGCCAGGCGGTGCAGGTCTTCGTCGAGCGGAACGGATGCTCGAGCCAGACGTCACCGGTGCAGCCGAGCTGGTGCGACGGTCTCGCTTCGGACTACCTGCCGTGTACCTGCGTGGAGTACCAGGACTGCGACGCGGGCTACCCGGTGATCGAATGCGAGTACGCCGGCGGTCACATGTTCGCGCCCAGTTCGGGTGAGACGCTCTGGAACTTCTTCTCGCAGTTCTGATCGTTGCTCCGCACCCCAGCGAAGGCCACCCTCGCCGACTTCGGCGCGGCACCACCGCATGGCCCGCTGGGGCACACACGGCGGTGCGAAGGCACCGCCCCTCACACGGAACACATCGGGCAGATCGGATGCGTGGGTCGGGCTCCCGTGATGTGCCGCCTGCTCCGGGACGGATTCTGCGCCGGGAGCTGCTACGTCAACGCCGTGCCAGAGCTCGACGCCTACCCGAGGACTCGATGCGAGAAGCCGGGGGATCCCGATGGCGTCGGCAACCCCGAGCTCGCCGCCGATTGCGATCCCTCCCAGCGTCGGCGCCTGCGGCTCCTCTCCTATGCCGTCGAGTTCCCGGTGCCGGCAGGTCGTGACCCTGACCTAACGAACGACCTGCTCCCGGGAGCAGAAGAGGGGGTATCACGTCCGCCTGCAGCTGCGCAACCGAATCGCCCTGCAGCTCCTGGGTCTCGAGAACCGCGCGACAACCGCCGGCACCGTCCGCGGTTCCTGGTCGTCAGGGATCCCAACGCGGTCGTCCATCGACCCGTCCCCGATGGGTTTCCAGAAGCGTGATTGACGGCTACCATGGCACCATGGGTCTTGGCTCGCGATGCCTTTGGATCGTGCTGCTGGCAGTGGTCTGTTGCTTGCACGTCGAGCCGGCGCGGGCCGAGACGGGTGCGGAGGCGACGGAGCAGACTGCGCTTGGGTTCTCGAACCTGGTGATGCGTATCGATGGGGAAGACCGGATTGGCATCGGCGACGCGGAGTTCCGCGTCCTCATCCTCGAGGAGATGCGCAAGTCGGGCTTCAATGCGGTCGGGGCCGAGAGCCTCGTCTTCGAGAAGGACAACGCGCACCTGGCGGACTTCCTGCTGGGAGGCACCATTCGCGAACTCGACTGCATGATGTACCGGGGGCGGCTCAGCTGCCGCATCGGGATCTTGTGGGAGCTGATGGACGTCCGCCGCAACGAGGTGGTCTACTCGGTCATGACTCGGTTTGCGCGCCGGCAGTTCCTGGAGCAGGACAGCACCGTTCCCCGCGCGCTCGTTTTCGGAGCGCTGCACTCGTTGCTCGATCGCGGGAAGTTCCGTGCCCTGGTCGCCGCCAGGAAGCCGACGACCCGGCCACGTGCCCATGAGCCGCGCACGATGGCGCGTTGCCGTACCGAGGAACTCGCGATGCCCGGCGACGCCGAGCAGATCCTAGCGGCCACGGTCGTCGTTCGGTCCGGGAACGCGATGGGCAGCGGCTTCTTCGTCTCGCCCAACGGGTTGCTCCTGAGTGCCGCCCACGTGGTGGAAGACGGAAACGTCCGCGTTCAGCTGCGCGACGGGGCCGAGTTTCCTGCCTCGCTGGTGAGATTGGCTGCCGACGCTGACGTGGTGCTCCTCCGGCTAGACGGGCTGCGAAGCACATCGTGTCTGGCGATCGACACTGACACTCCCCGGGTCGGCTCCGACGTGTACGCGATCGGCAACCCCGCGGGCGACACGCTCGCCTTCTCGCTGACGCGGGGTATCGTCAGCGGTTTTCGCAAGCTCGGGAACCAGCACCTGCTGCAGACCGACGCCTCGATCAATCCCGGCAACAGCGGGGGGCCGCTGGTGGATGCGCAGGGGCGTGCCACTGCGGTCGTCACCTGGAAGGTGGCGGACGAGGCGGTCGAAGGACTCGCGTTCGGTGTCACGAACTCGAGCGCGATGCAAGCGCTGGGCCTCGAGTTGGGGGATCAGACCGACCCAGCACTCCTCAGCGAAGTCGAAAAGCCGGATGACTTGCCGGCGGCCCAGGCGGTCGTCGACGAGGAGGATCCCAGACCCTCGATCGACATTGCGACAGAAGAACAGGAGGCTGCGCTCGCCGCCCAGGTATCGCGGCTGGAAACCGAACGGCAAGCCGCAGAGCGTCAAGCGGCCGCGAAACGAGCCCGCGCGAAGCGGCGACGCGAGCTCACTCCACCCGCCGTGTATGGCCTGCGCATTGGAGGGGGGATCCTCCTGGGTGCGGGAGTGGTGGGGGCCATCGCGTCGAACGCCAAGTATGACAAGGATTCCACGACCGAAGCCGAGTTCGCGCGACTCAGGACGATCAATGACGTCAGCTGGCTCACGGCGGTCGTGGGCGGCGGTGCCCTGATCACTTCCGCGGTTCTGACTCCGCGCGTCCCGCTGGCTCCCGAGGAGGGGGCACCGTCGGTGGCGATTGGCGTGACGGGTTCGCGACTAGACCTACAGGTGACCTTCTGATGGATCGACGTTGGACTGCCCTCGGGCTCGTTCTGCTCGGTGGCTGCCTCCGGTTGGTCGACAACGTCGACTGGCCGTGCGACAGCGACGCCGACTGCGACAAAGGGTCGACCTGCGTTTGGGTGTGGGGCGTCGGTCAGAGGTGCCGTGAGCCCGAGCCGGGCGTCGGCCCGGAAGGCAGCCCTTGTACCAAGGACGCTGACTGCGACGATGGTGAAGCCTGTATTCAGGTGCTTGGCGTTGGTCAGCGATGTCGGATTCCCGACCCGGAGTTCGGCGAAGAAAGAGGTGGCCCCTGTGTAGCAGACAGCCACTGTGTGGTGGGAACAGCGTGCGTCGGGGGCACCTGCGTTGAGGCGGAATGCAGCTCCACCTGGGCGGAGACCTGCGGCGCCTACGTCTGTAACTTGGACGAGCTCAAATGCTTCACCGGATGTGAAGGCGACAAGGAGTGTGCGGGTGACTACCACTGCGTCGGATACGAATGCAGGTCCGCGCCCCCCGCGAACATGGGTGGCGCCGGAGGGAGTGGATGGCAGCCGACTGGAGGGCAACCAGCAGGAGGGCAGGCGATCGGCCCGAACCTGGTGCTCAACGGCGACTTCGAGAACGGAAGCGAGTACTGGCACTTCGAGCCCGGACGGGGAAACCTCCGTACGGTCGACTCGGACGGCCGGTTCTGCGTGGAGGTCTTCTCGTCTGACAGCTTCTTCCGCCTCGGATTCCCTGCCGACCCGAACGATGCTTTCGTTCTGGAGGCAGGCACCTACGAGTTCAGCTACGAGTGCTCCTATGTGGGGGTGGGAACGGGCATTTTTGAGGCCAAGGTGGGGTTGGCTGTGGAACCCTACGACTCGATTGCGGTGTTCGACGACCTGCTCACCTCCGGGGCAGCCTTTCACCACGTCTTCGAGGTCGACACCGCCTACGACGAACCGGTGGGTGTCGTTTTCAACTTCGGATACCTCACCACCGCCTTGATCTGCATCGACAATGTCGAAATTCGACAGTTCTAGTGGTGGTCGCTCGCGTTGATCGCGTCCTCCGACTTTGCCCCTCCTTTGGTGAGGGGGTTGTTTCGGAGACCGGTCCAGAATGCTCCGGCACGGAGGCGCGAAACATGTGCCTCTTCGCCGCCGAGGTGAGGGGCGACTAACAGAACCCGGCTGGACAGCCCTGGCATTCGTTCCAGGCATCTCGGTCCGAGGCGCATGCATCGGGCGCGGGGGGACAGATGTTCGCGTCGTCGAAGTTCTCGAGCTCGAGCAGGCACTGGTGCCAGTGAAGAAACTCGTGCTTGCAGTCTGGAGCGAACCGGCTCGCGTCGAAGCATCCCTCGATGGCCCCTGCGCAGGTCGGAAGGAATTCCTCGAAATGGGGGACGAGGGCGGCACAGACCGAACGGATCTGGTCGTCTATGCTCTCTCCGCCCGAACCTCCGGCGCCCCCCATGTTCTGAGAACCGCCCAGGGAAGATGAGGAACCGCCCTCCTCACTCCCGCCAGCACCCCCGCGTACGCTTTCTCCACCGGACGGCTTCGCCGCCCCGTTCGACTCGCCTCCGGCAGGAGCGGTCCCGCCTTCCCCTGCCGCTCCCAAGCTGCTCTCCCCACCGGTCGCGTTCGCACCACCCGTGCTCGGGTCGCCCCCACTGGCTCCGCCGGTCCCGGTCGCGGCACCGCTGCCCCCAGCACCCAAGGGACCGCCACCCGCGCCGCCGACGGTTTCGCCTCCAGCACCAGACCCGTGCGATTGCGAACCACCACTCCCGGGTCCGGGCGCGCCCCCCCTGCCGCCCATCGAGTTGCCTCGCGCTCCGGAACTCTCGCTGCCGCCCGTCTCGCTGGAGCCGGCACTCCCTCCGCCGTCGCTCCCGCACGCAACGCCCATCATCGCCACCACGGACCAGACCAACCGAGACCACATTCGCATCGTCATCCTCTCCAGCTTCGATCCCTCGCGCTTGACCTAGTGCGAATCGGTTCGTGGTAAAGACCGCATCGACCTGTCTGCCGAGTGACGCGGTATTCAGACGTCAAATTGCACAGCGTAACCATCGCGGTCATGGATCGGCAAGCGAGCAGTGCGCTCCACGGTTCGGCGCGAAGGCAGAGCGCTATCGTGAAACACGACACGATGTCCGCTCAGAGATCGAACCTCAGAGGTTCGTCGGTTCGAGCCTGAGAATGAAGCCAGTCCGCTTTCCGTTGAGCTCGGCCAGGCCCGTCTCGTCGTCGAAGTTCGAGCCGACCACGTGGAGATTCCCAGACGGGTCGAGGGCCATGTCACTGGGGAAGTCCGCGAAGCTGCCGTCGCTCATCCTCAGCGCGATCGGCCGACGCTCGATCCCTCGGTCGTCGATCTCGTACAGGAACCCCTCGGCCGTGGCCAATGGATTCGGGTCCTCCGAGGAGAGATCGGGATCGGAGTCGTAGACGACATCAGAGACGCTCCCCAGCACGTAGATCCTTCCTCCCGGCGTGACCTCGACGTCGTGAATCCTCTCCTCGTCCTCTCCTCCCCATTGATGGATCCAGCTCACGCCCCCTCCTGCATCCAGCTGGACAACGAAAGCGTCGAAGGAGCCCCCAGCCCACGTGCCCGCCAACTCCCCCTCCGTCACTCCCGCGACCACGACCCGCCCGGTGGCATCCACGGCAACGTCGAGCGCGTAGTCGCGTCGAGTGGTATCGAGCAAAGTAGTCCACAATTCGTTCCCGTTCTCGTCCAGCTTCCGAACGAGCGCCCCGACCTGCTCGACGTTCCCAGAAACGGCGATCTCAGCCGCGACCACCAACTGCCCCTCCGCGTCCAGCGCCAGCCCGTTCGCTCGATTCGCGTAGTCGGTGTGGATCTCGTGAGTCCAGAGAAGTCCGCCGTCCGAATCGAACTTGAGGACAGCGCCACGAACGCTACCCGAGTTGCGGAAGACTCGAGCAGTCCACCCGGCGATGTAGATATTTCCCCTTCGGTCGACAGCCAATCCAGGCTCCGCGACTTCGATCGGCCCATCCTCCAACACCACGCTCCAGAGCGCCATGCTCCCGGGACCCAGCTTGGCCAGGAAAGGGATCGAGCTGTACTCTGACGGGGTCGAGTTGCCCAAGACCAGCACGTGACCCTCCGCGTCGGAAGCAGCCGCAACTGGGTACTCGGTGGGCCCAAAGTCGTATGCCTCCGCCCATGCCTCGTCGCCCCGGAGGTTGAACGCGGCCACGACGGTGTCGCTGGCGTCCGGCGTGGCCGTGTCGGGGAAGCCTGCATCTACGACGCCCGCGACGACGAGTCGCCCGTTCTGGGTCACCGTCGCCCCCCGATAGATCGCCCTCTCCCCGAAGGTCAGCTGCCTCTCCCAGTCAACGCTCCAGCACTCCCGGGCCGCGTCCGCACAGCGCAGAAGGCTTCCGTCGAGTTCCACAGCCCCTGACGTCCCCCCCGTACCTTCCGCGCCGCGCTCATCCTCCGCACGACCACCCGCGTCATTGGCGGTCGCGCCGCAACCGCCCAACATCCAGACCAGCCCCCAGCAGCAAAGGGTCAACCGGGCAAGGAGCCAGCTCGTCCTCGGCCCGCCGCGACTTCTTCGCGCATGGTCACGGTCGCGCAGTTGTCGACGCTCCGCACATCGAGACGTGCGTAATGCCGTCGGGCCGCGAACCGCCAGCGCTCGTCCGAGCGACGGAGAGCCCGCGGGTGTCGGACGCGCTCCACCTTGGAACGGGAGACTGGAAACAGCTCGGAGCATCTTGAACGGGGACTGCTTTTGGCTAGCTTCCGTTTCCATGCTTACCCGCTCACTCCTTCTGCTCCTCCCCATTTCCATCCTCCAGCTTGCCTGCGACGACGGCGGAGGTGCAAGCTCGAACGCCCTCGGAGCCGCCGGCGCCACCAACTCGGACGCGACCGGAGGCACCGGACCCCGCGACCAGCTTGACGGGAGCGGAGGCACGGGCGACGAGAACGGCACGGGCGGCGCCAGCGCGGAGGTTCCATCGCGCTGCTGGGAGCACTCAGAAAGCTACTGCGCGTCGGCCGAGATCCCAGAGCTGGAGCGGTCGGTGTTCCTCGAGCTCGGGGTCGACGGCTTCGAGCAGCGCGGAGGTCATGGCGAGTACAGCACGACCAACAACGACCCCGTTCCGTTCGTGACGGTCTTGGAAGTAGGGGCCGGCCTGGGGCGCGACAGGCGCGAGTTCGAGGGGCTGGTCGTGGACAAGGGGTACCTGGTGTTTCCAGTCGGCGCCGACTACGCGGCTCTGCTCCCCAGCATGTTCATCGAAGGACCCGCCCAGCTTCGCACGCAACAGAACTACGACACGGCCGAGATCGTCGCGCTGCAGGAGGAAAGTCTCGCCGCACCGAACGAGTACGACGTGAAGTACTACGACGGCATGGGCGCAGGATGGTCCACAGCATACGGGAACAACTCCAGCGGACAGTTCGTCGTCGAATCCGCGGCTCCGGTGGCCGGTGGGGTCGATGTGAAAGCCACATTCGAGTGCGAGCTCTCCTGCATGTTCGTCGATTGCGTGCCGGAAACCATTCGAGTCGTCAGAGGCTCGATCTACGCGAAGTACCGCTAGCGGCCACGATGTCCGCCCAGAAGCCGCCTTTCCAGAAGCCGGGCTGAAGTTGGCGCGCGTGCGGTCGTCTGATATGCGGAGAAGGTCCCAAACCGAGACAACTGGAGGGGAAGAAGGAGGGAACGAAGGCCTCTGGCGGGGGCGCTGCCGCGCCCCTCGTCCGTGAATCCCTCTGGCCCCCACTTCGCGCCGTTCCGCCGCTCCGCCGCGCTCATCGCACCGCCGCCGCCTCATCTTGCGGCCTCACCAGAGCCGGGAAACACTGGGGATCCATGTCGGGGGAGAGGCCCATACCGCGACCGAGCGAGCCCGATGCGCTGGCCGCCTCCGGTCTGGCCAACTGGCGGGAGAGGCTTTCCAGCAATCTTCTGTTCGGATCGGCAGTCCTGCATATCGCAGCCGTGACCGCGTACGTTGTCACGGCCGCCGTCGTGAGTCCCGAGGTCGTGGGAGCGGTACAGCTGGTCGGCGTCCTTCACTACTTCGCGAGCCGTGCTTCGGGACACGTTCGGTTGCGCAACTGGATCTTTCTCGCCACCTTGCTCCTCGAGCTCGTCCTGCTCGGGAGCCACTTCGCCTGGGCACCAGCAGTCGTGCTCGTGCTCGTGTTCGGTACTGTCGTGGGTGGCATCCTGCTCGGGTCCTCGGGGGCGTTTGCCATGCCAATTGGGGCGTTCGCCCTGCTGCTAGTGGGCGCGGCAGCAGCCTACGCGGGGCACCAGTTCGACGCCACGACGAATCAGCTGGACGGGAGGTCATGGTGGAGGGTCACCGCAGTGTACGCGGTGCTGATCATCGCCATCGCCTTTTCGGTCCGGCAAGCGCTCGACTTGCTGGTGAATACGCGGAGCGAGGTCGTCAGGGCGCTGGACCTCGCCCTTTCGGAGCGTGAGCAACTCCAGGCCACCCGAGCACTGCGCGAGGCAACGGAGGCTTCCATCAGCGACGCGCAGAAGCAGCAAACGGTGGCGCAGCTGGGCGGTGGTATCGCGCACCTGCTGAACAACACGCTGACGGTGATTCGAGGGGCGGCAGAGCAACTCGAGGAAGCACGCCGTCCCGAGACGGTGCAGGAGGTGGCGAGCGTCGTGTCTGCCAGCGTGGAGCGGGCAGCGCAGACCATGCGCAACCTCCTGGTATTCAGTCGACAAGACGAGCCACAGGTCGATCCAACGACGCTCGACCTGAAGTTCGTCGATCGTACCCTGCGGGACGCGCTTCCAGAGAACGTCAGACTCCGGTGGCACCTCCAACGCACTCCCCCGGTGCTCGTCGACCCGGTTCGGTTGCAGCAGCTTCTCTACAACCTGGCGTTGAACGCGCGCGACGCTCTTGCCGACGGAGGGAACGTCAGCGTGACGACGCGTGTCGCCAGCGTCGGCGAGGGAGCGACCTGGATTCGCGACCACGAGGTCGCACCGGGCCGCTACGTGGAGCTCACCGTTGAAGACGATGGCGAGGGCATGGCACCCCAGATCGTTGCTCGCGCCTGTGAGCCGTTCTTCACGACGCGTGACCCCACGCTGCACGAGGGCCTGGGCCTGTTCGTTGCGTTCGGCATGGTGCGGCAGTGGGGTGGAGCGCTACGCATCGAGTCGACGGAGGGACGGGGAACGCGCGTCACGGCCCTGCTGCCCGCCGCGCCAGAGGGCGCGACACCGGGAGACGGAACCTCGGAAGCGCCACGGCCAGCATCGGAGCCTGCGCCACGGCGACCCGCCATGCGCCCCCCACGGGCCATCATCGACGACTGGAAGGAGCCGACCCTGACCCGCGCGGCGCTGCTCATCGGCGTGGCGTTCGGGATGTCATATGTAGCCCACCTGCTAGCGGGGCGCGTCGAGGACTGGTCTACGTCGGTATTGACGCCTCTATTCTGCGCAACCTCGCTCGTCGCCTGGCGCGCGCGCCGCGCGCCGCTCGTCCTGCGCTTTCTGGCGCTCGTGGTCTCAGTGTTCGCGACGACGACCGCCAGCATCCTGGCCAACGGCTACATGGTGCCGGCAGCGCTGGCCGGGCACGCCACCGCCGTACTGCTGGTGGCCGTCTACATGGGGAGCACGGCGACCTGGGTCGCCATCGCCGCTTCCGTCGTTCCCTTCGTCGTCGCCTCTCAGGGGCCCGTCTTTGGCTACTGGAACAATGGCAACGTCCAGCTCGACGACCCGGTGAACTGGCTGCGAGTCGCCATGATCCTGCCTGCTGTCGTCCTCGTCACGTCCCGCCTCGTCCTCGACGTGTTGAGAACGGTCGAAGCGGCCGTCGTCCAGCGCGAGCAGGCCCTCCGCGGGCTGAATCAGGCGCGACGTGAGCACGAGCAGGAGGCCCAGACGCTCGATGCGACCCGGACTGTGGCAGCACGCGCCGTGCGACTCGAGGCCGCAGGCAAGCTCGCCGGGTCGGTGGCACATGACCTCAACAACGCGCTGGGCGGGGTCCTGGGCTGGGCCTCGCTGCTGGCAGACGACCCGGACCCGCCACAGGAGGACATCCGCGAAGCGATCGACGCTTTCAACGAATCAGCAGATTTCGCCTCGACGCTGGTGCTGCAGTTCGAACCCCACGGCGCGACGGACGCGCATGAAGCGGTGGCGACGGACATCGGCAACGCCGTGCGCTGGATGCGTGGAGTGTTCAAGCGCCTCGTACGCGAGCGTATCGAGGTGCACACCGAGATCGCCGAAGGCTGCTACGCGGGCATCTCGCGCAACGACCTGCAACGAGTGCTGTTGAACCTGGCCGCCAATGCTCGCGATGCCATGCCCGGGGGTGGAACGCTGCGCTTCCGGGTGCGTCGCGAGGACAAGACGGAGCGCGCCGTGGTCGAGATTGCAGACACCGGCATCGGCATGAGTGACGACACGCAGCGCCGCGCGTTCGAGGCCTTCTACACGACCAAGGGCCGCGGCCAGGGTACCGGCCTCGGGCTGTACTCGGTGTCTCGCATCGTTCAGATCACAGGCGGCACGATCGACGTGGAAAGTCAGATCGGTATTGGAACGACCTTCCGACTCGCCTGGCCGCTGGAACAGCCTCCACCCATACGCACGGAGGCTCCCGTCGTGCGCACGGGCGGTCGGCGCGGTCGCATTCTGCTCGCCGAGGACAACGAGTGGGTGCGGAGCGCAATGGTGCGCGGGTTGCAGCGCGCGGGGTTCGAAGTGGTCGCGACCGTGGACGGCGACGACGCGCGCGCCCAGCTCGAGGCATCCGACGGCTGGGAGGCGCTCTGCACCGACGCGATCATGCCCGGCTACTCGAGCGCCAAGCTGATCCAGGACTTTCAGGAACGCTACCCGGGGCGCCCCGTGGTTGTCTGCTCGGGGCACCTGAGCGCCGAGGTGAGCGCGATCATCGACGCCGGGGACGTCCGATTTTTGCCCAAGCCGTTCGCGCCGTCAGCACTGGTGAACGCGCTGAGCGAAGAGCTCGGGCGCGGCCGATGAGGTCACTCCAGACGCCCTGCTCGAGGTACAAAAAGCGAGCAACGCTGGCGTTGGTCGCCAGTGCGAAAAGGCGCCAGTTGACGCGGACCGGACTCAGTAGAACAGATACGGCAACCAGCTACGCAGCGGCGACCCGTCGTCGGCGAGGGCTGGGGTGCCATGCCCAGGCATGTTCTGGATCCACCACACGAGCCAGGACCCTTGGCAGTCGTCGGCAAGCGTTTGGTAGGGGGTGAAGGCGTCAATGCCGAAGAGGCGGCGGCGATCGGCGCCCCCATCTTCCCCGCGCCGGAAGCCCTGGCAAGTCGTTTCGACCGTCTGCGCGTTCCACTTGTCGTAGTGGGCGCGCGCGTTGGGGGCGAAGTGAACGTTGCCGCACGCCGGATCGTAGTTGGCAATCCGGGCTCTCGAAGGCGGACCACTGCAGCTACCGCTCCAGGGCTCGAGATACCAGGCGGCCTCGCTCGGCGCCGGGTAGTCGAGATAGAAGCAGTCGGAGGGCGGGGACGCGGGATTCGGGTCGGGACCCATGGGTAGCGCGTACCAGGACTCGAACGGCAGCCCGTACTCCTGGTCGAGATCGAAGCGCGCGAACTCACGGAAGTAGGCACGTACCGCGGGCAGGATCGGGCGCCAGCCTAGCTTGCTCTCGATGCCGTGGCTGATGCTTTCCAGGAAGCACCCGGGGCCAAGGGTGGAGTTGACGAAGGCGATGCGGAGACTTCCTCTGCAGTGGGGCACCGCGGCGTCGAAGCACCCGTTGCCGGCGCAGCGGTCGCCCGCATCGTCGAGGCGTCGATCGTTCGCGTCGTAGTTCGGCGACCACTCGAGCACCTCGGCGGCGGCGGCGTTTGCATCGCCACCACCGGGATCGCTGTAGAGCCACAGTTCGTGGATGAAGCCGCGGTCCACGAGGTCGCAGAGCGTCAGGTAGCTGCCCGGCGTGTCGGGATCTTCGTAGCCGTAGCGCGGCGCGAACGACGCAGCGAAGAACGCTGCGTAGTCGGTGGCTCCCGAGCCGCGAGGCCATGCGGTACTAGTGGGATAGGGGCTGGCGCTCGGCTCGGAATCGCGCAGGCTCACGACCTTGGCGAGCTGGTAGTCGAGCAGCGGTGGGGCAGCCGGGTCGTCGTAGCCGTGGGGTCGAGAGGCTTCGCGGAACGCAGCGAAAATTCGCTCGATGGCAGTCTGGGCCGTGGCTTCGTCGCGTTGGTTGTCGAAGTTCAGGACCAGCACTCGAGGACGCAGCGTCTCGATCTGCTCGTGGTGCTCCATCAACCACGGGTCGGAATTTGCCTGGCTCTCGGGATTGGGCCATTCGGTGTGGTGGCTGGAGCCCCCCGCGCCCGCTGCCGCGCCCAGGCCCCCACTTGCCAGGCCGCCGTTCGCGGCGCCTCCGTCCGGGGAACCACCCGCACCGACCCCACCACTCGACGTACCGCCGGGCGACTCACCCCCGGTCGTCGCACCACCCGTCGAAATACCCCCCGAGCCGACGTCACCGCCGGTCAGCGTCCCTCCCGCACCAACGTCGCCCCCCGTCGCCGCCCCACCGAGCTCGCCGCCCCCACTGGAGCTTCCTCCCGACGTCGACGTGCCCCCCGACTCGGTGCCACCCCCCGTCGCCGCCCCGCCCCCCGGGCCTTGCCCGGCCGAGGCCGCCAGGCCCCCAGAAATCCCGCCAGTCGCGTTCGCGCCGACTCCGCCCGTGCCGGCGCTCGGCGACTCGCCGCCAGTCGCCGTCCCCGCGGTCCCCCCCGAGCTCCCCGGAGACGAGTCCGAGCACCCCCACACTGCCAGTGTGAACGGGAAGCCGATCAGCGTGGTCTGCACGATATGTCGGATGACGAGCACGCCAGCCACCCTAGAACAACAATCAGGTGTTTTGTTGTTCCAAATTCCGGCACTGCGATCGAGGGGCTCACCTTCCAGAACGGCCTCGCCAACTACGGCGGAGGCATCTACCTGGCGGCGGTGCGAGCGACTGAAGGTCGGATCGTTTCGATGGTTTGCGGTGTGTCTGGCACGGAAGCCGGGAAGCGGGCCACCTCTGCTGGATCTTGGCCACCTTCTTCAGTCGCGCATTTTCCGCCTCGAGCGTGCCCAGCCGCTTCACGTCGAAGACCTCCATCCCGGCGTACCGCCTGCGCCAGATGTAGATGGCTTGCTCGCTGATCCCGTACTTCTTCGCGGCCTTGGCGACCGAGGTGGCATCCGCGTCCCTCAGATCCCCTTTCCATCGCCCCCCCCTCGCATTCGCTGCATGTCCGAGGCGCGCTCGACCGGCTAGATCGTGTGAGGTTGGCACCCTGGTCTCACGCGAGTATCCTCCGTGGCTTCGACTCCGGAGGGTTGGCCATGCGGATCGAGTGCATCTTGTTGGTGAGTCTCATGTCGCTGTGCTCCTTCGGGTGCAAGCAAGGCGGGGGAGGTTGCGCGCAGGACAAGCTCTCCGAGTTCGCGCAGCTCGCCTCCGAAGCTTCCGACGAGAACCGAGCCACGATAGCCGTGATGGTGGCTGCAGAGGCCTGCACCCGGCCGAAGGCGCTCTCCGAGCTTGCACTGGAGTATGCCGAGAGCCCGCGTGACCAGCGCGCTGTGCAGCTGGCGCGGTTCGTGGAAGGCCACGAAGAACAGTGGGAGCGTGCCTGTCCAGGCGGTACGCAGCTACTCCACGAACTGGGCGAGATGGACGCTTCGAAGCGCGACGCAGCCTTCTTCGACGGCTGCCAGCTCGCCAAGCTGGGATTGTCCGCCAAGCCGCCGGAGCGGAAGCTGGCCAAGACGGCGATGATGGGCGTCCTGTACGCTGAGGTCTTCCGCGCTGCCAAGGTCCCAGATGCGCTGAGCAAGCCCCTAGTCAGCGCGATGCTCTTCGAGCCCTAGCACCGCAGTTCGCAATCCCGTGCCTGGTTTCCGCCGGCCCGACACCTGAGGTGGACTCACGAGCGATTCCACCAGTGCCAACGGCCACAACAACGTCCCAGGGGCAACGGGACGGCAGAGACGAGGCGATATCCAGGTCGGTCTGATGATCGTAGCCAGCACCCAATCGTGGGCCGTCGTCTCGGTCAACCGGCAGTGAGCGACGACTACTGCGGTGCGCCGCTTTCGGGTGGCGCGGCGCGAGTACGTCGCAGAGCACCCGGAACGTTTCAGACAGCAGCTGTGGAAGAAGGCCATCTGCCTTTCCCGGAATCACCCCGAAGTCGGATCGCATCAGTCTGCGACCATGACAACATCCCGTCCGTGACCGACAGGGAGCTTCATCGGGTTTCTTCCACCTCTGCTACATGGCTCACCTCCAGATCAAGGCTTCACTTGGCGCACTCGAGAGCCGGAGCAGTGTACAGGTGTCTGGAATCCGGTTGCGGCGAGCAACGCAAGTATTGCTCGCTGTAAGATGAGCGATTGAGTGGTAGTCTCGGAATGTTGGGCTAGGTGTCTGGGCTTCGCGTCCAATCAAGGTAGGCGAAGATGAAATTGAAAAGGTGTGAGTGGCTTCGGAGTATGCGGTTGGTGTTGGTCTTGAGCGGGGGGGGGGTCGTCGCAGCGGCCTGCGGGGAGGGGACCATCGCCCCGGGAGCCGCAACGGGAGGGCGCGGCGTCACCAACTCGGGTGGCACCGGAGACGAGGGAGGAACTTCGGGCAAAGAGGGGGGCCGCACGTCGAACCCGGAGACTGGAGGGGCTTCGGGGAGCAACACCGGCGGCGTTCCAAACCAGGCTGGCGCAAGCAGCGGTGGCGAGGCAACCGGCGGCGACGTCTCCACTGGCGCTGAAGCAAATGGCGGTGAGATCGCGACCGGTGGCGAAGCCACCGGAGGTGAGGCCACTGGTGGTGACACGCCGACGGGCGGCACCACCGACGCGACGGGCGGCACCACCGGCGGCACGACGGGCGGCAGCGGCGGCACGACGGGCGGCAGCGGCGGTACGACGGGCGGCAGCGGCGGCACGACGGGCGGCAGCGGCGGCACGACGGGAGGCGCCGGCGGTACGACGGGCGGCAGCGGCGGTACGACGGGAGGCGCCGGCGGCACGACGGGCGGCACCACCGGCGCGTGCATCGAGCTCGACGATGACTACGTCGACCTCTTCGACAACGGCGGTATCCGCGGCCATGCGTGGGCGTACCACTGGCGAGAGGGATTGAGTGCGACCCTCGGGCTGACCAGCGGGCGACTGTCGCTCCCCTACACCATCCCGGGCGACACGTATGACGAGGCTTTCATGATTGGCTTCAACCTGAACCAGGGGCATGTCACGAGTAACGATCCCGTGTGGGCCCACGACACCGGGGACGAGGTGGGCATCTGCATCTGGGGCAGCGGATTCGACCGCATCCAGGTCGACGACGGCCAGGACAACTACTATTGCGTGGAGACGACCGGCTGTGTCGAGTGGGGTGACTTCAGAGAGGAATGCTGGGACAGCAGTCCGGGGTCCGTGTTGCCCAACAATGCGCTGGTGTACAACGCAGCCGCCATGCAGCCTGCGCGTAGTGATACCGAGCACACCGGTACCATCTGCATCACCAGCATGTACTTCTGGGACGGCACCTGATGCCCAACCACGATCGTCCATGACCGCGCATTCGCGGTGATCCTATCTCCCAGTTCGGTTGGGTTGAACCGAGCTGGGGCAAAGCGGAGCGGATGCAGGAAGAGCTCCGCGACCCGCTCAACGTCCGGCCGGAGACCGGTCCCCAACTGCCGGTCGGAGCGCGATCGGAACGACGACCGTGACGATTCCGGCCTCGGGCTGAGGAAAGCTCAACCCGTAGAACGATTGGACCACACACGCGACCACCCCCTGGTCGGGCAGGTCGCTGCCACCGTTGGCGGCGTTCGCTACCGAACCGTCGCGACTGATGACGAAGCGCACCGCGACTCGTCCCTCGAGCCCCTCGTGCCTTCCCAGACCCTGCTCGTAGCACATGTGGAACCGCCTGAGGTTCTGCCGCACGATGCGACGGATGACCTCGGGGGGCAGCCTGCCGCTCACCGCGAAGGCACCGAGGTGGACTCTCGGAGCCCTGCGCGATGAGTCGCCTGCTGTCCCGCAGGGCGGCCGCCCCAAATACTCCGATCAGCAACACGTTCCCGAGGTGGTATCCGCGTTCTTCGGCCGGTCCTTCCTTCGGCATGATGAGCGCCCCGACGAGCGTCCCCACCCAGGCCAGAACGATGGGTACCCCGACCGCGACCAGCACCGTTGCCCCGGGCGCTTCGAACAGCAAGGCGAGCGCCCCGCTCAGGATCAGCGCCAAGACGGTCGCCCCCGCGGTCCCGATCGCCCCCGCGCCGAACCTCGCCTGCCGAGCGCTGCCCACGGTTGCTGCAAGGGCAATCCCCACAGCACCGCAGAAGACGACGCTGCCGACGAGTAGTCCAAAGCTCCACAGATGGATCGCCTCCGACATCGCCATCGCATAGATGCGCATCCTCGCGTCCCCATCGATGGCCGCGTCGCCGATGACCATCCAGGCTCGCCGCATGCTCCACCGCTCGAACCCGAGCCCCGCCCAGATGGGAATCAGGGCGTAGACGGCAATCGGCGCCATCCATCCCCGCCGCGACCATGCGTTCCACAGCCCGAGCCCCACGAGCACGACGGGACCGAGGACCATCAGCGCCAGCAGGACGAACATGCCGAAGCCGCCCTCCTGAAAGCGGTGCCAGACACGAGCCATGCTCCCCGCCCCCGCCATCAGCCACAGGAGGACGAACAGACCGAGCAGGACCGTCCCGTTCAAGACGGCCAGCGCGACGGCGATGCCGCGAGCGGCGGCGCGCCGTCACCGCTGCCGCTCACGGGGTCCGACCCGGAACCTTGGCTCGAAGGCCCGTCAGCTGATTCGTTCATCCTCTGCTCCTCCTCTGGCGAGTCGGCGCCAGTGTACCGCGCGAATGCTCCGGTGGGGGGCGCGTTGCCGACGTGGCGGCAGTACGCAACTCGACCTGATTCGGACTCCGGTCAGTACTGCAGGTCGTACAACCACTGCATCACCACGCGCCACAGCGTACCGCCCTGCGCCTCACCATGGGGACCGCTTCCGCCCCGTTCCACCGGGCGCAGCGCGCGCTGGAACGCCGCGAGTTCGCCGACGTTGACCTCGCTGCGGATTTGAAGCCGCACTCGTTGCAGTCGCATCATCTGCGCGATCTCACCGCGGTCGAACCAGGTGCCGTGCGCGCCGCAAACGTCCAGCAACACGCTGAACTCGTCGACATCGCCCGGGTCGTTCTTCCAGCGCAACTGGCGCAGCAACGCGCCGCACGCGGGACAGAGGCGCTCGGCGGGTGCGCTTGCCTGCCGATACCCCTCGTCCGACGCTTCGCCCGCGGCCTGCGCCTCCAGATGCCGAAGCGCGGCGAGTTCGTCTTCTCGCAGCAGTGTCGTGGCGAGCAAGCGGCCCGCCTCGTTGTCCACCCACACCCCCGACGTCACAGGACACCACCACACCACGACGCGTCCGATGTCGAAGGGCTGCAGCGGCTGTCCCGAGGCTGGCGAGAGTGGCGCGTGGTCGTTGGTCACCATCCTCCCAGTGTAACAGTATTCGCCTCCCGACTTGGGGCGGAGCCGAGGGGGCCGTCTGGTCGTCGAGGGGAGGGAGTCTTCCTGCAACTGATCTGCCATTCCCGCGAGCAGGGTTTCCAGTTCCTCCTTGTCCGGGGCGCCGTCGAAGACAGGGCGCCCGACGACCGCTTCGATCGGGTCGAGGCGACTGGGGCGGTCTACGCCATCGAACGCCTCGCGGTGCCAACTTCAGCGCCCGGGTGGCCACGGTCGTGTACCGGCACATGTGAACGAGGTCGCGGTATCGGCCGTCTCGGAATTTGACGGCATCTCCGACGACCGTCTTCCACGAAACCCATCGAGGAGTACAGCCCCATTCCCGTCGCGTCGGTCGAATACACCTCGAGTTCCACCCTCCACAGCAATCGGACCTCCGCCCACTCCGGCAGCTTCTCCAGCAATGCGCGTCCGATACCCTGGCCCCGATGACTCGCCAGCACCGAAATGCCGAATTCGCAGTTGTGTTGGAATTCGCTCCCCTCGGGGATTGCGGCAGGCTTTCGGCGACCCCTTGGCGTTCCGGGATCGGAGGACTAGGCATCGCGCATGCCTGTGCCCACGCGACGTGACGTGTTCGCGCTCGCGTGGCCGATCATCATCGCCAATGCCGCCACGCCGCTGCTTGGCCTGGTCGATGTCGCGGTGATTGGCAACGTCGGGACCACGGCGGATCTCGCGGCCATCGCCCTGGGCTCACTCGTACTGACGTTCGTCTACTGGCTGTTCGGCTTCCTCCGCATGGGAACCACGGGATTCGTCGCTCAGGCCGCGGGCGCTGGTAACGAGGCGGAAGTACGCGCAAGTCTGGCGCGCGCGCTGCTGCTCGCCGGCGTGATTGGTGCCGCCCTGCTCCTGCTTCAGGGTCCGATCGCGACTGCTGCGTTCTTCGTGCTCGATGCGAGTCCGGGGGTGGAATCAGTGGCGCGCGACTACTACGCGATTCGTATTTGGGGTGCACCGGCCAGTCTGGCGCGATTCGCGGTGGTCGGAGTACTCATCGGCCTCGGACTGAGCCGGCAGCTCCTGGGGCTGCAGGTGCTGCTCAACGGGCTCAACATCGCGCTGGACGCCGTGCTCGCGGGAGCCCTCGGCTGGGGGGTGGCAGGGATCGCGTGGGGTACCGTCATCAGCGAGTGGTTGACTCTAGTCGTCGGGGTGATCCTGGTGTTCACGGTTCTGCGCCAGCGGGAGCGCGAAGCGAGGCCGTTCATCTCGTGGAACCGTCTCGTGGATCCCGCGAGCCTGATGCAGACGCTCGCGGCCAACCGCGACATCATGATCCGAACGCTGCTCCTGCTCTGCGGCTTCGGCCTGTTCACGCGAGCCGGCGCCCAGTTCGGGGACGATGTCCTCGCTGCCAATCACGTCCTGTTGCAGTTCGTCAGCTTCAGCGCGTTCTTTCTCGATGGCTTCGCCCACGTGGCCGAAGCGCTCGTGGGCCAAGCGCTCGGGAAACGGCGCCTTGCCGACCTCGACGTGGCCGTGCGTCGGACTACCGAACAGGCGGCGGTCACCGCATTGGCCCTGGGTCTCGTCATCCTTGCAGCGGGGCGGCCGCTGGTCGGTGCGTTGGCGGACCTCCCGGAGGTGGTCGAACTCGCCGGTGCCTATCGCTACCACGCGGCTCTCTACGTCACGCTGTCTTTCGCGGCTTTCCAGCTCGACGGGATCTTCATTGGTGCCACGCGGGGGCGCGACATGAGAAACGCCGCGCTGGTTTCGTTCCTAGTGTTTGGAATGGTGTGGTGGTCGCTCTCGCCGCTGGGCAACCACGGCCTATGGGTGGCGTTCATCATCTACGTGGTCGCCCGCGCCGCGACTCTCGCCGTCCGCTATCCGGCACTGCGTCGGGCGGCGAGCGCGGTGCCCGACGAAAAGCCGTAACGCCGTCTCGTGACGGTAGGCTAAACGCGCTCACCCAGCGCTGGCCGGGAACCACTCGAAGGAGCGGCTGTAGACCACGTGCGCGTGTGCCAGGTAATCGATACAGTACTCGGTGGGGTACCATCCCGCCTCGGGGAAGCTGCACCGGCGCGTCAGCTTGAGGCGCAAGAGGAACTCCTGCTCGCCCGCGTCGAGAGCCGCTACGTCTCGTCTCGCAGCCTTCAGACCCGCTCAGTGCAACTGGTTAGCGCTGTGGTTGCTCCCGTTGAAGCATCCGGCAGCTTGGCCTCAATCCATGGCCCGCAGCTCGGCCGCCCTGACGCTCGCGTCCGGGTGCATGGGATCTCCTTCGTCGCGCGCCCCTCACATCGAGGCGAACGAGATGAATCGCGTGTTCTGAACTTCCAGAGCGATGTCGGGCGGCAGGGGCTCGCCGTCCATGAATCGGAAGACGAGCTGGCTTTCGTCTTCCTTCTTGGCATTGAAGTACCCGCGAACAACGTCGAACGGAACGACGTGGCTCTCACCCGCTGAAAAGGCTGCCAGCGCGCTGGGCATCTCGCGGAAGGCCTTGTCTTCGGTGAGGTAGAACGTCGCCTCGCTGTTGTCCTTGTAAAATGTGACCGCGTCTGGGGCGGTCATCATGTGTCCGGCTTCGACGAACCATCGAGACCGCATTCCCTCGATTCGGAGAAACCCGACGGCTCGCGGGCTCCCGATGACGTAGCCCTCGAATGGCTTCTCCCCTACCTCGATGCGATAGAACGTGTTCTCCTTGAGGTTGAGGACGAAGTGGCCTTCCTGAATGCTTCGCCCAACCACCTGCCTGACGCCAATCCCTCCTGGGTGGAACTCGGTGACCCAGATCCTGAAGGTCGCGGAGGCGCCCATCATCGCGTTCAGGCGATAGATGACGAGGCTCCAGTACCCCGGCGGAGGGCTGGGCGGCTGGTACAGCGGCTGCCCCGCGCCTGCCCTGGGGCACCCCACGAGCAGCGTGCTGCCGAGCCCGAGGAGCGCGCAGCGTCGATCGATCAGTCTGCGCAAGCCGACTAGCTGGGTCCCCTTGTGGTCCTCACGCCTTCGCCTGTTCATGCTCTCTCCCAGTGCTATCCAGAGGTTCTGGTGCGTTACTCAGTGAAGAACGCGACGTCGTCGATCTGGAGATCGAACGTGACGTTGGTGCCAGCTCTCCAGTCGATGACGGTGAGCACCGAGGAGTCGAGCTCTGCGACCAGCGGCGCTCCCCATCCTTCCTGAGCGAGGTCGCTGAAGCGAAAGACGTACTCTTTCCAGGAATTCGTCGCGTCGAACTCGACGAGGTAGGCGTCGTAGCATTCGGTGCAGACGCCGTAGCCTTCGGTCGTATCGGCAGTGTTGACCGCCAGGTTGAAGCGCGTGATGGACCCAGCGTTGATACGAGCCCAGAACACGATGCCGTCGTAGGCAGACCCATCCCAGCTGTGGTTCGAGGTGCCATCCCAGTTGAGGACGAACCCGAACTGAGGCCCCCACCCCGTGAATCCGGCACCTGCAGTGCCGATGCAGTAGCCGCTACCGTTCATGCCACCCGCCACCAACGTGAGCGTCTGGTTCCCGGTCGAGTCGTTGGTGGTGAACCAGTTGCCACGTCGCCCACCCGTCTCGTGGATGCGTGTGTCACCGTCTTCCAGGTCGTCGACCAACTCGAGGGTCTGAACGACGGGAGCTCCCGTCATCGCGGCTGCCCCGGCTCCGGCTGCCCCGATCGAAGCGCTACAGTGCGGCAGCGCGGGATCGAGCGCACAGTCGACCTCCCGGCTGCTTTCGTACCTGGGCAGCACGCATCCGCCCGTCATCAGCAACAGGCCGCACACCGCCCCGCCCCAGGTCGCCCGGTGCGCGCAGCAAGAAGGCGGCCGCAGTTCCACGAGGGCACCGCCGCCCCACCTGCTGACACTCGCCATAGGTCCCGAGCTATCACGCCGGGTTGGCCCTTCGCATCGTCCACATGGATGACGTCAAGCGCAGTGAGGCAAGGGAGTCCAACCCGGTTTCGCGCCGGTCGCCATCGCTCGCAGTTGACCGACCACACGTTCTGCGCACTTGCTTGAGAGCCTGGGGCTTGGGCCGGATGATTTGGCTGCGGGCATCGAGTGCCTGTTCCGGGACCAGTACTGCAGTCTGAGTTGCTCGCCGGACCTCGCCGGAACCACCCGCGGTGACTGGGCACGTCCCTTCGCTGCGGTTTCGGACGGTGCGGCGGGGGCTCGAAGTCGTCGATTGTGCATCGCACACAGGTAGTGTCGCGACGGAACCCCTCCGCAGACCGGCTCGGCTGAACCGATCCGCGATGTCGAAACCCTCGCCTCTGGAGGATGCCGCGCGTATCCTCCCGTACGGAGTGACGCCATCGAACCGCCGCTGCATGGCTTTGCCTTCCGACGTTCCGGCACCTCGAGAGGCTCTGCTACGTCGACGCGGACACTGGGCTGCACTGAGCCTGGTCGTGGCGGGATGTCGACCGGTTCCCGCGGTGGCGGTCGAACCAGCGCCCGCACCCGTGCCGTCGATCTCGCCGCCGACGATCACGAGGTCGCCTTCGCGGCCTACCCCGACACCCTGCGCCAGCGACGCCGACTTCGAGGATGAAGCGCTGCGTCGAGCCGTGCGCCGTCAGGTCCACCAGTCCGACGATCAGCCCGCCACCCCAGCAGAGATGGCGCTCGTTACCCGACTCGCGGTGGGGGTTGAGCTTGGCTTCGTGAATGGTCTCAGCGGGATTCACTGCCTGCCGAACCTCCAGGAGCTTCGCGTCAGCCAAGGTGTCGCTTCGGACCTGATGCCCCTTCGCGTCCTCCATGACCTCGAGGTTCTCGACCTCTCGGACCACGGCGTGAAGGACCTCTCGCCGCTCGGCGAGCTGAGGCGGCTGCGCACGTTGCTGCTGTCCCGCAACGACATCGAGGACCTCCGACCGCTTGCCGGCCTGACCGAACTGCGCCGGCTCGCCCTGCTCCACAACCGCATTGCCGACCTCTCGCCGCTTGCCAGCCTGCGCGCACTCGAGGAACTCGACGTCTCGCAGAACCCAGTGATGGATCTCTCCCCCCTGTCGGATCTGACCGGACTGCAGGTGCTCGACATCTCTCACGACGCGGTGTCCGACCTCCGCCCCCTGGCGGGTTTGCTCGAGCTGCGGTGGCTCGGTGCGACCCACAACCGAATCGCCGACGTGGCGCCACTGGCGGGCGCCGCCCATCTCACCGGGCTTTGGCTCAGCGACAACCCACTTGCTTCAGCGGCTGCTCTGGCGCCGTTCGGTCCGTTCGACGAGCTCTCCCTGCCGCCCGAGGTCACCGACGGACCCAGGGAGAAACCCCGACCGCCGTCACCGGTCGCGGCGATGCCATCTCCAGGTCGCCTCCACGCTCCACGCCTCGGCCCAGACCGCCCGTCACTGCGCGCTGGCTGCCACTCGATCAGCCGCCGCGCTCGGCAGCTGCTCCGTCCGCTACTGGATCCGCAGCACCCGCAGTCCGAGGTGTACCGCGCCGTGCTGAAGGACGACGCCCCGCATTTCGGACGCTGCTTCCCGACCCGCCGCGGCGCCTGGGCCTTCGACCTCCTCGAGGTCCGCAACATCGGTTTGGTCTGGGAACTGGTGCATCTCGATCGCGACGGACGACGGTCCAGCCTGCGCACACCGGATCGGCTCACGCCGGACAGCTGGGGACATCCTCCTGCCGAGGCGGAGCCCATCCCCGAAGACGACTGGAGCGGCAGCGGACGCGATGGTCTGTTTCATCGCAACGAAACGGACCTCAGTCACCTGAGCGTCGAGGCGCTCTACGACTTCGACGGAGATGGGGAAGAGGAGCTGGTGGTGATGTCTGGCCGTGCCTGGGCCCACGAATGGTCCGAAGCCTCCCCCGCAGTCTGGGTCTGGACCTTCACCGATGGCGCCATCCGCCCCTACGCGCCTGCCCTCGCCCGGCCCAACGATGAGGTCGTCGACTGGAACCGCGACGGCCGCCCCGATCTGCTCAGAACCGAGCCCTACCGCGCTCGGGAAATGACCTGCGACAAGGACGGTTCCGCGCTGGTGGCGCCCCAGCGCTACCTGGCGTGGGCAGCGCCCGACGGCAGCTTCCAAACCAGTGGCGCACCGGCGGAGAGCTTCCTCTCCGCCCAGTGCCCGACTCGCCCGACGTCACCCATCCAGCTCCAGCAGGATCGTTCGATCATCGGGGAGCCGGGCGATGGGCACGAGGTGTGGTGGATCGACTCGGTCGCCACGGGCCGCGCTCTGTTCTGCGCGCGCGCGTGGGGCGAGTCCGCGGCAGCGTTGCGCGCCAAGCTGGACCGTCGATGCTCGCACTACGTCGACTCCGGAGCCTGCACGGCCCCCTTGGGACTGCGCGAGTGTCCGGCATGGCTTCGCGACTGGAGCGAGCTCGATCCCCCCACTGTCATCGGCACCAGCCAGACCAACCGCTGAGCGGTTCCGTCCCGCCGCAGCGGCCGGGCGCCGGCTTCGAGGTTCCAGACGACGCCGAGCCACGATGTCCGCCCAGAAGCCGCCCCGGCAAGCGGAGGAGCAACCTGTGAGGAAGTGGTTGTCGCGACAGGGCGCCGTGGGGTGAGGACGAGCAGCGGCGGTTCGATGCCGGCCTCCGTATGGGCAACGGAAGCATTCTCCTGGAACGTTGGCTCGGTGCCGTCCTCGGCTGATTCATCCATTCCAACGCGGATCTGGTGGCCGGATGATTCGTTGAAGCCGCAAGCGCCGAGGCTGGAACAGCGTGCAGCTCATGCGATCGGGTACAGCTGCGGGCTTCGGGGATGGGTCGCTGAGGGCTCGGGGGCTATCGCGCGCCGAGCCCTGCCAGCAGGCTTCGCGCAGTCGGCAGAGACGCTCGAAAATGGGCCAGGCCGTCGACGCCCGAGCGTCCCCGAACCGAAGGAAACAGGCGCACCACCTCCAGGGGCGGCAAGGCATCAGCGGACGGACGCAGCGCTATCGAAGGTCACTCGCAGCTGCCGGAAGCACCGCTCGAGCGCTTCACCAATCCGCCCAGACTGGGTCGTCGCTCGCACAGAGCGGCGAGTCGGCCGCAGTCTGATCGAGGGGAAACACGAACTCACCATCCGGCACGTCGACCGTGAATACGCCCGAGCCGGCGTTGATCTCGTACTCACCGGTGAGCTTCACGCCTTCGGGGCTTGCGGCGCAGAACGTCCGTCCCGAGACCGTGTAGAGAAGGTACTGGGCAAAGTCGGGATGGTCCGTCTCCGTGCAAGGTCGGTCGCCAGCGAAGAGCCGCCCATTCTCGCAGAAGATCAAGCACTGTCGCTCGTCTTGCCAATCGGGGTCCTCGCCGTACCAGGCCCCAACCAGTTCGGGCGGGATGGGTCCAGCTTCGCCACACCTGGCGGACGCCCCCGCACTGCCCGCGGTCCAACCGAGCGTGCCAGCGCTCCCCGCTGCTCCTCCGACGAACGTTCCGCCCGCCCCCGCACCACCGGCGACGTCAACCGGCGCGCCCGCGCTGCCTGCCACCCCCGCGACAAGCCCTCCCGCCGCGCCCGCTCCGCCACCGGTCACGACCAGCGAGCCCGCACGGCCTGA
Source organism: Polyangiaceae bacterium (assembly GCA_050304295.1). Lineage (GTDB taxonomy): Bacteria > Myxococcota_A > Polyangia > Polyangiales > Polyangiaceae > JAFGBI01. The sequence continues at coordinate 88,162 of JBNLDK010000185.1, forward strand.
CGCCCCGCCGGCGTGCGCTCCTCCCTCACCGGCATCGCCCGGGGTCACGGCCGCCGATCCGACGCCGCCTGACGTGCCTCCGGTGGCGGCCCCCCCAGCCCCCGCGTCACCCGAGGGGATCAGCCCGGCTCCACCCGTGCCAGGCGTCGTGCCCCCGAGTCCCGTCGGGTCGTCGTCGGTACCGACGACACAGCCCGAGGCAACGCCTGCAGCGCCCCAAACAAGCAAGACCCTGGCCAGGTCAACGAACGTCGAGTCGTCCAGCATCGAGCTCCAGACTAGCACCGAATCTCGTGCAGCCCGAATCCCCGCGGCGTCCCCCCAGAAGCCGCCTTTCCAGGAATCACCCCAGGGTTGGATCGCATCCGTCTTGGAGCGAGAGTACAAAAGCATCGGCCGCCAACTGAGAGATTGGCGACCTCGACGGAGGCCTGGCCCACCATCGTCTCCGGTGTTTCATCGCAACCGAACCGGACCTCGACGTCGTACTCGCGCTCACGTGGCGTGGGTCCCTCGCCGCCCTTCCCCGCGCTCGCGTCCCCGCCTCCCATCGCGGTCCCCTTCGAGGTTTGTCCGCCCGCGGGGAGGGCTCCGCCAGCGTCCCCCCGGTGCGGCGCCCCGCCCGCTCCGCCTGCGTCCCCGCGGCGCGGCGCCCCTCCCCTGTCGCTCCCTGCCGCTCCACCGTGGCTCGCCCGCTCGCCGCCACTGGCCCCCGCCCCGGCCCGTTGAGGCGTCTCGCCAGCTCCCGAGCCCCGCGTCGCACAGCCCGCAGCGGCAGCGGCCAGGCCGCCCACGACCAGCACACGGTGGTGCAACGCAGCAACTCGAATCTACGACTCAACCCGCACGGCTTTGGAACCACTACCCGCCTCTGGAACCACTACCCGCAGCCTTAGCTCCGTGTCCGCGGGCACTGAGCCAAGGCCGGAACCCATGCGCGGCGCCCCCGCGAGCGCTCGGAGCTCGCCTACTCGAAACTGTCGAGCGCACTTCGACCTCGCACCGGCATCCACCTCTGCGAGGAGTTCATGTATCCCCACGCCCTCGGGGTCGGCGGAACCGCAGCGTTGTGTGACACGTAATGTGCCTGACGCTCATGCTATTCTATGTGACCGCGCTCGGAAGCGGACCGATAGCTACTCTTCGCCATCCACATCGTATTCGCCATCCACATCACATTCGTCCTCCACATCATATTCCTCCTCCTTGAAAGAAATCATGACACCCCTCTCTTCGAGTTCGCGCAGCAGGTTTTGCTGGTTGAGCGGGTGGTGGGTTGAGGTGTCGGTGCTGCGAGAGTTTCAACGAAGTAGCCGAGGATACCTCAAAATATCTGGCCGATGCGCCACTCGAGCTGCGCGCAACAACTTGTATGCAAGCTGGAGGCTATGACGAGGCAGGACGGCTCTGGACTTCCCCGCCTCGAAAGCGCGCTGCGGATGAGCGCATCGCACTGGACGATGACGGCGGGACGTCGAAACCCAGGACCTGACCCTCGCGGCGGCGGCAGGTCCACCCAGACCTCCGACTTCGGGGTGATTCCCGGAGAGGCGGCTTCTGGGCGAACATCGTGTTGACCCGACTCCTTGCGCCCTACTGCGTTGCCGACGACCGCGGGCGTTGCTTCGCCCGCCGGCATCAGTCCATGTGCTCGAAGACCTCGCCGAGGTGGGCACTGTCCAGCTCCTCTTGGAGGATGGCCAAGGCCTGCTCGCGGGTCGGCAGCGTGGCCTCTCGGCTCTCCTCTGCGCCGAAGGTGGTAGTCGTCTCGGTGGGTTGTTGCTGCAAGTAGTGGTCGAGCACATCGAGCCACGGGTCGCGCACGCGCACGCGCCGGGCCTTCACGTCGATTCGAGACGACGGACGGCAAGGTGCTCTTCGAGGCTGACGTCGCCGTCGAGGTCGATGTGGTTCAAGCCGGCGGTCAACATGACGAAGAGGCCATGCGATCTCGGGCCACTGTGGGGTGGTCGGATAAGCTTGGAACCACCCGCGATCGACAGCCGCGCCTGTCACCACTGAATCCGGCGCACCTGGTCGAAGTGCTCGTCGCGCGAGACGACGGGCGGACCGTGCTGGACCGCGAGCGCCGCGATCCAGGTGTCGTTCGACGGAATGGGGCGACCCGCGGTTCGAAGCTCGTCACGGAGGCGCGCGTAGTAGGCGGCCGTGTCGAGGTCGACGTCTGCCACGGTCAACGGGATAAGTAACTCCTTCCCACAGTCGCGACAGTACGCCCGTGGTGCCTCCCGGACATCACCCGGGCAAGCTTTACTGCGTCCACTCGGGTTCGCCCGACGGAGTCAGCGCGAAGGCTCCGCTACGGCTCTAGCTGAAACCGACCGGGTCGTGGCGGCTGAAGCAAGCACTTGAATACCACGTTCCAGGAAAGCGCGACGGTGCGGTTCCAGGGCAAGAGGTGCAGCAAACGCGACAGCAGGCAGTAGTCGAACGACAGATTGACGAACAGCCCCGCCGTTGCGATCGGCAGGATGAACCACAAGGCATCGACGTAGGTGCCGAGCCCCAGAAGTGCCCCGTAGACGACGCGCACCTGAACCGGGAATACGAGCGGTTGAAACCCGACCAGCGCCAGCAGGATTGCGGATTGCAGCGCCGTCACACCGATGGCGACTTTCCAGAGGTCTGGGTCCACGAAGCCGAGGACGAGGGCGCACAGCGTGGCAACCCAAAAAAAGCGGATGAACGCTTGACGCTTCTCGGGGATCATTCGTTCCCACGGAGACGGGGGTACCAGCGTCAGGGGGTACCAGCGGCTTCGACTTGCAGCTGCACTGCTCACGGGCGGCTCCTTTCAGGCGGGAGGTCGCTGCCTGCCCAGGGGCATCCGTATCGCGCGGCCGGTAGGGACCGCGCGATACGGGCCTGGGCAGGCGTGTTGGGTGTCGAGCGATCATGCGGAGCGTGTCTTGGCCTCGGCATTCTCTGCGGCGCCTTCGGCTTGCATTCTCAGCACGTCGGCCGCACGCAGGGGTTGGCCTCCGATGGCCCAATTGGCCTCCTTGACCTCGTGGATCTTCACCCAGGTGACTGCCCGAAGCGCCGGCCCCTCGATCTGCACCATGGCGTCGGTGAGTTTCTCGATGATTTGGAGCTTTTGTGCGGGGGTGAAGACGTTCTCGATGACTTCGACGTTGATGAGGGGCATGGCCGGCTTCCTTTGGGTTTTGAGTGGATTTTTTCTCGGTGAGCGGCGGTTGCCGCCTGCCGATGAAAGATGTTTAGCGCCCTGCCGCCAGCCCATCCACGACACAGGATGTAGCGTTCCGCTCCATTTTCTGTAGCCTTGCGTCACGAGCGCCGATGAGCATCAAGTACGGTCAAACCTGCCCCATATCGAAAGCCGCTGAACTGCTTGGAGAGCGCTGGACGCTGCTCATCCTGCGCGAGCTGCTGCTCGGTACGAGCCGCTTCAGCGACTTTCAGAGGGCGCTATGCCAGATCTCACCGACGCTGCTGACCAAACGCTTGGGGCAGCTCGTCGACGGCGGCCTGGTGATCAAGAAGAAGACTTCCGACAAGCGCACCGAGTACTTCTTGACCGCAGCAGGCCGAGAACTGCAGCCGATCATGATGGGGCTCGGAGAGTGGGGTAGTCGTTGGGCGCGCGGTCAGATGTCGGACGACGAACTCGACGTCGAGTTGGTCATGTTCGACTTCTGCAGACGCGTCGACGCCGAGGCGCTACCCGCTTGCCGCAACGTGATCCACTTCGTCGTCCGCGGCGCCCAAGGCACCACGCACTGGTGGCTCGTCGTCGACCCAAACAAACGCGAGCTCTGCGTCAACAAACCGGGCCACGACGACGACCTGACCATCACCACCAACGCGCGCACGCTCAACGAGATCTGGGCCGGTGACATCGCCCTGAGTGAGGCCAAGCGCCAGGGGCAGTTCGAGCTGCGCGGCTCTCCCGTGCTGACGCGCACCATCTCGGCGTGGCTCAGACCGGGCATGTTTGCGGGAGTGAGACCGGCGGGGGAGCAGGCGTCGGCAGACGCTTGAGCTCCAGCCATCGCGAGACCGGGAAACCACGCGGGCGCGGCTCCACGTCCGCAGCACTTCACGGCGGCAGTATCGCTTCGATAATCGGCGTGACCCACGTTCCGGCGCTGGAGTCGAAGAGCTTCAGTTTGTTGGGGTCTTCCCAAATCGCCCAACCTTCCAGAAACCACGCCGAAGTTGGTGCGCATAACCATACGATGATGACGACATCACCCTTCGTGATCGCCGGTGAGCGGCTTGGAAACCACCCGCGCTCGACAGTCGCGCCTGTCACCACCGAATCCGGCGCACCTGGTCGACCTGGTCGAAGTGCTCGTCGCGCGAGACGACGGGCAGACCGTGCTGGACCGCGAGCGCCGCGATCCAGGTGTCGTTCGACGGAATGGGGCGACCCGCGGTTCGAAGCTCGTCACGGAGGCGCGCGT
>JBNLDK010000186.1:0-9336 GCA_050304295.1 Polyangiaceae bacterium
CCGGGATCCTCCGATCACCCGCATACGGCGGGCGGTTTGGGTTTGAAGCAGGGATCCCGGTACTAACTTTCTCCCGCTACGCGTAGTCCCAACCGCGCGTTGCGAGGCATTTTCAGCGCGCCCTTAAGATCATCCGCATGCGTTTGACGCGCATTTCGGGGTGCATGGCTTGGACCCCGGCGACCTCGGGCGACCCCGGGCGACCCCGGCGACCCCGGGCGCGAGGCGCGCGGTGGGGCGGGGGGCGGGCGTAGCCATGCCAGTCGCGATGCGCGTTTGGCGCGCTTGACGCGCCTTTCGCGGGGCGTGGCGGCAGTCACACCGCTGACGGAGTGCGAGCGCCCCGCCCCGGCAGCGCTGTTCACCGCTGGGGCGAGTCGACGACCTCGATGAGGCGCGCGATCGTCGCCACGTCCGCGGGGGGACCGGTGCGGGTGAAGAGCAGGAAGCCATCGTTCTGCGCCGCCAGGCTGAGCGGTTCGCTGCGGACCGCGCGGAGCAGCGGCGCCCGCTCGCCGGGCAGCAGGCGGCGCTCGACCAGCACGTGGGTGCTCTGCTGCGGGACCCCCCACAGCAGCCGGAAGACGTCGAGGCGGTTCGACACGTGAGGGCTGACGTACTCCGAGGCAGTCACCGGGGCGTCGGGGGGCAGCCGGGCGATGAGCTCCTGCAGCTGGGCGTAGCGAGCGCGCGCCTCGGGTGAATGCGAGAGCTGCTTCTTGCCGAACTCGGCGCGGATGGTGCGATTGCCGAGCAGGGCGCCGTAGTGGGAGCTCGCGATCACCGACGCGAAGAGCAGGCCCCCGAGCAGTGCCCAGCGCCGCGTGCGGTCGCCGGGGGCGACCCCGGCCGCAGCGGTCGCGTCGGGCGTCGAGCCCGCGTCGGTGGGGCCGGGGCTCGCGGGCCGCAGCGCCAGCTCGGCACCGATCACGCTGGCGGCGATCACGTAGGGGGCGAAGAAGTAGGCGTACTGGAACTGGATCCAGAGTCCGCGGTCGGTGACCACCAGGGTGAAGAGGGCTCCCGGCACCAGGGCCAGCCACAGCCAGGGGCGGCGCCACCAGAGAAACACCAGCGGCGCGGCGAGGTGCATCACGTACAGCAGCTTCTCGGGCGAGAGCACGAAGGGCAGCACGCGCCCCGGGTGGCTCAGCAGGCCGACGATGACGCCCGTCGTTCCCTCGAAGCCGGACGCTGCGATCTGCTGGTACAGACCCGCGAACCAGTAGCTGCCGAACTGCGGCATCAGCCAGAGCTTGACGACCACGAAGTAGGCAGTCGACACCGCCGCCAGCGCGCTACCCAGGGCCAGGCTGCGGCCGCTCAGCGCCACCACCAGTCCCAGCGCGGCCAGACCCACGCTCAGATCCTCGCGGGTGATGAGGACGAGCAGCGTGGTGCCAGCGAGCGCGAGCGCGGGCCCCGGGCGTCGCAGGTCGGCGCCCCGCCAGCGATCGACGAGACAGATCACGGTCATCACGAGCGGTGGCGAGAGGGCCAGGAAGTGGAAGTCGTAGAAATTCGGTCGCTGCACGGCGGGCCAGAGGAGGAACGCGGCGACGAAGCCGACCGCCAGCGCCGGGCCGACCCGGGGCTGGGCGAAGGCGTAGAGCGGAAGCACCGTCAGGGCGACGGCCACTGCCTGCAGGACGAGGAGTGTCTCGGGGCGCGGGGCGAGCGCATAGAGTGGCAGCAGCGGATACACGATGAAGACGGCGTGTACGCGCAGGAACGCCCAGTCGCGGAGGTCGCCGAAGGCGGCGGGGGAGCGAAAGGGGTGCCCGTGGAGGGTGTTGTAGAAGACGCCGTGCAGCTCGCTCAGGTCCGAGTGGCGGGTGCCCAGATTGAGGTGGCTGATGATCGTGAGGCGCGAGACGGCGACGGCATAGAACAGGGCCAGCAGGCCAGTGAGCAGCCAGCCAAGCCGGCGCGCGCGCTCCGGGGAGAGGCCCCGGAACCAGCTCGCGACCTCGAGCTCCTCGAGGGCCGGGGTGAGCAACTGGCACAGCAAAAGACCCGCGCCGCCAGCGGCGATCAGCAGGCCCATCTCGTCGGGCCACGCCGGTCGCGCGAACAGCAGCGGGAGCAGACCCGCCAGCGCGAGCGGGGCGAGCAGGCGCGCCCAGGAGTGCAGGCGCGGCGCGCCCGCCGGGTGTCGAAGGACGAACCCCAGCCCGGCCACGAGCGTGAGGAGCGTGCCGCCGCCGACGATGCCCAGGAGGGTGAGCCGTGGCGTGGGTGCGAGGTGCCCCGCTGCCACCCACGCGAGACGATCGGGTGCGAGCAGCGCCGCGGCGGCGAGCCAGAGCAGCGATGCGGTGACGAGCCCCAGCACGCCGATCGCGCGGAGGTTGTCCGCTCGCAACGCGCTCTCAGCCCCTCCTGGTTCGAATCCCCGCATCATCGCTCGCTGCCACGCCAGTGACGCCACACCCCGTCTGGTCCCGGTCTCGCGGATTCTCGCTGGCCTGCGCCTCGGTGGGCGGCTCGTCGGAAACTACCTCCGCGGCGCGGCTGACGTCGAGCGGGGCGTCTCACGCTGCATCACTCGGTCCGAAGCGCGCTGGCTCCGGCTGGGACTCGCGCTTCGCGGAGAGACAAGCGTTGGCTTCGCGAACTGGCGAGTCGACGAAGATCCGCATTCCAAAGTGCTCCCGAGAAGTTGATACGATTGTGACGCGTGCGGTGATTGTGACGCAGCGTCAGGTCCCGCCGAACCGCTTTCTGGTCGGTGACTTGCGGCGATTTGCCCGCCAGCTGGCAACCACTCCTGTGCGCAGATTGGATTCTTGTACTCAGCGTGCAGTCTTCGTATTTGCATTCTGTTCTTGCAATGGCGATGCGGCGGGGCAAGCTACCGCACCGAGCCGGGTCGGGAGTGGCGCCCGATTCCTCTTTGTCCGAGCCTCGAGGAGCAGCTACGCTCCACCGACGCTTGCCCGGTTCGCTCGGCTCGACACGATTAAGCGTTTTCTTTGGAAAGGTCCCGGTCAAAGTCATGAATACCAAGCTCATCACCTTCACGAGTAGCGTGCTGGCGGTCGGTGCTCTCGTCCTCGCCTACGGTGCTGGCTGCGGCGACGACAGCTCCACCACGACGAACATGGCCACCGCGAACATGCCCGCGACGAACGCGCCCGTGACGAACGCGCCGGCGACGAACGCGCCCGCCACGAACGTACCGGCGACGAACGCGCCCGCCACGAACGCCGTGACAAACGCGCCGGCGACGAACGCGCCCGCCACGAACGTACCGGCCACGAACACGGCCACGACGAACGCCGCTCCGCTGGCCGCCAACTACATCGACGATGGCACCATCAAGGGCTACTGCTTCGGCTTCCAGCAGGTGGGTGGCGTGGACACCGACTGCGATGTCGAGACCACCGGCCTGAATTGCCCCTACAACTTGCCGGGCACCTCCTGGGACGACATCGCGATGATCGGCTGCAACGTCAATCAGGCCGAGGGCGAGGAAACGAAGGGCACGCTGGTGCCGACGTTCAGCTCCGTGTGCATCACGGGCACCGGCTTCGAGCGCATCCAGATCCAGGGCCCGACCGGCGCCACCAACGCCAACGACCGCTGGTGCGCCAACGTGGATCCGGGTGGCGGCTGCATTCCGCTGACCGACTTCAACACCACTTGCTGGGACAACGCGGGCGCCTACTACGCCAACGAGCCCCTGGAGTCGATCGCGGCTCTGCAGCCCTCGAAGAGCGACGGTGTCGACGTTGCGGTGGCGCCGATCACCGACACGATTATCGTCACCTCGGTCTACGTCCAGTAGGCCACAGCGCACGAACGCTGGGAGCGGGCCGCCCCGATGGGGTGGCCCGCGGCGTTTTGTCTCGCGTGGTATGTGCTGGGCGGCGTGTTGACCGCGCGGGGACGGCTCGCGACGCGAGTGAGCGATACCCGGCCGGGCGTCAGCCCCCCCGGACTTCGGCGACCGGCGACGGGGATCGACCGCGGGCTGGCTACCGAACGTCGGCGCAGAACTTCGTGACCTGAGCGCCGCTGGCGCCGCTCCAGACCTCGAAGCCGGCGAAGATCACGCTGAGGTACATGTTCCGGTTGAGGATCCCGATGTCGACGGCATCGTCGATGAACGCCTTCAGGTCGAACGCGAGTCCATCGATCGGTGTCTCGGCGACGTAGGACACGATCGGGAGACCACCTGGACCCGCAGAGCTGCTGCGGAACACGGTCCATCGGCCCTCGACGCCGAACACCTCGCGCACCGGTCCGGACGCGCCGCCCAGGGGGCTCTCGTTGGCCGGGTTGTTGAGCCACACCATCAGGTAGGCGCCGCCGTTGCCCGGGTTGTACTGGCTCGAGGGCAGGCTACCGCCACTGGCGGTGAACCAGACATCGTAGGAGGCGTTGAAGTTGGCGTGGTTCTGCCGGGTGAGGTTGGTCCAGAACTCGGTGGGGACGGCCGAGAGCGCGGAGATCTGTCGCGGCAGGTTGCTGCCGGGGCCTCCCTGCCCGGAGTAGCTTCCGAGGTACAGGGAGGGATAGCCCGCCGGTGTGTGGTCGCCGTCGTCAGGAGTGTTGCTGTTGATGGTGAAGCCCAGGCCGTTGTAGCCGACTGTCTGGTTGCTGTAGTTGCCCCACCAGTTGGCCTGCAGGATGTAGGTCTTCGACCCGGCCTGGATGCTGGTGCGCCCGTAGGCGTCGTTCAACGCCCCGGAGCCGGAGCCAGTGTCGTTGCAGCTCGCGGGGATGATGACGTTCTCGATGCCGCCGGTGCCTGGCAGGATGAGGGTGCCGCCGGTGGCGGGAGCGGAACCGGTGCTCGCTCCGCCACTTCCGGTGGCGCCGCCGGTCCCAGCGTCGCAGGTGCCGCGGGTCACGCAGGCTCCGTGACAGAGCTCTTCTCCGGTCTGGCAGCAGCTCCCGGCGTCCACGCAGTCGGCGCCGCAGTGCTCCTGCCCGGCAGGGCACAGCGGCAGGCAGGTGCCGTTGACGAACTCGTACCCCTCCAAGCAAAAGGTGGCGCAGGAGCCGATCGGGACGCAGTACCCGTAGCACTGCTCATACCCCATCCGACACGGGTCCGATCCGTTGCTGTCGTTGCAACTAGCCGCAGCGACCAGCAGTAGAGAAGTCAGAGCAGAACCAAGACGACCGCTAACCAAGAACACCTGGGGAGGATAGTGGAACGCTCCGGGGGGGGCAAAGGCGGGGAGCGGGCTTTCCCGCGAGATTCGCCGAACGTGAGCGAAATTTCAGGCGATCCGTCGCCGGGCGTGGCGACTGAGGATACCTTTGACCGTTGTCAACCTCCGCCCAGTCGTGACACACCACAGCTCGCCGCGACTTGCCAAGCCCGCCACGCGCCACCTCCGCTGATGCTGACCCCATTTCAGGAAACGCTGCGTCTCGTGCTGCTGCTCGTGGGCGGGATGCTGGTCGTGAGCGCGATGGTCCACGGGTATCGGCGCCAGCAGCGGCTCTACCAGATCGCGCTGTCGATGCTCGTGGGTGTGGCGATCATGTCGGGGGGGATCTACCTCCGCTTCGGGAAGCTGCACCAGCACGCCGGCTACCCCTTCCGCTACCAGTTCCACGACGTCTATCACTACTACTTCGGCTCGAAGTACTTCCCGGAGGCGGGCTACTACAAGGCCTACGATGCGGTGTACGTCGCGCTCTGGGAGCTCCAGCAGAGCGGCGAGATCCAGACCCCCGTCGAGCAGATCGAGAAGGTTCGCGACCTCTCGAACCCGACCCTGGGCAAGGATCTGAAGCACCTGCGGGAGGTCGAGGGACCCGAGCTCCGGGCGCGGTTCGGGGAGCGCCGCTGGGCTCAGCTGCGGGGCGACGTGAAGACGCTCGTCTCGTTTCGCAAGGCGACCATCCCGATGTGGCGCAAGATGGTCGACGACCAGGGATTCAACCCGCCGCCCACCTGGGTCGTGGGGCCGACCCTGCTCGCGAACGCCGTGCCGTTGAACGCGACGACGCTCGAGCTATTTCCGCTGATCGACTTCGCGCTCGTCTTCGGGCTCGGCACCTGGCTCGTCTGGCGCGCCTTCGGGCCGTATCCGGCCTGCGCGTACCTGATCGTGTTCGGGAACAATGCGCTGACCGATTTCGAGTGGATCGGCTGGGACTTTCTCCGCCACACCTGGTTCTTCTTCCTGCTCGCGGCGGTCACCTCCCTGAAGCGCGGCCGGCTCCGCTGGGCGGGGTTCTTCATGGGGCTCTCCACCGCCTTCCGCGTGTTCCCCGTCGTGTTCCTTGCGGGGGCTGGTCTGGCCCTCGCCTTCGAGGCGTACCGCGATCGGACCCAGCGGCGAGCGCTCGTCGAGTATCTGGTGGCCGCGGCCCTGCCGGTGGTGGTCCTCGCGGGCCTCAGCCTGGTGATGTTCGATCCCGCCTACTGGGGACAGTTCGTCCACAAGATCGCCAACCACACCGACCACATCTGGGCGAACCACCTCGGCTTCAAGCGGCTCATCATCCACCTCAGCGATCTCCGGGCCATCGACGCCACCATGCCGCCGGAGCTGACCGACCTCGCGCTCGCCAAGGCGACCTACAAGGCGGCCTACGCGCGCTACGCGTGGATCGGCGATCCGGTGCGCTTCGGGATGACCGCGCTGGCCTGCGTGCTGGCCCTGCGCATGAAGCCCTGGCAGGCTGCGTTGCTGGTCGGGACCTGTGCCGTCTTCTGCCTCTCCGCGCCGGCCAACTACTACTACCTGCACCTCGCTCTGCTGCCCGTCGTCTTCTTCACGACCGAGGCGAAGGACACGGACGTCACGCGCGTCGTCGCCGCCTTCGGGGCGGTGGTGGGGTGCCTGCTCACCGAGCACATCACCACGGAATACAACGCCCAGATGGTGCACATGAGCTGGTGCCTCGCGGTGATGCTCGTCTTGATGCTCGGCTCCCTGGTCATCGACCAGCTTCCGGCGTACCGGCGCTGGTGGCGGCGGGCGCCGAGCTCGAGTGACGGACCCGCCTCCGACGCCGATCCTCAGGACGAGGACGCGCCGGCGTGAGATACCAGCCCGCGCTCGACGGGCTGCGTGCCATCTGCATCGCGCTGGTGTTTCTGTATCACTGTCGGATCGGGGCTGCGCCGAGCGGTTTCGTCGGAGTGGACGTGTTCTTCGTCCTCAGCGGCTACCTGATCACGCACCTGATCTGTCTGGACGTGGAGCGGCACGGTGGAGTGCAGTGGCGTCGCTTCTTCGGGCGGCGGGCGCGGCGGCTACTGCCGGCGCTCTGGCTCTCGCTGCTGCTGGCGGCGGCGCTGTGGCAGCGCGCTGGCGGACAGGTTCCCTTCTGGCGCGCGGCGCTGCCCGTGGTGCTCTACGTCAGCAACTGGGTCGCGGCGTTTCAGGGATTTGCCGGGCTCGATCCGCTCGGACCCACCTGGTCGCTCGCCATCGAGGTCCAGTTCTACCTGGTGTGGCCCTTCGTCATCGGACCCCTCTGGGTTCGCGAGTCGCGGCGGCGGGCTGCCATCGTGGGCACGCTGGTTGCCATCGTTGTCTTTGCCCTCCTGCGGGTCTGGGCGTTTCCCTTCGGCACCCCCCTCGGCGCCTACTCCTCGACGTTGACCCGGGTCGATGTGTTGCTGACGGGTGGCCTCGTGGCCATGCTCGAGCGCCATCGTCCGGAGACGGCGCGGGTGGCGAGCCAAGCCGCGTTCGCCCGGCTGGCCGCGGTGGCGCTCCTGGGACTGATCTGGATCGGGTGGTGGCGACGCGGACACGCGGTGTTCCACTATGGGACGTACACGCTCGTCGCGGTGCTCGCCGGTGCGCTGATCGCTCACCTCAGCGCGGCGCCGCAGGGCTGGATCGCACGCCTGCTGCAGCTCCCACCGCTGGTGATGGTGGGTCGGCTCAGCTATGGCATCTACCTCTACCACTACCCGATCCTGCAGGCATCGGCCGGACTGCGGGTGGCGTACCCGATCTCCGAGCCGGTGCTGTTGCTGCTGCGGGTGGTCGCGGTCGTTGCGCTGGCCTGGGTGTCCTTCCACCTCGTGGAGGAGCCGATCCGGCGGTGGCGGAGTCCCATCGCGTCTTGGCGGCGCGTCGCGACGAGTCGCGGCCAGCAGGAGTGAGCGCAAGACAAGCACGGAAGCCGGAATGCGCGCGACGGCCGGGGTCCTCCGTTCCACAACGGTGGCGGTTCTACTAGAGTCTTTGACTGATGATCGACGCCCGAGAAATCGTTTCGGTGCTGGCCTGTGAGGACCTGGGCGAGGATCTATCGCGCCCCCCGCTCGCCGCGGTGCGCTTCTTCCGCGCTGCTGGCCACAAGCTCTCGCTGAAGGCCTGGCGGGAGCTGCCCGGCGACGTGCGCTGGGCGATCGCCAAGGAGGGGGCCCGGGACGTCGTCGATCCCCACGTCACGCGTTCCTTGCTGCGTCACATCCCGATGCGGCACATCGAGCTGATCGGGCGCAGCGGACTCCCCGATGGAGAACCCCTGCCCGGCGTCGCCGAGGCGCTCGGCGCTCCCGAGTCGTGGCTCCAGACCACCTGGCCCTCGCTGCGACCCTTCCACCGGTTCGTGCTCAACGTGCTGCGCGGGAATCGACGCCTGCTGTGGCGAGCCTACGCGGAGATCCAGGGGCTCAATGTCAGCCGCCACGACGGCTGGCACGGTCAGCTGGCCCACGCGGAGGTGGAGATCCGGGCTCCCGAACCCGTGCGTCGAGATCTGCTCGAGCTGCTGGCGACCGAGCGACTGCTGGAGGGTCGCGGCTTGCTGCTGGCTCGCGCCTCGGGTGTTCGCGCGGCGCGACGGTCCGGGGAGCTGTTCGACCTCTACTCGGAGCTGACGACGGGCGCCGTGGAGCTCGACTGGTCCGTCGAGATGGGCGCCAACGTGGTCTTGTGGCAGTCGCACGTCTCCACGCATATGGGGGAATTCTCCTCCATTGCCTCGCTGACCGCGGCCGCCACTGCCGCGATCTGCCTCGCCGACATGCTCAAGGAGTTCGACCCCTTGGTACGGGTTCGCGAGGCACGGATCGTGGACGAGGCCTGGGCGGTGGGGAAGTTCGAGGCCGAGGCGCTGACCACCATCTTCCACGGCACGCCCACCAGCTGATTGCGGGGCTCCCTGGGGGAGGCCCCCGCGTCGCTGGTCCCGCCCCGTGGCGGCCCGCGGAATGACCGATCGTGATTCTCGAGCACCTCACAATGAGGTCATTTTTGGGATTGGGGAGGGGGACCCGGGGCCCCGCCGCCCGCGGGCCCCACCCGGTCATGACCGGGTGGGAGGGCGAGTGGGGGTGCGAAGTGGCGGGGGAGGGGTCTGGGACAGCTGACCATTGATCGGAAATCGATCTGAGCGGGG